>JAJYIU010000014.1 GCA_021789895.1 Acidobacteriota bacterium | reverse complement strand
CCTGCCCGGCTGATGCCTGCTGGCTGCAATCTGGCCGCTTTTATGAGCAATCTCTAATGAGAAACGAGACACCTGGCGTTTTCGCCCGCGCGCCTGTTCATCGTGTTAATTCATTCCTATTCAAGCCCATGCCGCCGCCTTCGCCCGCTTCTTGTCCGCCCGCGTGTCTCATCCCGTCCGGCATGGTTCAGCTTTATAAGTTGCCGCCTGATAGCTGATCGCTTTCCTCGGTTGTCTCAAGCCGTCCGGCATGGCTTCGCTAAAGTCCAACGACGCTTATCGCATCGCCTTTCACCTTTCAGCTCTTTTTAAGTTTAAATATTCTCGCGCTTTACCGGTTGTATCCCTCCGGGCAATTGATTAAGCTTGTTTGAGTTTCTGTGTTTTGTATGACTCGCTAAGTCCGGTCGCCGCGGGAGACATTGCATGCCATCTCAATCCAGACTGGTCCATTCCAGCCATGCGCTCGCGCCGCTGCCGGCCGCGCCCGCGGCCCCGAGCTTGCGGCGCTTTTCCCTGCGCTCGCCGCTGCGGCCGGCGTGGAGACTGTTGCTCGGGCTGGCGCTCTTGGGCGGTGCCGCCGGCTGGGGGCAAATCCTGGGCACCGAAATCGGTGCGGTCCCCGCCGGTCCGGCCTTCTCCATTTTCAATATGTCCGGACTGGGCAGCAATCCTTCTTCCCACTCGATCGCCACCGATGGCGCCAACTTCCTGGTGGTCATAGCCAATACCGGCAATAGCGAATCCGGCACCGATATTTATGCCGCCCGCGTGACCACGGCCGGCGCCGTGCTCGATAGCACGCCCATTCATGTCGCCAGCGACGCCAACTATCTTTCCGCCCCTTCGGTCGCCTTCGACGGCACGGATTATGTCGTCGTCTGGGTGGGGGGTACGCCGATGGGCAACGACGAGATTTTCGCAGCGCGGATTTCTCCCGCCGGGCAGGTGCTCGACGCGGCGCCCATCCAGATCACTTCGGGCAGCGAAACCAAGCTCAAGCCGGTCGGCCTGGGCTTCGACGGCACGAATTTTCTGGTCGCCTGGCGAACCACTTCCGATAGCCTGCAGGCCGCGCGTTTTTCTACTGCTTTGGCCAATCTGGATGCGCCTGGGGGGTTTGCCATTGCCAACTCGCCGCCCGGGAATTACTATCCTTGGGTCGCCTACGGCGGCGGCGTTTATCTCGTCGTCTGGCATCAGGGCGCCGGCGGCTCCGGCGGCGGCGGCTGCTCGCAGGCGCAAGGCTGCACCGGCTCGCTCGCCATTTACGGCGCCCGGGTCACGCCCGCCGGACAGGTGCTCGACCCCGGCGGCTTTGCCATCAGCAGCGATCCTAATGATTTGCAAGACGATGCCGCCGCCGCCTTCGACGGCGCCAATTTCCTGGTGACCTGGCACGATTGGGCCAACAGCGATATCCACAATAACGGCAGCGTTGCCGCCGCCCGGGTGACGCCGGCGGGAGTGGTTCTGGACCAGCCCGCTCTCACCCTGGCCGCGCGCGCCTTATGGGAATCGGTGGCGCCGCCGGTTTTCGATGGGACTGATTATTTCGTCGTCTGGCACGTGGATAACTCGCCCGATAAGTTCCGCAACGCGGATATCTATGGGACCCGCGTTTCCACCTCCGGGCAACTGCTGGATGAAAAGCCCGCGCCGGTTGCCACCGCGAATGGCAATCAATTTGGCCCCGGCGACGCCGTCCTGAACGGAAAGATTCTGGTGACCTGGACCGAGAGCGTCTCCTCGCGTTGCTTCTCGAGTCCTTGCTTGTATGGGCAAATTCTCCAGGAAAGCGCCAATGCCGGCAGTGTCCGCGCCGCGCTCAACCCCGCGCCGGCCGCCGCCGGCTGGCAGTCCGTCCCCAGCCCGGTCAGCGGAGCGCTGAATGCCGTCTTCGGCTTCGACAACACTCATGCTTTCGCCGTCAGTGATCAAGCCAACAGTCAACAAACCGCCCCATCCTGGTTGACCTATGACGGCAGCAATTGGCCGGCGGTCCCGATCCCCGGCGGCGGTCGCCTGTTCGGCCTCTGGGGCGCCAGCCCGAATACGGTCTGGGGTTACGGTTGGGCCGATACATTCACCAATTACGATGGCAGTTTGTTCCTCTCCAGCGGCTGTGGTTCCAGTTCGCTGACGGGGCTAAGCTTGTGGGGCGCCGATCCGGCGCACCTCATCGCCGTCGGTACCCCGGGAGCACACTCTTATCAGGTCTTCGATAGCAGTCGTGCCTATTGTCCACAGAATGGCAACACCGGCGTCAACTACGATCTCGGCAGCGTCTGGGGAGTGGACGCCGGCGATGCCTACGCGGTCGGCGAATTCGGCGCCATCCTGCATTTCGACGGCAGCAAATGGACCCCGATGAGCGGCGTGCCCACCGGCGAGCGGCTGAACGGCATCTGGGGAACTGGCGACGCGGATATCTTCGCGGTCGGCGATTTCGGCACCATCCTGCATTACGACGGCCAGAGCTGGACGGCGCAGGATAGCGGCGTCGCCGGCAACCTGACCAGCGTCTGGGGCTTCAACGGCCAGGATGTCTATGCCGTCGGCTTCGGCGGCCGCATCCTGCATTACGACGGCTCTTCCTGGATCGCCGAAGCCTCGCCTACAACGGCGAACCTGAGCGATGTAAGCGGCGCCGGCAACAATGTCTGGGCCGTCGGCGATGCGGGCGTGATTTTACAATTGGCGACCCAGGGCAATCCTACGCCGCGGCTCGACGCCCTCAGCCCGATCAGCGTCTCCAGCGGAACGGATACCACCCTCCAGGTCACTGGCGCGAATTTTGCGCCCGGCGCGACGGTGCGCTGGAACGGCGGCAATCTCGCCACCACTTATGTCAGCGCGACGCAGTTGACGGCCGTCGTTACCGCCGGCGCGCTCCAGTCGGCCCTGCCCGGCACTTTCTACTATCCCAATGGCTTTGGCGATATTACCGTCGTAAATCCGGCGCCCCAGGGCGGCATCTCGACCGGCCTGGTGCTGGCGGTCGGGCCGCTGCCCAGCGCCGGCGTCTCGCCCTCCAGCCTGGATTTTGGCGCCCAGGCTGTAGGCGTGGCCACTGCCTCCCAACCGCTGACCCTCTCCAATACCGGCTCGAACACGCTTTCAATCGTCACCGTATCCATCTCCGGCGCCAATGCCTCCGATTTTTCCCAAACCAATACCTGCGGCAGCTCGCTCGCCGCCGGCGCCAGTTGCTCCATTTCGGTGACCTTCACGCCTTCCGCCGCGGGCGCGCGCAGCACCACGCTTTACATTCTCGACAACGCTTCCAATTCCCCGCAGTCGGTGGCGCTCACTGGCATCGGCGGCAGTTCCAGCGTCAAACTCTCTGCTGCTTCGCTGAGCTTCTCTCCCGAACTCACCGGCACGGCCTCCAGCGCGCAAACCATCACGCTGTCGAATGCCGGGACCGCCGCCCTGAGCTTCACCGGCATTACGCTCGCCGGCGCCAACGCCGGCGATTTTGCCGAAACCAATACCTGCGGCAGCTCGGTCGCCGTGGGCGCCAGTTGCTCGATCGGCGTGACCTTCACTCCCAGCGCCACCGGCGCGCGCACCGCCACCCTCAGCCTCGCCGATAACGCCCCGGACAGCCCGCAAACCATCGCGCTTTCCGGCGCCGGCGCCGATATCTCCATCGCCCCCGCCTCCGGATCTTCATCCAGCGCCAGCGTCAATCCCGGCCAGACCGCCGGTTACAACATGAATTTCACCCCCAGCGCCGGCTACTCCGGCACGCTGACGCTGAGCTGCAGCGGCGCCCCTTCCGAAGCGGCCTGCACGGTCTCGCCGGCTTCGCTCGCGCTCAGCAACGGCGGCAGCGGCAGCGCAACCGTCAGCGTGACCACGACGGCAGCTTCCGTCCTGCCGCCGGTGTTGCCGCCGCGGCCACGCCCTTGGCCCCCTGCGCCGCTTGCTTGGCTGCTGGCGGGCCTGCTGGCGGCCGGGTTGGCGCTCAGCCGGCGGAAATCGCTGCGTCTGGCCGCATTGGCCTGCCTGCTGGCCGCCGCCATCGCTTGCGGCGGTCCGTCTTCCCCGCCGCCTCCAGTCAATCCGGGCACGCCGGCGGGAACCTATACCCTCACCGTGACCGCAACGGCGAGCACCGGAGGCGCCCGCACCGTGGCCTTGACGCTGACCGTCAATTAGCTTTGCGGCGCGCTCGCGGAATATTGCTCAATTCTGGACGCCCGCCCGTCTGCGCCCGCTGCGTTTGCGGTGCGGGGTCGAGTCGGCTCGGGATTCTCCGCAGGCCGCCATCCGGCCCGGCAATCGGGAAGATTGAGCGCGACGGCAAGGCGGACTCATGGCCCTGGAGCGCGCCGCCACCACAAATTGAAGCCGGCGCAAGTAATACTCAGGCCGCGTTTTGCATCTAATTTATGGAATATGGAGGCTATAGCGATCCTGCTCTATGCCGCCTGGCCGCTGATGAGCGTCCGGCGCCCGCCCGCTCGCCGTCATTCTTCCCCTCCCGGCTGGGAGCGCGCGCGTCAGAAGAAGCCGAAGGCCGGCCCAACCAATGCTTCCACCCCGGTGGACCCCATGCTGCCCTGCCGCGCGGTGCTGGTTTCCAACCCCGGCGTGCTGGCTGGCAAGCGCTACATCTCGCGTTCGGATTGGCAGCGCGCGGGCAGCGCCGACCCGCTGGTTTCCGAAGCCAATATTTATATCTATAAATCGGTGGAACTGGAACAGGAATACATCGATGACGGGCATAAAGTCGGCCCCCGCGAGCACCGCGAACTTGCGCGCGACCTGGCGCGGGTGCGCAACCGCATTAACCGGCTGTGGCGCGGGCCGCAGTCGAACGGTCGGCTGCTCAACATCGATTGGCACATCTGGACGGTCGGGCAGGTTTGCCGGCGCTTCAACTGGCGCTGGCTGGGCAACGCCCGATGGCGCGGGCATGTCGCCGCCATCTTCAGCTTTGCCCCGAAACCCCGGCAGCGCACCCACAGCCGTATCGGCCATTTTCTCGCCGCCATGGCGGGCCGGGTGTGGCTGGACCCGGCAAGCGGGCAGGTGATGCAGGTGCGCTTTCATAATCTGCGCCCGGTGCGCTACGGCTGGGGCCTGCTGGCGATCTTTCACCGGGTTCGCGGCGTATTCACCTTGCGCCGGCTGCCGGGCGGCTGGTTTTACCACCATCTTTCGCTGCAACTCGACCGGCGCGAGCTTTGGCGCCATTGGCGGGGCCGGATCGAGAAATTCTATCTGCCCGCGAAATAGCCGCCAGCAGGCGAGGCAAGGCCAGGCGGTCGGCGGCCAGCAGGTCATAGCGCCCCAGGCGATCGGGAGAAACCCAGCGCAGGCGGCGGTAATGGACTCGAGCAGGGCGACCGCGCCAGCTCTCGACGCGATAGAAGGCCAGTTCGAGCCAACCGGTTTCGGCGTACCAATGGCGGCGGCGGAACAGCAGGCGCATGCGCGCCGGAGGCGCGGCCAGGCGCAATTCTTCGGCCAACTCGCGCGCCAGCGCGGCGGGGCCGGATTCGCCGGGCTCGCGCTTGCCGCCGGGAAATTCCCACTTGCCCGCCTGCCTTCTGCCCGCCGGACGGCAGCCCAGCAGCAGGCGCCCGCCGCGAAAGAGTAATCCGGCGACGATGCGTTGCGGTTGGCTCACGGTCACCATGGTACGCGGGAATGGCGTGGTCGCAGCGGCGAAGGCATCATGGCGGTCATGCAAAAAATGATTGCGGCGGAAAGCGCGCCTCGTGACGGCGATTACAGCCGGCCTAAAATTGAATTTCGAATACTGGAAGCGATGAGCATGCAAACCGACCCCACCCCGCTGGCCCTGCCCCGCGACCTGCTGCAGCGTGAACCGCCGGCGCTGGACGCAATCTTTCATCCCCGCAGCGCCGCCATCGTCGGCGCCAGCGACCGCCCCGGCAGCGTGGCGCGCACCGTGATCGAAAACCTGCAGCGGGGCTTTCGCGGCCGGCTCTACGCGGTCAATCCGGCGCGCCGGGAAGCGCTGGGGCTGCCCTGCTTCGCCTCGGTGGCGGCACTGCCGCAGCCCGTTGATCTGGCGGTGGTGGTCACGCCCGCTGCCAGCGTCCCGGCGGTGATCGCCGACTGCGTGCGCGCCGGGGTGGGCGGCGCGGTCATCGTCTCCGCCGGCTTCAAGGAGCAGGGCGAGCGCGGACAGGCGCTGGAGCGCGAGATTCAAGGCATTCTGCGCGGCTCGCGCATGCGCGTGATCGGTCCCAACTGCCTGGGAGTGATGACCCCGCCGGAGGGCTTCAACGCCACCTTTGCCGCCGGCATCGCGCGCGCCGGCAATGTCGCCTTCCTCAGCCAGAGCGGCGCGCTGCTGACCGCGGTGCTCGACTGGAGCCTGCGTGAGCTGGCCGGCTTCAGCGCCTTCGTCTCCACCGGCTCGATGCTGGATGTAACCTGGGGCGACCTGATTTACTACTTCGGCGACGATCCCGCCACCAGCAGCATCTTGATCTACATGGAATCGGTGGGCGACGCGCGCAGCTTTCTCTCCGCGGCGCGGGAAGTGGCGCTGACCAAGCCGATCCTCGTCATCAAGGCCGGCCGCACCGCGGCGGCGGCGCAGGCGGCCGCCTCGCATACCGGGGCGCTGACCGGCAGCGACGAGGTGCTGGAGGCCGCCTTCCGGCGCTGCGGCGTGCTGCGCGTGGCCAGCATTGCCGATGTCTTTTATATGGCCGAGGTGCTGAGCAAGCAGCCGCGCCCGCGCGGCCCCCGCCTCACCATCGTCACGAACGCCGGCGGCCCGGGGGTGCTGGCCACCGACGCCCTGATCGCCGGCGATGGCGAGCTGGCGCCGGTTTCGCCCGAAACCCGGGCCGGGCTGGACCGCATCCTGCCGCCGCACTGGAGCCATGGCAACCCGATCGACATCCTGGGCGACGCCGAGCCGGAACGCTATGCCCAGGCGCTGCGCCTCGCCGCCGAGGATCCCGCCAGCGATGGCTTGCTGCTGGTGATGGCGCCGCAAGGCATGACCGACCCGGCGCGCACCGCGGAAGCGGTGGCGCCGTTCGCCAAATCCACCGGCAAACCGGTGCTGGCAAGCTGGATGGGCGGCGCCGGCGTGGCCGCGGGCGTGGAAATACTCAACCGCGCCGGCATACCCACCTTCGACTTTCCCGATACCGCTGCCCGCGCCTTCAACTATATGTGGCGTTACAGCTACAACCTGAAGGGGCTGTATGAAACCCCGGAAGAGGCCGGCGCCGACGCCCGCGGACGCGGCCAGGCGGAAGCGCTGCTCCGCGCCGCGCGGCAGCAGGGACGCACGCTGCTGACCGAACCCGAATCGAAACAGTTGCTGGCCGCATATGGCCTGCCGGTGGTGCCCACCTGCGTGGCGGATAATCCCGAAGGCGCGGTGGCCTGCGCGCGCGATTTCGGTTTCCCGGTGGTGCTGAAGCTTTTCTCGCACACCATCACGCACAAATCCGACGTGGGCGGGGTGCAGCTCAATCTGCGCGACGATGCGGCGGTGCGCGACGCCTGGCGCCGGATCGAGCGCGGCGCCGCCTCGGCGGGAGCGGCGGCGTTCGAAGGCGTGACGGTGCAGCCGATGGTGAAGGCCGCAGGCTACGAACTGATTCTGGGCAGCAGCCTCGATAGCCAGTTCGGCCCGGTGATTCTCTTCGGCTCCGGCGGACAACTGGTGGAGGTGTACCGCGACCGGGCCCTGGCGCTGCCGCCGCTCAATACCACCCTGGCGCGGCGGCTGATGGAACAGACCCGCATCTATGCCGCGCTCCAGGGCGTGCGCGGGCGCCGGCCGGTGGACCTGGAGGCGCTGGAACGCCTGCTGGTGCAGTTCAGTCAACTCGTAGTGGAGCAGCCCTGGGTTCGCGAAATGGACATCAACCCGCTGCTCGCCTCGCCCACCGGCCTGCTGGCGCTTGATGCGCGGGTGGTGCTGCACGATCCGGCGACTCCGCCGCAAGCCCTGCCCCGGCCGGCGATCCGGCCCTATCCGACGCGTTACAGCGCTCCCTGGCGGCTGAAAAACGGCCTGGAAATCAATCTCCGGCCGATCCGGCCGGAAGACGAGCCCTTGATCGCGAAGTTTCACCAGACGCTTTCCGAGCGCAGCGTCTACTTGCGCTACTGGCAGGAAGCCAGCCTGACCGAGCGCACGGCGCACGAGCGCCTGACCCGCATCTGCTTCGTGGATTACGACCGCGAAATCGCGCTCGTGGCCGAGCATTGCGACGCCGCCACGCGCGAGCGAGCCATCCTCGCCGTCGGCCGGCTGACGAAGCTGCACGGGCGCAACGAAGCCCGTTTCGCCATTCTGGTCGGCGACGCCTACCAGGGGCAGGGATTGGGAACGGAGTTGCTGCGGCGGCTGATCGGGATCGGGCGGGATGAAAAGCTGGAGCGGATCAGCGCCGCGATCTTGCCCGAGAACCGGCAGATTCAAACCGTCGCCCGCCGGTTGGGTTACCGGCTGTATTTCGGCGAAGGCATGGTCACCGCCACCATCGAGCTGCAGAGCGCGGAAGAGGCGGGCTGAAGTCTCCGCCCGCCTGCTGCCTGGCTTGGGCGTGCCCCGCCCAGCCGGAAAAGCTCAAGCGCGCAAGGCGCGGCAGGATTCCCGCATCACCAGCCGCACTTCCATGGTGCGGTGTTCTGGCATCCAGCCGGCGGGCTTGCCGACATGGCGCAGCAGGATCTCAACCGCCGCCCGGCCCATTTCGTATTTGGGCTGATGAATGGTGGTCAGTGGCGGCCGCAGCATGCCGGAAAATTCGATGTCGTCAAAGCCGATGACCGATATGTCAAGCGGCACATTCAGCCCGGCCTCGAAGATGGCGCGGGTTGCGCCAATCGCCATGGCATCGTTGACCGCGAACAGCGCCGTAAACGCGCCGCGCGGGGGCGCGGCAGGAAGGCGGCGCCGCTGAGCGCGCGCGTGCAGATACTCGGCAAGTGCATGCCTCGCGCCCTCGCTGTTGTGCTGGGCGCGCAGGATAAGCGGGGCAGCGCCGCCGGATCTTGCCTGCAGCGCTTTGAGAAAGCCGGTCTCCCGCGCCGCCAGGTTGCCATTGTCGCGCGGGCCGGCGAGCAGCAGGATTTTTCGGTGTCCAAGACCGGCCAAGGTCTCGCCCGCCAGCCAGCCGCCGCGATAGTTGTCGGCGAGTACGGTGGAATAGCCGCGAGCGCCCCCGGGGGGGCGATTCAAGAGCACGATGGGCGCGTCGCTCCGGCTGAGCTCGAGTTGTTCGGCGGAATTCAGCCGGGCCACCGCGCTGAGCAGGATGCCGTCCACCCGCTTTTCCAGCAAGGAATGAATATAGTGCATTTGCCGGTCGGAGCTGAGATCGCAGTTGCAGAGAACTAGCTCATAGCCGGCGCGGTATGCGGCGTCTTCCACGCCGCGGGCCAATTCCGCATAAAACGGGTTGCGAATGTCGCCTACCACCATGGCCAGGGTGCGCGAGCGCCCGGTGACCAGCCCGCGGGCGATGCGGTTGGGGCGATATTGCAGGCGCCGGGCGGCGTCGAGGATGCGCTGCCGGGTCTCGGCGCGCACGCCGTAGGCGCCGTTCAGCGAGCGGGAGGCAGTGGCGACGTCCACCTCGCAGGCGCGGGCAATGTCTTTTAAAGTGACGGCCATAACGCGCATCCTTCGTCTTGCCATCCTAGCCCGGCGCACCCGATTCATTGCCGTTGATCATCTTTCGGCGCGCCGCCGGTGGGGCTAAAAAAAACCTTGACAGCTTAGAACAATCGCTATACCTTTGCAAACGTTTGCAAGACTTGTCCAGCCTTCCAGCGGCAGCCCGTGTCTCGGCCGGTACCGAAGGGGGGAGTTATGCGGCGTAGTTTCCAGTTGGCCTTTCTCGTTCTTCCACTCGCACTGCTATTCGCTTCCGGACTGCGGGCGCAGGTTGAATCCGGCAGCATCGTCGGCAATATTACCGACGCCAGCGGCGGCGCTATGGCGGGGGTGCGCCTGGTGCTGACCGAAACCCAAAAAGGGTTGCATTGGACCACTCGGTCCAATGCCGCGGGTTATTACGTCTTTACCGACATTCCCAGCGGCGCGTATGAAGTCACTGCCGAGATTGCCGGCTTCCAGCGCAGCATCCAGCGGAATATCGTCCTGGAAGTGAACAACACGGTGCGGATTAACATCCGCATGCGGGTGGGCACGGCGCGGCAGACGGTGGTGGTCGCCAGCCGGGCGCCCCTGCTGCAAACCGACAGCGCCGATGTGCACAAGCAGATCACCGCCTATATGGTCAACAATCTGCCGATGGGCGGGACGCGCAACTTTCAACAATTGCTGGTGCTGGTGCCGGGGGCGACCAAGCCGTATCGCCCGCATTCGGATTTCTTCAATCCCCAAGCCAGCCTCGATACCCACGTCAACGGTCAAGCCAATCCCAGCGACAATCTGCAAATCGAGGGCCTGACCGACAACGAGCGCACCGGCCTGTTGCAGATCTATGTGCCGCCCGCCGACGCCATTCAGGAAGTCAGCGTTACCACCAGCAACTACGATGCCAAATATGGCGCCGCCGGCGGCTATATTGCCAATGTGATTCTGAAATCGGGCACGAACCAGTTCCATGGCAGCGCCTTCGAATTCATGCGCCAGAATAATCTGGGCTCCGCCATGCCCTATTGTTTCAAAGCGCCCTGCCTGACCCGCCTGCCGGGCTATCATTTCAACCAGTTCGGTGGCTCCATTGGCGGCCCCATTCTGCACAATAAACTGTTTTTCTTCGGCGATTGGCAGACCACGATGGAACACACCAACGAGCATGTGGTCACCACCGTTCCCGACGCCCTGTTCCGCCAGGGTAATTTCAGCGAGCTGTTGAACCCGACGGTTTATAAATCGATCGGCTACAAGGGTCCGGATATTATCTACGACCCCACTACCGGCAGCAGCAGCGGCAGCGGCCGCACGCCATTTGCCGGCAATCTGATTCCCTCGGGCCGGCTGGATACGATTGCGCTCAAGCTCGCCCAGCTTTGGCCAATGCCGAACCTGCCCGGCATCGTGGACAATTATCAGGGACTGCCGCTGACCATCCGCGATAACAATCAGTTTGATATCAAGTTGGACGGCCGAATCTCGGCCAACAACCTGGCCTCGTATCGTTTGAGCTGGATGAAACCCAAAACCACCGAGCAAGGCGTCTTTGGCCTCTATGGCGGGCCGAACAACGGCATGTTCAATGCGATTGGCACCGACACCACCTACCAGACCAGCGCCAACTGGACTCACATTTTCGATCCCACCACCATCACCACGGTTCGTGCCGGCGTCAGCCGCTACCGCAATGTCGCCAATCCCACCGACTATCTGCAGAACACCGCCTCCGAGTTGGGTATCCGCGGAATCAATATCGAGCCGTTCACCAGCGGCATGCCGGTCATCAGCCCGCACGGCGGAATTGCCTCGCTGGGGTTTTCCGCCAGCCTGCCCTGGATCCGCACCGAAACCGATTTTGACGTGGTCAATAACTGGACCTTCATCCGGGGCAACCATACCTTGAAATTCGGCTGGGATCTGGCCCGGCTGCGCGACGATCTGCTGCAGGACCAGACCTACGGCCCGCGCGGCCAGTTCCAATTCAATTCCGCCGGCACTGGCACTCCGAGCGACAAAATCTCGCAAGGCGGCATTGCCAACGGCTTCGCATCCATGCTGCTGGATTGGCCGGCCTTTGTCGGCCGCGACCTGCCGGGCAGCTTCCCGGCGCTGCGGCAGACGCGCTTTTTCGGCTATTTTGGCGACAAATGGGAGATGAGCTCACGCCTGACCGTTTATCTGGGCGTGCGCGACGAAATTTACCAGCCCTTAACTCCGCATTTTCCCGGAGGGTTAAGCAATTACGATCCCACCACCAACGAGCTCGTGCTGGCGGGCATCGGCGCTCCGATGGGTCTTGGGGTGAAATCCAGTTTTCGCAATGTGGCGCCGCGGCTGGGGCTGGCCTGGCGCCTGACCCCGGGTTCGGTGCTGCGCGCCGGCTTTGGCATCAGCACCATTCCGTTCTCCGATAACCATTACGCCTTCAATTATCCCATCCGTCAGAACAACGGGTTCCCCAGCATCAATTCATTTCAGGATGCGAATTATCAGGGCGCGGCGGTGAACCTGGAAACCGGCATGCCGGCGCCACAACAGGCGGTAATTCCCGCCGACGGCCGCATCCTGGCCAACACGCCCGCCCTGCGCTCGCAGGATTTCGTGATCGTGCCGCTCAACCTGCACGAAGCTTACCTGGAAAGCTGGAACCTGGCCTATGCGCGCGATCTGCCCGGGCATTTCAGCCTGGATCTCGCCTACGTCGGCGAGCATGGCGTGGATACGCTTTACCACTGGAACAGCAATGCCGCCCTGCAGGGCAACTGCGGTTATAAATGCGAGCCGCTTTATCTGCTCTGGGGCAAGAACGTCAGCACCGACGCCTTCCTCCCGCTGGGGGACAACTATAACGGCCTGCAGGTCAAGCTGGACCATCGCATCGGCCATGGCCTGATGTCCACCACCTCATTCAGTTGGGGCAAGGCCATTGACTATGGCGATGGCGACGATATGCCGGGGTTGATGGATAACGTCCACTTCTGGCGCGACCGCGCTGTGGCCGGGTTCAACCGCGCGCGCGCTCTCTCGGAAGGCATTGTGTATCAACTGCCCTTCGGCCAATGGGCGCAGCCCGGCCTGGGGCGCAAAATCGCCGGCGGCTGGCAGATCAACGGCATTCTGACCTCCTATTCCGGCTCCCCCTTTACCATTACCGCGCCTACCACCTTGCTCAACTGGCCCGGAGTAGGACAGACTGCAGACCAGGTTGGCAGTTTTAACGTCAGCCATGGGGTGGGCTACGGCGCCACCTGGTTCGATCCGAATGCATTTACTTCGGTCAGCCAGAAAGGGGTGATGGGCAACGTCGGGCGGAACAGCCATACCGGGCCCGCCGCCTTCAACCTGGATTTCTCGCTCTTCCGCAATTTTCAACTCAGTGAGCGGATGCATGCGATTTTCCGCGCGGAAGCGTTCAATCTCACCAATACCCCTAATTTCAGCAACCCGCATACCGGCGTCACCGACCCTTATTTTGGTCACATCACCGGGACCAGCAACGGTCCCCGCAGCTTCCAATTCGGATTGCAGTTGGAGTTTTAAATCCGGATTCCACGGGAGAATCGCCTTGCATCGCCGTCAATTTATCGCCTCGACGCTGGCGGGCGCCGCCGGCCTGTGCCCGGCCGTTTGGGCGTCCGCCGCCGCTTTTACCTTTCATCTTGGCGTCATCAGCGATGAAGCCGATGCCCGCCTGGAGCACGTGCTGCGCGATTTTCTGCCGCACTATCATCTGCGCTGGGTCGAGTTGCGCGGGGTGCGCTTCGGGCGGCGGAACGTCTATCTGAGCACCCACGGCACTGCGGCCGAGGTGCGGCAGGTCAAGCAACAACTGGACCGCGCCGGCATGCGGTTGTCGGTGTTGGATACCGGCATTTACAAGATTCCGCTGCCCGGCACCCGCGCCCACGCCAGCCGCGCCGACCTGAACCAGGTACGGGCGCGCTACCGCAATCAGATGGAGTACCTCAAGCATGCCGCCGGCGTCGCCCACGCCCTGGGCACGAAAAAGGTGCGCATATTTACCTTCCTGCGCGTGGCGCATCCCGCTACCGTCTTTGACCGCGTGGTCGAAGAGATGCATAAGGCCCTCGCGGTGGCGGCGCAGGAAGATATCGAGCTGGTGATTGAAAACGAGTTCGACACCAATATCGCCACCGGCGCTGAAACCGCGCGCTTTTTCCGCGCCATTCCCGACCGCCGGCTCTGCCATAACTGGGATCCGGGCAATTGTTTCGCCATCGGCGACGAGCCCTATCCCCAGGCCTGGAACCAGCTCGACCATTCCCGCATCTGCCACATCCATTTAAAGGACGCCGTGCGGCTGCCCAACGGGCGTACGCGCTGGATGCCGGTGGGCAAGGGGAGCATTGATTTTCGGGGACAGTTCCGCGCGCTCAAGGCGATGCGCTATACGGACACGATGTCGCTCGAAACGCATTACCGCAACGCGCGCCACGATCCCTGGACTTCCTCGATGGAATCCATGGATGGCATCCTGCGCCTCATCCATCGCACCGGCGCGCGCGCCGATTAAGCGCCCGGCCGCCCCCGAGGCCCATCCGGGCCCGCCGCCCGCCCGCGCTGCAGCCCTTGAAGGGGAATGCAAACAAGAGAGGAGCTGAACGCATGCAACGCCGCGCATTTATGGTTGAATCCGGCGCCGCCGGGCTGATGGCCGCGGCTTCCCGGAAGCGCATCCGCGGCGCCAATGACCGGCTGCGGATCGCCGTTTGCGGAGTGCGCGGGCGCGGCCTGGCGCATCTGCACGCCTATGCCGCCATGCCCGGCGTCGAGATTGCCGCGCTCTGCGACGTGGATGAAAACGTGCTCCGCTGGCGGCTGCGGACGCTCCAGCGGCTGGGCGTCCCCCGCCCGGCGGTCTATACCGATGTGCGCCGCCTGCTCGAAAATGCCAGTCTCGATGCGGTTTCGGTCGCCACCCCCAATCACTGGCACGCCTTGATCGGCATCTGGACCTGCCAGGCAGGCAAGGATCTCTATCTCGAAAAGCCTTGTTGCCACAGCCTCTGGGAAGGCCAGCAACTGCTGGCGGCGGTGCGCAAATACAACCGTATCTGCCAGCACGGCACTCAGTCGCGCTCGCACGCGGCCATCCAGCAAGCGGTCGGGCACCTGCGCGCCGGCACCATCGGCGAGATGTACATGGCCCGCGCCCTGGTCTTCAAATGGCGGCCGACCATCGGCCATACCCCGCCGCAGCCGGTGCCGCCGGGCGTGCATTACGACCTGTGGACGGGACCGGCGCCGAGGCATCCGTTCTCGCTCAACCGCTTTCACTATAACTGGCACTGGTTTTGGGATACCGGCAACGGCGACATCGGCAACCAGGGCCCGCACGAGCTGGATATCGCGCGCTGGGGCCTGGGCGTGACCCGGCCGCGGCGGGTTTCGGCGATGGGTGGAAAATTCCTGTTTCAGGATGACCAGGAAACCCCCAACCTGCTCAGCGTGTTGTATGAGTTCGAATCTCCCAATGGGCAAAAAAAGCTGCTCGAGGTGGAGGTCCGCGGCTGGATCTCGAACCACGAGGCCGGCATCGGCACGCGCGCCTACCGCAGCCGCTCGCTGCCGGTCTATGCTCCCGCCCACGCGCCGGCGCGGGCCCGGACGCATTTTCAGGCGCCCGACCTGGCCCGCTGGCGCGGCGACGATTTCCGCCTCCCGCTCGGCCCCCTGCCGGGCACGCTGGATACCGTCGGCAATCTCTTTTACGGCTCCAAAGGCTATCTCGCCATTGCCGGCTTCGACACCTATCGCACCTTCCTGGGCGAGCATCAGCATCCCGGGCCGAGCGGCCGGGGCGGCGGCAATCATTTCGAGAACTTCGTCCAGGCGGTGCGCGCCCGCAACCCCAAGCTGTTGAACGCCCCCTTGGACGAGGGCCTGCTGTCGGTGGCGCTCATCCACCTGGCCAATGCCAGCTACCGCACCGGCCGCGCGCTGGAACTGCGTCCGGACACGTATGAAGTGATCGGCAACGATGAAGCCGCGGCGCTGCTGCGCGGCGGTTGCCGCTCGCCTTATACCGTGCCGGAACAGGTCTGACGCGCAGCCGGCAGCCGGAATTCGATGCGGGAGTATGCTGGAAGCAGGAGGCGTATATGTTCGGCCTGAAAAAGAAAGCGCAACCCTCCGCATCGCCCGCCCCGGACTCCGCCACCGTCCGCGACCCGGTTTGCGGCATGCACATCCGGCCCGAATCCGCCGCCGGACACATGGAGTATGCTGGCAAGCAATATTATTTTTGCAACCCCGGCTGCCGGCAAAAGTTCAAGCAGAATCCGGCGCAGTTCGTAAAAACCACCTAGGCATGCGTCGCGGTGGTGGACCTTGGCTTGCATCGGTCCGGGCGGAAAGGGGTTCGCCATGGCTTGTACGCATCGCGATTTGTTGAAGAACGCGCCCGCGCCGGGCGGCGAAGGCTGCCAGGAATGCCTCGCCAGCGGGCAGCATTGGGTGCAACTGCGGCTGTGCCAGACCTGCGGCCATGTGGGCTGCTGCGATTCCTCTCCCGGCCGCCACGCCACCGCTCACTTCCACGCCACCCGGCATCCGGTGATGCGGTCGTTCCCCGACCGCAAATGGGCCTGGTGCTATGTGGACGAGGAGCAGGTGTGATGCGGCCGCCGGACGCTGTATAACTGCGCTGTATCCTTCGGCACGGCGGCAATCCCCGCGCCGGCGCGCCTCTGCTAAACTGTAGCCTCACCATGGCGATCGCGCGCGAGTACGTCACCTACATGGCGCGCGAGCTGGCCCGCCAGCTCGTCGCCACCCACGCCATTGCCGCGCCCCCCGCTACCCCGCTGGCGGAGTGGCTGCATCACTCCCTCAGCGAGGAACTCGAGGTGGAAACGCGGATCAACGAGGAAGCGCGCGCCATCCTCGCCCAGAACGAAGCCAAGCTGCAGCAATTGGGCGCCTCCTACAGCGAAGCGTTTAAAAAGGTCAAAGCCGAACTGGTGCGCCAGAAAAAGGTGATCCTCTGATGCGGCTGTCGCGCGATAAGGTCAATGCCTTGGCGCACGCCGCCACCAACGAACTGGCCAATCATCCGGAGGTGAAATTTCTCCAGGACCGCAACCAGGTGCGGCTCGAAATCCGGCAATGGCTGGAACGGCTGCTGGTCGCCGAGGAGCGGATTGACGCCGCGGTGCGGCGGAAAATTACCTCCCAAAAGCGCGAAATCCTCGAAGCCAGCCAGGAATGGGACCTGCTCTACCGCCGTTATTACCAGGAAGCGATGAAGAAGCTGGGCGTGTAATATGAACCTACCCGTCAACCCCAATCCGCCGCGTATCAAAATCGTGCTGCAGCCGGAGTACCGCGAGCAGTATTCCAATTCGGTGCAGGTGCGCCCCAGCGCCTGGGATTTCTTTCTCCAATTCGGGCTATTGCAGCAGTCCGTGCCGGAGGAAGTCGAAATCCACATGTTTCAGGGCGTGTACCTCAGCCCGCAGCAGGCCAAGGCGGTGCTGACGCTGCTGGAAACGCACGTCGCCAACTACGAAAAAACCTTCGGCGAGATTCAACTCGCGCCCCTGCCGGACGCCGGAACGGTGCAATAATCCGCAGGCGGCGCGCGGTAGCGAGATGAAGGCCAGCGGCGCGGCAGAAATTCGTCTTCCCACCCGCCGGAAATTCGTTTTGGCCGGCGCCGGCCGGACGGCAGCGACTTTTGCCGGCATTTATGCCGCCGGCGTGGCGGCGCATTGCTGGGCGCTGCACCTTCCGTATTATTGGGACGAGGCGGGCTACTTCGTGCCCGCCGCGCTCGACCTCGCCCGCCACGGCTGGTGGGTGCCGCACTCGACCCTGGCCAATGGGCATCCGCCGCTGGTGATGGCGCTGCTGGCGCTGGCCTGGCAACTGGCCGGGTATAAAATCTGGGCGGCGCGCGCGGTGATGCTCGGCTTTTACGCCGGCTTGATCGCCGGCGCCTGGCAACTGGCGAAAACGCTGTTTGGAACGCGTGCGGCGATCATTGCGGCGCTGTTGATTGCTTTCGCGCCGCTGGTTTTCGCGCAGGCGCCGCTGGCGCAGCTCGATTTGCCGGCGGCGGCGTTGATTATCGGGGCGCTGGCCGCCCGCTACCGCCGCCGGCCGGCGCTCTATCTCCTGCTGGCCGCCGCTGCCTGCCTGGCCAAGGAAACCGCGGTGCTGCTGCCCTTCGCGCTGGCGCTGGCGGATATGCTCCGCGCCGCGCGCACCGCGCCGGCCGGGGCGGATTCATCCCCCCGCAAGTGGAGACGCATGGCGCTCGCAGTCTGGCCGCACGCCGCGGCCGCGCTGCCGCTGCTCGGCTGGCTGGCGTACTACCATGCCCTGACCGGCTACTGGTTTGGTAATGCCGGTTTCCTGGCCTATAACCTGGATGCGGCAAGCTCGGCGCCGCGCATCGTGATCACCCTGCTGCGGCGCGTGTGGCAGCTCTTCGGCTATAACGGCGCCTGGCTGCTGACCGGGCTCGGGCTCTGGGGCTGGCGGCGCCGCGCCCGGGCGCGCGGCGAATCCGCCCGCCGAAGCGAGCGCTGGCCGCACCCGCCGGCCGCCGAGCTGGCGGGACTGATCGCAATCTACCTGCTCTTTCACTCCGCCATCGGCGGCGCCGTTCTGACGCGTTACCTGCTCCCGGCCGAAGCGGCGCTGATCGTGCTGGCCGCTGGAGGGCTGAGTTGGCTGCCACGGCCGCAGCTTGCCGCCGCCGCTTGCCTCCTGCTCTTCTGCCTGAACTGGTTCTGGCGGCCGCCCTACGCCTTCCCCTATGAGGACAATCTCGCCTATGTAAACTTCGTGCATTTGCAGCAAGCGGCGGCGCGGCGGCTGGCGACGCTGCCCTCATCCTTTCAGCCGGTGCTGACCGCCTGGCCGGCCACCGACGAGCTGTCCACGCCGGCGCTGGGGTATGTGCGGCAGCCGCTGCGCGTGGCCCCGGTGCGCGATTTCAACCCCGGCGCGCTGCAGCGTCTGCCGGCTTTCGGGTCGGCCCTGCTTTACTCGCGCCGCTACCGGCCGCCTTTGGATCTTTTGAACGCTCTGCCGCTCTGGCGGCGCTGGATCGGCCGCTATTTTCATTACCAACCGGAGCTTGGCCGCCGCGCCCTGTTGCGGCAAATGAAGCTGCGCGTGGTTTGGCAGAAGCGCCGCCGGGGCCAATGGGTGCTGATCGCCGCCGCCAAATAATTCCCGCGGTGGTTTCCAGGCCATCCATCCGCGCACGGCTTTGCCTCCGCATGCGGCATTAAAATCCAGCTATGGGAATGGCAGGCATGCTCGGCACTTGGCGGTCGCTGGGGCAGGACCCGGCAGTGCTAAAACAGTCGGTAAAGCCGGGGACGGTGCGCCGCATGCTCGGTTTTGCCGCGCCCTACCGCGTTCCGCTGGCGGTCTTTCTGTTGATCGTGATCGGCGACGCGGCGATCGGGGTGGTCAACCCGCTGATCTACCGCGCCATCATCGATCGCGGCATTCTGGCGCACGACGCTTCCCTGGTGCTCCGCCTGGCGCTGCTGCTGGGCGGGCTGGCGCTGCTGGACGCCGGGCTGGGGCTGGCGCAGACCTGGCTGGCGGCGCGCATCGGCACGCGCATCGTGCTCGGGCTGCGCCGCCGGCTGTTCGAGCACATCCAGCGCATGTCGCTCGCCTTTTTTACCCGCACCCAGACCGGCGCGCTGGTCAGCCGCCTGAATAACGACGTCGGCGGGGCGCAGACCGCCTTCACCGACATCCTCTCGAACGTCGCCGGCAACCTGATTACGGTGGCGCTGATCCTGGGGGCGATGTTTACCCTGTCCTGGCGCATCACCCTGGCGGCGCTGGTGCTGCTGCCGTTGTTCGTCGCGCCGGCGCGCTACTGGGGGCGCAAGCTGCAGCGCATCGTGCGCGAAAGCTACGATCTGACCGCGACGATGAACGGCCTGATGGTGGAGCGCTTCAACGTCGCCGGAGCGCTGCTGGCCAAACTCTTCGGGCGTCCGGAGGAGGATGCGCGCGAGTTCGAGCGCAAGGCGGCGCGGGTGGCCGACATCAACGTGCGGCAGCGGCTCTACGGACGGCTGTTTTTCACCGCAATGATGCTGACCGCGGCGCTGGCGTCGGCGCTGGCCTACGGCTGGGGCGGCGTGTTGGCGGCGCGGTCGGCGCTGGACCTGGGCACGGTGGTGGCGCTGGTGGCGTACCTGCGCAGCCTCTACGCCCCGCTGATGGGGCTGTCGAACCTACAGGTCAGCGTCATGACCGCGCTGGTTTCCTTCCAGCGCGTCTTCGAGGTGCTCGATCTCCCGCCCGGCATTCAGGAGGCGCCGCAGGCAGCGGAACTGCCGCCCGGGCCGGTGCGGATCGAGTTCGACCGGGTCTCGTTCCGCTATCCGGCGGCGGCGGAGGTCACGCTGCCGTCGCTGGAGCCGGCGCCGGAACAACACCCGGGGCACGCCCCGATGGTGTTGCACGAGATCAGCTTCACCGTGGAACCGGGCGAGATGGTCGCGCTGGTCGGCCCTTCGGGCGCGGGAAAATCCACCATCACCCAACTGGCGACGCGGCTTTACGATGCGCAGTCCGGCGCGGTGCGGCTGAACGGCGCGGATGTGCGCGGGCTGCGGCTCGCCTCGCTGCGGCAGCGCATGGGAGTGGTCACCCAGGATGCGCACCTGTTTCACGACTCCATCCGCAACAACCTGTTGTATGCCGCGCCGCGCGCCGGCGAAGCCGAGCTGATCGAGGCGCTGCGCGCGGCGCAGATCTGGCCGCTCGTCGCTTCCCTGCCCGCGGGGCTGGACACGCTGGTGGGCGAGCGCGGCTACCGTTTTTCCGGCGGCGAAAAACAGCGGCTCGCCATCGCCCGCGTGCTGCTGAAATCGCCGGCGGTGGTGATCCTGGACGAAGCCACGGCGCACCTCGATTCCGCCTCCGAAGCCGCCATTCAAGCCGCCTTCGAAGCCGCCCTCGCCGGCCGCACCTCGCTGGTCATCGCCCACCGGCTTTCGACCATTCTGAAGGCAAATAAAATCCTGGTCGTCCGCGAGGGCCGCATCGTCGAGCAGGGCACGCATGCCGAACTGCTCGCCGGCGGCGGGCTGTACGCCGAATTGCACGAACGTCAATTCGCCGCGGCCACTAGCTGAAAGCGCCGGGGATCCGCGCCGCCGGCGGCGATGCCGCGCCGGGCCTATAATCGGGGCGGCGGTCAATCTTGGGCGAAACCACGACGAGTTGGCGGCTGGAGCGGGCGGCGGTGCTGGGCAGCGGCGCCATGGGGGCGCAGATTGCCGCGCTGCTGGCCGGCGCCGGCGCCGAGGTGTGGCTGCTGGATTTGCCCACCGAGGGCCCCGACCGCAATGCCATCGCGCGCGCCGGCTGGAAACGGGCGCTGGCGGCCAAGCCCCCGGCGCTGTATCTCGCCGGCGATGCCCGGCGGGTGACGCTGGGAAACTTCGACGGCGATCTGGAAGCGCTGCGCGCTGCGGATTGGGTGATCGAGGCGGTGGCGGAAGAGCTGGCGATCAAGCGCGCGCTGCTGGAAAAAACCGCGCCGCATCTGGCCCCGCACGCCATTCTCAGCACCAACACCAGCGGCCTGCCGGTGGCCGAAATTTTTGCCTGGCTGCCGGCGGAGCGCCGCCGGCGCGCCCTAGGCACGCATTTTTTCAATCCGCCGCGCTATCTCCACCTGCTCGAACTGGCGCCGCTGGCGGATACCGGCCCGGAAGTCGCCGCGGCGATCAAGGAGCTGGCTGAAAAAAGGCTGGGCAAAGGGGTGTTAGTCGTCCGCGATACGCCCAACTTCATCGCGAATCGCGTCGGCACATTTTCATTCCTGCGCGCCGCCCGGGCCGCGGTGGAACTGGGGCTGAGCCTGGAAGACGCCGACGCCTTGACCGGGCCGCTGCTGGGCTGGCCGAAGTCGGCCACCTTCCGCACCGCCGACCTGGTCGGCTTGGATGTGCTGGCGAAGGTGGTTGAGAACGCGCGCCGGCGGCTGCCGGGCGAAGATGCGCTCTACCAGTTGCCCGGATTTATCGTGGAGATGCTGCGCCGCGGCTGGCTGGGGGAAAAATCCGGCCAGGGCTTCTACCGCCGTGAGCCGGCGCCGGAGGGCGCCGGCAGCCAGGTGCTGGCGCTCGATCCAAAGTCGCTGCAGTACCATCCCCGCCGGCGTTCGGAGTTGCCGGCCCTCGCGCGCGCCGAGGCGTTGACGGAGCCGGGCGCGCGGCTGCGGGCGCTGCTCTTCGATGCGCCGGCGGACGACCGCGCGCGGCAGTTTCTCTGGCGCTCGCTGGGTGAATTGTGGCTATACTGCGCCGCCATCCTGCCCGAACTGGAAGCGACGCCGGAAACGGTGGATTGCGCCCTGCGCTGGGGCTTTAACTGGGAGCTGGGCCCGTTCGAGCTCTGGGACGCCGCCGGCCTGTCCGCCACCCTCCAGTATTGGAAGAGCGCCGGCCGCACGCTGCCGGAAGCGGTGCGGCGCCTGGAAGCGGCGGGCGCGGCGACCTGGTACCAGGCGGCGCCGCGGCGGCAGGTGTTCGATCCGGCCCGGGATGGGTATCGCGCGCGCCGCCTGCCGGCGCCGCGGCTGGCGCGCGCCGAACTGCTGCGGCATAACGCTTCCTGCTCGCTCAAAGATCTTGGCGACGGCATCGGCTGCCTGGAATTTCATTCCAAGCTGAATACGATCGGCCCGGAAACGGTCGAGCTGGTAACCGCCGCGCTGGCCGACCCTCCGCCGCAATTGCGCGCCTTGGTGGTGGGCAACCAGGGGGCGCAGTTTTCCGCCGGCGCCAATCTGTTGCTGCTGTTGCTGGAAATCGAGGCGGAAAACTGGGACGACATCGGGCTGGCGGTGGAGCGGTTTCAACAGATGAACCTGGCGCTGAAGCGCGCGGCGATACCGGTGGTGGCGGCTCCGTTCGGCTTGGCGATCGGCGGCGGCTGCGAGCTGATGCTGTCGGCGCCGCGGGTCGTCGCCCACGTCGAACTTTACTGTGGTCTGGTGGAATTGGGCGTGGGGCTGATCCCGGCCGGGGGCGGGTGTAAAGAAACGATGCTGCGCGCGGCGGCCCAGGCCCGGCCGGGCAAGCCCGCTGACGCTTACGAAGACGCGCTCCAGGCGGCGTTTGAAATCATCGCCCGCGGCCAGGTTTCCGGCTCGGCGCTGGAAGCCCGGCAATGGGGCTTTTTGGACGGTTCGGCGGCGATCGTCGCCAACCGCGACCGGCTATTGCAGGAGGCGCAGTCGGAAGCGTTGCGGCTGGCCGGGCGCGGCTGGATTCCGCGGCCGGCGGAGACGGCGCCGGCGGCGGGCGCAACCCTGCGCGCCCGGCTGGAGTTGGGCGTGCATCTGCTGCGGGAAGCCGGCTGGATCGGCGCCTACGACGAGCGGCTGGCGCGGACGCTGGCGCGGGTGCTGGCCGGCGGCGACGCTCCGGCAGGCGCGCGGCTGACGGAAGAAGCGGTGCTGGAGCTGGAGCGCGAAGCCTTCCTCTCGCTTTGCGGGGAACCGCAAACGCGCGACCGGATCGCGCACATGCTGAAGACCGGCAAGCCGCTGCGCAACTAAGGATGGGGCGGGCAGGCGGCGGCCGCGCCAACGGGCGCGAAGTGCTATGAACGCGGCTTATATCATTGCGGCGGCGCGAACGCCGGTGGGGCGGGCGGGGCGAGGAACGCTGCGCGCTACGCGTCCGGACGAGCTGGCGGCGCTGGTGCTGGCGGCGGCGTTGGAGCGCAGCGGAATTCCGCCCGAGGAAGCCCGGCGCGGGCTGGAAGACGTCATTCTCGGCTGCGCCATGCCGGAGGCGGAACAGGGCTTGAACGTGGCGCGGCTGGCTGCGCTCCGCGCCGGCCTGCCGGTGGAGGCGGCGGCGATGACGGTCAATCGCTTTTGCGCCTCCGGCCTCGAGGCGCTGGCGCTGGCCGATGCGCGCGTGCGCGCGGGGGCGGCGCTGGCGATTGGCGGCGGGGTAGAGAGCATGAGCCGGGTGCCGATGGGCGGGCATCGCCCGTCGCCCAATCCCTGGCTGCTGGAGCATTATCCCGACGCCTACCTCAGCATGGGGCTGACCGCGGAACGGCTGGCGGAAGAGACCGGGATCGGGCGCGAGGCGGCGGATGCCTACGCGCTCGAAAGCCATCGCCGCGCCTTGGCCGCCCTCGCCGCGGAACGCTTCCGGGAAGAAACCGTGGCGGTCGAAACGCGCCTGCCGGCGCAGCCGGCGGACGAGCCGCTGGCCCACCCGGCGGCGGGCTGGCGCGCGGCGCGGCTGGAGCACGACGAATGCCCGCGCGCCGGGACCACGGCGGAGGCGCTGGCGGCGCTGCCGCCGGCGTTTCACGCCCGCGGCAAGGTGACCGCCGGCAACGCCTCGCAGATGAGCGACGGCGCGGCGGCGCTGCTGCTGGCGAGCGAGCCGCTGCTGCGCCGGCATCAACTGCATCCGCTGGGCCGGCTGTGCGCCTACGCCGTGGCTGGCATCGAGCCTGGCAGGATGGGGCTGGGGCCGGTGGCGGCGATTTCGCGGGCGCTCGAGCGCGCCGGTCGCAGGCTGCAAGAAATGGACCTGATCGAGCTGAACGAAGCCTTTGCGGTGCAGGCGATCGCGGTGATCGCGCAGGCGGGGCTCGACCCGGCGCGGGTGAATGTCAATGGCGGCGCGGTGGCGCTGGGGCATCCATTGGGCTGCACCGGGGCGCGGCTGGCGATTTCCATGCTCTACGAGCTGCGCCGCCGGCGGGCGCGCTATGGCCTGGTGACGATGTGCGTCGGCGGCGGCATGGGCGCGGCCGGTATTCTCGAAAACCTGCAAATTTAAATTTTTAAGATATTTTTCCAGCGCCTGGCCGGCGGCAGCGGCAAAGAAATGCCCGGCGCCGGATTATAATCACAATGCTTCATCCGAAACGAGTCGCCCTGATGTCGAAACCCTGGCTTTGCTCTTTAATCTTCTGCGGTTGCATGGGCATGTTCGCCGCTTCGCCGGCGCCGGCGCGGAAGCCGATTCATGCGCGCAAGCCGGCGGCGGCGCGGCCCCGCCCGGCGTTCACGGCTTCGCCGCCGCCCGCGCCTGCAACGCGGCCGTGGATGCGGCGCGGGCTGGCGCCGCAGCGGCGGGCCGAGCTGCTGCTTCACGCGATGACGCTCGCCGAAAAGATCGCGCTGCTGCACGGCGTGCAGCCGATTCCGGTGAAAGGCTATGTCGGCTACGTGCCCGGGAATGCGCGATTGGGCATTCCGGCATTGCGGCTGGCGGACGGGCGCGCCGGGGTGGGCAACGGCGCGCGGCAGGCGACGCTGCTGCCGGCGCCGCTCAGCGCGGCCTCGAGTTGGGATCCTTCCCTGCTCTACGCCTACGGCCGGGTGCTGGGCCAGGAGGAATGGGAAAAAGGCACGAATGTGTTTCTCGGGCCGACGGTGGATGTGGTGCGGGTGCCGGAATGGGGACGCACCTTCGAGACCTATGGCGAAGACCCGTATTTCAACGGGCGGATGGCGGCGGCGGAAATCCGCGGCGTGGAAAGCGCCGGGCCGATCGCCGACGCTAACATGTACCTGACCATGCATCAGGAAACGAACCGGTTCAAGGCCAACTCGGTGGTGGACGAGCGCACGCTGGAGGAAATCTACCTGCCGCCCTTCCGCGCCGCGGTCCGGGCCGGCAAGGTCGGCACGCTGATGTGCGCCTACGTCAAGACGAACGGAATTTATTCCTGCGAGAACCCGTTGCTGCTGCAAACTTTTTTGCGGCGCCAGCTCGGCTTTCGCGGCTGGGTCATGAGCGATTGGGGAGCGACGCACTCGACCGCGGCCTCGGCCCGCGCCGGACTGGATCAGGAAATGCCGGGCAGCCGCTACTATGGCGCGGCGCTGCAGCGCGCGGTTGAAACCGGCGCGGTCACGATGGCGGAAGTGAATGCGCACGTGCTCGATATTCTGCGGGTGATGTTCCGCCAGGGGCTGTTCGACCGGCGGCAATCGGGCAACTGGATGGCGAAAGTGGATACCGCCGCCGACGCGCATTTTGCGCTGCGCGCGGCGGAAGCGGGCATGGTGCTGCTGAAAAACCAGGGCGCCGCGCTGCCGCTCGCCGCCACCGGCGCCATCGCCATCATCGGCGCCGATGCCGGGCGCCAGCCGGTCGTCGAAGGCGGCGGCAGCTCGTACGTGATTCCGCCCTACGTCGTCAGCCCGCTGGCGGGAATCCGGTCGCGCGCCGGAGCCGGCCGCAAGCTTGTCTATGCCGATGGCGGCAACCTGCAGGCGGCGGCCCGGGCGGCGCGCGGGGCGCAGGTGGCCGTCGTGTTTGCCGGCGCGCCGGAATCCGAAGGCGCAGATCGCCCCAACCTGCGGCTGCCCGGCAACCAGGATGCCTTGATTGCGGCGGTGGCCGCGGCCAATCCAAACACGGTGGTGGTGCTCAATACCGGCGGGCCGGTGCTGATGCCCTGGCTGGGACGGGTGCGGGCGGTGCTGGAAGCCTGGTATCCGGGGCAGGAAGACGGCCGCGCCATCGCTGCGGTGCTGTTCGGCGACCGCAACCCCGAGGGCCGGCTGACGCTCAGCTTTCCGCGCACCGAAAACGGCGTGCCGACCGCCAGCCGGCGGCAGTGGCCGGGAATCGCGGGGAATTCGTATTACAGCGAGAAACTCGAAGCCGGCTACCGCTGGTACGAGGCGCAAAAGCGGAAACCGCTGTTTCCCTTCGGTTACGGGCTTTCCTACACCACGTTCAAGCTGAGCCGTTTTCGGCTGCGCCGCCGGCCCGGCACGATGCGCTTGACCGCCCGCGTGTCGGTCGCCAATACCGGCCGGCGGGCGGGCAGCGAAGTGGTCGAAGCCTATTGCCGCCAGCCGGCGTCCAACGGCGAGCCGGGACGGCAGCTATGCGGCTTCGCCAAAGTCCGGTTGCGGCCGGGCGAGACGAAAACGGCGCGGCTCGCGATCAACCCGCGCGCCTTCATGGTGTACGATGCGGCGCGGCATGGCTGGAAATCCCCGGCCGGGCGCTACCGGGTCGAGGTGGGGACCTCATCGCAGGCTTTGCCTTTTGCCGCGGCGGTCACGGCGCCGCGCCCGGGCGGGCGTCCTCGAGGCTGATCAAGCCCAGCAGCGCGCCCCAGGTATAGAAGCGGTCGCTGTTGCCAACGTCGTCGCCGGCGCCGGTGATGGCGTTGTAGTTTTCGTGCACATGGCCGCGGGCGAGCCAGTCCTTCAGAAACAGCGCCAGCGATTTCTGCGCCAGGCGGCGGCGGGCGCGGGCGATGAGGGGCGAGGAGTAGCGGCCCAGGCCGAGCCAGACGAGATAATTCATCGGCCCCCAGATGCGCCCGCGCCAGTAGTTCTGATCGCGAAAAGCAGGGTCGTCGCGGGCGATGGAAGGCAGGACCCAGCGTCCCCAGAACTCGCGCGGATTCAGCAAATGCTCGCTTACCATGCGTTCGGCCTGGGCGGGGGTGGCGGCGCCGGCCAGCAGGGGATAGAAATTCGTCGGCGACAGCCGCTGGCTGAATTGGCCGGTGTGCAAATCCTTATTCAGGAAAATGCCGGCGCGCGGCTGCCAGAGGGTGGCCAGGCGGGCGCGGAAGCGGGCGGCGCCGGCGCGTAGCCCGGCGGCATCGGCGGGGTGGCCAAGCAGATCGGCGATCTGCGCCAGGGCGCGGCAATCGGCGATATACAGGCTCATCAGCCCGACGTCGGCGAATTCCAGTTGATGGTGGCGGGCGTCGTAAACGGCGGTGTCGTACATGGGACTGTTATCCAGTCCCGACTCTAGAATGGCGCCGGCGCGGGTGCCGGCGGTCGAATCGTCCAGGTTGCGGGGCCGGTTTTCGCCGTCGCTGCCCCAGACCAGGTAACCGTCGCGTTGGCGATGCCGCGCCCACCAGCGGTTCCAGCGCAGCAGCAGCGGATAAGTATCGCGCAGCAGCCAGCGGTCGTGAAACCGGCGATAGAGGGCGAGCAGGGTCATCGCGCCCACCGGCGGTTCGGAGCGGTCGTTGCTTTTCCAGCCCTGCGCGCGGGCGTAATTGGGGACGAAGCCGGCGGGAGTAAGTTCGCGGCAGATGGCTTCGGCGTTGGCGTAGGCCAGGTCGCGATCGCCGACGGCGGCGAGGCGGGCGGCGAAAAATGTGTCCCAATCGAAGAGTACGTAACCGCCCCAGTTGACGCTCCAGATGCGGCTGACGGGCGAAATCACGCGCCGGCGCCCGGGGTCGTAAATCGTGTCCCAGCCGAGGACGGTTTGGATGGCGTCGGCGACCGGGGCGAGCCGGCCGTAGCCGGCGACCGACGCGCGGTAGGCGCGCAATTGCCGGCGCAGGATGCGGCGAATTGCCGCCAGCGTGCGCGGGCGCCCGGTGCTCAAGCCCACCGGCCGGTCCAGCACCGCGGAAAACCAGGCGCCCGCGGCGGGCAGATCCAGGTCGCGGCGGTCTCGGCCGGCGAGAAAAACGCGCACGCCGCCGCCGGGCAGCCTGGCCACGATGGTTTCGCCGCGCTTCTCGATTTGGCCGGGACGCTGCCAGAGCATATGGGCGGAAAAGACGACTTCCGGCGGCAAGTGCAGGCGCGGATCGCGCGCGAGCGGCGTCACCAGCATCACCAGATCGCCGCCGGCATGTGCGCTTTGAATGCGCAAGCGCAGGCCGCGCCAGGCCAGCGTCAGATCGGTGTAGCTGCCGTCGTAGGCGTGCGGGCCGGGAAATACCCGCTCCGCGTTGGCGCTCAGGCGGCCGATCAGGGCGGAGGAGAGATCGGCGTTGCCATACTCGGTGCTGCGCCGCTCGATACCGGTTTGCAGAGCGAAGCCGGAAGGCAGCAGCACCTGGGTCGTCACGCTGTAGGTGGACCAGGTATTCCAGCCTTGCGCCAGCCGGCGCTGGAGCCGCGCGTACTGCGGCGAACGGGGCGGCAGGGCGGCGGCGGCGCACAGCAGGGCGGCGGCGCACAGCATGACGGCGGCCAGGAAGCGGCGATGGGCATGCACGATGACAGCATAAGCCATCAGCCCTCGGCATCGGCGATCAGGGCTGGGGATGGGATGGCGGCGGGGCGGCGCGGCGGTTGAAGCGGGCCCAGCTTTTGGCGCGGGCGGCGGCGGCGAGCGCGCGTTCGCGGCTGGCGGCGGCGGGCTGGCCAAGCTGGGCATAGGCGCTGCCCAGCAGAAAATGCGCGCGCACTGAATCCGGCTTCAGCCGCGCGGCGCGGCGCAGCGGGGCGAGCGCCGGGCGGGGGTGGTGAAGCAGCATTTCCGCCCGGCCCAGTTGCAGCCAGGCCAGGTAGGATTGCGGCCCGGCCCGGGTGGCGAGGCGCAGTCGCGGAATCGCCTGCGCCGGATGGCCGCGGCGGATCAGCAGCCAGCCGAGAAAGAAGTTGGCCTTGAAGTCGTGGGGATATTCCGCCAGTTCCAGGCGGAATTCGTGCTCGGCTGCGGCGCTGTGGTCCAGCTTCCAATACGCCAGCCCCAGGCCGTCGTGCACGCCGGGAAAATGCGGATCCATCTTCTCCGCCGCCCGCCATTCTTTTAGCGCCTGCGGCTCGCGCTGGTGGTGGTCGTAGGCCATGGCCATCATCATGTGGGCTTCGGCGGAGTCGGGCGCGGCGCGCATCAGCCGGGCGAAATCGCGGGTCAGGGCGGCCATATCGTGGCGGCGCAGGTCGGCCTGGCCGAGCATGTAATAGGCGCGGGCGTTCTTCGGCTGCAGCCGCGTGGCGCGGCCAAGCCAGCGGGCGGCGGCGCGATAGCGGTTGAGGGCGAAATAACTGAGGCCGAGCAGATTGGCGGTCTGGAAGTCGCGCGGCTGCAGGCGGGCGGCGCGCCGCAGCGGCGGCAGGGCGCGGGCATAATCCGCGCGCTGGAATTCCGCCACCCCGAGATTGCGCAGAATGTCGGCATTGGCGGGCGCCAGCGCGAGCGCGCGGCGGTAAGCGCGCAAGGCTGCCGGCAGGCGTCCGGCGCGCGCCAGTGCGGCGCCGAGAGCGTTCCAGGCGCCGGCATTGCGCGGGGCGAGGCGGAGAGCGCGCTGGAAATCGGCGATGGCGGCGGGGATTTGGCCGGCCTTGAGCGCCGCCGAGCCGGCGGCCAGCCAGCGCGCGGCGGTGGGAGAAACCGCCGGTACGGGCGCGGCCACGCCGGCCCTCGATGGCGGCAACGGCGAAGCCAGTGCGAATAGAAAAACCAGCAAGACGGGCATCAGTAACAGCTTACCGCTGCCGGAATGTGAATGACGCGCCGGCGTATTTTACATTGCCCAGTAAAATGCTGCCCCTTCGGCTGAAGCCAACAAAAAACCGGCGCCGCGTCTGCGGCGCCGGTTGGCAATACTGCCCAAAACCATCCGCACTTAGAAGATCAGCTTGATCCCCAACTGAATCATGCGCGGCGAATAATCAGAGTAAATCTTCCCGAAACTCGAACTATCCACATTCGATGCGGGGTTGTTGAAGTTGGTGTGGTTGAAGACGTTGAAGAATTCGCCATCCACCCGCGCCCGCAGCCGTTCGGTGATCTGGAAGTATTTCAACAGGTCGAAATCCCAGTTCACCAGGCCAGGGCCGTTGATGCTGAAGCGGCTGGCGCTGCCAAAGTGACCGACCGCATCTTTAAATGCGGAAGTGTTGAACCATTGATCAATGGTCTTCGGACCGCTATTGGGGTTGCCGACCTGGTCGGGACGCGGCGACACCGCGCTGGGATCAATGCCAATGCCGCCGGGATACGTGCCCGCCAGAATGCCGGCGCCGCAGCCGTTCCAGTCGTAACAATTGAAGGGATCGTTATACTGGAAAGCCGTCACCGGGATGCCGGTTTCGAACGTGGTGATGCCGGAAATCTGCCAGCCGCCCAGCACATGCCCGGCCACGCCTTTCTGGCTCCGCAGGAAAGGCAGATCGTAAAGGTAATTGAAGACCAGCACCTGGCCGCGGTTGTAACTCGCCGGTCCATAGTCCAGGTGCGGGTTGTAGGAATCGAGAATGGCGTTGGAGCGGTCGCTGGAGTTATTGGTCAGCGCGCGCGACCAGGTATAAGCCACGCCCAGGTTCAAGCCGCTGTTGATTCGCCGGTTGAGCGAAACCTGCAGCGAATGGTAGTTGGAATTGAATTCCGGCACGATGGCGCTGATAGTGTTGTAACCCAAAAAAGGACGCAGCGCGTTCGCGTCCGAGGTGGGGTTGGCGGTGCGCACCGTCAGCGGCACCTGGTTCAGATCCATAATCCCCAGCAGGTGGGTCCCATTCGAGCCGACATAGGCCATCTGGAAGAGGGTATTGGGCAGAATCTCGCGTTCCACCGACAAGTTCCAATTCTGAACGTAAGGGGTTTTGAATCCCGGGTTTCCGGTCACGTGCAGACTATGCGGAAAGAGGCTGACCACCCTGGTGCCTGCATTGACGTTGTCGAAAATGTCGGAATACGACGGGTTGGCGATACTGGTGCTGGCGACAAAGGGCGGATCGGTAAATTGGTTTTGTTCCCAGATGCCGTTCAGGGTGCGGTCGTAGAACATGCCGTAGCCGCCGCGCACCGAGGTTTTACCGTCCCCGAAAACATCCCAGGCGAAGCCCAGGCGCGGAGCGAAATTGCTGTCATAGCTGGGGTTGACCTGGCTGCCGTAGGGTGAATTCACGCCTCCGACGATGATGCCGTTGGTGTAGTTGGCCGGCGTTTTGCCGGTGCCCGCGACGAATTCGCCCGTCGCCGGATCAATCAGGCCGGCGGTCGCCGCTTGATTGAAGAGCGATGGATCGAGATTGTCCAGAATGCCGTTCTTGTCGTGCGGCGTGGGGAAATAGCTGTAGCGCAGGCCCAGGTTCAAGGTGATCCGGGGCGTGATCTTCCAGTCGTCCTGCACGTACGCTTCGAAATTGGTGAAATTCAGGTACGGGATGATGTCGCGCGAGCCTTGGCCGAAGGAATGCGCATCGCCCAATAAAAAGTTGGCGAATGCCGGGTTGCTGTTCCCGCAAACCGGGCAATACCAGGCCGCTCCATTGAAACCAAACCCCCCGTTGCCGCCGGAGGAGTTCTCGGTTTTGGTCATCCATTGCGCGGTCAACCCGGTGTGGATGGTATGGTTGCCGCTGATGATCGATACGTTGTCGTAAATGTTCTTGTCGACATTGCGCTCGAAATAGGGCGCGTTGGACCCGCCATTGGGGCCCGACAAGCCGGAAATGCCCACCGTGGGTACGCGATTGTAGGGGTCTTTGTACGGGAAGCTGGAAACGTCAATCCCCGGCCAGCTCGCCAGGCTGCTGCTGATGCCGTTATTGACGATATTGATGCCGCCCCAGGAGTAGTTGTACGCCACTTCGTTGACGATGGTGGGCGTAATCTCCTCGGTCATGTGCAGCACCAGGTTGCGGCCGAGGGAATTGTCCGGACTGGAGGAAATATCCGGCAGGTTCGATCCGCCCCACATCCCCAGCGGGTTGGTGGTCGGCGTGCTGTCGCCCATGTAGCGTGCGAACAATTGGATCTTATTGCCCAGGTTCTGATCGAGACGAACAATGTCCTGCCGGTAATTGGCGGTCGAGTTGATCGGCTCGGTCAGGCTGCAAACCAGATCCGTGGCCCCGCAGGAATTGGGGCTGATTTTGGCGTAGCTCTGCGCGATATACGCTTTGGCATTGCTGGAAAAGCAATTGGGGTTGATTTGATCCCCGGTGATGCAGCCGGCCGGCGCCGAATTGGGGTTCAAGGTCACCGGCACCGGGTGGCTGGGTGAATAGACCAGGCCGCTGAAATTCCCCTGCAATTCCTGCGGATTGGGCAGGTAGAACGTATTGACGCCCGGCAGGCTGTTGCGGCGCCATTCTTCGCTGATGAAGAAGAAGGTCTTGTTCTTCACGATCGGGCCGCCGAAGGTGAAGCCGAAGTCGTTGTAGCGCACCGGCGGCCGCTTTCTGCCATATTTATTGTTGAAAAAGTCGTTGGCGTTGAGCTTGTCGTTGCGCACGAATTCATACGCATCGCCGTGGAACTGGTTGCTGCCCGAGCGGGTCACCACCATCACCTGGCCGCCGCCCGAGCGCCCATATTCGGCGTCGTAGGTGCTGCGCTGCAGGGTGAATTCGCTGATCGCGTCCACGCTGGGCACGTTGAGCAGGGTGAAATTGGAGCCGCTGTCGTTGTCGTCGGCGCCGTCCACGGTCCAGTTGCTGGCCGACGGACGGGTGCCGTTGATCGAAACCGAGGTGGTGTTGCTCAAGCCAAAGCCGACGATCGCGCCCTGGGTGGACGAAACGCCCGGCTGCAGCGTCAGCAACTGCTCGAAGTTGCGGTTGTTCAACATCAGGCCGCGCACCTGGCGCCCGGTAATGGTCGCCGACTGCGCCGCGGAACTGGTCTGCACTGCGACCGTGCTGGCGGTCACGTGCACCGTCTGCGTAATCGTGCCCGGCTTGAGCTGGACCAGCAGGCTGCGCTGCGCCCCGACGTTCAGCACGATGCCCTTCTCGGTATAGGTCTGGAAACCCTTGGCCGTGACGGTCACGGTATAGTTGCCGAGCGGGAGCAAGGTGGCGTTAAAGTTCCCGGCGCTGTCGCTGGTGACGGTGCGCTGCGCGCCGGTCGTCGTGTTGTGCACTACGATCGTCGCGCCCGGCACTACCCCGCCGGAAGCGTCGGTGACCGTGCCTTTCAAATTCGCGGTGACGGTTTGCGCGCGCAGTTGAATCGCGGCAACGCTTAGGCCCAATACCGACATCAACAACCACAAAGACAGCTTTCTCATGAGATTCTCTCCAGGTTTCGCGCCGCGCACTCACTGCGCGGCCACAGTTCGCTTCGATACTTCAAATAGCCGGCCATGACCCACACACTGCAGCCAGCCGATGCCTGTGCGGCAATATAGCACAACTGCGCAAGTTTTTAAATTCACCGCCACTATTGAATTCCCGGCCGGCAATCCCTTGCCACCACTCACCGCTTCACTTATGATCCTTTTTCCGGCGCATTTCAGGACGGAAGTGTAACCATTACCTGAGCGAAAGAGGTGTTGCGGCATGCAAGACATAGAACCCAAGCCGAAGTCAGGAACCCAATTGATCAATATCAAACCGGCTGGCATGCCGCGGCGGGATTTTCTATCGGCCCTGGCCGCGGGCCTGGGCGGAGCGGCGCTGCCTGCCGCGGCTCTGGCGGTGAATGCGGACGCGGCCGCGCCGGGGCCCGGCCGCCGGCTGCTGCCGCAGATTCCGAATCCGTTTCGCCTGGATCCGCAGGCAGTGGCGCGGGCGCGCAGCCGGGCGCGGAAGCTGGTGGCGCAGATGACGATTGCGGAAAAGGTATCGCAATTGGGCAACACCGCGCCGGCGATCGCGCGGCTGAAGCTGCCGGCTTACCAGTACTGGCATGAGGCGTTGCACGGGCTGGCGCGCAGCGGGCCGGTGACGTCGTTTCCGGTGCCGCTGGCGCTGGCCAACAGTTGGAATCCGGAACTGGCGGAGCGGGTCTATACCGCCGTCTCCGACGAAGCCCGCGCCTACAACCGGCAGCGGGGCACGGCGCTGGCGTTTTATTCGCCGCAGACGCTGAACACCGCCAAAGACCCGCGCTGGGGGCGGATTGACGAGACCCTGGGCGAAGACCCGTTTTTGATGGGCCGCATGGTGGCGGCGGTGGTGGCCGGCATGCAGGGGCGCAATCCGCAATATCTGAAGACCGTCTGCTGCGCCAAACACTTCATCGGCAACGAAACCGACGACGACCGGCACGTGATCTCGGCCCATATCGGGCCGCGCAGTTTCTGGGAATATTACACGCGGCCGTTCCAGGCGGCGGTCGAAGCGGGCGTATTCACGGTGATGAGCGCCTACAACGAAATCAACGGCATCCCCTGCAGCGCCGACCGTTTTCTGCTGACCAGCCTGCTGCGCGGGCATTGGGGATTCCGCGGCTACGTCACCTCCGACTGCGACGCCATCGAAGACATCTGGAAGACGCATCGCTACGTGCCCACGCCGGCGCAGGCGGCGGCGCTGGGCATCCAGGCGGGCTGCGACTTGAACTGCGGCTTCGCCTGGGGGTCGTATCAGAAATACCTGCCGCCGGCGCTGGCCGAAGAATTGGTCGGCATGGCGGAAATTGACCGGGCATTGACGCGGCTGCTGTCGGCGCGCTTTCTGATGGGCGAATTCGATCCGCCCGAGACCACGCCCTGGGGCCGGACCGGCTTCGCGGTGGTGGATAGCCCGGCGCACCGCGAGCTGGCGGTGGAAGCGGCGCGGCAGTCGCTGGTGCTGTTGAAAAACGAAAACCAGACGCTGCCGCTGGAAAAAGCCCGGCTCCGCAAAGTGCTGGTCGCCGGCCCGCTGGCGGCGCGCTGCGCGCTCGGCGGCTACAGCGGCGGCCCCTTCGTGCACATCTCGGTGGCGGAAGGAGTGGCGGCGGCGCTGGGCACGGCGCTGTCGCATCCGCATCTGTTTGCCGCTGACGCCGTGACCGTCAGTTGGGAACTGAAAAACCGCAAGTACCTGCGCCCGGATGGCTCCGTCGGCCAAATTCAAAACGGCGACAATCTGCAATTGCCGGCCGCCGACTTCCGCGGCAAGTCCCAGGTGCGGGCGCGGGTGGCGAGCGGCGGCGCGGGCGGCCGGATCGAGCTGCGGCTGGATTCGCTCAAGGGCAAGCTGGCGGCCACGCTGGACGTGCCCTCCACCGGCGGCTGGCGGCAGTGGCGCGAGATTACCGCCCCGCTGTCGGCCACCGGCATGCATTCGCTGTACCTGGTCTTTCGCGGCCGGCCGGGACGGCAGTTGATGAAGCTGGATTGGCTGGAGCTGCTGCCTCGCCCCGCGGCGGCCGCGAACCCCGGCGGGGTGGAAGTGCGCGTGGTGCGCGGCTGCACCGTGCAAGGCCCCGCCCATGAAGCCTGGATGCGCGAGGCGGAAGCCGCCGCCAAGGCGGCCGACGTGGTGCTGGCGGTGGTCGGCTCCGACCAGACGGTGAGCCACGAACAGCTCGACCGCAAGCAGATTACGCTGACGGGCGCGCAGCCCGAACTGCTGCGGCGGCTCTTCGCCGCAAATCCGAAAACCATCGCCATTCTCAACACCAATGCGCCGCTGGCTATCCCCTGGGCGCAGCGGCGCCTGCCGGCGATTCTCGGCGCCGTCTGCGCCGGCCAGGCGCAGGGCACGGCCATCGCCGATGCCCTCTTCGGCGACTTCAACCCCGCCGGCAAGCTGGCCGAAACCTGGTATCGCGGGCTGGAACAGTTGCCCAAATTCCACGATTTCCGCCTGCGCGACGGGCGCACCTACATGTATTTCCAGGGCAAGCCGCTCTACCCCTTCGGCTACGGCCTGAGCTACACCCGCTTCGCCTACCGTAACCTGCAACTGGACGCGGCCGCGCTCGGGCCCGGCGGCAAGCTGGGCATCCGCTTCGAACTGGAAAACACCGGCGCGCGCGCCGGCGCCGAAATCGCCCAACTCTATGTCACCCCGCCGCGCTCGCGGGTCGAGCGCCCGCGGCTGCAGTTGGCCGGCTTCGCGCGGGTGGAATTGAAGCCTGGCGAGCGGCGGCAGGTCGAGCTGTCGCTGCCCTACGACGAGCCGGCGCTCTGGTATTGGGATGAAGCCGTCCGCCAATACCGGCTCCAGCCGGGTACGCTGCGCATTGCGATCGGGGCCTCGGCGGCGGATTTGCGGCTGCGTGGCCGGGTGCGCCTGCGTTAGGCGCGCCGCCCGCGGCATTGCATCGGCGCCCCCCCGCCGCCGGCACGAAAATTGGCGGGCGTGCGATCATTAAGCATGCTCGACCCGGCATTCGTGCGCGATCACCTGGACGAAGTCGAGGCGCTGTTGCGGGTGCGCGGCCTGGCGATGGAATTGGAGCCGTTGCGCGCCCTCGACCGGGAGCGGCGGCAACTAACGCGCCAGGCGGACGAGCTGAAGCAGCGCCGCAACCGCATCTCCGAACAGATTGGCGCCTTCCAGCGCCAGCTCAAGAGCGAGACCGCGGGCACGGAGCCGCTGCAGGCGGAAGCCATCCAGCAGGAACGGGAAAAGCTGCAGGCGGAATCGCGCGCGGTGGGGGCGAACATTCAAGCCCTCGACGAGCGCTTGCAAGCGCTCGAGCAAGCGCTGGAGCCGCTGCTCCAGACCCTGCCCAACCGCCCGCATCGCAGCGTGCCGGCGGGCGGCAGCGCCGCGGAGAATCTCGAAGTCCGGCGCTGGGGCGAGCCGCGGCCCTTCGACTTCGACCCGCGCCCGCATTGGGAACTGGGCGCCGCGCTGGGCATCCTCGATCTGGAAGCGGCGGCGCGCATCTCCGGCGCCCGCTTTGCGGTTTACCGCGGCGCCGGCGCGCGGCTGGAGCGCGCGCTGGCCAACTTCATGCTCGATCTGCACACCCAACGGCACGGCTACACCGAAATCCTGCCGCCCTCGCTGGTGTCGGGCGCCAGCCTGTTCGGCACCGGGCAGTTGCCCAAGTTCGAGGCCGACCTGTTCCGCTGCCGCGACGACGATCTCTGGCTGATTCCCACCGCCGAGGTGCCGCTGACCAACCTGTTCGCCGGCCGGGTGCTGGAAGAATCGGCGCTGCCGGTCAGCGTGACCGCCTACACCCCCTGCTTCCGGCGCGAGGCCGGCTCCTATGGCAAGGACGTGCGCGGGCTGATCCGCCAGCACCAGTTCCAGAAAGTGGAACTGGTCAAGATCAGCGCCCCGGAAAACTCCTACGACCATCTGGAAAAGCTGACCCGCGACGCCGCGGCGGTGCTGGAAGCGCTGGCGCTGCCTTACCGCGTGATGGCGCTCTGCACCGGCGACCTGGGCTTCAGCGCGGCCAAAACCTACGATCTTGAAGTCTGGCTGCCCGGGCAGCAGGCCTACCGCGAAATTTCCTCCTGCAGCAACTTCGAGGATTTCCAGGCGCGCCGCGCCAACATCCGCTGCCGCCCGCCCGGGCGGGGCAAGACCCGGCTGGCGCATACGCTCAACGGCAGCGGCCTGGCCATCGGGCGCACCTGGATCGCGGTGGTGGAAAATTATCAGCAGCCCGACGGCTCGGTGCTCATCCCTGAAGTCTTGCGCCCCTATATGGGCGGGCTGGAACGAATCGAAGCCGCCGCGCCGGCGGCCAGTTGACCGGCGCAGCCCAATCCCATGACCCCCATGAACTGGAAAAGCGGCCCTGCCGCTTTTTCTCCGGCCGGCGGCTTGACAAAGCGCCGCCGCGACCGCATTCTGAAACGCTTATGCGCCTGCGGGCGGCAAGGGGGGAGGAAGGCGTTTGCGGGAAGTACGCGTATTCTTTCACGATAAATGTTTCGACGGCTCGGCCTCGGCAGCGGTCTTTACTGCGTTTTACCGCAGCGCCATCCACCCCGATTCCCGGTTTGAATATCTCGGCCTGGCGCACAAAGCCAGCAATCTGTTCGATCCCGAAGCCTTCCGCGGCGACGAAAATGCAATCGTGGATTTCAAATACTCCTCCGACCCGCGGGTGGGGTGGTGGTTCGACCATCACCAGAGCGCGTTCCTGAACGCCGCCGACGCGGAGCATTTCCGGCGCGACCGCAGCGGGCGGAAATTTCACGATCCGAAGTATCGTTCCTGCGCCAGCTTCATCGCGCACGTCACCGCGCAGCGCTTCGGCTTCGATCCCGCGCCGGTGGCCGAGCTGACGCACTGGGCCGACATCATTGACGGGGCGCTGTTCGCCAGCGCCGAGGCGGCGGTGGCGCTGGCCGAGCCGGCGTTGAAGCTGACCCTGGCCATCGAAGGCAGCCGGCGGCCGGACTTCCTGCCGCGGCTGATTCCCGATTACCTGCGCTATCCGCTGGACGAGTTGCTGCAGCTCGATTACGTGCAGCAGGAACTCGTGCCGCTGCTCGAACGGCACCGCCGGACTCAGGCGCTGATGCGCGAGCTGCTCGACTGCCGCGGCGGAGTGGCCTACTTCGACCTCACCGCCCACGACCTTGAGGGCTACAACAAATTCATTCCCTATGCGCTCTGCCCCGCAGCGGTCTATAGCGTCGGGGTCAGCCGCAGCAGCTTCCGCACTAAGGTTTCGGTGGGCTCGAATCCCTGGCAGACGCTGCCCGAGATGGAAAACCTGGCCAGCCTGTGCGAGCGCTATGGCGGCGGCGGGCATCCGCGCGTGGGCGCGATCTCGTTCGAGCCGGACGCGCTGGCGCCGGCGCGGCAGGCGGCGCAGGAAATTGCCGCCCGGCTGCGCGCCAGCCTGGTGCAATAAAACCGCCGCGCGCGGCAGCGGCTACTCCGGGAAACGTTAAAGCGAAATAGCTGGTAACGGCCCTGCTCAATTATCCCCAGCTATTAAGCAAGAACCGCACCCTGCGGGAAGTGGTAACAGGAAAACGCTGGCTGCTGCTCAGCCGCTGGGTCAACCTGACGCCGGCGAAGCGGCAACAGCTCAACCACCTGTTCGCGGCCCCGGCGGCCTCGAACCGATCCGGATGGTGATGGTGCCAACTGCGCCATTGATGTTGTCCAGCACCACGGCGCGGCCAAACGTCGCCGCCCCGGCGCGCTCGACAAAGCGGCCTTCATAATGAATGCTGCCGTTCGCCAGCGCGGCGGCCTGGCTCGCGCTTAACGTTCGTTGATAATGGTCGGTATTCGGCAACCGGGTCACCTCCTTGTCGGCGGGGGAAAACATGATCGTCACCACGCTGAAATCGTAAATGTAACGCCCGTCGTCAAGCCGGTGCAGCAGCCGCCGCGCGGCCAGATCGAGCCGGAACGGCATCTCCCGGATACGTTCGCCCGCCGGCGCCCCGGACCAGTACGGCGGCATCGGCGCGCTCACCGGCCCCGGCCGGAGCAGCATCGGCAGTCCGCTCCAGTCCATCGGGTTGAAGGCGATATTCGCCAGCGGTAGTTTGGCTGCGTCGCCGCGCTGATAGTGCGTCTGCTTGAATTCGCGGCGATAGAGGATATGCGCTCCGCGCCGCCATACCCGGACTTTGATTTTGCGATACCATCGCTGTCGCCTCCGGCTGGCGGGCGTGCTGTAATCGAAAAGATTGACGAAACGCTGCAGTTGGGTTCGTCGTGGCGGCCGCCAGTTGGATCTCGCCTTGAAATAAAGCACGTATTGGTCTTGTGGATACTGCAGCGCTTCCCGCACCAGCTTCGCAATATCGTTGTTGCCGCCCAGCGCCAGGCCGCCGGTCTGGCGCGCATAGTGGTCGGCGTTGGATAAAGTCAGCATCGCCCCCAGGCTGAATGCCGGCCCGCTTGGATCGATTGAAATTATTGACGCATTGGCGCTATTCATGAGTTGCAGCATCTTATTTAATTTTTCTATGGCCTGATTGCTGGATGAGGCGGCGGATATGTAAAGCCCGCCGGGCAAGCGGAAAACGCTGCCGCCAATATTAGTGGTGAACCAGATGATTTCCTTGTGTCCGGAGACGCCTTTTATTAGTCGGGCCAATAACGAGAGTGCGCTAATTTGATCGTTATATGGTTGCTCCAATGCTTCCTCGGCTGGTCCAATGAGGTGTAGATGATCGAATGCCATCATCCTCGACATCGTCTCCGCTGGATCTTCGTTCGAATACCACCGCGCGGAGTCGGCATATCGGTGCACGAGTTGCGGCCGGTAGCCATGATGGCGGGTAAAGCCAAAAATGCTGTTGATGGTCGCGGCCAGTTGCGTGCGTTCGCGCGTAAATGGCAGCATTAATTGCAATCCAGTCCAGTCCAGGTTGAAGATGGCTATATCGATGCCTGCCGGCAGCGGCTGGCGGGCGAGCATTTTTAGGAGTTCCTTCCGCAAATACGGCATGCCTGACCAGGGTGTGCCGCCGAAAAGAAAGATGACGTGGTTGCGCGCGCCGATCTCGGTTTGGTTGCTAAATGCGCCGGCGGGCGCGCGCGGCACCCTGATCGCGGTTGGCAAGTCTCGCGGCACGTCCATCGCCGCGATCGGGGTTGGCTTCCCGTCCACCCACAGCCCAAAATCGCTCTGCTTCAGGCCCGCGATGAAATGTCCCTTGCCGTCCTCGACCGTCACCGGCACTTGCACCAGACGGATGGTGACATGAAACCTGGGTACCCTCGACTGCGCCCCCGCCGGACGCGCCTGCGCCGGCCTCCCCGCCGCCCGGGCCTGCGTTTGCGCCTTCGCCGGCAGCGCTAGCGCCGTCCACGCCAGCCCGGCCGCTCCCACACTCGCTATCCTCCGGTATGCATGCCCCGCCCGGCGCGAAAAGAACCATCGGCATAATGCAACGTTCGCGGCCATGGACTGCCTCCGCTACGGCGTCCGGTACTTGAATCCTTCGTCTTTATCGTTCTCCTTGCAATGTGAACGTAAACTGAAAATTACTCCGCTCCGGCTTTGCCTCCGGCCGCGAAGTTTACTGCTCGGTTACTACGTCGAATTTACCCTGTTCGCGTTTCCTTCCTAAGCTATAGAAATCTAAGTGAAAATATTTATTTGGATCCCGTTTTATTTTTTTAATTTCATTTATTAGCATAATTCTCAACGGCAGTTGCGCATTCTTCGCTCGCGCATCGGTCAGACATTCAGCAGCAAACTCTCCCAAGCCGAGCCGCTCATCCAGTTCACGCAACAGTAGCAAGCCGCCATCGGATGTGACCCGCGAGCCCTGGAAAGCGACCCGGATTGAAGGGTTGAAACTAAGCTGAAACGCTCGTTTTTCGTTCTCACCCATTGAGTTCCGGCCTCCGCGGTGCTCCAACCCCTGCCGCACCTGCATAAATACTGACGTTTTCAATGTCCCAAGGTTTCAATTCCATAGGCCAAAAAGGAAATGCGGATTAAAATAAAGCTGTCGTTCGGAGGCAGTCGCATGGCCGCGCTCACGCCGGGAACCCCGGCCCCCGATCTGGAAATTGCCCAAACCGATGGACGCACCTTCTCGCTCCGGCAGGCGCTGGGACACGGCCCGGTGATGCTGGTGTTTTACCGCACCGACTGCCCCATCTGTCAGTTCAGCCTGCCCTTCCTGGAGCGCCTGCGGCGGCGTTACGGGCAAACGGCCTCGCTGCTGCTGGGTATCTCGCAAAACGACCTGTCCGCCACCCGGCGCTTTGCCCAGGAATACGACTTCAATTTCCCGGCCGCCCTGGATGCGGCTGGGGTGGTCAGCCGTGCCTGGGGGCTGACCCACGTGCCCACGGTGTTCAGCGTCGGCCGCCAGGGAAAGATCGAGCGCGCCATCGTCGGCTTCGTGCGCGACGAATACGAGGCGCTGAACCGCGAATACGCGGAAGCCAACGCGGCCGAGCCGACGCCGCTGTTCGAGAGCGGCGACGCGGTGCCGGCGCTGCGGCCGGGTTGAAGCTCGCGATTCTGATCCCGCGGCGCGGGATCCTGCTCCGATTCCAGGTGCAACCATCATGATGCGGCAAGACTTGCGTGCCCCCGATCAGCTCCGCCGGGTGCGGATCGATCCCGGCTTCATGCCGGCGGCGGAAGGCTCGGCCTTGATCGAGCTGGGCAATACCCGCGTGATCGCCACCGTGTCGGTGGAGGAAGGCGTGCCGGCGTTTTTGCGCGGCTCCGGACAGGGCTGGATCAGTTGCGAATACAGCATGCTGCCGCGCTCGACGCTGACCCGCACCCCGCGCGAATCCAGCCGCGGCCGCGTGGGCGGGCGCACGCACGAAATCCAGCGCCTGATCGGGCGGGCGCTGCGCGCCGCGACCGATCTGAAGGGACTGGGCGAACGCACCCTGCTGGTGGATTGCGACGTGCTGCAGGCCGATGGCGGCACGCGCACCGCCGCCATCACCGGCGCCTGGGTGGCGCTCTACCAGGCGCTGGCGGCGATGACCTCCAGCGGCGCGCTGCCGCGGCTGCCGCTGCGCACCGCGGTGGCCGCGGTCAGCGCCGGCCTGGTCGGCGGCGAAGCCTGGCTGGATCTCTGCTACGAGGAAGATTCGCGCGCCGAGGTGGATATCAACGTCGCCCTGACCGGCGCCGGCGAATTCATCGAGTTGCAGGCCACCGCGGAACGGCGCCCCTTCCAGGAATCGGAATGGCAGCAGATGCTGGCCCTGGCCCGGCGCGGCATCGCCGAGTTGCTGGCGGCCCAGCGCGCGGCCCTGGGCCTGCCCGCCGGCGCGGCGGCGCGGCTATGAGCGCCGCCTTCCCTGCACTGGTTGCGGAAAATACCCCCGCCGGCTACCGCGCCGGCTTCCGCCAACTGCGCGACCTGGACTTGCCGCCCTTCCCCGTGCTGGTCCAGATCGAATACTCCTCGCTGAATTACAAAGACGGGCTGGCGGTGACCGGACGCGGCAAAATCATCCGCCGCTCGCCGATGGTGCTGGGCATTGACTTGGCCGGCCGGGTCGAATCCTCCTCCGATCCGCGCTTCCAGCCCGGCGACGCGGTAGTGGTCACCGGCCAGGGGCTGAGCGAAACCGATTGGGGCGGCTACAGCCGTCGCCAGCGCCTGCGGCCGGAGCTGCTGACGCCGCTGCCGGCGGGCTTTTCCACCCGTCAGGCAATGGCGATTGGCACCGCCGGCTTGACCGCCATGCTGGCCTTGATGGCGCTGGAAGATGCGGGCGTGCGGCCGGGGGAGCGGGAAATCGCCGTCACCGGCGCAGCCGGCGGCGTGGGCTCGGTAGCGGTCGCGCTGCTGGCCGCGCGCGGCTATGCCGTCGCGGCGATCACGGGACGTCCGCAACTGGAGCCTTATTTACGCCGGCTGGGAGCGCGGCGCATCGTGCCGCGGGCCGAGCTGGAGGGAACGCCGCCGGGGCTGGACAGCGAGCGCTGGGCGGGGGCAGTGGACAATGCCGGCGGTAAAATGCTCGCCAACCTGCTGGCCGCCACCGCGGCCGACGGCGCCATCGCCGCCTGCGGGCTGGCCGGCGGCGCCGAACTGGCCGGCACGGTTTATCCGCTGCTCTTGCGCGGGGTGCGGCTGCAGGGCATCAGCTCCAGCGGCTGCCGCCCGGAAAGGCGAAAACGGGTCTGGGAACGGCTCGAACGCGAGCTGCCGGCCGCAACGCTGGACGCCATCAGCCGGGTCGAACCGCTCTCGCGCGTCGTCGCGCTGTCGCAAGCCATCCTGGAAGGCAAGATTCAGGGTCGGATCGTTCTCGATGTCAATGCTTGAGGATTCGAAGGCCGGATTCGCGGCCTCGCGCTTCCTGTCGCCCCGCCGGCGCGGCGGGATGAAGATTTATTTAGCCAGCCGCAATCGCGGCAAGCTGCGCGATTTCGACGGCATGGCGCCCGCGCTCGTGGTGGAACTGCTGCCGGGAATCGAGGCCATGCCGGAGATCGAGGAAACCGGCGAGACGTTTCTCGCCAACGCCGGCCTGAAGGCCGCCGCCGCCAGCGCCTGGGCGGCGGAACGCATGCCGGAAGCGCCGCTGGTGATGGCCGACGATTCCGGGCTGGTGGTGGATGCGCTCGGCGGCGAGCCCGGCGTCCGCTCGGCCCGCTACGCCGGACGCCACGGCGACGACGAGACCAACAACCGCCTGCTGCTCGAGCGCTTGCGCGGCATCGAGCCGGAGCGGCGCAGCGCGCGCTTCGTCTGTGTGCTGGCGGTGGCCCGCGCCGGCCAGGTGCTGGCCAGCTTCGAGGGCAAGGCGGAAGGCTTCATCCTGGATTCCCCGCGCGGCCAGCACGGCTTCGGCTACGATCCGCTGTTTTTTTCCCCCGCGGCCGGGCGGGGCTTTGCCGAGCTGACGGCGGCGGAAAAAGCCGGCTACAGCCACCGTGGCCAGGCGGCGCGCGCGCTGCTGGCCTGGGCACGGCGCGCGCGCGAAACAGAGCCGATGGCCCATTCCTGATCGCCTCCGGGCTGTACTGTCTGGTGCTTCACGGCAGCGATATAAAATGCCAAATGTCTCTTTTTAACGGCCCCCGGCGCCGTATCTACCTTGTTCATAAAGGCTTATCCTCAGAATTCGGATATATTCGGCGCAGCCGCATGTCTCATTTTTTCATCTGTCCGGCGGATATGAGGGCGAGGGCACAGCCTGAGACGGCCGTGGCTTCACAAGCACTACCGACGGGGTTCGCCGGCAATCTCGAAAAGTTACTGTCAGTGCTACTAAATTATAGTTGCGACGGGAGTTAGGCCAGAAATTTCACATTTTTCACCGACAGCAGTTTTTGACTTGCTGTCAGTACAATTTGTTGATTCTAAAAAGCTTAAACATTCACTGACAGTACTGACAGTAAATTTGCATGAAATTTTTAAATTGGCATTTTAATCGTTAATTTTTCACTCGTAGCGCAGCACCCTCATCGAAACCAGCCGCATGGCGCGGCATTTTCTCTGCCCCGGCTGCTTCTATTCCTGCCGCAGAGCGGCGACCGGATCGAGGCGCAGCGATCCGCGGGCGGGCAACGAACTGGCCAGCAGGGCGGCGGCGAGCAGCACCGCGATCACTGCCGCAAGCACTGTTGGATCGTAAGCCGGAACGTTGAACAGCAGGCTGGAGAGCCAGCGCCCGGCCACGATGGCGGCGGCCAGGCCGATCAGCGCGCCGGCGGCAACCGGGCGCAGCGCCTGCAGCACCAGCAGGCGATAGATAGCCGCAGGGCCGGCGCCGAGCGCCACGCGGATGCCGATTTCGCGCGTGCGGCGCTGGGTGGCGTAGGCCACGACCGCATAAATGCCGAAGGCGACCAGCAGCAGCGCGGCCAGGGCAAAAACGGAAACCAGCAGAAGCTGGAAGCGGTTCGGGGCCAGCGCCCGATCCATCACCTGGCGCATGGAGCGCACCCGGCCCACCGGCAGCTCCGGATCGAGGCTCCAGACGGCGCGGCGCAGCTCGGGCGCGAGCGAAGCGGCGGGCAGGCGGCTGCGCAGCAGCAGGGTCGCGCCGTAGCGGGCGTCGAAAGGCCGATAAACCATCAACCCCGGCGAATCGAACAACCCGATGCCGCGCATATCGGCAACCACGCCCACTACGCGAAACGCTTGCTTGGAATCCGGATCGCGGCGGAAGAGCTGGCCGATGGGATTGCGCCCCGGCCAGGCGGCGCGTGCGGCGGCGGCGGAAACCAGCGCGACCGGCTGGCCGCGGTCGGCGGCGGTGAACCGGCGGCCGGAAAGCAGCGGAATGTGCAGCAGCCGAAAAGCCCCGGGGGTGGCCCAACGGTAATTCGCAATCGGCTGCTCGATCAGCGGGCGGGTATCGCCCGGAACCATGATCGGGTTGACTTCGTTGTTGCCGCCCAGCGGCGGGGTGTTGATCAGGGCGGCGGAGGTGACTCCCGGCAGCCGCTGCACGGAAGCCAGCAATTGCAGCCAGAACTGGCGGCGGGGATCCGGTTTTTTATAGGCGGCGGAGGTCAGATTGATGCGCACCTCGCGCACGCTCCGGATGGCAAACCCGGTGGGCTGGGCCGTCAGGCGGGCAAAGCCGGCCAGCAGCAGCCCGGCCACCAGCAGCAGAGCGACACAGAGCGCGGCCTCGGCCCCGAGCAGAAAAGCATGCGCCCGCACCCGGCGGCGGCTGGCGCCGGCGCGCGGACCGGAGCCGTAAAGCGCATTGCGTGGCGGGCTTTGGGCCAGGCGCCAGGCGGGCGCGGCGCCGGCCAGCAAGCCGGAAAGCAGCGCGATCAGGAAAGTAAACGCCAGCACCGGCAGGTCGAGCCCGGCGGCGGAACGGCGCGGCAGGCTGGCGGGCGCGGCGGCCAGCAGGGCGTGCATGCCCAATCCCGCCAGGGCCAGCCCGAGCAGGCCGCCGGCCAGGGCCAGCAGCAGCGATTCCATCAACACCAGGCGCAGCAGGCGTCCGCGGCTGGCGCCAAGGGCGGCGCGCAAGGAGGCTTCCTGCTCGCGCGCGGCGGCGCGGGCCAGCAGCAGGTTGGCCAGATTGACGCAGATGATCAGCAAAACGGCCAGCACCGCCGCCTGCATCAGCCACAAGCCGCGTCGCGCGCCGGCGGTCGCCATCGCCCGCAAGGGCAACACCACCGCCTGTAATTCAGGTATTTCGGATGAGGTCAGGCTGGGACACAGCCGGTTCAGTTCGGCATTGGCGGACGCGGCGGTCGCGCCCGGGCGCAGCCGCGCAATCGCGGCGTAGTTGAAATTGCCGCTTTCCTGGAGATCGTCTTTATGGAAGATATGGACTACGAACAGGCTGGACGACGCGCCGAGCGAGATAATCGGGCTCAGCTCGGTGCCTTTAAAAAAGTGAAAATCGGGGGACAGCACCCCGCGCACGATGTACAGGCTGCCGTTGAGGGTGATGCCGCGGCCGATCAGCGACGGGTCGGCGTGAAAGCGCTGCCGCCAGAGAGCGTAAGTCAGTATGGCTTCGTGGCGGCTGCCGGGCCGGTCGGCATTCGCTGAAAAATCGCTGCCCAGCAAAGGATGTACGCCGAGCACTTGAAACAGGTTGGCGGAAACCGCATCGGTCTGCAGCGCCACCGGCTCGCCGGCCCCGGTGAGATTGTAGCTGCTGTTGAAGCCGATCAGCGCAATCCCATCCAGCGTATGCGCGTCCCGCTGCCATGTCTGCCAGGCGCGCGCGTTGACGGGAATCATGGGATAGCGCGCCGCCAACTTGGGAATGCGTTCCTGTATGGCCACCAGGCGCCCGGGCTGGCGAAACGGCAGCGGGCTGAGCAGTATGCCGTGGACGAGGGAGAAAATGGCGGTGTTGGCCGCCAGCCCCAGCCCCAGCGCCAGAATGGCGGCGGCGGCAAAGCCGGGCTCGCGAATCAGTTGGCGCAACGCCTGGCGAAGTTCAGCGCCCATAATCATATATATACGCACGCCGGGCGGCGGCAGATCGCAGAAATTTAGCCCGGCCGACATAGACGCATCCTGGAGCCGGGTGCGAAAATAAAACCTGCATGGCTGAATTTCAACCCGACATGCGTGAATATGGCGGTCCCCGCCAGGGCAAGCGGCAGGAGCTGAACCGGCGCCTGTTCATGCAACTGCAGGTATTTACCGGCGCGGCGCAAACCGCGATGCTCGCGGCGGAGTTGCAAGCGGCCGCCCTGCCCGCGGTGTTGTATCTCGACCTGAACGACGCGCACGGCGTCGGGCTGCTGAGCTGGAGCGACGATCCGGACTTTTTCACCACCCGGCTGCGCGAATGCCTGCTGCAGCCGGCCTGGGCGGGGCTGAAGCCGCGGCGCGAATACACCATGTTCGGCCGCACTTATGCGCTGGGACACGAGCCCGACCTGGAAGACTGGCTGTTGCGGCATCCGGTGCGCGCGGCGCTGTCCGAAGAGAACGCCTGGGCGGTATGGTATCCGCTGCGGCGAAAAGGCGGGTTCTCCGGGCTCGAGCCGAATGAGCAGACCGCGATCCTGCGCGAGCACGGCCGCATCGGGCACGCCTTCGGCGCCGCCGGCCTGGCGCAGGATATACGCCTGGCCTGTTTCGGCCTGGACCGCGCCGACAACGATTTCGTGATCGGGCTGGTGGGGCGCGAACTGCATCCGCTCTCGGCCTGCGTGCAGGCGATGCGCAAAACCCGCCAGACGGCGCACTATATCGCCCGCATGGGACCATTTTTCGTGGGCCGGGCGCATTGGCGCAGCGCCGGCCGGATATAAACCATGCCCCGAAAGCCAACCCTCAAACGACCGCCCGCCGCCGCCGGCCGCAAGCCGGAACCGGCGCGGGGCAAATCCAGCGCAACCCCAGGCCGCAAACCCGCCGCCCGGCGCCAGCCTGCCGCCGCCGGCCGGCCGCCGGCCGCGCCGCTCGAAACCGGTGCTGCGCGCGTGCGCCGGATTTTGGAGATTCTGGCCCGCACCTATCCCGGCGCGACCTGCGCGCTGCGTCATGAGAATGCCTGGCAACTGCTGGTGGCGACGATTCTTTCCGCGCAATGCACCGATCAGCGCGTCAACCTGGTGACGCCGGGGCTGTTCGCCAAATATCCGCAGCCGCAAGACCTGGCAATGCTGGCGCCGGAAGCGATCGAGCCGGAAATCCGCTCAACCGGCTTTTACCGCAATAAGGCGCGGGCGATCGCCGGCGCGGCGCGACAGATCGTGGAGCGCCATGCCGGCCAGGTGCCGCGCACGATGGCGGCGCTGACCGCGCTGCCCGGCGTGGCGCGCAAGACGGCCAATGTGGTGCTGGGCACCTGGTTTCATGAAGCCGTCGGGGTGGTCGTGGATACCCACGTGCAGCGCGTTACGCGGCGCCTCGGGCTGACGCGGGAACTCGATCCGGAAAAGACCGAGGCCGACTTGATGCGCCTGCTGCCGCGCGCAGAATGGATTTCCTTCGCCCACCGCCTGATCTGGCATGGGCGCCAGCTCTGTACCGCGCGGGCGCCGCGATGCAAGCAATGCCCGCTGGAGACGCTTTGCCGCGCCCCGGACAAGACCTGGAGTTCGCAGCCGGCGGCGCGCGCGAAGACCGCGGTTTGAGGCCTCGCCGGCTTGTAGCCCGGCGGCGCGGCCGAACTCAACTTCAGCTTTGTTTGATTTCCTGGTGCCCGCCGAAGCCGGCGCGCATGGCCGAGAGCAGCTTGTCGGCAAAGTTGTGGCCTTCGCGCGAGCGGAAACGGTTATAGAGCGCATGGCTGAGCGCGGTGGCGGGCACGCTTTCCTCGATGGCGGCGAGAATGGTCCAGCGCCCTTCGCCGGAATCGGCGACGGTGCCGGAATACTGGCTGAGATCGGGGCTTTGCGCCAGCGCGGCAGCGGTCAGATCGAGCAGCCAGGAAGCGATCACGCTGCCGCGCCGCCAAACCTCGGCAATATCGGCCAGGTCGAGCTGATAACGCCGGGGTTCGGGAATGGCCGGGTCGGAGACGCGGTGCAGTATCTGCATGCCCTCGGCGTAGGCCTGCATCATGCCGTACTCGATGCCGTTGTGCACCATCTTGACGAAATGGCCGGAGCCGGCCGGACCGCAGTGCAAATAGCCCAATTCGGCGGTGGAGTTGGCCCGATTTTCGCGGTGCGCCGTCTCCGGCAGATCGCCGCGGCCCGGCGCGAGGGAACGGAAAATGGGGTCAAGGCGCCGCACCGGCTCGGCATCGCCGCCGATCATCAGGCAGTAGCCGCGTTCCAGGCCCCAAACGCCGCCGCTGGTGCCGCAATCAATGAAATGGATGCCGCGCTGGCGCAGCTCGGCGGCATGGCGCAGGTCGTCCTGATAAAAGCTGTTGCCGCCATCCACGACGATGTCGTTGGCATCGAGCGCGGCGGCCAGCGCGGTCACCGTCTGGTCGGTGATGGCGCCCGCCGGCAGCATGACCCAGAGGGCGCGCGGCGGGGTCATGGCGCGCACCAGGCCGGCGAGCGAGCCGGCGCCGCGCAGGCCGGTGGCGGCGCCGGCTTTGACCTTGGCGGCATCGGCGTCCCAGCCAAAACAGGTATGTCCCGCCTGCATCAGCCGGCGCGTCATGTTGCCGCCCATGCGGCCCAGACCGATCATGCCTAGTTCCATATCCGCTCCTTGTCCTGACAGTCCAGTTTAGCGGGAGCGCGAGATAAGCGTCGAGGCGGCACGCGGGCGGTTTTGTCTGAGACCGGATTCATTGTCTCCTCCCCTGGCTTTGCGCCTTCGCTAACCCCCAAAAGACGCCGCGGATCGCGCCCCGCATGCCACAATGGGGCGCATGAGCCCCGCGCCCGCCGCCCCGCCATCGGAAGCTGCCGCCAGCCGGCCGCGCCCGGGGGCCTCCGCCTGGCTGCGCCGGGCCTGGGAGTTTCTGTTATTTCTACCCGTCTGGCTGGCCGCCGCCGTTCTGGGACGCTTGCCGCGGCGCGCCGCCCGCGCCGCCGGTTACTTTCTGGCCGGGGCTTTTTATCTGCTCCACCGGCGGCTGATTCACGTCGGCCGCCGCAACCTGCAGTTCGCCTTTCCGGAACGCTCGGAAGCCTGGCGGCGGGCGCAACTGCGCCGCCTGTACCGGCATCTGGGGCGCCAGTTGGCCGAGTTTTGCCGCTTTCCGCGCGACCGCCGCGAGCGCCTGCCGGAGTGGTTTGCTACCGAAGGATTGGAGCATTTCCTGGCGGCGCGGGAGCGCGGGCGGGGCGTCCTGATTCTTACCGCCCATCTGGGCGGCTGGGAAATTTCCAGTTTTGCCCACAGCCTCCAGGGCTATCCGATCAAATTCATCGTGCGCCCGCTCGATAACCGCTATCTCGACCATATGGTGAACCGTTATCGCGGCCTGCACGGCAACCGGTCCATCACCAAGCGGGATTTCGCCCGCCCGCTGCTCGAAGCCATGGCGGCGAACGAAACGGTCGGCATCCTGCTCGACCAGAATTCCGCGCCGCCGCAAGGGATCTTCGTGCCGTTTTTCGGCCTGGCCGCCTGCACCGCCACCGGCCTGGCGCGGATCGCGCAACGCACCGGCGCCGCGGTGGTGCCCGGCTTTTGCGTGTGGGAGGAGGCGCGGCGGAAATATGTGCTGCATTTCGAGCCGGCGCTGCCGCTGGCGCGCAGCGGCGGCGAAGACGAAGACACGCGCGCGAATACGGCGCAATATACCGCGGTGATCGAACGCTGGGTGCGCCGTTATCCGGACCAATGGCTCTGGGTCCACCGGCGCTGGAAAACCCGGCCGGCGGGCGAGCCGGCCCTGTACTGACCATGCCCGCTCCCCAACAATCTCGCAAACCAGCCATAAAATCGCTCTTTCGCGAGGCGATGCCGAAGCTGGGCAGCCTGGGACTGGCGCTTGCTGGCGCGGCGACCCTGGTTTACGGCCTGGGGCGATTTGGGCTGGTTGGCCCCGACGAACCGCGCTATGCCGCGATCGCCTGGGCCATGGCGCACAGCGGCGATTATCTGACCCCGCGGCTGGTGGGAAAAATCTGGCTGGAAAAGCCGGTGCTGTATTACTGGCTGGCGGCGGCCGCCTTCCATCTGCATCGCGCCGGCGCGGCGGTGGCGCGCGCCCCCAGCAGCCTGTTGGCGTTGTTTACGGTCGCGGCCCTGGCCTTCTGGCTGGCGAGGCGCCACAGCCCTCGCGCCGGATGGTTGGCGGCGGCGCTTGGGCTGACTTCGGCGTTCATCATCGGTTTCGGACGCGCCGCCAGCACTGATATGCCACTGACCGCCGGCATCGCCCTATCCCTAATTTGCCTGCACGAAGGCTTGCAGGCGGCGGAAGGCCCGGCCCGGCGCTGGCTGGCCGGAGCCGGAATCGCGATGGGGCTGGCGGTGCTGGCCAAAGGTCCGGTCGCGATCGTGCTGGAAGGCGGGGTGGGGCTGTTCTGGGTCTTGTTGCAGCGCCGGAAGAACGGCTGGCGTCGCCTGTTCAGTCCCTGGTCGTGGCTGGCGTTTTTGGCGGTTGCGGCCCCCTGGTATGGAGCGCTGATCTGGCGGCATCCGCACTTTTTCCGCCTGTTTTTCTGGCAGCAGAACCTGGAACGCTTTGCCACCAATCGCTACCACCACCCCCAACCCTTCTGGTATTACCTGCCCATTTTGGCCTTGGCGGTCTATCCCTGGAGCGGATGGCTGGGGCTGGCGATGGCGAAAGCGGCGCGGGCGGCGCGCACCGGTTGGCGGCGCTGGCGCTCCGGGCTAGCTTGGACGGATGAATCCGCCGGGCACGGGCCGCTTTTGCTTTGGCTGGCGCTTTGGACGATCTTCCCGCTGTTCTTCTTCAGCCTGTCGCAATCCAAGCTTCCCGGCTACATTCTGCCTGCCGCGCCGGGCTGCATTGCGGTGTTGGCGGCTACGGCGGCGGAAAATTGGGAGCGCTTCTCCCGCCTGGCGCTGGCCGCCACCGCGGTGCTGGCCGGATTGATTCCGCTCGGCATCTGGGCCCTGCCCTGGCTGCTGGCGCCTCGGGCAGAGCGGCCGCCGGCGGTCTGGCTGCTCCGCCAGGCGCCGCTCTGGGTGGTTTCCCTGGCCTTAACCGCCATTCTGCTGCAGTGGGCCTGGCGCCGGCGCACCCTGCTGCTGACCGCAGTCACGGTGTTGCTGGTGGCGCTGGGGACGTTACTGACGCTGGCGCGCTGGGGACAACGGATTGATCTCGCCGCCAGCACCCGCCCGCTGGCCCGCGCGATCGCGCAGAGTTGCGGCGAATCCTATCGCCGGGTGCTCGACCGGGGGCGCGCCGCTGGCGGCGGCTGCCCGGTTTACGGCTGGCAGGCGGACCGAAACCTGATTTATGGGTTGGAATTCTATCGTCACGAGCGGCTGGCGGATTTGCCGCCACACGGCATCTGGCCGGTTCGCGCCCTGGTCGTGACCCGCCGCCGCTCGATTCCGGAGTTGATCGCGGCGGCGCTGGCGCGTGATCGCTGGCCTCGCCAGGCGATGCCGGCTCCGTTCGGAGCCGATTGGACGCTGGTCTGGATTGCACCGCGCCCGGCGCCGGCCAAGCCGGCGAGCGCCAGGCGGGCTGCGCCTTAAACCCCAAGGATGTGATAGCCGTTATCCACGTACAGCACTTCGCCGGTAATGCCGCGGCTGAGATCGCTTGCAAGAAAAGCGGCCGCATCGCCAACCTCGGCCGGGTCGGTGATGCGCCGCAGCGGAGCGCGCTGCGCCACTTGGTCGAGGATGCTGGTGAAATCGCGGATGCCGCGGGCGGAGGCGGTCTTGACCGGCCCGGCGGAAATGGCGTTGACGCGAATCCCGCGCGGCCCCAGGTCGGCGGCGAGATAGCGGACCGAGGCCTCCAACGCCGCCTTGGCTACGCCCATGACGTTGTAGTTGCGGACGACGCGTTCGGAACCGAGGTAGGTGAGCGTCAGCAGGCTGCCGCCGCGCGGCATCAAGCCGGCGGCGGCATGGGCGACGGCGATGAAGGAATAGGCGCTGACATCGAGCGCCACCCGGAAGCCTTCGCGCGAGGTCAGCTCGAAAGCGCGGTCGAGGTCTTCGCGCTGGGCGAAGGCAATGCTGTGGACCAGGCCATCCAGCTCGACGCCTTCGGACGCCAGGCGGGCGAACAGCGCCTGCACCTGCTCGTCGCTGGCGACGTCGCATGGCCAGGTGCGGGCCTGGGGAAAGGCGGCGGCGACCTGCTCCACCGTCTCCCGCTGGCGTTCGCCCTGATAGGTCAGGTGCAGGCGGGCGCCTTCCCGCGCCAGCGCGGCGGCAATTGCATGCGCCAGGCTCCAGCGGTTGACGACTCCCATAACCAGAACGGTGCGATTTTCCAGCAACGGCATAGAGCGGCTCTCCCGTGCAAGACGTTAAAATAACATGAGGCTGCGGCGGCGTATGACTTTCCGCCGCGGTCCGCGCCGGCGGTTCGTTGTTCGCCGCCGCAAATCCAGCATTCAAAAAGGCATTCTGCATGACCTGGAAAACGTATCGCACCCTCGCCGGCTTCTTCGCGGTCTTGTCGTTTGCGGCCGGCGCGGCGGGCCAAGCGCCGGCCCGCCGGCAACCGAACCTCGGGGGCGAGGTGATGATTCTGGAATACCATCACCTGGGTAATACCGACGGCCGTTGGCGGCGATCCTTTGCCAGTTTCGATCGCGATCTGGCGGCGCTCGAAGCCGGCGGCTACCGTCCGGTGACCCTACGCCAGCTCGCGGCGGGCAAATTCACCCTGCCTGCCGGCACTACGCCGGTGGTGCTCACGTTTGACGATTCGCTGCTGCACCAGGTCAAGTTCACGCCGCAAGGCAAGGTGGCACCCGATTGCGGGCTTGCGCGCTGGCTGGCATTCTCGCGGCAGCATCCCGATTTCCCCATGCGCGGCGTTTTTTTCGTTAACTCCGCCTATCATCTTGCCTTTCGGCAAAGTCAATTTACACGGCAGAAGTTGGATTTGATTCTGAAGCTGGGCGGCGAGGTGGGCAACCACACCTGGGAGCACACCAATCTGGGGCGCAATGCCCAGGCCGCCGCCGACATCGGCCGCGGCCAGCAGGCGCTCGAGCGCTGGCTGCCCCACTACACGATCGTCTCCTTCGCCTTGCCTTACGGCATCTTCCCTCACCCGCCCTCGCTGGCCTGGGCAGGTAGCTGGCGCGATCCCCGCGGCCGCCTCGTGCGCTGGAATTATCGCAACGTAGTGCTGGTGGGCGATGGCCCGGCGCCGTCCCCCTACGCCCGGCGATTCGATCCGCACCGCCTCCCGCGCATACAGGTCTTCGATCATGCCCTGAGCCGCTGGTTGCACTACTTTCAAACCCATCCTCGCCGCCGCTTCGTGAGTGACGGGCGAAACCACCCGCTGCATTTTTTATCGGGACGATAGAAATTGATCGTGGTCGGCAACGGAAAAAAATGCCTCTATAATAATTCCTTGCCCAACCTGCCGCCGCCGCCGGCGCCGCAAGCGAGGATAGCATTCTATGGCTTATGTAATCGCTGAACCCTGCATTGGAACCAAGGATACCGCCTGCGTGGACGCCTGTCCCGTAGATTGCATTCATCCGAAAAAAGACGAGGCCGATTTCGACGGCTCGCAGATGCTTTATATCGATCCGGTAGAATGCATCGATTGCGGCGCGTGCGTGCCGGTCTGCCCGGTTTCGGCGATCTTTGCCCAGGACGATCTGCCGGAAAAGTGGCAGGAATACACCGCAAAAAACGCCGCCCATTTCGGGCGTTAATTTCCACCGCGGCCGGCCGGGCGCCGGCCGCTTGCCGGCGTGTAGGCTCCGCCCCGGCTCGTGGGGTGACCCGGCAGTATGCCGCTCTTCGCGCTCCTTTCCGGGCAAAGTTTTTCCTGAAATTTTTAAAGTCTTCCGCCCCAGCCAGGCCAGGCGCGGGCTTTGGCCTTAGCCGGTGTCTTCGGCATTGCTTTCCGGTTCCCGGCCGGAGGGCGCCGCCAACGCCGCGCGCGCCTGCCCCAGAACCGCGTCCAGCATGGCCGGAGTCAGCCGGCCGGTAAAGGTGTTCTGCTGGCTGGGATGATAGCTGGCGAGCAGCCAACGGCCGTGGGGCAGCCGGTAACGGGCGGCGTGGGCGAAAGGAAAATCGGCGGGGCGCTCGATCCATCCCAATTCCCGCGCCGCCAGTAAAAACTGCCGATGGCCCAGAGCGCCCAGCGTCAGCACCGCGCGCAGGCGCGGCAGCAGTTCCAGCTCGCGCCGCAACCAGCGCCGGCAGCGCTCGAATTCCTCCGGCAGGGGGTGGTTATCGGGCGGCGCGCAGTGCACCGCGGCGGTGATCCGGGCGTCCAGCAGGCGCAAACCGTCGCGCCGGTTGCGGCTCTGCGGCCGGTTGGCAAAGCCGGCGCGATAGAGCGCGGCATACAGGAAATCGCCGCTGCGGTCGCCGGTAAACATGCGGCCGGTGCGGTTGGCCCCATGCGCCGCCGGTGCCAGGCCGACGAGTAATAGCCGCGCCGCCTGATCGCCAAACGCTGGCACCGGCAGGCCCCAATAGGTTTCACCGGCAAAGGCGCGCCGGCGCTCGTGCGCGACCTGGAGCGACCAGCCGCGCAAGCGCGGGCACAATTCGCATTGCACTAATTCGCGGCGGAGTTCGATCAGGGCGGCCGGCATGGCCTTCAGTTTAAAGCTTGGCCCCGGCGGTAGCTTTAAAAAAACCATCTTGTTCATTCCCTGCCCGGAGGAAAAGCATCTGCTCCGGTTAAAATTAGAGTTGGTTTCCATTTCCATGGCGATCGGGCTCAAACTCCGCAACCTGCTGTTTCTCATTCACACCGTCTCGCCCGAGCGGGCGCAGCCGCATCTGCCGGCCGGATTGGAGCTCGACGTCTATCCGACGCCGGCGGGCCCGCGGGCCTTTCTGGCGACGGTCGTACTGGAAGCTGGGCCGGCATTTCCTTACGTGATGACCGGCTTTCGCCAGATCAACTATCGGCTCTATGTCCGGCACGGCGAGCAGGCGGGAATCCTGTACCTGCGCTCCTGGGTCTCCTCGCGCGCGGCGGCGGCGGCCATGAGCCTGGCGATTCCGACCGAACACGCCTCGGTCCGGCTGCAGATTGAAGATCATCCCGTGCCTTACAGCCAATACCGGGTGGAAGGCCGCTCGGGTGAACACGTGCTCAAGGCGGAGGCGGCGGCGGCGGATCAGTTCGACTGCGGTCCCTTCGCCCACGCGGAAGAGGCCATACACTTTCTTACCCACCGGCTGGCGGGCTTTGCCAGCGGTGCGCATCCCAAGGGCGGACTCTCGATCGTGCGCGTGACCCATCCCCCGATGCAGCCCATGCCGGCGCGGGTACAGTGGCTGCGCTCCGATCAATGGGTGGAGAGCGGATTATTGAGCCCGGAAGAAGTTCAGCGGCCGTTGTTGGCGCTGATCCAGCCGGAAATCGAGTTCGACATGAACTTGCCGGAAAAACTCGATTCATGACCCACGCGCAGGCCGGCGGTTCCGTCATCGTAGGCGCGCTGGTGGGGTTTCTCGGCGGGTTATTCGGCAAGGGCGGCAGCGCAGTGGCCACTCCGCTGCTCAGCCTGCTGGGCCTGCCCGGGTATGTGGCCGTGGCTTCGCCGCTGCCGGCAACCATGCCGGGTACGCTGATGGCCACCGCCGCTTATCAGCACAGCCATTTGCTCGACCGGGAAGTCGTTTGGTGGGGCATTGGCGTGGGCACGCCCGCCACCATCATAGGCGCCTGGCTCTCGCGCTGGACAGGCTCCGGCCCGCTGCTGCTGTTTACCGCCTTTCTGGTGCTGGGCTTCGGCATGGCTTTTCTTTTAAAGCCGGCGGAAAAGCTCACTCCGGCGGCGAATCACGCCTTGCCGGCGGCCACCGTCCGGGTGTCGCATTGGCGCTGGCGCCTGCTGCTGGTGGGCGCCGGCGTCGGCTTGATCTCCGGTCTGCTGGCGAACTCCGGCGGTTTTCTGCTGGCGCCCTGCTATGCGCGATTTTTAAAACTGCGCCTGAAAACGGCATTTGCCTGCTCCCTACTGGTTTCCGCCGTGCTGGCCTTCCCCGGCACCCTGGCCCACTGGTATCTGGGCCATATTTCCTGGGCGGTGGCCGGCTTGGTCGCGCTGGGCACCATGCCGCTCTCCTATGTGGGCGCCCGGCTGGCGATCCGCACCCGCAGCCGCCGGCTGGAGCGCTGGTACGGAGTGGGCCTGACCTTCCTGGGAGTTTTCTTTCTGTTTAATCTGATTTGAGCCGCCGCTTCGGCGCACCCCGGCGCACCCTTAAAAAAGCACGGCGGCAGCCGTGGCTGCCGCCGAAGGGCTCTTGGGTTGAGATGCGGATTAACGGCGGCCGCGGCGGCTCGCCCGCCGGGCGCCGACCATGATGCGCCCCTTGTTGAGCACCAGCAGGAAATGCGGACGGGTTAAATAAGACACCGGCACGCCCACGACCTCTACCTTGTCGCCGCGGCTGACCACATGCCGGATTACCAGTTGGATCCGCACATCGGCTTGATTTTTCGTCTGATACGCCTGGCCCACTGCGAGCAGCAGCGTCGTCGGGGTGGAGCGAATCACGATTCCGGTCAGATCGAGGCCCTGGCCTTTGATGCTGTCCCACATCGCACGCGCCTTGTCCGGGCGCTTCAGCCTCGCCTCGATGCCCTCGAACGTGTTTTTCGGAGGCAGCCAGTTTTTATAGGCTTGTAATTCTTTCTGGTACTCGGCTTCGTTTTGCTGATTTCTGATGGTAGCGATGGAAACGATATTGAAGCCCGCTGGCGGCTGCGTATTCGTCTTGGCCAGCGCGAGCACATCCTGCATGCCGTTGGCCGAGCCGTGATAGCTGGTGTAGGCTTTGCGAAAATAATTGGTGATCAAGCCCACGCTGGGCGCCAGATCGCTGGCGCGCGCGAGCGAGAAGATGCCGCCCAGGAAATCGGGAGGCTGTTTGTAAAGCTGCGACACGCCCAGCCAGTAATAGGTGGAAGGATCGGTCGAATTCAATTGCGCCGCCCGGCTCAGCGGCGCGATGGCGGCGGCATAATTCTTCCGATGCCACTCGACGAAACCGATGGCGCGTTCGAAAATTGCCTGGGCGGCGCGTTTTTGGGCGTTGAATTGGGCGGCCGGCACGCTGGCCGGGCGCGGCACCTGCTGCAGCGCTTTCAAACCGCAATCTCCGGCTTCGGCCACCAGCGGCAGGTTGGTTTGTAATTGCAGATCGGAGGGCAGCATGCCGGCAATCACATAGAACGCCTGCAACTGCGTGCCGGCATCCACGCCCGATTGAAGCAGCCGCCGCGCGGCCTGTACTGAAGCGGCCGTCTGGCCGGAGCGGGAGTCAGCCATCATCTCGCCTTCCAACGCGGCATGGCGGTAATCCGAGTCGGGATATTTTTGCAAAAAGGCGGCAAACAGGCTGGCCTGTTCCGCCGGAGTCGTGGCTTTGGTGGCATCCACATAGGCGTGGTATTCGGCCGGCCCATGCTTCCACGAAAAAGACGCCGGATTGGCCGCTGGCGAGATGACAGGACAGCTTACCCGCATCATCGGGCGAGCCGGCGCCGCCGGCGCGCTGGTCTGGACGGGATTCGCGCCCGCGGGAGAACCGGCCGGAGCCGGAGTTTGGGGTTGGCCGCCGGTGGCGGGGCTTTGGCCCAGCATCGTCACGGCGAAGAGTGCCATTGTCGTGGCAACTCCCAAGCTTTTGATCCACTTCATTCCATCTGTCTCCTTACCGGCTGCATGCGGGTGTTCACTGCCGAGGTTAAGCAAGCTTAGGCCCTCGCTGTTGCAGCTACTTGGGTTAGACGCTGCGCCACGGGTGGTAGCGTGAACAATCCTCTCCCATACGATGCCGGGGGTTCCCGGTAAGATACACCCAGGGGCAATGGGGACGGTCAACGGCCATCCTCCGCTGCAGGAGCCACTATGACAGAAATTACACTACAAGAGCAAGCGGGACCAAGGCGCGCTCCCGGGATTTGGCTACAGCGACTCGCCGCCGCCGGATGGCTCCTCGGCGGCGGGATCGCGCAGCTTTTTAATATCAATGCCCAGCCGCTTGATTTTCTGGTTTAAGGTCGAAAGCGGCACCTGAAAACGCTCGGCGGCTTCGGTCTGGCGGCCGCGCGTCTGTTCCAGCATGTCGAGGATCAGGCGGCGCTCGAAATCTTCCACGATGGCGAACAAGGAAGTATCGCGACGGGCATTTTCCATGGCGGCGCCGCGGATATCGGCATATCGCCCCTGAACCGGCTCGGGCAGCAGATCGGCTTCGATGATCGGGCCGGAGCTGAGCACCAGGGCGCGTTCCATTGCATTTTCCAGCTCGCGCACATTGCCCGGCCAATCGTAGTCGATCAGTAAACGCAGCGCCTCGGGTGAGAGCCGGGCGGTGGGACGCTGGTTTTCCTCGGCAAAACGCTGGAGAAAAGCGCTGGCGAGCAGCGGCACGTCTTCCCGGCGCTCGCGCAGTGGCGGCAGGCGGAGCGTGATGACGTTCAGGCGGTAATACAGGTCTTCACGGAAGCGGCCTTCCTGCGTCAACTGCTGCAGGTCGCGATGCGTGGCGGCGATAACGCGCACGTCCACCTGGATTTCCTCGATCCCGCCCAGCCGCATAAAGCGGCGATCCTGCAGGACGCGCAGCAGCTTGGCCTGGGTTTCCAGCGACATGTTGCCGATTTCGTCGAGGAAGATCGTGCCGTGGTTGGCGACCTCGAACAGGCCCTTTTTGGGCGCGACGGCGCCGGTGAAGGCGCCACGCACATGGCCGAAGAGCATGGATTCGAGCAGGTCCACCGGCATGCTGCCGCTGTTGACCGGAACGAAGGGCGCGTCGGCCCGCGGCGAAGCGGTATGAATCGCCTTGGCGATCAATTCCTTGCCGACGCCGCTTTCGCCCTGCAGCAGCACCGTCGAGCGGCTGGGCGCAATCTGCTCGATCATGTCGAAGATCCGCAGCATCGGCTCGCTCTTGCCGACGATATGCGGAAAGCTGTAGCGCTGGCGGAGAGCGCGCTTGAGCTGGCGGTTTTCCTGCTCCAGGCGGCTGCCGGCGATGGCGGCGTTCAGGTCGGCTATGAGCTTGTCGTTGGCCCAGGGTTTTTGCAGGAAGGTGCGCGCGCCGGCTTGCATTGCGGCCACGGCGATTTCGATGGTGCCGTAAGCGGAGATCATGATCACCGGGAGCAGCGGCGCGAGCTGGCGCAGCCGGCGCAGAATATCCAGGCCATCCGCATCCGGCAGGCTGACATCGAGCAGCACCGCGTCAAACACTTGCGCCTCGGCGGCCTGCACTCCTTCCGCTCCGGTGGCGGCGCACTCCACTATGTAGCCTTCAAAGCCGAGCAGCGCCTCCAGACTTTCGCGGATCGCCGGCTCGTCATCCACCACCAGCACGCGGCCGCGCCGGCCGGCCTTCGCCTTCGCGCCGGTTTCAGCGCCACTGGCCGTATTCGCCGTCCAGACGGCCGATTCAGGCATGCAGCGTCCTTTCCGCGGCCGGCAAATGGATGCGGAAGCAGCTTCCCCGCCCGGGCGTGCTTTCCACGCTGATGCTGCCCTGGTGGTCTTGGATGATGCCGTAGCTGACCGACAGTCCGAGGCCGGTGCCGGAGGCCAGCCCGCCGTTGCCGTTGCGCGCCGGCTTTTTGGTGGTGAAGAAAGGATCGAAAATGCGTTCGCGAACTTCCGCCGGCATGCCCGTGCCGGTATCGCTGATGGCGATCTCCACGCCGTTTTCCAGGCTGCGGGTGCAGAGGTGCAGGCGGCCGCCGCCGGGCATGGCGTCGCGGGCGTTGAGCAACAGGTTGAGCAGCACCTGCTGCAATTGGCCGGCATGGCCGATGATCTCCGGCAGCGCGGGTTCCAATGCCAAATCCACCTGGATGCGGGCGCTGCGGAGGGGATGTTCCACGAGCGCCAGCGTGTCTTGCAGCACGAGATGCAGGTCCACCGGCACTTTTTCACCGCCCTGGGCGCGGGCGAAATGCAGCAGGTTGCTGACGATTTCCGAGGCGCGGAAAGTCTGCCGGGTGATGACGTCCAGCACCGGGGCGCGCGGGTCGCCTGCGGCCATCTGCTTGGCCAGCAGTTGGGTGTAATTGGAAATCACCGCCAGAGGCGTGTTGACCTCGTGCGCCACTCCGGCCGCCAGCAGGCCCAACGAGCGCAGGCGCTCGGCCTGGGCCAATTGTGATTCCAGCTCGACCCGGGCGCTGATGTCGTCAAACAGCAAAATTCGTCCAATCCTTTCCAATTGCGGCGTCACCAGCGGCGCAATCGCCACATTCACCACCCGCGGCGCGGAAATGCCCGTTTCGGAACCGGGATCGAGCCGCAGGTGGAACTTCTCCAACTGGCGCAAGCCGCCTTCAGGGCGCGCCTGGTAATAGGCGGCGGCGAACTCCGCCCCCAGCGCCTCTTCCAAACGCAGGCCGAGTACGCCGGCGCGCGGCCGCGCGGTCAGCACTTCCATCTGGGTATTCCAGCTCTCCACCCGGTCGTCCGGGCTGAGCGCCACGATTCCCACTCCCACGCTTTCCACGATATTTTCGTTGAATTCCTTCAAACGCTCAAACTGCCGCACCTGATTGTGCAATTGGCCGTGCAGGCGCGCATTTTCCAGGGCGATGGCCAGATGACCGGCCAGAATTTCGAGCAGGGCCGTCTCCTCGCTGGTAAGATAATCGCCGCTGCGGGTGCGGCCCAGCCCTAGCACCGCCAGCAGCCGCTGCCGGGTGCGGCAAGGCAGGTAGAAATGTAGATCGAGGCCGGCCAGAGCGCGGCGCTCCGGCTCCGGGCGTCCGGACTGCTGTTGCGGGTTTTCGATAAACAGATAGCGGCGGCTTTCGAGCTCGGCGGAGAGGAAATCGAGGTTGAGCTCCGGCGCCGGCGCCGTCAGGCCGCGGCTGCCGGCCAGGCGCAGCGTCCCCTGATCTGCCAGGAACAGGGCCACGCGGTCGAGCCGCAGCCGCCGCTGCAACTGCTCCAGCACGCCCGCGGTCAGCCGGTCGAGCGAATGCTCGGCGCTGAGCTGGCGCGCCATTTCCGTCAGCGCCTGGCGATCGGAACCGCGGTGGGGATCGAGCCATTGCTCCAGCCGCGCCTGTACCTGATTTTTCACCGGTTCGAACAGCAGCGCCGCCAGCACCACGGCGAACACCAGGCCGAGCGTGCCGCTATTCGGCAACTTGGTGCGGATCAGGGCGGCGACCAGACCGATCGCGGCGAAATCGGCGGCGATGACCAGCAGGGCGGCGATGGTAAAGGCTAAGCCGCGCCGGAACAGGATATCGGTATCCATCAGCCGGTAGCGGATAATGGCGTTGGCGAAGGCAAAGGGAATGAGCAGCAGGCCGGCCAGCGACCATTCCGCGCCCGGCGGCAACGGCCAGCCGGCGACATAGGGAATCACGTAAAGGCCCAGGAATGGGATCGCGGCCAGCAGCATGCCGCGCGTCAGCCACTTCAACTGCTGGCGGAGCAGGGGCGCGGCGGCGCGGCGGTAACTGCGCCAGAACAAGCCCGCGGCCAGCCCCAGGCAGATCCCCAAATAGGCGTATGCCAGCCGGTCGGCAAGGTACTGCGCATCCACGCCAGTGCTCAGCGCCCCGCGCGACACCGCGATCTGGAATAGCGCCAGCAAGGCGGCGGGAATATAGATGCCCACGCGCCAACCCGGCATCCGGCGCAGGCGTTCGAGCGGCGCAGGAAAGTTGCAGGCGAAATCCAGCAGCATGGCCGGCGCCAGCAGCGTGCCGGCGACATTGCCCCAGAACAACACCCAATCGAGCCAGTCCAGCCGGCCGCTAAAATGGAAGCCGAATAACAGGCTGGAGGCCAGGCAATACCAGAAAAAGTGCTGCGCCTGGGCGGTGGACGAGCGGCGCAGCAAGACATACAGCCCGATGGCGAGGAAACAGAGTGCGATCAGGTCTTCATAGCCGTAGCGCAGCAGATGTCGGGGCGCGGCGCTTAAATGCAATTGCACGCGCATCAGGCGCTCGCCCGCGAGCACGATATAGTTCAGCGTCCCGCCCGCTCCCGCGGCAAATAAGGCCTGCTGCACCTGGCGGCGGTCTAGCAGCGGCGCACCATTGACGGCAATCAACCAGTCGCCGCCGCGCACGCCCGCCTTCCAGGCCGGAGATAGAGCCAGGACGCGGCCGGCGCGCAACCCATGCGCGGTCACCTGCCACTCGACTCCGTCACTGGGCGCATGCCAGTTCCATAGCTGCCGGGCGCCGAGGATGACGATTGCCAGGACAATGGCAGAAGCTACCAGCGCGCTGGCGATCGAAAACCGGATTGGACTGCTTGTTTTCACGCCTGCGTCCGGCTGCCACCTCATGCTTTAGAGTATAGGAACACTGTGCATTTATGATGCCAGCACATCCAGCGGCAAGAATAATATTTAGGGATGAAATTCCAACGGTTTACAGATTTAGGAAGGTGAAAGCCAAAAATTATACTGAATTCCATAATTCGGCTTATTAAATTCCATAGTAACGAATCTGCCCTTTATCTGCTTAAAAATTAAAGCTCAACCCGCCGCGGAGCGCTCGCGCCGCCTGAATCAGGTAAAGCAGATGCCCGTCGGCGCTGTACACCGGCACATAGCCCTGAGCTAAAACATTCTGCACTTCCATCAGGGCGATGATGCGTCCGTCGGTGAAGGGCATGCTCGGCAGCGGCTGGCGAATTTGCACGTTGGCAAAAGGCTGGCCGGAATCGTCGGTTTCATAGGGATCGGGGGTAGTGAGTTGGCGGCGGCCGGCAGTGCGATAGCTGCAAATGATGCGCGTGTGCACCGGCCCCATCTCACCCGCCAGGCGCGCGGAAAAGGCAAGGGCGCGGGTCTCGCTCAACAGGCCGGCCGGGCCGGTCGGGCGCATGTGGTCGCCGACGGCGACGAGCACCGGGCCTTCTTCCGCGCCCAGGCTGAGGCTCAATCCCTGGCTTAACTGGTGTTGCAGGAGGGCGACCATGCCGCTGCCGGCGTAGCTGCCGCCGTCGGCGCTGAACAGGTTGGAATAGCTGTCCGGCAGGAGATAGCCGGAATTGAGCAGTTCGGAAGGCAGCTCGCCACGCCAGGAACCGTTGATGATGGCGTGATGGAAGCTGTCGTAAAACCAGGCCAGCTCAATTTCATTCGCCGGGCCCAGGCTGGAAAAGAAGGCTACTTCCTGATGCAGGCCGCGCTCCATCACCGGGCGGCCGCCGTTCAAGCTGACGCGCGGCGCGGGATTGGGGGCCCACAGCCGGTTCTGGAGAAAATCGAGCGGCGGCGGGGCGGCGGCATAGCGATATTCCAGATGCCGTCCGGAAGCCAGTTGCAGGTTGAGCCGGGCGTAGGGCGAAAATTGATACAACGAATTGGCGCCGTATAAATCGTTGGCCAGGATTCCGTATTGGAGCTGCACTGCGCGGCCGAGGCTGGCCTGGTTGGCGTAATTCAGGGTAAATAAATTCAGCACCGGCAAATGGCCGAGCACCGGAGTAGGAATATGCTGCACCTCGACGCGCCAGGAGCCGCGCCACCAATCGTGCAATTCCGGCGTCATGCTGGCGGCGAAGGAGGAACTGGAATTCCAGCCGGAGGTTCCGATGCTGCCGCTGAAACCGAACAGCATATCGTCGGCCAGGGTATGCATGCTGATATTGGTATTCAGCGCCGAAGGCATGGTAAAAGCGGTGCTGCCGCTGCCGGCCAGCATCGCCACCGAGCCGTTCAACAGCGCCGGCGAATCGCCCGCGCGCCGCTTGCCGGTTTGGCGATAGCGCAGCAACGGACGATGGCCGGCATCGGCGCGCAACACCCAGCGATAGGCCTGCATATCGCTGATCAAATCGCGGTGCGCGGCTGCGGCCAGGTGCAGCGTCAGCAGCACGGTCTCGCCCTGGCGAAGCTCCAGCCGCCGCGGCGCGGATAGCCGCTTGCCCTTGCCCGCCTGCAGCCAATACAGCCCGGGGGGCAGAGTGGGAATCAGGAAGGTGCCGCCCGGGCCGGTCGTGCGCCGCCAGACGCTCTCATTCCGCAGCAGCGGACGGAGCAGCACCAGGGCGCCGGATTCAGGCTTGCCATTGAGGCCGGTCACGACGCCGATCAGGCTGGCCGGCAGCTTCTGCACCGAGAGCCGTGACTGCGCACCGGCTGGCGCCGCGCTCCAGCCGGCCGCGAGGCCGAGACAGACTAGAACCGGAAGCCAGCGGGATGCGAGGAGCCGGCGATGAAGCGAGCGGCCGTACGGGCGAAGGCCGGCCGCCGTGGTCAGGCGCGATTCGCATCCGGGGATATGCTTCGCTTGCCGCATGGGCTTGGCCTGGTCCGGGGGGCCAGGACCTTGGGGCCTATTTTACGTAAAACACCGTCTGCGGTGAAATGGTCTGACCATCCAGGTTGTCGGTAACCTGTACTACCAGCCGGTAGGAGCCGGGACGGAAGCTCTCCAGCGGCAGGGTTTTTTCCAGCGTCATCTGTTCCGCCGCGTTGCTCAACGTCTGCGCCTGCTCCTTGTGCTGGAAGATCACCTGATTGTTGGCGGCGTTCAGAATCCGCCACTCGATCGTGGCCGAGGGCTTGTGGGTCGTCTGGCTGACCTTCAGGTTGTACAGTTGCATCCAGATGCCCATCGACTGGTTGCGATGGAAGTAGTCGCCCACCACCGGCCGCACCTTGGTGTTGCCGATGATGAATTGGCCTCCGCCCACATCCTGACTGGGAACGCGCTCGATCTCGTCGGCCAGCATGATGGTCGAGCTTTGCAACTTGTGGTCGCTGAATTGCGGCACGATGATGGCCCGCCGCAAGGTGCCCATTTTGTTCGGGCTGTTGACGTCTTTCAGCGCCAGGTCAATCTTGTAGCGGCCGGGACGCAGCAGCGCGCCGTGCCAGTAGCGCGCGGTTTGCGTCATGTACTGCGGCAGCAACTCGGAGGGCACATTGAGTTGGACTACGTTCTCGAAGGTATCCACCGTGCGCCCGGTGAGGGTGGAGATGCGGCCCAGCACGTTAATCCGGCTTTGCTGCACGCCATTGGTCTGGCGGAAAGTCATGTTGCGGTCGGCGATCTGGATGGTAAACGGCACCAGCACCGTATCGTCGGTGATTTTGACGTAGTCGGCCCGGAACTGGAATGGCAGGAGGTGATAGTTGATGGTCTTACTGATCACCTCGTAAAGGTCTTTGAACTTGATCTTCGGGGCGCGCCAGATGGCGGCGTATTGTTCGAGCCGGGTGAACTCGTTGTATTGCTCCGGCATGAAGCCGCTGCCGAATCCGCCCGGGCAGGTAGTGCCGTTGGTATTGGTGAAGCGCGCGGATTGCGAGCTGATGCCCATGGACTCGGCCATGGTCGGATCGCCGTTGGGCACCTCGTTCAATGCGTCTTTGGCGCAGGGGTCCATGGTCAGCTCATAGTCGCCGCACATGCACTTGTCCACGAACTCCAGCTTGACTTCGGTGCCGACGCCGGGGATGTAGTGATAAATCCAATCCTCGAAGGGATAGGTCACGGCTTCGCCGCCGCCCATCCAGTCGGGGCGCTCCCAGGGGCCGCCATCGGGATGGGTGTCCTGCTCGTCCGGCTTGCCGTACATGATCCAGATGCGGCCGCGGTCGGTGCGCCAGCCGGGTTCACCATTGGCGAAGTGAGCGTTGGCATAGGCGATGCGGCGGTAATACTCCTCTTTAAAGGAGTTGTAGGGCGAGTCGGGATCGGGATTGCGGCGCTGCCAGAAGGCCTCGATAAACTGGTCGCGCTCTTCGTTGGTGCGCAGCTTCAAAAAGGCTTCGCGTTCGGCCGGCGTGATGATGTAAGTGACATCCTGGTTCAGCCACTTCTTGTAGTAGCCTTCCAGTTCCTGCTGCAGCTTTTTCCGCCGCGCCTGTTCTTGCTTGTAGCTGCGCTTTTGCGCCGCCGGTGATAGGGTTTGCGGCGCGACCGGGGTGGTCGCGGGGTGCTGGCCGCGGGCGGTGACCGCGCCGGCGGCGAATACGCCAAAGCCGGCTGCCAAAACGAAAGCCGTTCGCCGCATCCGGATTCCGCAGCTTTGGCTCATCCCCACTACTTGTGGCATAGAGTTGATTGTAGGTTCGCGGGCGGGAAGGGTCAAGAGAAAAGCCAGCCCAAGCTCCTGCCATCCTGTATGCTATAGTACGGAATTCAGGCTACTTACCTGCCATCTGTAGGCTACCCGCCGGGCATGTTGCCGCTGGCTTCGGGCCGGCATCCGCTCCGGGGATGCGCGCGCTGTACGACGCCGGGCAAATGAAAGATTTGAAACATTCCCCACCGCCCATCGTATTGGAAACTTAGGAGGAACGGGCACTCCACCCTGCCACTGTAGATGAAGCGAAAAAAACTGCTCTGGATGACGCTGGTATTGGTGCTGCTGGCGGCGGTCGTCGTGATTTCGATACTGCATCGCAATCGCGGCGTGGTCACGGTGCAAACCCAGCCCGTGGTTCGCGACACCGTCACCGCCATCGTGACCGCCACGGGTCAGATCAAGCCGAAAAACTATGCCGACATTAGCTCCAATTCGGTCGGGCAGATCACCCATTTGTACGTTCACGAAGGCGACCGGGTGAAAAAAGGCGAGCGGCTCGCAGAGCTGTGGAATGTGCAACAGCACGCCAACGTCGAGGCGATGACGGCCAACCTGCATACGCTGGAAGCGCAAGCACAGGCGCAAAGCGCCGCCTTGGCGACCTCGCGCGCCAGCCTGCAGCAGAGCCAGGCGCAATACGCCCAGCAAAAGGCCAACTGGCGCCGTGCCCAGGGGCTCTATCACCAGGAATTGATTTCGCGCTCCGATTACGATTCCGCCCGCGAGGCCTACGATGCCGCCGCCGCCCAAGTGCAATTGGATCAAGCGCGCATCCAACAGTCTGCCGCCACCGTGCACAGCGCGCATATGCAAATCCGTCAAGCCAGCGCGCAGTTGCAAAGCGCCAAAGATCAGCTCAGCTTGACCATCTATACCAGCCCGTTAAACGGATTGGTGGTGTATTTACCGGTGCACGTAGGCGATACCGCCGTACTGGGAATCGAAAACTCGCCCGGCAGCCTGCTGATGCGCGTCGCCGATATGTCGATCGTGACCGCGCATCTGCAGGTGGATGAATCCGACATCACCCATGTGAGGGTGGGCCAGCCGGCGACGGTGTCGGTGGACGCCTATGGCAGCGACGAGTTCCCCGGCACGGTGACCGAAGTTGGCGACACCGCGTTATTGCAATCGACCGGCGTGGCGGCGACGACTTCGGGCGGCCAGGCCAACCAGGAAGCGAAAGACTTCAAGGTAGTCATTACCTTGAATCGGCCCCCCGATGGCATCCGGCCCGGATTGTCCTGCACCGGCCACATCATCACCGCGGTGGCGCATAACGCTCTGAGCATTCCCATTCAGGCCATCGTCGAGCGCGACCCCGCCCAGTTGAAACCCGGCGGCAGCTCCGGCAGCGGAGTGGCCGAAGCCGCCACTCCCGGCGCAGTGAAAAAAAATGCCAAGCCCATCCAGGGAGTCTTCGTGATCCGCGGCCAGGAAGCAGTGTTCGTGCCGGTCCAAACCGGCGTCACCGGGGAAGATCATATCCAGGTCTTGCATGGGCTGCAGGCCAGCGACCAGGTGGTGACGGGCCCGTATAGCGCGCTGCGCACGCTGAAAAATCACGCCCGCATCAAGATCAACAACGTGAATCCGGCCGCCGCCGCGCAAGCCAATTCCGCCAGCTAGCGATGAATCCCATGGCCACTTCCGCCGCGACCACGGTCGAATCCATCATCCGAACCGCAGACCTTTGGAAGCTCTATTCCATGGGGGTCGAGCAGGTGGCGGCGCTGCGCGGCGTCAATTTAGATATCCGCCGCAACGAGTACGTCGCCATCATGGGACCTTCCGGCTCGGGCAAAAGCACGCTCATGAATCTGATCGGCTGCCTGGATACGCCCAGCCGCGGCCAATATTGGCTTAACGGGCAGCCGGTCGGCGATCTCACCGACGACGAACTGGCCTACATCCGCAACCGGGAAATCGGGTTCGTCTTTCAAACTTTCAACCTGTTGCCGCGCGCAACCTCGCTGCACAATGTCGAGCTTCCGCTCATCTATGCCGGCGTGCCGGCGTCCGAACGCGCCGAGCGCGCCCTGGATGCCTTGCGCAAAGTGGACCTGACGGACCGCAAGCAGCACAAGCCCAACGAGCTTTCCGGCGGCCAGCGCCAGCGCGTAGCCATCGCCCGCGCCCTGGTGAATAACCCTTCGCTCATTCTGGCCGATGAGCCGACCGGCAACCTCGATAGCACCACCAGCAAGGAAATCATGAGCCTCTTCGACCGCCTCTGGGAACAAGGCAACACCATCCTGCTGGTCACGCACGAGCACGACATTGCCGAGTATGCTCACCGCGTCATCCATATTCGGGACGGCCAGATCGCCGAAGACCGGGTCACCGCGCGCACGACGGTACGGACTTAGCGGCGGGGGCACATGCAGATTCGCGAAGCCATACGGATCGCGTTCGAGTCCCTATGGGCGCATAAGCTGCGCAGCTTCTTGACCCTGCTGGGCATCATCATCTCCATCTGCACCCTGGTCGCGGTCGTCTCGTTCGTGGATGGCATCAATTTTTATGTCGCCACCAAGATCGGGCGGCTGGGGTTGAATACCTTCACCCTGCAGCGTTTTTCCCTGCATGAATACACCGACCGGCAGGCCTTCATGGCCGCCGTGAAGCGCAATCCCATTCTGCGCATGTCCGACTACGAATATTTAAAGACGCACGCCCGGCTGCCGATTGCCGTTTCGGCGTTTGTTTTCGGCGGTTTTCGGGGGAGCGGCACCGTCAAGGCCAATGGCCAAAGCATGGATCAAGTCGCCATGCGCGGCGTCACGCCCTCGGATATGAGCATGGTGACGTTTGAAGTGGCGCAAGGCCGTTTCCTCGATCATTTCGACGAAGTGCATCGCACCATGGTCGCCTTCATCGGTCCCGACCTGGTGACCCATCTGTTCCCGGACGTCAATCCGCTCGGCCGGCATCTGATCGCCGACGGCCACCGATTTCGCGTGATCGGCGTGGCCACGCGCCAAGGCAATGTCTTTGGCAATTCCCTCGATCAGTTCATCATTATTCCCATCTCCACCTATCGCAAGCTGCATGGCAACCAGGATTCGATCGGCATCAGCTTTAAAGTGGCCAACTCCAGCCTGATTAACCCGGCGATTGACGAGGTGCGGCTGCTGATGCGCGCGCGCCATCATTTGTCTTATTACGATAAGGACAATTTCGGCATCATCGGCTCCAGCGCGATCATGGATCTCTGGCACCGGCTGACCGGCTCCATCGCGGCCGTCGCGGTCGGCGTCACCGCGATCTTCCTGGTGGTAGGCGGCATCGTGATCATGAATATCATGCTGGCCGCGGTCACCGAACGCACCCGCGAGGTCGGCATCCGCAAGGCGCTGGGCGCGAAACGCCGCGACGTGCTCTGGCAGTTCCTGGTCGAATCGGCGGTGCTTTCCGCCGTCGGCGGAACGATCGGCATCCTGGTGGCCTGGCTGTTTACCACCGTGGCCGGGCATCTGAGCTCGATCCCGTTCAAGCTGCCCTTGAGCGCCGTGATCATCGCGCTGTTCATCTCCACCGCCGTCGGCCTCTTTTTCGGCATCTATCCCGCGGCCAAGGCGGCCAAACTGGAGCCCATCGTGGCCTTGCGGGCGGAGGCTTGAGATGGCGTCGCCGATCGGGGAAAACCTGCAACTGGCGATGGATACCCTGCGCAACCACAAGCTGCGCTCGGGCCTGACCATCCTCGGCGTCAGCATCGGCGTCGCCACCCTGATGGCGATTGGCAGCATTCTGACCGGACTCAATCAGTCGTTCACCAACGAGATGAAGAGCTTCGGCACCAACACCATCTTCGTCTATAAGTTTCAGCCCGGCATTCATGTCGGCCGGCTGACGCCGCAGGAGCTCAACCGCCCGCCGATCAGCCAGCACGATATTGACGAAGTCGAGGCTTTTTGCACGGCGTGCGAGGCGGTCAGCCCGCAGGTGTTTCGCGATATCGGCGAATATGGCGGCACCCCCGATCAGGCGATGCGCAAGGGCCATGTCGTGGCCGGCATCCAGTTCAGCGGCGCCATGCCCAACTACCCGGTGGTCATGAACCGCACCTTAGGCGCGGGCCGCTTCTACACTTCGGTCGAAAACCGCCATCACCAGATGGAAATCGTGCTGGGCACCACCCTGGCCCAGGACCTGTTCCCGCGCACGCCGAACCCGATCGGGGGCCATGTCAACGTCAACGGCAACAGTTTTCGCGTGATTGGCGTCTTTGCCCAGCAAAATATGGCCGGCAACGATCAACAGGATCTCGCAGCGGTGATCCCGTACGACACCTTCCGTAAAATCTACGCCAATGCGCGGGAACACTTCTTCGCCGCCGCCGCCAAGCCGGGCGAATTACAGGAAGCGATTGACCAGATACGGATTGCGCTGCGCCGCAGCCGGCATGACAAGTGGAATCAACCCGACAGCTTCGGCTTCGCCACCGCCGACAGCATCATCCAGCAGTTTCACGACATCACCGCCGAGGTCGCGCTGATCATCGTCATCATCGCCTCGATCGGCATGCTGATCGGCGGCGTCGGGGTGATGAATATCATGCTGGTCTCGGTCACCGAGCGCACCCGCGAGATCGGCGTCCGCAAAGCCGTCGGCGCCCGCCGTACCGATATCACCCAGCAATTTCTCGCCGAAGCCGTCACCCTCACCGGCATTGGCGGGCTGATCGGCATTCTGGGCGGCTGGCTGATCAGCCTGCTGATCCACATCCTGCTGCCGAAGCTTCCCTCGCACATTCCACTCTGGGCGGTATACATCGGCTTCAGCGCCGCCGTCAGCGTCGGCTTGTTCTTTGGCGTGTATCCCGCCGTCAAAGCCGCCCAGCTCGATCCGATCGAAGCGCTGCGCTACGAGTAGGCTCCCGGCTTGTCCGCGCCGCGGCGGTGCGGCAGCCCCGGCGGCCAGTGCAAGTTCATCCGCAGGTGCGCCGGCATGCGCGCCACTCCGCGCTCCGACAGGCTGGCGCCAAACAGCAGTAGCAGCGCCCCGGCAAATCCCCAGACGATCAAGGTCACCGGCAGCGCGAAGCCGGCATAGACCGCGTGGAAATCCAGCAGCGGCAGCAGCCAGCGAAAACCGGTGCGGAATATTTCCGCCAGCAGGCCGGTATACAGCGCCGCCGGAAACACCCGCACCGCCGAAACCGGCCCGTTCGGCAGCCACCAGTAGATCAGAAAAAATCCGAAAATCGTCGCCGGCACCACGCATAGCCGCATCACCAGCCAGGCGATCGCCTGATCGCTGTAGTGCAGCAGGCCCGTCCAGGCCGCCGGCAGCAGGAAATGCAGCAGATGATACGCCAGGCCCTGCCCCCAGGCCGCCAGCGCGATCGAGATATACGCCAGCGCGCCGCAGGCCGCCACCAGCCCCAGCGAGATCGCCTGGTTGCGCAGGTAGCTGCGGTTTTTTCGGAATCCCCAGATCCCGTTCAGCGCCACTTCCAGCGGCAAAAACACCCCGGTGCTGCTGATCGCCAGCATCAGCAGCGAAAACGCCTGCACCGCGTGTGTGTGATGATGCGCCAGGTAGTTGAGATCGCGCACGATCAGCGACTGTCCCGCGGGCACATAGTCGTACACCAGTTGGTGGATCACCTGCACCGTGGCGGGGGAACGGAGCAGGCCGGCCACCGTAACCAGCAGCAGCAAAAACGGCAGAAACGCCAAAATCACGCTGGCCGCCACGGAATAGGCGTAGGTGTGGTTTTCGATTTGAAACAACAGCCGCGCGCTGGGACCCAGGAGCTTGCCCGCCGCCCGGGTCTGCGCCCACAACAGCCGCGCGCGCGGGCGCCAGCCCTCCGGCAGCGCCACAAACCAACCCGCCGCGCCCGCGCGTTCCGGCGCGGCCGTGTCGGGCTCGTGCAGCGTGGCGGCCGGGCCGGGCGCCTCCAGGGGCGCGGCGGCATCGCCGGCGGGTTTGTCGCTAGACGAACTCATGGCGCAGTGTTTCGATTATAAAACCTGGACCGGCCAAACCCCGGAGTCAACTTTTCAACCCGGCCCGGCCACCCTTATTCCAACCTATTTATATATTTTCGGTGTGGCGGCCAACCCGATATTTGCACCGCATTTGCCAGCACAGCGTTCAGGCACTCTAGATCGCGCCGGCCATGAGAACTTACCTCTGCGAATGCCCAGCTCGTTCATCGGGCAGCGACTTCAACCACTCGTCCGCCAGCCGGCGGGCGGCGCTGCGGCGGAAGAGCATAATCGGGGCTTCGCCGCTCCACGTCTGGCGCCGGGTGGCGGCATCGCGCACGACCAGCCGCTCGATCCGGCGGCGCGATTCGTAGAGTAGAGTGAGCTGCAGCAGCCAGCGTGCCTGGCGGCGCGACTGCGCCCGGCGCAGGGCGGAGCGTTGGATCAGCTCCGCCGCCAGCCGCGCGCCGTAATCGTGCCCAGTCAAGTCGGTGATATAGAAACGCTGCAGAGCAGGGCTGCCGGCGGGGGTAGGCAACGGCAACAGCCGCCCCTGGCGGCGGGTGTGCCCGGTCAGCTCGCCGCGCGGTAAAAGCAGCAGGCGCGCCGAGCCATGAACCGGCTCAGTCGCAATCCCCAGCCAGCGCCCGTCGCCGCCGAAGACCGGGCTCCCCGGCGTCGCCCCGCCGGCATCCTCCAGCCACTGGCCGCTTACGCCCCAACTCGTTCCCGCCCCCTTGCCCAGCCGCGCCGGGCGAAGTTGCGCCGCCAATGCCGGCGCAGCCGTCGAAATTCCGCGCAGCAGGCGAAAACGCTCGCCGGTAAATCTTGCATAGATCAGCAAGTACACCGTCTGCGCGGGCAGAAGAGGCGCCGCGCGCGCGGGCGCCGCGGCCGATGCCCGGCGGGAAAATTCCAGGGCCGCCAGCCCCTGTGCCGGCAGCCGCAGCCAGAGCAGGCCGCGCCGCGTATCCAGATCGAGCAGCCGCGGCCGGTCGTACACCGCGCCGTTACCCAGCCGCACCCGCGCCGACTCCGGCGCGCGCCGACGCGGCCAGGCAGCGACCAGAATGCCGTCGGAACGCAAAACAAAGCCGCAGGCCGGTCGGACCTGCTCGCCGGAAATGCCTGCCACCCAGGCCAGCGCCGGCGCTATCGCCGGCAGAAATCCCGGCACGGCGGGCGCCGGCCAAGGCGGCTCCGCGGACAACTGCCGGCCGGCCGATCGCGCCAGCTCGCGGCTGTTTCGCCAGGCCAGCCGCTGCGCCGCGGCCTCGCGTCTTTGGGCCGCGGCCGCACGCCGCTGCGCCGAAGCCTGGCGCCGCTGCGCCGCCCGCGCGCGCTCCACCGCCTGCCGCCGCTGTTGCGCAATCATGGCCGCCAGCGCCGCCGCGGACACTCCGGCATGCTGCAGCCGCTCCAGCGCGGCGGTGGAAAGATCGAAGGCGACGCGCGCGGAGGCGCGAATCCGCGCCACGATCACCTGCGGCGGCAGCCGTTGCCGATACCAGCGCAGAATGTCTTGATTTCCGAGGGCTGCCCGGGCTACGGGAGCCTGCCGCGCCGCAGGCGTCGCAGCCGCGGCGGCGGCGGCCTGCGCCCATCCCGGCGGCGGCGCCGCCAGCCCTAGCGCCAGCGCTCCCAACCCCACCACCGCGGCTCGCCTCATTTCCCCCGCCATGGCGATTCAATTTAAAAAGAGCTGGAATCGGGAAGCAATCTTAACTGCGCCGAAACTGCCGAATATCAGCTTTGATTCCAGCTGCCGCTCCTAACCAATAGAACGGATCCGGCGGCCGCATACAAGCCGCTTTCCCGGCGTCTTTATTTTAAGTTCAACAAAGTTAAAAGCGCCGCCACCAGCGTTTCCAGCCGCACTCCGTGCGAGCCCTTGACCAGGACCACGTCGCCCGGCCGCAGCGCCGCTTGCAGCCGTGGCAGGCACTCGGCGGCGGAAGCGAAAAATTCCGCCTCGCCCTGAAAACCCGCCGCGCGCGCTCCAGCCAGGATTTCCCGCGCCTCGCCTTGGACGGCAAAGAGGGCGTCGAGCCGCGCCGCGGCGGCGGCGCGGCCGGCCTGGCGGTGCCACTCCGGTGCGCCAGCGCCCAATTCCAGCATTTCCCCCAGCACGGCGAGATGGCGCTTCCCCGGCGTCGCCGCCAGCACCTGCAGCATGGTTTCGACCGCTGCCGGGTTGGCGTTATAGCAATCGTCCAGCAGGGTAATGCCCGCGCCCTGCAGCACGCGCCCGCGGCCCGCGCCGGCGTTCATCCCCTCCAGCGCCGCCGCCGCGGCGGTCAGCCCGACTCCGAAGACCCGCGCCGTAGCCAGCGCCGCGCCCGCATTCATGGCGTTGTGCCGTCCGGGCAGCGCCAGCCGCACCCGCGCTTCCCCGCCCTCGCCATCGCGGGCGCGAAACGAGCTGCCGGCGGCGCCCTCGAGCTGGAGCCGGTCGAGGCTGATCAGCAGCGGACCGGCCCAGGCGCGGGGCGCATCCGCCAGACCATACGCGACGCTACGTCCGGCAAAGCCCGCGCCGAAGCGCGCCACGCGCTCGTCATTGGCATTGAGCACCGCAATGCCAGAGGCGGGCAGCGCCTCAATCAACTCGCGCTTGGCGGCCGCAATCGCATCAAGCGAGGTGAAATGCCCCAGATGCACCGGCGCCACGTTGGTGACCACGCCGGCGTTGGGGCGCGCGATCGCGGCCAAGCGCGCAATCTCGCCGGCATGATTCATCCCCATCTCGACCACCGCCATCTCGTGTTGGCGCGTCAGCCGCAGCAGCGTCAGCGGCACGCCCAGGTGGTTGTTCAAATTACCCTCGGTCTTGAGCACCCGGTAGCGCGCTTCGAGCGCCGCGGCAATCATTTCCTTGGTGGTGGTTTTGCCCGCCGAGCCGGTGATCCCGATCAGCGTTCCGCCCCATTTCCGCCGCGCTTCCGCCGCCAAATGTTGGAGCGCCTCCAGGGGAGATTCCACCGCCAGCAGCCGCGCCTGATACGCCGGCGCGAACCGGTCGCGGCGGCGAGATTCGATTACCGCGGCGGCGGCGCCGGCGGCCAGCGCGGCGGAAACATAATCGTGGCCGTCGGCGCGCTCGCCCGGCAGCGCAAAAAACAGATCCCCCGGCCGCACCGCGCGTGAATCAATGCTGCCGCCGGCAATCGCCACCTCCGCCGCCGGCGGCAGCCCCAGCGAGCGCGCGGCTTCGGCCAAAGTCAGCATTCGCGCCGCCCCGCCGGCCGGGCATTCGCGGCCCACCCCAACTCGGCCAGCAGGGCGCGCGCCACTTCGGCATCATCGAATGGCAGGTGGGCGCCGCCGATGATCTGTTCGGTCTCGTGCCCCTTGCCGGCGATGACCACCAGGTCGCCTGGACGCGCTTCGCCCAGCGCCCGGCGTATCGCGGCACGGCGGTCGGACTCGACCTGCCGCTGCGCGCCGGTGCCGTCCATCCCCGCCTCGATTTCGGCCAGAATTGCCTCCGGCTTCTCGCTGCGGGGATTGTCGGAAGTCAGCACCGCGATATCCGCTTCCTCGCCGGCGATTTTTCCCATCTGCGGGCGCTTGCCGCGATCGCGGTCGCCGCCGCAGCCAAAGACGCACAGCAGCCGTCCGGGCCGCGGGCCGCCCTGCAGCAGCTCGCGCGCCAGCTTGAGCAGATTGCGCAGCGCGTCGGGCGTATGGGCGTAATCCACGATCACTTCAAACGGCTGTCCGGCCGCAACCCGCTCGAAGCGCCCGCGCACCCGCGGCAGCGCGGCAATGCCGGCGGCAATCGCTTCAGGGCGGGTCCCAAGCGCATAAGCGGCGGCCGCCGCGGCCAGCAGGTTGTAAACATTGACTCTCCCCACCAGCGGGCTGCGCAACTGGAATGCCGCCGGCGCCGGCAATTTCGCTTCAACCTGCAGCTCCAGCCCGGCAGCGGTGAGCCGATAACCGGCGCAGCGAAAATCCGCCCGCGGCGCCAGCCCATAACGGATCGCCTGGCCGCGATCGCCGGCCAGCATGCTATCTCCGGCCGGATCATCGGCATTCACGACGGCAAAGCGCGGCGGACCCTCGCCGGCGCCCTCGAACAACCGCCGCTTGGCCGCGGCATAGGCTTCGAAGGAACCGTGAAAATCGAGATGATCGCGCGTCAGATTGGTAAACACCGCAACCGCGAAGCGGCAGCCCCAGGTGCGTTCCAGCGCCAGCGCATGCGACGAAACCTCCATCACCGCCGCCTTGCGCTCGCCGGATGCGCCCAGGCGCCGCACCTGCGCCAGAAATGCCTGCAGGTCGAGCGACTCGGGCGTGGTGTGCGGCGAGGGCAAAACCGCGCCGCCGAGCCGGTACTCGATCGTGCCCAGCAAGCCGGTATGCCAACCGGCGGTGCGCAAAATGCTCTCCGCCAAAAAAGCGGTGGTCGTCTTGCCATTGGTTCCCGTAATGCCGATGCATTCCACATCGCGCGAAGGGCGCCCATACCAATTGGCGGCCGCTTGCGCCAGAGCGCGCCGCGCCTCTCGCACCTGCACCCACGCTGTACCGGAATCCGCCGCCGGCGGGCGCTCTGAAATCACCGCCGAGGCGCCGCGCGCCCGGGCTTTTTCGATAAAATCGTTGCCGTCGCTGCAATAGCCGCGAATGGCGGCGAAGACTTCGCCAGGCGCGATCTGGCGCGAATCGTATTGCAGGCCGGCGACCGGCAGCTTCGGATCGCCGCGCAGGGTGACGATTTCCAGGCCGGCGATCAGGGTTTCAAGCGTCATGGGATTGAATGCACCCTATTTTATCCAACCGCTGACGCGGCGGGTCCGCCCTTAAGCGCTGCAGGTTCACCCTGCATCATCACGATTCGATCTCGAATCCGCGCCCGCTTTCGCCCTGATCGCGAAGCGGACGCCGATGCCATCTTCGCCGCCGCCACCGCCGCCTCCCATCGCCGTTGGATCGCGATCTACGCAAACAGCTCCCGGTTCTGGTCTACCTCTTCCGGCTCGCGGAAGTTGCCCAGCCCCACCCCCACCAGCCGGTAGCGCTGCCGCGCATCCAGCCCCACCCGCGCCCGCAGCGCCAGCGCCAGCCCGGCCAGCTCCTCGCTGGTTGCGGGAAAGCTCGCCGGTGTCACGCTGCGCGTGAGCAACTTGAAATCGCTCGTCTTCAGCTTAAGCACCACCGTGCGCGCCCGGCGCCGCTCTTTCCGCGCCGCCGTCCAGACTTTTTCCGCCAGCCGGCGGATGATCGGCTCCGTCTCCGACAGCCGCACGTCGCGCTCGACCGTGTCTTCGGCGGACAGGGATTGCGTCGGGCGGTTTGGCTCGACTTCGCTCTCGTCCACGCCGCGCGCCAGTTCGTAAAGCCGGCGCCCGAAGCGCCCGAAGCTCGCTTCCAGCCGCGTGCTCGCCTGCCCGCGCAACTCGCCGACGGTAGCGATACCCAGCCGCTTCAGCCGCGCCTCCATCACCCTCCCCACTCCCGGCAGCCGGCCTACCGGCAGCGGCGTTAGAAAATCGTAGGCCGCCTGCGGGCGGATGACGAACAAGCCGTCCGGCTTGCGCCAGTCGGAGGCGATCTTAGCCAGATACTTATTGGGCGCGACCCCGGCCGAGGCGGTCAGCCGCAGTTCCTCGCGGATCTGCCGGCGAATGGTTTCCGCCACCCGCGTCGCGCTCGGCAATCCGGTTTTGTTTTCGGTTACATCGAGATAGGCTTCGTCGAGGGAAAGCGGTTCGATGCGGTCGGTGTGACGGCGGAAGATCTCGCGCGTCTGCTGCGACACTGCGCGGTAGCGGGAAAAATCGGGCGCGACAAAAATCGCCTCCGGGCACAGCCGCTCGGCGCTCACCGCCGGCATTGCCGAGCGCACCCCGAACCGCCGCGCTTCGTACGAGGCCGCGCAGACTACCGAGCGCGGCCCGCGCCAGGCGACGATCACCGGACGCCCGCGCAGCGCCCGGTCGTCCCGCTGCTCGACCGAGGCATAAAACGCGTCCATGTCGATGTGCAAGATTTTGCGCACGTCTATCGCCCTCGATTGTAGCCAACCCGCGGTACATTGCCGCGATCAACCTGCCGTCAGTCTCATTGCCGGTTGAAATCGGGTTTTTACCTGAATTGCTGCTCCGGGCCTTCCCGGCAGAATGCCATCCAGGTTGCGCGCCACGCGTTGGTTTGATAGCGGCCCCGCACCGGGCCGCAACAGGAGCGTGCGCATGGCGGAAATCGCCTCCCTTGAAACTGATTCTCCGCGGCCGTCCGCGGCCGCGCCGGTGCGGGTTGCGCTTTTTTCCAGCCATCCGGTCATGCTGGAGCGGCTCGAAGCCTGCCTGCCCGCGCCCGGTTTCGACGCCTCCGTTTGCATGGTCGAGCCTTACGGCGCGCCCGATGCCGCCCGCCGTTTGCATGAGCGCTGTGTCCGCCTGCGCTCTTGCCCGATCTGGGTGGTGGACGTCAATGCCCAGCACCTGCTGGAAAATATCGTGGCCGAACTGCCCTCCGCCGCGCCCGCCGCTTCGGCGCCCAAACTGCTGGCCGTGGGCTCGGAGTTTCCTGCGAACGCCGCGCTCTCGCTGTTGATGCTGGGCGCGCATGGACTGGTCACTTACCGCCGCCTGGCGCGCGAACTGCCTTGGGCGATCCGCTACCTGCTCCGCGGCGCCTATTGGGCGCCGCGCCGCCTGCTCTCGCAGTTCCTCGATGAGCTGCTCGGACGGGTGCCCATTGCCCAGCGCCTGGCGCCGCTGGCGCGCCTCAGCCGGCGCGAACGCGAAGTGCTCGACCTGCTGCTGCTGCAGTTGAGCAATAAGGAAATTGCCGCCCGGCTGGGCATCACCGAGCGCACGGCCAAGTTTCACGTCGCCGGCCTGCTGCGCAAATTCCATACCCGCCGCCGCCAGGAGCTCATTTTCCGCCTCAACCAACAGCCCCAGCCGCGGCCCGGAGCCGCCGCCCCCGCCTGGCTGCGCCAGCCCGCCCCCGCCTGGATCTGATTCGACCGGCGAACCGCTGCCGGCGATTACAATGCCCGGCTGCGAGGCTCAGACAGCGCCTTGCATACACCTCAGCGCACACTTTGACCGCCGCGGTTTTCGCTTCCCACCAGCGGCCTTGCAAATAGTTAATGAGTTTCCGCCATAGCTGCGTGGCGGGTTAAGCCTTGACTGACGATGGCAGCTTCTACCAGTTGCCTCCGCCCTCGCCCGCCCGCCATACTGGCGGGTGATGGCCTTGAACGCCACCCCCCGGCCCTTTGACGCCTTTCTGCTGCTCAGCTTCGGAGGCCCCGAAGCCCCTGCCGACGTGCTGCCGTTTCTCGAAACCGTCTTGCGCGGGCGCAATGTCCCGCGCCCGCGCCTGCTCGAAGTGGCCGGGCATTATCATGGCTTCGGCGGGCGCAGCCCGCTGAACCGCGACAATCGCCGCCTGCTGACCGTATTGGCGGCGGAATTTCGCGCCCACGGGCTCGCACTGCCGCTTTATTGGGGAAACCGCAACTGGTATCCCTGGCTGCCGGCGACGGTCCGGCGCATGCAGGCCGACGGCGTGCGCCGCGGCCTGGTGCTGGCCACTTCCGCCTTCGGCTCCTATTCCGGCTGCCGCCAGTATCTCGAAGATCTCGACCGCGCCCGCGCAGCCGCCGGCCCCGGCGCCCCGGAACTGGTCAAGTTGCGGCTGTTTTACAACCATCCCCGCTTCATTGCCGCCGCCGCCGGCGCCATCCGCGCCGCCCTGCCCGGCGCCGGCGCCGCTCATGCCCACCTGCTGTTCACCGCCCACAGCATCCCGCTGGCGATGGCGCAAGCTTCGCCTTACGAGCGGCAACTCCGCGAAGCCGCCGAGTTAGTGCTGGCGGAATTGAAAAACCTTGGCGTCGAATTCGCCGGCTGCAGCCGCGCCTGGCAAAGCCGCAGCGGCCCGCCCGCTCAACCCTGGCTCGAGCCCGCGCTCGAGACCGAGATGCGCCGCATCGCCGCCGAATGCCCCGGCACTCATCTCCTCGTCTCCCCGCTCGGGTTCCTCTCCGATCACATGGAGGTCGCCTACGATCTCGATGTCGAGGCGAAAAAGCTGGCCGCGGAGCTTGGCTTGGGCTGGTCGCGCGCCGCTGCGATTGCCGAACAGCCGGCCTTTGCCACCCTGGTGCGCGAGTTGGTTGAAGAACGGCTCGATTCCACCCGCCCCCGCCTCGCCCTCGGGCCCTCCCCCGCCCCCGCCGACGACTGCGCTCCCGATTGCTGCCTCCTGCCGGCCGGGCGCTGAGACCCTTGCATGCCCCCGAATCCTTTTCACCTTCAGCGTTTTGTCGAAGCCCAGGCCGGCGTCTATTCCCGCGTGCTCGAAGAGCTGCGCCGCGGCCAAAAGCAGGGCCACTGGATGTGGTTTATCTTTCCGCAAATCCAGGGCCTGGGCGCCAGCGAGTTGTCGCGCTTTTACGCCCTCACCTCGCTCGGCGAGGCCCAGGCGTATGTGCGCCATCCTGTCCTCGGCCCGCGGCTGGAGGAATGCACCCGGCTCGTGCTGATGCACGCCGCCGGCGATCTCGAAGCCATCTTCGGCGACGTGGACTCGCTCAAGTTCCATTCCTCGATGACGCTTTTCGCCCGCGCCGGCTGCGAGTCCCTCTGCCGCCAGGCGCTGGCTGCCTTCTTCGGTGGCCGCGAGGACGCGAACACGCTGGCGCAGCTTGAAATTTAAATGGTGGGAGCTTGATGGGATTGCGCCAGGCGCCGTTCCGGCGGCATCGCCTTTGCGCCGGGGGGCCTTCTCGGCAGCACGATAAAGAAGAGCGTGCCCCGCCCGGGCATGCTTTCCACCCGCATCCCGCCGTGGCTCTGCGCGATGATGCCGTAGGCGCTGGCCAGGCCCAGGCCGGTGCCCTGCCCCTTCGGCTTGGTGGTGAAGAAGGGCTCGAAGATTCGGTCGCGCACCTCCGGCGGCATCCCTTCCCCGGTATCGCGAATCGTCAGCCGGACGTAGTCCCCGGCCGCCAAGGTGCCATAGCGGGCGGCCTGCATCGGATTCAAGGTGCAGTTGGCGGAAGTGATTTCGAATTGACCGCCTTGCGGCATCGCGGTGCGGGCGTTGGTGGCGAGATTCATGATGACCTGGCTGATTTGCCCGGCATCGGCCAGCACCGGATCGAGCTGCGGCGCGAGATTGAGCACAATGCGGATGCTGTCTCCCATCAGCGCCCCCAAAATCTCGCGCATGCCGCCAACGACGGTATTCAGATCGGTCCACTCCAGGCTGAAGGCTTGCCGGCGGCCGTAAGCCAACAGTTGCGTGGTCAGCCGCGCCGCCCGGCGGGTGGACTCGGCAATCAGCTCGACATGCTGGCGCACATCCGGATCGGTGATTTTGGGCAGCAGCAGTTCCGTGCGTCCGAGGATCACGGTCAGCAGGTTGTTGAAATCGTGCGCCACCCCGGCGGTCAGCCGCCCCAGCGCTTCAAGCTGCTGTGACTGCTGCGCCCGCTTTTCCGCTTCGTGCTGTTCGTAGGCGCGCTGTCTCACCAGGCGCGTGATACGCCGCTTCTGCGCCCGGTAAATCAGCAGGTTCGCTGCGGCCACGGCCAGCACGAATAAGAACAGCAGCCAACCCAGCCAATCCAGTTGCGGCACGCCGGACCCGGCAAGGCTCGCTTCGACTCGCATGCCGGCGTGCAAGATAGGGCTCCAGCGGTAGGGCATAGGGGGACGTGATGCGTCGGCCTCGTGTTCGCCGCTCGCTCGGCCACGAGCCGCGAGTAGCCATAGTAAACGATTCCGGCCGTGCTCCAAGCGTCATCGCGGCGTTTTCTTTCATCCGCGGGAGATGACCGGCAATCACCTTATAAATAGAGTCAACTTCGGGTTATTCCGGGCAGGGTAGATTACAAAAACCGGCTGCTGCCGGCGCTAGCGGCAATGAAAAGAGCATCGGCGTGGATTTCGTTGCCCGCCCGGGCATCATTCCGGCCGCAGCCGCCGCTCCATCAGTTCTTTCACCCCCTGCCGCGGCGGCAGGTCTTCGAACAGCACCCGATACATGGTCTCGGTGATCGGCATCTCGATCTGGCGCCGGCGCGACAGCTCGCGCGCCGCGGCGGTGGTCTTTACCCCTTCCGCCACCATGCCGTGCATGCCTGCCAAAATCTCGCCCAACCGCCGGCCTTGGGCCAGCTCGACGCCGACCCGGCGGTTGCGGCTGAGCTGCCCGGTGCAGGTCAGCACCAGGTCGCCCAGTCCGGCCAGACCGGCCAGGGTCTCGCGGCGACCGCCGGCGGCTTCGGCAAGGCGCGAGATTTCGGCCAGCCCGCGGGTGATCAAGGCCGCCAGCGCGTTCGAACCCAGCCCCATTCCGGCGCAGATGCCGGCGGCGATGGCAATCACGTTTTTCAGCGACGCGCCCAGCTCCACTCCGGCGGGATCGGCGTTGGTGTACACGCGGAAATTGGGCCCGGAAAAAGCCTGCTGCACCCGCTCCGCCAGCCCGGCATCGCGGGAGGCGGCCACCAGCGCGGTGGGCTCGCCGCGCGCAACCTCGGGAGCGAAGGTGGGCCCGCTCAAGACTGCGACGCGCGCGGCAAAGCGCGGCGCCAGCTCCTCGGCGATCACCTCGCTCATTCGCGCCAGCGTGCCGTCTTCCAGCCCCTTGGTGGCGCTGACCAGCAGCATCGCCGGCTCCAGGCAAGCGGCCATGCGCGCCAGCATGGGGCGGCAGACGTGCGAGGGCATGGCAGTGACCACGATCTCGGCCCCCGCCAGGCAGCCGGCCAAATCCTGGCTCGCCTCCACCTCTTCCGGCACGCGCAGTCCGGGCAGGAATTGCAGGTTTTCGCGGCGCGCGCGGATGGCGCTCCAGACTTCGTCTTCGCGCACCCACAGCCGCGGCCGCAGCCCCTGCCGCGCCAGCACGATCGCCAGGGCGGTGCCCCAGCCGCCGGCGCCGATCACGGCCACGCGCGGCCGCGCGGGGGCGGTGTTTATCCGGCTGCGGAGCGGGTTCGGGTTTTCCACTGGAAACGGTGTTCCTGTCCGGCGCGCAGGCGCCGCAGATTCGCGCGATGCCGCCAGATGATCAGCAGGGCGCAGAGCGAGGCGGCCAGATAAATGCCGGGCGGGTAGGCATGCCCGTAATTGAGCCAGATCAGCGGCGGCATGATGATGGCGGCGACGATCGAGGCGAGCGAGACGAAGCGCCAGATGGCGACGACGGCGATAAAAATCAGCAGCGCCCAGGGCAGCGCCCGCGGCGCCAGCGTCAGAAACAGCCCCAGCCCGGTCGCCACCCCCTTGCCACCCCGGCCGCGCAGCCAGGGAGTGTACATGTGCCCGAGCATGACGGCGACGATGGCCAGCGCGATCCAGTCGTAATGATACGTGGGCACCTGGGCGGTGGTGCGCATGAAAACATATTGCTGCGGCGCGAGCGTCTGGTAGCCGAGAAAGTCGGCCAGCACCAGCGCCAACATCCCCTTGCCGGCATCGCAGGCCAGGGTGGCAATGCCCAGGCCCGGCCCGGCCCGGCGCAGCACATTGGTGGCGCCGATGTTGCCGCTGCCCTCCCGCCGTATATCGGCGCCATAGCGCCAGCGGTATAAGAGGTAGCCAAAGGGAATCGAGCCCAGCAGGTAGGCCACGATCGGGATGAGCCAGTAGTGCGACATGCCGCGGGCTTATTTTATTCCAGATCGCGGCGGGATTTATGGCGTCAAGGTCAACAAGTGCCGCTGGTGGCGGGCCACGGCGGCTGGGGAGAACCAGAGCGGCTCGCCCTGGCCTTTGATCCAGGCCGCAAACTGGTCGCGATAATGCGCTCGCAGCGGCTCGCCGGCTTCGCCTCCCGGCAGGGTGAGGGTGCTGCGGTCCCAATCGGCGAGATTGGCAATGAAGCGCATGCTCGGGCCGAAGCCGCCGGTATTGACCTTCACCGTCCAGCGCCCGCCGGAGATGTATTCGGGCCCCAGGTCGGCGCGCGCGCTCAACAGCCATAGATGGCTGTAGAACGGATGCACGAGGCGCAGCGGATGGCGGCGCCCCCATTGCCAAGATTCCGGGTCTTGCGCGTAATCGGCGGCGACGGAGCGAAAGACGCCGAGCAGCAGCGCGTCCCATGCGGCGCGCGGATGGCTTTTGGCCAGTGCGGCATAGGAGGGGGGCAGCCACTCCGCCGGCGCCTGGCGCAGCCAGCGCCGCCACACCAGCGGCCATTCCAGCCAGCTGTACTGGCGGGACCGTCCGGCGCCCAGCTTGGCGGTGAGCACGACTTGCATCAGGGCGCGCGCGGTGTGCCCGGCCAGGGTCGGAGCGGCGCTGCCGGGGCTCATCTCGCCATTCCAGGCGCGCAACGCCGCCAGCGCCGTCTGCACGGCTGGCGGAAGCGTCTCTCCGGCCGCCTGGCTGCGGCCGGCGGCGGCCAACAGGGCCTGCGCCATCTCCCACTCCGGCCGCGAGTGTATATCCATCTGAATGCCGCCCATCTCCGCCGCATGCCAGCGCGGACGCGCCAGCAGCAGTTTCACGATACGGTGCGTGCGAAACGGCACTTCCCATTCGCGGCTAAGGCGCCGCGCTTCCGGCGGCGGCGCAATGCGCCCGTTGGCGGTGGCGATCAGCCCGCTTTTGGGGTTATAGACGCTGGGCAAACGCCGAAATGGAAGCCAGCCGCCCTGATCGAGCGCCGGGGAGGGATGATCGCCGGGCAAAATGCGCCAGAACGTCGCCCGCCGCGGCATCCAGCCGGCGCACTGGAAGCCGATGCTGCCGTCGCGTCCGGCAAAAACGAAGTTGAGCGCCGGCCCGGGATACATCGCCAGCGCGCTCCTGAAGTCGTTCCAATTGCGCGCCTGGTTCAGCGCGATGAAGGCGTCCACGGTATTGAGCGCGCCGGGATATTTGATGAACCAATCCATCGCCACCACTTCTCCCCGGATGACGCCCACGATCGGCCCGGATGGAGTGAGCAGCACCGGATAGCGCACCGGCGGCCGGCCGTGGACGGCGATGGTCTGCCAGCGGACCTCGAGCGGCTCCCAACCCGCGGAGGTTTTGATCTCCGGCGTCTGGCTGTTATCAATGGCTTGGACGATGGCGGGCGGAATCATGCCGCGGGCAATTTGCCCAAGCTGTTCCGGGCTGAGAGGCAGGCCCTGCGGAGGGGTGGGCCGCGCCTGCCGCCGCGACGGATGCGCTTTGGATTGCCGTCCGTGGCGGCGGCCCTGCCCATGGGCTGGCGCCGGCTTTGGCACGGCAGCCGCAGCCGCCGCGGCGCTGCCATCAAGCGGCAGGCGTATAGCGTAGCGCACCAGTTGCTGCACGTTGGCGCCGGTATTGGTCATGCCCCAGGCGATCCAGTCATTGTGCCCAATCGTCACCCCGGGCTCGCCGACCAGCGCCACCCCGGCCACCGAGAGCGGCCCCGTAGGTGCGGGCGCAGCGCCCAGCGACAAGATTTCGAATGGCTGCATGCCCCGCTTCTGCCCGCCCCGCGCCCGCCCGCCGGGCAGGCTTTGCCGCGCCGCGCGGCGAGGTTTCCCTTTTCGCGCCGGAGGCCGGCCGGCGGCGCGCCTCGCGCCCCGCTTGACCGGCTTGGGCCTGGATGGCTTGCCCGGCGCCGCGTTTGCCTTCGCTTTCGCCGCCGGCTTCCCCGCCTTTCCGGCAGCCGTGGCAGCCGAATTTGCTACGGCTGCCGCCGCGGGCTTGGCGGGGACGGGCGGAACAATGCTCAACTCGACCGTCCACCAAATATCCGGCATTTGATAAGGCAGATGCGGATCGTTGGCCAGAATCGGCTTGCCGTTCAGGCTGCGCGCCGGGGCCAGCACCCAGTTATTGCTGCCCGCCCCGGCTGCCAACCCGGTCTCCGGCGCATCCGCCGGAGAGGACAACAACCATCGCGCCGGCAGCAGGCTGGCCAGCGGCGGCATCGCGGCCCCGGACGCGGCGCGGCGAACGGAAGCGCCCCCGCGGGCAGGACGGCGCCGGTGCGGCGGCCCCTGTTCGCGGCGGCCGCTCGCCGCCGGCTGGCCGGGCAACTGGCCGGGCAGCACATCCAGGGCCGAAACTTCCGGATAGAGCGCGCGCGTCAGCCGCGGCCCTAGCGCCGCCTCGATGCGCGCATGCGCCAGCTTGACGCGCACGTTGTAGGTCAGCACGTAATCCATGTATGCGGTAATGGCCAGCGAATCGGTATCGGTCCAGGGGCGGGGGCGATAGCGCAGGAAGGTGAACGCCAGCGGGAGATGGGAGAGATTGTCGTTGAGGTAGGCATTGACGCCGTCGCTGAAGGCCTGCAACTCGCCGCCGGCCGCGTTGCCGAGCAGCTTGAACCCGGCAGCGGCGGCCGCGGCCAGGCCCAGCCGGCGCATGGCTTCATCCAGGGGCAGCGCGCGCGGGCCGAACACTTCCGCCAACCGCCCCTCGGCGCGGCGGCGCATCAGGTCCATTTCGAAAATGCGGTCCTGCGCCATGGCGTAGCCTTCGGCGAAGAGCGCATCGTGCAGGTTTTGCGCGGTGATGTGCACCACGCCGAGTTCGTCGCGCGCGATCGTGGCCGGGGCCTGCATCCCGGCCAGGCGCACAGTGCCGTCCAACTGCGGACGCGAACGGAAATAGAGCCAGCCGGCGGCCAGCAGCAGCATCAGCAGCACCGCTCCCAGCACCCCGCCGACATCCACCAGCCGGCGATGCCACCATCGCCGCTGCGGCTCGGGCGCCTGCACTTCCGCCAATGCGCTGGGAATTATGCTCACGCCGCCCCCTTCGCGCCACCGCCGCTCCAATCTGCGGCCCTGGCAACCGACAGAGTTGATTTGCCATTCGGCAGACATCATTCTAGGGCATGCCGGCGATGCGGCGCGGCCGGGAATCGTCCGAAACAGACAGCCAGACGATGCTGAGCGACAGCCAAAAGCTTGCGAAACCTTTGCCCTCGCCAGCGCCGCCGGCCGCGGCCGGGAGCCCGCGCCGCGGACTGCGCTGGCTGCTGGAGCACACCTTCCTGATGGCCTGGCGCATGCGCCCGCTGGGGGCGCGCGAGCTGGCGATCTGTCTTTTCACCAGCTTATTGCTGTCGGCCGCCTTGGGCGGCCTCATCGGCCTGGCCGCGGCGGCGGTAGCGGCGCACGGCGCCGGCCACTGGCTGGCGATTGAAGCGCGCTCGATCGCCCTGGCGGTCACCTTTGGCGCGCTGCTATTCGCCACCAACGGACTGAGCGGAGTGTATCTGGCGCCGCTGACCTTGCGCCTGCCGCCGGCCGCGCGCACGGCCGCTCAGGGAGCGATGTTTTTAGCCGCCGGCGCGCTGGCTTCCGCCGCCGGCCTGCGCGCCTATACCCCGATCACCGGATTGCCGGTCGCTGCCGGCCTGCTGCCGGCGCTGGCCGCCGGCGGCGGCCTCATCAGCGCCGTGCTCGGCGTCGTGGTCATGCGCTTTCACCAGCTCGAGGCCGAAATGCGCGCCGCCTACGCCGAGCGCGAAATTCGGCAGCGGCGCGAGGCCGAACTGAACCATCTGGCCCAGCGCGCCGAAATCGCGCAACTTGCCGCCCGGCTGCAGCCGCACTTCCTGTTCAATACCCTGAACTCGATTGCCGGCCTGGTGGGCGAAGACGCCGCCGCGGCGGAAGAGGCCATCGCCCGCCTGGCGCAGATGCTGCGCTATACCCTGCGCCAGGGCGAAGCCCAGGTGCCGCTGCGCCAGGAATGGCAATTCGCTCTCGACTACCTGGCGCTGGCGCGCCTGCGCCTGGGCGAGCGGCTGCAAATCCAGCCAAAACTGGCGCCGGCAGTAGCGGAATTTCCCGTGCCGGCGCTGCTGCTGCAGCCGCTGGTCGAAAATGCGGTGGTGCACGGCATCGCGCCCTGGCCGGAAGGCGGATGGATCTCGCTGCGCGCCGCCGGCAACGAGGGCGGCTGCCGCCTCGAAATCGAAAACCGCCGCCATGCCGCGCCGCCGGCGGCGGCGAAAGGCGAGGCAACGGAGCATGCCGCCGCGCCGGCCGCCGGCAACCGCCAGGCGCTCGCCATCCTGCGCCGCCGCCTGGAACTGCTTTATCCGCAGCGCCACCGCTTCGATTTCGAATGGCTGTCCGACGGCGCCCGCGTCACGATTGAAATTGATGCGCCTTCCGGATGCTGGGCGAAGCGATAAGCGTCGCATAGCTTCGTTGGTTCGTCGCTCGGCAATCCTCATGTACGTCCATGTACACCAGGTCGCCTCGCGGCATTGCTAAAAGCAATTTCTGCGAAATTGCTATT
>JAJYIU010000013.1 GCA_021789895.1 Acidobacteriota bacterium | reverse complement strand
CTCATCGGCCGCCTTGGCTACCGATCGCCTTTAATGGCTCGCAACTGTCCTCGGGCGGCGGCTGCCGCCGCCTGATTTACAATGGCTGAACTGTCCAGAAAATCGGTGCCGGAACATACAGTCGTTGCAGCCAAGCCGGATATCCACGATTGGGACTAGGTGGATATAGCTTTCCCGCTCATGCAGGGCTTTTGCAAATATAAATTCGGGCAAAAGCCGTTAGCGGCCGGGTCGGGCAGTCTGCATGCCGGGGAACTGGTATCCACGCCGCGCGTGGGTGGCGGCCGGGCCGCCTTGGATCTCGCTCATCCGATCGGCATCCCCGGCGGCGCCGGCACCGGCTTGGACGGCGCGAATTTGGATGGATTGCGGAAAAACGCGTCAATCCGCGCCGCTTCCATCGCGTGCAGCGCCCGGTCTTCCAGCTTGCTGCCCGGCTTCGCTCTCAGACGGTTCCTCAATTGCATCAGTTCATAGCGCGCAATCGCCTTCGTCTCGGCCGTGTCTTCATGGTTCGCGGCCAGCCGCAGCAGCGCCTCCACGATCCGGTCCTCCACGGCGCGTTTCACTTCCAGTTCCAGCCCGGAAGCTCCCGCCGCCACCTGCGTCGAGTTGAGCGTTGCCTCGATCACTTGCTGCAACGACGGCTCTGCCGCGTTCTGGGCGTGATACTGCACCAGCCGGTTATCCCGCTCCGGATTGAACAGCAGCGCCAAAGTGAAGTCCGCCGCCGAATCCGCCGCCGTAATCGGATCGAAAGTCGCCCCCGTCCGGGCAGGGAATTCTTCCATCGTCCGCCGCAGCCCCGGCGGATGCGGCGGCAGCAGTTTCAGCAGCCCCGGCGGCAGCGTCAGCATCGCCGGCGACAGCGTCTTCAGCACGCTGGCCAGCGCGTGCCGCTGCTCCGCCGCTGGTACGATTTTCGGCAGCATCTCGCCGCCGCCCCTGACGTTGTAGCGGTAGTCCAGCCCGCCAATCACCTTTGCCGCCGCCACCGTCTGGTAGCGGTGGAACAGATATAACGGCACTAGCAGCTTTTCCAGCCGCGCCAGCGGCGTCCCTTCGCGGATGCAGTTCAGCCCGAAGCGCTTCATCGCCGCCGCGCGCACGGTCAGCAGCCGGTCCAGTTCCGTCGCCGCATCCGTCCCGTTGTCCCAAAGATGCGCCTGCGGCTGCGCCGAGCCCGGCGGGCGCGCGTCCGCGTCGGTGATATACTCCAGCCCCCGCTGCCGCGCCTTGCGCAAGATCGCCGCGAGCGCCGCGTCGTCCTCATACGGATGGCCGTTCCGGTCATACTCGCGGTAGCCGTAATCAATCGTCACCTTGTCCCAGATTCCGATCCCTGCCGGGTAGGCATGGCGCACATCCGGCACGCCGTTCGGCCCCACCGTCACCCAGGGAAATGGATAATCCATCACCGACACCGTCTGGTTCGGCGAATGCGGATAGCTGCTTGCGGCGAAGTTATGCGCCAGCCCCAGCGTGTGTCCCGTCTCGTGCGCCGCCAGTTGCCGCAGCCGCGCCAGCACCATTTGCAGCGCCGCGTCGTGCGCCTCGTCCGCCGGGGGCCGGCCGTGTGGATACGGCGCCAGCAGCGCCTCGGCGATCAGGTAATCCTGCCGCCCGCGCCCCGCGCCCAGCGTCACGTTGCCCTTGATGATCTCTCCCGTCCGCGGATCGATCACCGACGCTCCGTAACTCCATCCGCGCGTGTACCGGTTCACCCATTGGATGATGTTGTAGCGCACGTCCATCGGGTCCGCGCCCTTCGGCAGCACGCTGACCCGGAATGTTCCCGGCGCCCATCCCGCCGCCTGAAACGCTTGGTCCCACCAGCTTGCGCCCTCCACCAGCGCCTGCCGGATCGGCTCCGGCGTCCCGCGGTCCACGTAATATTGCAGCGGCTTCACCGCCTGACAGTTCTCCACGCAGTTCGGGTCCTGCTTGATCAGCCGGTGCCGCGAAATGAACTGCTGCGCCAGCGGCTCGCCCAGCGGCGCGTCGTAATCGCGATAGCTGAAGGCGAAGTACCCCGAATTCGGCGAGAACCGCCGCGGCGTATAGCCCGGCGGCGGCAGCGCCACGAACATCTGCCGCTCGCGAACCGTCATCGCCTGCGGGTTCGGCGTTACTTCGGCCACAATCCGCCCCGGGCGCGCCAGCGCGTTCTCCACAAATGTCAGCTCCGCCTCGACCACGGTGTTTTTCGGAAACGCCTTCGTATTCGCCGGCACGATCGTCGAGCGCGCCGCATCCACGTGGTACACGCCCTGCCTTCCTCGCGCCAGCGCCGCCGCTAGGTTGTGCACGTCGCTCAGGAAAAACCTGGTCGCATCCACCAGCACCGTGCCGTCCGCATCTTCTGCCGCCGCCTTGAACCCTGCCAGCACCGAGACCGGAAACGACTCCGTCACCGCCGCCTGCTCCGCCGCGCTCGGCGATGAGCTGCGAAACCGCAGGTTCGGTTCCACCAGCAGCACCTTCACCCCGGTCCGCTCGAAGCGCACAATCACCCCCGACGAGATCTGCCCGCGGTCCAGCCCATATACGCCTAAATGGCTCGTTCCCACGCTCCATGGGGTCGAATGGGTATAGATGTATTCCGGGCTGCGCGTATGCTCCGCGTTGCCCGTCATCGGAATTTCCAGATAAAGCCGGCCTGTCTTCGCGTCCCAATCCAGCCCGATCAGCCCTGGCATATGCTTCATTCCGCTCGTATAAGCGGCAATCGTCTGCAGGCGATGCGGCGCTCGCGGCGGCATTGCGCGGGCGCCGTTAAAGGCGAAAAATGGGGCTAGGGCCAAGGTAAACAGAAAGGCAATCAGCGTACGCGATTTAAGCATGTCCCTTTTTTAGCACTACGATTATGCCGGCGGCTACTCCCGGCGATCTCGCTCCAACCGAATTGAGACGAAATTCCAAAATTTACTGTCAGTGTTTTAAACTGCAGATATATAAGGGCTTAATGCTGAATTTCCATTTTTTCCACTGACAGGAAATTTTATCTTACTGTCAGTATAATTTATTGATTCTAAAAGCCTTATATGTAGCCTGACAGCACTGACAGCAAAAATGCGCGAGATTTTATTTTTCCACCGCTTCGCTTTCGGCCTTCATCAGGTTGTCCCAAAGGCTGTTATAGCCCACCCACATGGCTTTCCGTCCGCTCGCCAGATGCACGTCGGGGATAAATAATTTGCCATGTCCCCAGGTGCAAACGAATTCGGTATAGGGAGCGCCGCCCAGCCACACCGAGCTATAAACGCCTTCAGTCAAAGGCATGCGCAAGCGGCTGCAACAAATCCGGCAGCGGAAGCGCTGGTCCCAAATAATGAATCGAAGCAAACCATAACCGGCCAGAAACCAAAGCCCGATGCCGAGCGTGTAGGGCAAGCTGCTTCCCAGCCGGGGCCAGTCGTGGAGCAGGCCGGGAGGCGGCGGCAACAGCACATTGATGGCCCACAGCGAGGCTGCCATAATGCCAGCCAAACCTAGCAGTTTCAATACGATAAGAACTATATAACGGGCGCTGAAACGCACACTCATTCAGACTCCCGTGCGGGCATAAATGTTCCCCACCTGATTTCAAATTTAACCCTAAAACGAGGTGGAATAAATGAAATAGCGGCTTATTCGCGGAGGGGCAGCTCGCGCCCGGAATGGAGCTTTTCAGCCAACAGTCTATCGTCATATATACAGCCGCCCCAGACCCCGCCGCATAACGACTGCAGGCGGGCCCAGAGGCGCGTATCGGCGGGCAGACCGGGGTCGGGCGCCAGCATGGGCAGGGGCGGGCGGGCGGCAAGTTGGCGGGCGCCCTCCGCCGGTGACAGCGGCAGCTCGCGCGAGCCGGTGAAATCCACGCGGCCGGTCAAGGCGCGGCAATCTATTTCAATCTCAATCCAGTCGCCGTCGCGCAGACGGCCCAGCGGGCCGCCCTCGAGCGCTTCGGGACTGATGTGCCCAATGCAGGCGCCGGTCGAGACGCCGGAGAAACGGGCGTCGGTGAGCACCGCAATCTGGCTGCCGCAGGGGAGATGGCGGAGGGCGGAAGTGATCTGATAAATCTCCTCCATGCCGGAGCCCAGCGGGCCTCGGCCCATGAGCACCAGCACGTCGCCGGGGCGCAGTGCGCCGGCGCCGCGGTCTTTGATGGCGGCGATGGCGTCGGCTTCGCGGGTAAAAACACGCGCCGGGCCGGCATGGCGGTAGACGCCATGCTCGTCGAGCCGCTCGGCGGCGATGGCAGTGCTTTTGACGACGGCGCCCGCGGGCGCGAGATTGCCGCGGGGGAAAGTGGTGGTTCCGTGCAGGCCGCCGGCGCGGGCGCGCTCGGGACTATAAATCACCGCGCCGGGAGCGATGCCGATTTGTTCCTGCAGCATTCGCCGCAGCCGGGCGCGGCGCTCGGAGCCTTCCCACCAGTCGAGGCAGGCGTTCCAGGTGATGCCCGCGGCGGTGAGGCACTCGCCGTGCAGCAGGCCCAGGCGGCGCAGGTGCAGCAGGACTTCCGGCACGCCGCCGGCGAGAAAAACATAGGCGGTGGGATGTCCGGCCGGGCCGTTGGGCAGGGCGTCCACCAGGCGGGGCGTGGCGCGGTTGATGCGTTGCCAGTCGTCGAGCGTGGGCCGCGGCAGGCCGGCGGCGTGAGCGATGGCGGGCAGGTGCAGCAGCAGGTTGGTCGAGCCGCCGAAGGCGGCATGCGCGGCCATGGCGTTTTCGATGGCGGCGGAGGTGAACAGGTCGCGCCCGCGCAGGCCGGCGGCGTCGAGCGCCAGCAGGGCGCGGGCGGAGCGCCGCGCCATATCCCGCCAGATCGGCTGGCCGGAGGGGGAAAGTGCGGCATGCGGCAGCGCCAGCCCAAGCGCTTCGGCGGCGACCTGCATGCTGGCGGCGGTGCCCAGAAATTGGCAGCCGCCGCCGGGGCTGGCGCAGGCGCGGCAACCCAGCTCGGCGGCCTCTTCCAGCGATAGCAGGCCATGCGCGGCGCGGGCGCCGATGGTCTGCACCTTGGCCGTGTCCTCGGCCCCGGGCTCGGCGGCCAGCATGACGCCGCCGGGCGCGAGCACGGACGGCAGCTCGCCGCAGCCGGCCAGGGCCATCAGCATCGCCGGCAGTCCCTTATCGCAGGTGGCGATGCCCAGCACGCCGCGGCGCCGCGGCAGCGAGCGGATCAGGCGGCGGAAAACCAGCGCGGCGTCGTTGCGGTACGCCAGCGAATCCATCATCCCCGCCGTGCCTTGCGTGCGCCCGTCGCAGGGGTCGCTGCAGAAGGCGGCAAACGGCGTCGCCGAGCGGGCGCGCAGTTCTTCCGCGGCGGCGCGCATCAGGTGTTCCACTTCCCAGTGGCCGGTATGATAGCCCAGCGCCAGCGGCTCGCCCTGCGCGCCGCGCAGTCCGCCTTGGGTGGAAAGCAGCAGATATTCGGGCTGTCGCAGCTTCTCCGGCTCCCAGCCCATCCCCACGTTGTGGCTCCAGCCGTAGAGATCGCCGCTCGGCCATGCCGTCAACTCCGCCAGCGAGAGCGGAAGCCGGCCGGCGGGTCCGGGGGCGTGGAGGTTCAGGCGGTAGATTTCAGCGTCGGCGGAATCGAGCAGCGCGGCGGCGGGAATCGCGGGCGGCGGCGCCGCCTGGGCAGCATCGCTCATGTGCCGCTCACGGCGCCCATGTTCGACAGCCCGGCCAGCAGCACGATCACCAGCAACAGCAGGAATACGCCCGCGATGATATAGAAGAGCAGCTTCGTATTCACCGGTTTCACCCTGGCCCTTATTTTAAAAGCAATTTCGCCGGAATGGCTTGCCGCGGCCCCCGTCCCGAGCCAATTTGCGGAAATCGCGCGCGGGCATGCTCATCCGTTCCCGCGCGGGCGGCGGCCTGTGACGTCAATCACAGCCGCTTCGGGGTTGCGGCGGAGAAGATAAAAGCATAGAACTAACGTAGAAAGAGAACTTTATGGACGATCGCCAACAAGCCGCGCTCGAATACCACCGCCAGGGACGCAAGGGCAAGATCGAGGTCTCCGCCACCAAACCCTGCCGTACGCAATGGGATCTCAGCCTGGCCTACACCCCCGGCGTGGCCGCGCCCTGCCTGGAAATCGAGCGCGAGCCCGACCTGAGCTACGAATACACCGCCCGCGGCAACCTGGTGGCCGTGGTCTCGAATGGCACGGCGGTGCTGGGGCTGGGCAACATCGGTGCGGCCGCGGGCAAGCCCGTGATGGAAGGCAAAGGCGTGCTGTTCAAGCGCTTCGCCGATATTGACGTCTTCGACCTGGAAGTCCAGTCGGAAGACCCGGAAGAAGTGATCCGTTTCTGCCAGATGATCGAGCCCACCTTCGGCGGGATCAACCTGGAAGACATCAAAGCGCCGGAATGTTTCCGCATCGAGGCGGAGCTGCGGCGCACCATGTCCATTCCGGTCATGCACGACGATCAACACGGCACGGCGATCATTTCCGGCGCCGGGTTGCTGAACGCGCTGGAGCTGTGCGGCAAGCGCATCGAGGAGGCGCGCGTCGTCTTCAACGGCTCCGGCGCCTCCGGCATCGCCTGCGCCGAGCATTTTCTGCGCCTCGGCGTAAAGCGCGAAAACGTGCTGTTGTGCGATTCGAAAGGGGTCGTGTACGAAGGCCGGACCGAAGGCATGAATTCCTATAAAGCGCGGCTGGCGGCCCGCACCGAAGCCCGCACCCTGGCCGAGGCTCTGCGCGGCGCCGACGTCTTCGTCGGGCTTTCGGTGGCGCGCGCGGTGACGCCGGAGATGGTGCGCTCGATGGCGCGCCAGCCGATCGTCTTCGCCCTGGCCAACCCCGATCCCGAAATCGGCTACGCCGAGGCCAAGGCGGCCCGGCCCGACGCCATCATCGCCACCGGCCGCACCGACTTCCCCAACCAGGTCAACAACGTGCTTGGTTTTCCCTACATCTTCCGCGGCGCGCTCGACTGCCGCGCCCGCGCCATCAATCCGGAAATGGAAATTGCCGCGACCCGCGCCCTGGCGCAGCTCGCCAAGCAGGACGTGCCCGACTCGGTGCTGCGCGCCTACGGCCTGCGCCGCCTGGAATTCGGCCCCGAGTACATCATCCCCAAGCCCTTCGACCCGCGCGTGCTGGTGGAGGAATCCTCCGCCGTGGCCGAGGCGGCCATGCACAGCGGCGCGGCCCGGCAGCAGCTCAATCTCGCTGCCTATCGCGACCAGTTGGCCCGCCGCCTGAACCGTACCTATGAGGTCATGCAATCGGTGCGCCAGCGCGCCCGCATGGCCCCCAAGCGCATCGTCTTTTCCGAGGGCGAGCACGAGAAAATCCTGCGCGCCGGCTACCAGATCAGCCAGGAAAATATCGGCGCTCCCATCCTGATCGGCCGGCGCGAGGTGATCGCGGCCCGGCTGGAAGAGCTCGCCCTGCGCCAGTTCCAGCCGGAAATCGTCGAGCCCAAACATTCCCCCCGCCTCGAAGCCTATGTGCAGGAGTTTTACCGCCTGCGCCAGCGCCACGGCGTCACCCTCAACGAGGCGCGCGAGCAGATGCTCAACCCCAACTACTTCGGCGCGATGATGGTCCGCATGGGCGACGCTGACGGCTTCCTCGCCGGGGTGTCGCAGCATTATCCCGAGACCATCCGCCCGGCGCTGCAGATCATACGCCTCCGCCCCGGCGTCGCGCGCGTGGCCGGAGTCTATGTGATCGTCACCCGCAACCAGGTGTTTTTCTTCGCCGACACCACCGTCAATATCGAGCCCGGCAGCGAAGACCTGGCCGGCATCGCGCTGCTGGCGGCGGAAGTCGCGCGCGACTTCAACCTCGAGCCGCGGGTAGCCATGCTCTCGTTTTCCAACTTCGGCAGCACCCGCCATCCGCTGGCGGAAAAAATGCGCCGCGCGGCGGAACTCCTGCGCGCCCGGCATCCCGAGCTGATGGTGGATGGCGAGATGATGGCCGATACCGCCGTCACTCCGGAAATTCTGGAACGCGATTATCCTTTTTCCCACCTCAAGGGCGGCGCCAACGTGCTGGTATTTCCCAGCCTCGAAGCGGCCAACATCGCCTACAAGCTGATGGCGCGCGTCGGCGGCGCCGAAACCCTCGGGCCCATCCTGGTGGGGTTGTCGAAGCCGGTGCACGTGCTGCAGCGCGGCGACGCCATGGAAGACATCGTCAACCTGGCCGCGATTGCCGCCCATCAGGCCGACGCCGTGCGCGGCGGCAAGCTGGGCGGGGTGCTGGGCAACGCGCCGGATGAGGCGCAAAGCTTGGATCCGCCGCTGCCAACCATGCCGGAAAACGGCGCACCGCCGCGCCGGAGCGAACAATCCGCCTCGGCGAAAGCCTGAAACGCGGAACCGCTAACCCTTTCGCCGCTCCAGCTACAATCGGAACTGGAGGCGCTTGTGGCCCGGTGGCTGTCCTGGTCTTCAAAACCAGCGGGGCGTCATTCACTGGCGTTCGATCGGTTCGACTCCGATGCGCCTCCGCCAGGAACATATTCGATTCAACCCCAACCCCGGCGCCATGATCCCGGGACGCCATCAATTTAGATTGTTTTGCCCGCGGCCGCCGCGCTTCGCATCCGGCCCAACCAGCACTTTGCCCGGCAGCGCGCCCGTCAGCTTCCCCGCGCTGATCACCGGCACGCCGTTCACCAGCACCCAGGCCATTCCCCGGGCAAATTGCTGGGGGTGATTGTAGGTGGCGCGGTCGCGGATGGTTGCGGAATTGAAGACCACGAGATCCGCCCACATGCCGCGCTTGATCACGCCGCGATCGGCGAAGCGCATTTGCGCCGCCGGCAGCGCCGTCATTTTGCGAATCGCATCGGCCAGGGTCAGCAGGCGATCCTGGCGCACGTACTTACGCAGGATGCGCGGGAATGTGCCATAAGCGCGCGGGTGCGGGTGCGCCGTGGGTGAAGGCGATGTGCCGGTCTCGTCGGTACAGATCGAAACCCAGGGCTGCCGCAGCGCCAGTTCCACATCCGGTTCGCTCATGCCAAACACGGCCACGGAAGTGCGGCCGCCATCCTGAATCAGGAAATCGAAGAGCGCATCCATCGGGTCTTCGTGCCAGGCCGCGGCCACGTCCGAAAGGCGCCGGCCCTCAAAGCGGCGCAGCGCCGGATTGCGCACCCCGACAATTTCCACCGCCTCCGGGCCGGGAATTTCCTGCCAGTCGTTGTTGCCCCAACTGGCGGGATTGAGCAGATCGGCGCGGATGCGGGCGCGGGTCGCCGGATTTCGCAGATTGTTGACCAGCGCCGCGCGGCCGCCGATATGGGCCCAGGGTGGGATGAAGGATGACAGCCCGTTCGACCAGGCGGTATAGGCATAGGTGCTGGCGAAGATATCCACGCCGGCGGCTCGGGCAGCGGCGATTTGAGCAACGAGCTGCGGCATTTTGCCCCAGTTGGCGTGGCCCGCCTCCTTGATGTGAAAGATTTCCACCGGGATATGCGCTTCCCGCCCGATGCGTATGGCTTCCGCCACCGCCTCCGGCTCGCGCGCGCCTTCGCTGCGCAAATGAGTGGCGTAGATGCCGCCATAGGCGGAGGCAACCCGGGCCAGCGCGATCAGCTCGCCGGTTTTGGCAAACGGCGCGGGCGGGTATTGCAGCGCGGTAGAAAGCCCCACCGCGCCATCCTGCATTGCCTGGCGCACCAGGGCTTCCATCCGCCGCAGTTGCGCCGGCGACGGCTGCACGTCGCCATCGCCAAGCGCCAGCTCGCGCACCGTGGCCGCGCCCACAAAGCTGGCGAGGTTGACGCCGATGCCCTGGCGCCTGAGCCGCGCAAAATAGCGGGCAAACGTCGTCCAGCCGGGCCCGGCCGCGCCGCCGGCGCGGCCCGGCCAACGCGGCGCCACCGATTCGCCTTCGCCGGTGACGACGGTGGTGATACCCTGGTAAATTTTCGACTGCAGCCGGGGATGGCGGAGGATGCTGCGGCCCGACTGGTCGAGCATGTCTATAAACCCGGGCGCCACCGCCAATCCGCGCGCGTCAACGGTTTGGCGCCGCGGCGCGCCCGCCAGATTGCCAATCGCCGCAATGCGGCCGTGGCGGATGCCAATATCGCCCGAGTACCAGGGCGAGCCGGTGCCGTCGTAAATGCGCCCGCCGGCGATCACGATATCGAATGCCCGCGCGCGAGGCGGCGCTGGCTGCCCGCGCAAGCGTGCTGCGCCCGCCGGTGCGTTTGCGGCGGCCAGCGCCAGCACGGCGCCGGCGATCGCGCGCCGCCAGTTCCACTTTCGGTTAACTCTCTTTTCCGCATTGGCCATCTCCATCTCCATTTGTGTTCCGCGTGCGACCCCCATCCCCGCCTCCAAAGGCATGATCGCAGTATACGCAAGGCGCGCCAGGCGGACGCCGGTGCCGCTGCCCGAAGAGCTGGAAGCTTGGCTGAAAATCTCGATGCCATGGCTTGTATGAAGATGCCATGACAAAGTTCAGACTAAGGCTTGACTCCCGGGCAGGTTTAGAGAAAGCTGTTGGAATCCGATTAGCAGCCAGGAGAAGATCATGCAATCTCATCGCAGATGGGTACAAAAGTTGTGGCATACGCGGCTTCAGGGCTGGGCAGGTTGCACTCTGCTCTTGGGCGCGGGATTGTTGCTGGCGAGCCTGCCGGCGCGCGCCCAGAATGGCGCCACGACGGGCGTCCTGAGCGGGCGGATTACCGACCCTTCCGGGGCTGCCGTGCCGGGTGCCGCGGTTACCGCGACCGAGTTGGCTACCGGCGTTAAAAACCAGACGCGCACGAACCGCAGCGGTTTTTTCAGCTTCCCGCTGCTCAGCGTCGGCGCCTACAACCTGGAAATCCAGAAGCCCGGGTTTAAAGCCCTGCGTATTCAAAACATCGTCGTGCAGGTGGGGCAGACGATGGCAGCCAACGGCCGGTTGCAGGTGGGTTCGCTGGCGCAGCGGGTGACGGTCAGCGGGCAGACGCCGCTGCTGCGTCCGACTCAGACCACCGTCAGTACGGTGGTCAACCGCCAACTGATCCAGTCGCTGCCCACCAACGGCAGGCGTTACACCGACTTCGTGCTGCTGACACCAAATGCCGCCAGCGATGGCGAGTTCGGCCTGGTGACCATCGGCGGCCAGCAGGGCGGCGGCGATTCCGGCTATGCCAACGGCAATGGCTCGGATTCGTTTACGGTGGATGGCTCCAATGCCACCAGCAACTATTTCGGCGACGCCCGCGGCCGCACGCGCGTGCCCTATATTTACGGCGAGCAATCCATCAAGGAGTTCCAGGTCTCGGACAATCCCTATAATGCCGCCTATGGCAGCGGCGGTTCCGGTTACGTCAACACCGTTACCAAGTCTGGCACGAACTTGCTGCACGGCAACGCCTTTTATTACAATCGCAATAGCGGCACCGGGGCTAACGATGCCATTGATAAGTCCCAGGGACGTAAAACCCCGCTGGATGTGTTGCAGCAGTTCGGCGCGGATCTCGGCGGTCCGATCAAGCGCAATCGAGTGTTCTACTACTTCGATTATGAACAACAGCGGGAGCTGGATCCGATCTCGGTGATTAATCCCGGCATGGCGGCTTGACCGAAGCTTCTTTTTTCCCCACCTGCTCGGCCGGCCAGACCAGCAAATGCTCGCCGGCGGGCACCCCGCTGCCAGCTCTACCGGCGCCTACCGGCTATCCCGCGCCGAATGCCAATAGCCAGACGCCCAGCCCCACTAACCCGCAAGGCAACTCGATTTATTGGCAGCAGGTCTCGAATGCGCTCTCCACAATTCACGAAAACCTGGGGGAGCGCACGCGGCGGCGCGACGACCTGTCGCTGTTTCCCAAGCTGGATTGGCAGGTGAACGGCAGCAATCAACTCACGCTCGACTACAACTACAACCACTTCAACTCGCCTGGCGGGGTCATCACCTATAATCCGGTCAGCTTTGACGGCACCACCACTCTGCCCAACAACTATGTGCGCGACCAGGCGGGCATCTTCAATTGGCGCTCGGCGTTCACCCCCATGCTGATCAGCCAATTCCACGGCAGCTATCTTTATGATGAGCAGCGCAGTAATCCCAGCGGGCTGGTCAGTCCCAGCTTCCCGCAGATCTATATCTTTTCTCCGGAATTTATCACGCTCGGCAACCCCGATTATTCGCTGGCCGACACGAAAGAGCATCAATGGGAAGCCGGCGAAGGCCTGACCTGGATTCATGGCGCGCACACTTGGCAGTTCGGCGCCTCGCTGGATCATACGCATATCCGGGATTTTTATTACGGCAGCTTCCGCGGTAACTATGATTTCTTCAATCCGATTGCCTTTGCTCAGGCCGGTGCGCAAGGCGGTGGGTTCTACACACAAGGTGCGGGCAACCCCGTCTTTCCCTTCAGCTTTTCCTATGCCGGCTTTTACCTGCAGGACAAGTACCATGTCTCGCCGCGGCTGACGCTGAATTATGGCGTGCGCGAGGATTTCCAGCGCTATCCGCAGCCGGTCGCCGATACGCTCTATGGCGCGTATGTCGCTCATCTGACCGGCCAGTTTCCCAATCGCTACAATCGCTGGGCGCCGCGTTTCGGCTTTGCGTATCAGCCGGCGGCCAGGACCATCCTGCGTGGCGGCATAGGAATGTTTTATGACATTCTCGATGGCGCCAATTATGAAAATTCTGTGATCGCCAATGGGCTGCCTTCGCAGCAGGCCAGCATCTTCGCTTTCCTGGGCAGCCCCAGTGCGCCCAGCTTCCCCAACACCCTGCCGAGCAGCGCCGCTTTTTCCGGCAGCAGCAATATCTCTTTTATCGATCCGGGTTTTCAGACTCCGTATGTGATCGAATCGAGCCTGGAGCTTCAGCATCAGTTTTCCCGCGCCACCACCCTCAGCATCGGCGCCATGTGGACGCATGGCGTGCATCTGATCTCCTCCAGCGCCTACGATTACAATCTGCTGCCACCCGCGGGCGCGACGGTTTATCATGTTTGCCCGGCATCGGCCGTGGATAATTCCGGCGCCATTGATGCCGCTGCCTGCAACGGTCCCGCCACCATCCAGCCCACCCTCGATGCCGGGCTGCTGAACGACGGACGCTTCCCGAATGCGGTGAATCCGGCCACCGGCAACCCCATTGGCCAGCTCAATGCTCTCATCAGCCCCGGCGTCAACAATTACAACTCTGGCTATTTCGAGCTGCAGCGCCGGCTGGCGGGCGGCTTTTCTGCGCTGGTCTCTTATACGTATTCTAAAAACCTGCAGACCGGCGTGGACTTCTGGAATCAGTTCGATTTAAAGCACACGCATGGACCGTCGCTGCTGGATCAGCGGCAGCGGCTTTCGATCGCAGGCGTGTACCAGCCAACGTTTCGCAACCTCGCCTTGAAAAATTGGCGCTTGAGCACGGTGATGCAGTTCAACTCCGGTCGCCCCTATGCCGCCGGCATCAATGCCGCCTGCACCAGCTCCACGCTGAATATCAACAACTGCGATGGTTCCGGCGATACCATCAACGATAGCGCCATCAACGAATCCACCGGCAACACCAATGCCGGCATCGCCGGCTTCGGCAGCCCCAGTCCAGTCAACGGGCTGGATTCGTTCTATGGTCCCACCATTCAGGAAGTGGATCTCGAATTGGCGCGCTCCTTTGCGCTCAGCGAGCGCGTGCATATGCAGTTCTCCGCGGAAGCGTTCAACCTGTTGAATCATGCCAACTTTTTTGTGGCCAACGGCTCCGGCATTAACCAGGTGCTTTATACCCCGGTCGGGGCAATCTGCGGAGATGGCTCCAGCGCCAACCAAACCTGCTATCTGGTGCCCAATAACGGGACCGGAGGCTTCGGCACACGCAACTCGATTGATCAGCTCAACGGCCCGCGAGTCTTCCAGTTCGGCCTGAAATTCAGCTTCTAATGGAACCCGGAAACCGATCTCGGCCACGAGCGCGAGCTCGCAAACACCTTGCGGTTGCGCTCACACTCCCTCGGGGGCGCGCCGGTACCAGGCGATCGTCGCGCGTAATCCCGCTTCGACCTGCACCTGGGGCATATAGCCCAGTTCGCGCCCGGCGGCTTGGATGTCGGCCAGCGAGCTGCGCACATCGCCGGGCCGCGCCGCTTCGTAGCGCGGACGCAGATTCACCTTAAGCTCGCCCGCCAGGAAATCGTAAACCCAGTTCAGCGTCACCCGCCGGCCGCAGCCGATGTTATACACCTGTCCGGATGCCTGCGGGGCTTCGCGGGCGAGCAGGTTGGCCTGGACCACGTTTTCGATGTAAGTGAAATCGCGCGAAGTCTCGCCGTCGCCGTAGATCACGCACGGCTGGCCGGCCAGCAGGCGGGTGATAAAGATCGCCAATACTCCGGAGTAGGGCGAGCCGGGATCCTGGTAAGGGCCGAAGATGTTGAAATAGCGAAGCGCCACCGTCTCCAGGCCGTAGGCATGGTGATACATGCGGCAATAGGTTTCCCCCGCCAGCTTCGCCGCCGCGTAGGGGGAGCGCGGGTCGGGCGGCATGGATTCGATCTTCGGCAGGGTGGGGGTGTCGCCGTAGGCGGAAGACGAGCCGGCGTAGACGAAGCGGCGCACGCCCGCCTGCCGCGCCGCTTCCAGCATGGTCAGCGTGGCGGTGGCGCAGGCCCGGTGCGATGCCAGCGGTTCCCGCATCGAGCGCGGCACCGACGGCACCGCCGCCTGGTGAAACACACACTCCACGCCTTCCGCGGCGCGCCGCGCGGTGGCCAGGTCGGCGGCGTCGCCTTCGATCAATTCCACCTCTACGCCGGCCAGATTTTCCCGATGTCCGGTGGAAAAATTATCGAGCACCCGCACTCGCTCCCCGCGCGCCGCCAGCGCGCGGCATAAATTGGAGCCGATAAATCCCGCCCCGCCGGTCACCAAACTTTGCCGGATGCGCATGGATTTATGGACGCTTCGCCGCGCCGCCCGTGGATTCCGCCGCGAACAGATCGCGCTCGACTAGTTCGCACAGGATATGACCGATCAGGATGTGGCATTCCTGAATCCGCGGGGTGTCGCGCGAGGGCACGTCGAGCAGGATATCGGCATGCGACCGCATCGCGCCGCCGCCCGCCCCGGTCAGAGCAAGAGTGGGGGTTGGCAGCCGCCGCGCCCAGGCCAGCGCCGCCGCCACATTCGCCGAATTGCCCGAGGTGCTGAGGCCGATCACAACATCGCCGGGCCGGGCGTGGGCTTCGAGCGGCCGTAAAAAGCTGGCTTGGTAGCCGTAATCGTTGCCCACCGCCGTGAGCACGGAAGTATTGGCGTGCAGGGCCAGCGCGGGCAGCGCCCGGCGCTCCTGCCGGTAGCGTCCGACGAGCTCCGCCGCCAGGTGCTGCGCGTCGGCCGCGCTCCCGCCATTGCCCATAAACAACGCCTGGCGGCCCTCGCGATAGGCCGTGATCAGAAGTTGGGCGGCGGCTTCGATCCGCGGCGCCAGCGCCTCCAGCGCCGCCTGCTTCACCGCGATGGATTGCGCGAAACTGCCGTGGATAATCCGCCGCCGCTCGCTCTCGTCCATGTTCGCCACGCGCGATACGCCTCATGCCGCCGTTGCTACAGCTATCATTATCCGTTATCCCATTGCAAGCCGCCATGCCCGCGAAGGGCGCATGATTGAGGGCAAGCGCAACACCGGCAAAAGGCTGCAGCCAGCAATCTAAAAAAATCGGGCGGAAAGAATCCGCTTCAACGCACGTTGCAGCCCGGGCATTGCGATACCGTCAACATCAGGTTAGTGGAGTGCGACAGCGTGCCCGAGGTGGCGGTCACCGCCAGGGTATAGGCGCCCGTCGGGGTGGCGTTAGCCGGCAAGCTGTGATTCGAGCCGCATCCGGCCAAGCCGGCGGCGAAGGCGAGCAGGGTGGCGGTGGCAGCCAGCGCGCGCCAGGCGCGGCCCCCGCGGCGCAGCCACAGCAGCCGGCCCAGCGCCAACAGCAACCCAGCCAACCCGGCCAGCAGCAGCCCGGGCGACCAGGGCCAGGGCTTCGAGGGCGGCGGGAGCGGAGGCGCGAGCGAGCCCGCCGAGGTGGCGATGGTGATGTTGACCGCCAAGGCGTGGACGCCATCGAGCGTCGCCGAGGCCGGCGAGATGGTGCAGGTGGAAAACGCCGGCGCGCCCGAGCAGGCGAAGCTGACGCGCTGCTTCGAGCCGCCGAGCGGCGCGATGCTGAGCTGGTACTGGGCCGTGCCGCCGGGAGCGACGACGGCGCTGGTTGCGCCGCCGGCGCTGAAGCTGAAATCCATGCCCACGCCGGCCAGCGCGACAGATTGCGCCCCGGCCGGATCGTTGCTGGCAATGGTCAAAACCGCGGAGCGGTTACCGGCGGCGGCGGGCTTGAAGACCACTTCGAGCGCGCAACTGGCGCCGGCGGCCAGCGGCGTCGAGGTTGAGCAAGTGCTGTCCGAGGCCACGGAAAAATCGCCTGCGTTGGCGCCGCTGAAGCTGAAGCCGCTGAAGACCAGGTTGGCGGTGCCGGTGTTGCCGATGCTTAGCGCCTGCGGCGCGCTGGCGTTGCTCACCGCCTGCGAGTGGAAATCCAGGCTGACGGCGCCTGCCACCGCATGCGGCGCCACGCCAATGCCGGCCAGCGTAATCGTTTGCGGCGAGCCGGCGGCGCTGTCGGCGATGCTGAGCGTGCCGGTGCGCGTGCCGGCCACGCTGGGCGTAAACCTCACCGTTATCGCGCAATGGGCGCCGGCGGCGAGCGATGCGCCGCAGGTGCTGGACTGGGAGTAATCTCCGGTGACGGCGACGGCGACGCCGGTGAGATCGGCCGAGCCGCGGTTGGTCAAGGTGACGGTTTGTGCCGAGCTGGAGGAGCCGACTTCCTGGTTGGCGAAATCCAGGTTCGTGGCCGAGAGGCTGACGCCGGAAGTGTCGCTGTTGCCAGAGAGGTAGATTTCGGCCAGCGAGGGCGGGTTCCAACCGGTGGCCGGGCTGCCGGTGAGGACGCCGGCGATTTTGACCGAACCGGTCAGCGGGCCGGAGAACAGCGGCTGCATGCTGACCTGGATGGTGCAGCTTGCGCCATTGGCGAGCGCTCCGTTGCAATCGTCGGTTTCGTTGAACTCGCCGCTGGGGACGATGCTCAGGTTGGCGATGTCATAGCCGGTGTTGTTGGTCAGGGTGGAAGATTGCGGGGCGCTGGTCTGGCCGAGGGGCAGGGTGCCGAAGTCGAGCGCCGGCGAGGACAGGGTCAAGCCCGCGGGAGCGCCGTAGGCCAGCAGCGCATAGGCTTGGGCATGGCCGGCGCCGTCGGTAAAGCTGAAGGCGCCGGTGGCCTGGCCGGTCAATTGCGGAATAAAGAAGATGGTGGCGGTGCAGCTTGCGCCCGCGGCCAGGCTGGCGCCGCAGTTGTTGGTCTGGTAGAAGGGAGGGTCGGCATGGAAATTCGTCAGGGCTTGCGCGGCCGTGCCGGTATTGGTCAGCACCAGGTTTTGCGAGTTGCCGGCGGAAGTGCCGGCATCGGCATTCGGGCCGCGGATGGACCGGCTACCCGCAGGAGCATATTTTGTCAGTTTGATAAGCTTATTACTAACTAAAGTATCATGAGATATGAAAGATGGTTCCTGTCCTGTATCACTAAGGCTGGCCGAAATATAGCCATTGGCAACAGCACCACTGGAGATATAGATGGCATGAAGGAATGTAGCAGAATATAGAGGAGGCGATACTTGCATTTTGATAGTACAAGGATGCCCAGCAACAATGCTTTTGTTAGTGCAGTTATCAACTAAAGCAGGGGCGTCTGATTCTAAAGGTATTCTTGGTGCTCCCCCTATGCTATCTATTTGAATGCCTGTGATCGTGAGCGGCACAGTGCTCTGAGTAGAAACGGTCAATTCCTGGAAGTAACATTTTTTCCCCATATTGCAGACAATAAACTGCGTGGCGGGCGAGATGCTGATGCCGGCATAAATTCCCTTACCGGTGAGCGCCACCGAGGCCACGGTCGCGCCGCTGGCATCGGTGACGATGAGGGAGCCCGCGCGCACACCCTCTCCCGTTGGCGCGAAACTGACATAGATATAGCAGGTGGCGGCCGGCGCCAAGGAACTGCCCGCCGCCGGACAGGTGCCGGCGTATTGGTAATCCCCGTTAATACTCAAGGTGCCGGCCGAGAACAAAAACGGCGTGCTGCTGGTATTCTTGATGGTCAGCGTTTGCGAATTGCTGGTCGTGCTGACCATTTGATCGCCAAACGTTACCGTCGAGACGGGCGAGATGCTCAGCACGCTGGTGGCAAGGCCGCTTAAATTCACGCTTTGCGTGCCGTCGCTATCCGTGATGGTCAGCGTGCCGGTTTGCGCGCCGGCGGCGCCGGCGGCGGGGCTGAAGCTGACGTTGATAGTGCAGCCTTTGCTGGCATCCAGGCTGCCCGAGCCGGAACTATCCACGCAGGTGTTGGTCTGGGTGAAACCGGAAGAGGCGGCAATCGAGGTAATGGCAAGCGCGCCCGCGCCGGTATTGTTGAGGATAACGGTTTGGGAATCGGCGGAAGTTTCTCCGGCGACCGTCGAGCCGAAGGTAAGCTGCGAGCAAGGATTATTCGGCGCGCAGATCAGATTCGCTCCCGGGGCCAGCCCCACCCCTTGCAACTGAACTACCATCGAATTCGGATTTCGCACCGAATCATCGTATTGGATATTCAGAGTCCCGGAATCGTTTCCGGCAAGGGAGGGATGGAATGTCACTTCCAGGGAACAAGTCGAAGCAGATGTTATCGTTTGTTGGGCACAGGAATTATCAACGGTGTAGTCGCCCGTAGCCGAAGCTGTGATGCCGGAAGCCCCATTGGTTGTAGAGATCGAGATGCTAATGGGATCGCTGCTGCCGCCTACCGTGGTTGCGGGAAATTCAACAGCCATGGGTTGGGCGATCGTCCCGGTACTATAGCCAATTGTTCCCGAAACCGGCACGGTTTGCGTGCTGCTGGAAACGCCGCCGGCGTCGTCGGTGAAGGTGATCACGCCGCTGTCTGGGCCACTCACCGTGGGAGTGAAATTGACGTTCAGACTGCAACTCGAGCCCGCGGGCACGGTGGCGCAGTTGCCGGTCACGCTATATCCGCTGGGCGGCGTGATGCTGCCGATGTGCAGATCGGTATGGCCGCTGTTGATGATGGTCAGGCCCAGGGTGCTGGTTGAACCCGGATCGGTGCTGCCAAAGGTCAGCGCCGCGGGCGAAAACGAGATGCCCGAGGTGGAAGCAAGACCCTCTCCGGAGAGTTGCATATTTTGTGTGCTGCCATAAGCGCTATCCATCAGGGTAAGGCTGCCGGTGCGGCTGCCGGTCGCGGTGGGCGTGAACGTGACATCGATCTCGCAACTGGCGCCGCCGGCCAGGCTGGCGCCGCAGCTATTGGTTTCGGCGAAATCGCCGTCGGTGAAAATCGAAGTAATTGCCAGCGGCGTCTGGCCGGAATTGGTCAGCGTCACCGTTTGCTGTTCGCTGGTGGAACCCACCGCCTGGCTGGCGAAGGTGAGGCGGACTGGGGCAAGCATCGCCATCGCCGGCGTGCCGATGCCGACGCCGCTGAGCGCGACGGTTTGCGTCGCGCCGGCGGCATTCAGGCTGTTGTCGGACAGGGTCAGCGAACCGCTCGCCGTACCGACGGCCACTGGAGAAAAAGACACGGCCAGGGTGCAATCGGCGCCGGCGGCCAGGGTGCCGGCGGCGCCGCCGGAGGCGATAACCGGACAGGTGGAAGCCGAGGAGTCGAGGTTGAAGCCGGCGGTCAGGATGGGATTATTGCCCGAAGCGGGGGCGGGGATTGATAGTGGCTGGTTTCCGATATTCGCCACCGTCGCCGTCTGCGCGGCGCTGCTGCTGCCCAGATTGACGCTTCCGAAATTCAGCGGCGCGGCGGCGGCGGAAAGTTTATGGATGAAATCACCCTCATCTCCAAAATAGAGGTTGCCGGCGCCGTCGGCGGCCAGGCTGATATCGGATGGTAAGTATGATGGATTCGACAGCAAGGCTGTCCCGGCCGGGGCGAGTGCCACGGTCCGGCTGGTAATTGGATTGAACATCTGGACGGAGCCATCGCTATTGAGCAAGTAAACATTCCCGGCCGCATTGACCGCCAATCCGACGATGGCTGAATTCGTGGAGAGTAGTGTCCAAGTGCCTGTAACATATTTCCAGAAACCATTGTTTGTTGCAGCATAAAGAGTGCCGGCCGCTGGGCTGGCCACATCCAGCGCCAAGGCCTGAACTTTTGCAGAACCGATCAAATGGATCTGTCCGGTGGCGGCATTGTAGTAGGAGATTCCATTCACATCAGAGATATAAATATTGCCCGCCGGATCTACGGAGATGACATTCGGACCAGACAAACCTACATTGGCCGCGGGCTGGACAGAGCTATTCAGTAAAGCACTACCACAGCCAACTATACAAACAATCCGACCGCTGGCGGCATAGACTTCGTCAATTCGATTTTGTGCATAATCGGCGATATACACATTGCCGGCAGCATCCACGCCGACGCCGAGATTTCCATTATTTCCGCCCAAGCCAATGGAAGTAGCCGGCAGCGGTATTGTAGTAACTTCATTACTCAAATTGCCGCCGCCGGCAATCAATTTGATGTTTCCATCGGCGGCGGAAATTTCGTCAACCTGGTTGGCATCGCCAATGTAAATATCGCCGGCGGCATCCACTGCGACCGCGCCGGGCACATACAACCTGACCGTAGCAGGATCTTGCGGGTTGGCTTCAACCGGAGCACTCCCACCGCCGGCGATATTGCTGGCCTCGCCCGGCGCGATCACCGCCTCCGGGCCCTGGCCGACGCCGTACACGCCGACCGTGCCTAACTTTGTGCTGCCATTGGCGACGGTGATGGCGGCGCTGCGCATGCCGGGATAAGCGGGCGAGAAGGTGACTGGAACGGTGCATACGGTTCCGGCGGGGTTGGAAGTTTTTCCATCGAGCGTGCAGCCGGTGATCGTGCCGAGCTTAAATTCCGGGACGCCCTTCGGCCCCGAGGCGGCGGTAATGGACGAGATGGCGCTGGCATTGACGATTTCGATTTGCAGTGTCTGCGCGGCCGAGCTGGCGCCGATCGCGGTCTGGGGGAAGTTATTGTTCAGGCCCGAGCCGGAAGAAACCAGTCCGGCGGCTTCGACCGAAACCGTCACGACGCCGCTGACAAAGGTGATGTTGTAATTGAGATCCGCCGCGCCGGTGCAAGTGCTGGGGTAGCTTCCCACCCCGGAGGCGCTGGTGGCGGTGGTGGAGCAGATGGGAGGCGTAGTCAGCGTCGCCGCCGTATCGCCATTCACGAAACCGCTGTAGATGGGCGTGATGGCTGGCGGCGTGCCGCCGTAAATCATCGTAGCGCTGGAGGCGGTGATGGTCAGCGGCGCGGGGTTGACTACCAGGGTTTGGGTCACCTCGGCCGCGGCGGCATATTGGCCGCCGCCGGCTTGGTTGGCAGCGATAGTAATTGTTCCTACGCCGGTGACCGTGAGAATAGAATTGTTGGTTCCGCTCAGCGTGCCGTACTGGCTGCCGCCGGTGATGGAGAAGGTGACCGGGTTGCCGGAGGCGCCGCCAGTGGCCATGAGCGTGATGGGCGTAACGCCATAAGTAGCCGGCGAGGCCAGGGCGAAGGTGATCGTCTGCGTCAGTCCGATACCATTACCGCTCAGTGCGACGGTTTGCGTCGCGCCGGCGGCATTGAGGCTGTTGTCGGACAGGGTCAGCGAACCGCTTGATGGGACGGGGATGGAGGGCGCAAATATTACTCCCAGGTTGCAGGTGGCGCCGGCGGCCAGCGAGCCCGCGGAGGCGCCCGCGGTGACAGCCGGACAGGTGGAAGAGGAGGAGTCGAGGCTGAAGCCGGCGGGCAGGCTGGGATTAGAGCCTGAAGCGGGGGCAGTGATCGAGAGCGCCTGGTTGCCGATATTGAAGACCGTCGCGGTCTGCGCGGCGCTGGTGCTGCCGAGATTAACGTTACCGAAATTCAGCGGCGCGGCGGCGGCGGAGTATTCATCCAAGGTATAGGCTCCATTGTTATTGACCCCAAAATAGATATCGCCGGCATAGTCCACGGCGAAGCCGCCGTAACTCTGGAATGTATAAGGAAGCTTTGTAAATGTGCCATTGGCATATTCCCAGAGTTGATTCGTTCCGTCGGAAAAATATAGATTCCCAATCGAGTCAACTGCCAGTTTGAGCCCGAATCCACCTGAATTAGTAAAGATGCCATTGGCATATACCCAGATTTCATTGGTGCCACTGAGAAAATACACCTTGCCGGCCGGATCAACGGCCAGGCTGACTGCATACGCTCCGGTAGCGCTGATTCGATCATGGGTGTATTCATCGAGTGAATTGGTTCCGTCAATAACATAAATATTGCCGGCGGCATCCACGCCAATCGAATTCGGAGCGCCGGATCCAAAGCTTACGCCGGCCGCATTCTGCGGCGTGCTGCCAATGGCGGCAGTGCCGCCGCCCGCGATAATCGCGATGCGATCGTTATAGGCATAGACTTCATCAATGGTGTTCCTGGCCGTATCGGCGATATAGACATTGCCGGCGGCATCCACCGCAATTTTCAAATATGGATTACCGGTCAAAGAAACCGACGTGGCGGCTTGAGGCGTGCTGGTCACATTGCCGCTGCCGCTGCCGGCAATCAATTTGATTTTTCCATCGGCGGCGGTGATTTCGTCCACCTGGTTTTGTTCCCCGACATAAATATTGCCGGCGGAATCCACCGCGACCGAGCCGGGGTCGGTCAATTGGACCGAAGCCGGGACTGCCGGAGTGGCATTTACGGCGGCAGTCCCCAAGCCGGCGATAGTGCCGACCGCACCCGGCGCGATCACCGCTTCCGGGCCTTGTCCGACGCCGTACACGCCGACGGTGGCTAAGTTTGTGCCGCCGTTGGCAACGGTGATGGCGGCGCTGCGCATGCCGGGATAGGCGGGCGAGAAGGTGACCGGCACCTGGCAAATCGTGCCCGCGGGGTTCACCGTCGTGCCATCCGTCGTGCAGCCGGTAATCGCGCCCAGCGTAAATTCCGGAACGCCCTTCGGTCCCGTAGCGGCGGTGATAGACGAGATGGCGCTGGCGTTGACGATTTCAATTTGCAGCGTCTGCGAGGACGAGCTGGCGCCGATCGCGGTCTGGGGAAAGCTATTGTTCAGGCCCGAGCCGGAGGAAACCAGTCCGGCGCCTTCGGCCATGACCGTCACGGTACCGGGGACATAGGTGATTTTATAATTCGCATCCACCGCGCCCGAGCAACTGCTCGGATACGTCCCCGCCGCCGAACTGCTTGTCGCCGTGGTACTGCAGGTGGGCGCCGTGGTTAGCGAAGCCGCCGTGTCACCATTTACAAACCCGCTATAGCTCGCCGTGATCACCGGCGGCGTGCTGCCATAGCTCATGGACGCGCTCGACGCCGTGATGGTCAGCGCCGCTTGGTTGACGGTCAGCGTTACCATCGCCGTCGCCGTGTTGTAGTCGGTGTTATCGGTTGGCGTGAAGGTCACCGATAAGGTGTGCGATCCGGCGCTAAGCACCGTGCCAGCCGCCGGCGAGTAAACAAGGGTACCGGCTACAGAAGCCGTGGCATCAAGCTGGGTTGAGCTGAGCGCCGTGCCATAAGTAATCGCCGCCGGTGTCGCCCAGGTCAGCGTTGGCGTTGCCTTATTCACCGTCACCGTGCCGCTAACGTAGCTAATCGCATAGTTGACATCCGCCGCGCCCGAGCAACTGCTCGGATACGTCCCCGCCGCCGAACTGCTCGTCGCCGTGGTGCTGCAGGTGGGCGCCGTGGTTAGCGAAGCCGCCATGTCGCCATTTACAAACCCGCTGTAGCTCGCCGTGATCGCCGGCGGCGTGCTGTCATAGCTCATGGACGCGCTCGACGCCGTGATGGTGAGCGCCGCTTGCTTGACGGTGATCGTCTGCTGGGCCGAGCCGGCGTTGTAGCTGGCATCCGCGGCCTGGTCGGCTTCGACCACGACCGAGCCCGCACCGGTGATGGTCAACTGATTCCCCGAAACGGCTGCCGGGCCGCTGACCACTTTATAGGTAATCGCTCCGGTGGAAGTTCCCGTCGCCGAGAGCGTGATCGGGGCGACGCCATAGGTCTGGGCGTCGACGGTAGTGAACGTCACGGTATCGGCGCTCTTGCCGGCGCTGCCGCTCATGGAAACAGTTTGCGTGGCGCCGGCGGCATTGAGGCTGTTGTCGGTGAGCGCGGCGGTGCCGCTGAGCGTGCCGCTGGTGGAGGGAGCGAAGGCCAGCGACAGCGTGCAGAACGCGCCGGAAGAGAGCGAGCCGGGGCTGGAAGCGGTGCCGGCAATCAGCGGGCAGGCGGTGGAGGGGGTGGAATCGAGGCTGAAGTTGGCGGAGACGGCGGGGTTGTCGCCCGAGCCGGGAATGGCGATCGAGAGCGACTGGTTGCCGTTGTTGAAGACGGTGACGACCTGGGCCGAGCTGGTGCTGCCGGGATTGGTTTGCGGGAAGGTGAGGGCGAAGGCGGCGGCGGAGATTTTTTCGACGAGGTTGCTGAAACCGTCGGCGAGGTAGAGATTTCCAGCGCCATCCACGGCCAGACCGGCGGGGCTGATTTGAGCGCTCAGCGCGCTCCCGGCGGTCGTGCCCGGGGGCGTAAAACCGCCTCCGGCAATGAGCGCCAGGCCGCCGGCGGCATAGCGCTCGGCGACGGCGGTGAGGACGGAATCGCCGATAAAGACGTCGCCGGCGGCGTCCACGGCCACGCCGCTGGGGCTGGGGAGGCTGACGCCGGTGGCGCTCTGCGGGGTCGAACTGGCCGGGGTCGAACCGCCGCCGGCGATGACGGCGAGCGTGCCGCTGGCGGGGTAATATTCCTCGACGACGCGATTGCCTTGATCGGCGATAAAAACATTGCCGGCGCTATCCACGGCCACGGCCTGGGGATTATTGAGCGCCACGGCGGTGGCGCTCTGAGCGGTAGCGGCGGGGGCGTTGGCGCCGCCGCCGGCGATGACGGCCAACTCGCCGCTGGAAGCATAGATTTCGTCAATCTGGTTGGAGGGCGGGTCGGCGATATAAACATTACCGGCGCCATCCACGGCCACCGAGGTGGGTCCGCCCAGGCGCACGCTGGTGGCGCTCTGCGGGGTGACGCCGGGCGCATAGGCATTATTATTGCCTGCGCTGACGCCGGCGATGACGGTGAGGTTGCCATCCACGGTGCGCTTCATGACCTCGGCAAGGCCGGAGTCGGCAATATAGACGTTGCCGGCCGCATCCACGGCCACGCCGCTGGGGGTGTTGAGGGCGACCGCAGTAGCGCTTTGCGGGGTCGTGCCGGGGGAATTGAAGCCTCCGCCGGCGATTGCCAACAGGCCGGTGGAACTCGCGAGCTCAACCAGGCGGTTAGCTTGATCGGCGATGTAAAGATTGCCGGCGGGATCCACCGCGACGTCATGCGGGCTCAACAGTTGGGCACTGGTGGCGGGGTTGATGGCGGCGATGGAGTTGGGAACGGTTGACCCGCCCCCGGCGACGGCGGTGATGCCGCCGGGCGATTCGGCCACTTGCGGGGCCTGGCCCAGCGCCTGCACGCCGACGGAGCCAATAATGGTGTTGCCGTTAAGCAACTGGATTTGGGCGCCGCGCAGGCCGGGACAGGCGGGGGAAAACGTGACGGGAACCTGGCAGATCGTTCCCGAACTATTGAGGGTCGAGTCATCCACGGTGCAGCCGGACACCGAGCCGAGACTGAATTCCTGCGCGCCGTTGGCCGCCTTGGAGGCGGTGATGGAGGAGATTTTGGATGCGGCCGTAAGCTGAATCCAGATCGTCTGGCTGGACGAAGTCGAGCCGACGGCGGTAGCGGACAGCGTGGCGCCGGTCGAAAGCTCGGAGACCGCCTGGGCATCGCCCAGAACGACGTCGCCGTTACGCTTTACCGCCACGCCATAGGCGCCGAGAAACTGCGCGTTGCCGGCGGTCTCGAGCGAAGTGGCGGGCGCGACCGTGCCGCCGCCGGCAATGACGGCAAGATTGCCGCTGGAGGCGTCAACCTCTTCGAATTCCTTATTGCCGGCATCGGCGATAAAAACGTCGCCGGCCGCATCCATGGCGACCGCTTGCGGATCGTTCAGCAGCACCGAGGTGGCGGTGGTGGCGTTATAGCCGGGCGCATTCGCGCCGCCTCCGGCGATGACCGCCAACTGGCCTTGATTCACGCCGGAAGCGTAGAGCTCTTCAATCTCGTTGTTCCAGCTATCGGCGATATAGAGATTGCCGGCGGCATCGAGCGCAACATCGACGGGGCCGTTTAAAGCAACCGTGGTTGCCGGCGAAGCGGTGGTGCTGGGAGAGCCGGCGCCGCCGCCGGCGATCACTGCCAGGTTGCCGCTGTTGACGCCAGCGGCATAGAGCTCTTCGATTTCGTTGTTTCCGTTGTCGGCGATGTACAGGTTGCCGGCCGCATCCACGGCCACGCCGCTAGGGTTGCTCAGGCTGACGCCGGTGGGACTGGCGGCCGTGGTGGCGGGCGCACTGGCTCCGCCGCCAGCCAGCAACACCAGATTGCCGCTGGAGGCGTAAACCTCGTAAATTTCCCCCAGACCGGCGTCGGCAATGTAAACATTGCCCGATGCGTCCACGGCCAAGCCAGTGGGCGAGATCATGCTGATCGAGGTGGCGGCGATGGGCGTGGCGCTGGGAGCAGTCGAGCCGCCGCCGGCAATCACGGCCAGTTTGCCAGTCGCGGCGTAGAGTTCGTAAATTTCGCTGGTGCCGGTATCGGCAATGTAGATGTTGCCGGAAGCGTCCACGGCAACCTTGCGAACTTGCGAGAAGCTGACGAACGGACTGCCCGGCGTGGTGCTGGCGGCGCCGCCGCCTGCGCCGGCGATGAGCTGGACGCGGTTCGCCAGTGTGACGCTGCCGGAGGCAATATTCTGCGCGCGCAATGGCGTTCGGCTCGCCAGCATCAATCCGGCTGCGGCCAGCAACAGCGTCAGCAGCCTCAGCCGGCGGAGAGGCCTGCGCCGCGGTTGCGGCGGGGCGGACGGGGAACGGCGTGGGGGGAAAGAAAAGTAACGCAATAACATAAGCTCCTGCAGCAAGCCATGGACCGGGGAATCAACTTCCGCTGCCAGTGAATGGCTCGAGGGGGAAACCGCAATGCTCGATTCACCGGTGCATGCACTGAGTCGGCAACCGGGTGATACTTCCGTGGTGATGGAAACTGTGCCGAAGGGGTAATGCCACAGCCGCTCGGCTCAATTACCATACCACAAACCTGCTGGCAATCAGGGAAAAATTAAAATATCTAAAATGTTCCCTGACCGACGCTTACTATTCGTCTGCGGTTCTGCCGGCAATATTTTAGCTACCAGTCAGCGTAATACCAAATGACTATATCGTGTGATTCCCGGCAGCAAATCTATTGCGTAGAAATCGAACCCGCAACCGGATGCCACCCCCAGCTAGAACGGCCAGCGTAGCCGGCATTTCCGCGCACAGGCTGCTCGCGCTTTACCGCGCACGCACCGAAGTAAGCGCCGCGGTGCGCACGCATGACCGGCATCACAGCCGCGCCGCCGCGCCTGGCCGACAATAGAACTGCAGCCGGCGGCAGCATTGCCGGTGAAAGGAATGGACTATGACACGCATGCAGCAATGGATTGGAATCGCAGCCCTGGCGCTGGGGATAGGGCTGGTTACGGCTCAGGCCGCCAAGCCGGCGGCGGGACATAAGCTTTATACCGCCAAATGCGCCGGCTGCCACGGCAGCAGCGGCGGCGGGGTGAGCTTCATGGGCCCCAAAACGAACCTGCTGACGCCGGCCGCGAAGAAAAAAACCAACGCCCAGATCGCCGCCATCATCCGCAAAGGCGCGTCGCCCATGCCCGCCTATAACTCGCTCTCGCCGGCGCAAATCCGGGCGCTGGTGGCCTACGTGCGCGCGCTGCAGCATAAGTAGCGCCGCCCGGCCCGCCGCCTTTCCTGATCTTGACCATCATCCGCCGCCCAGGCGCAAGGACGGCGCAGTCCAGCGCCGTTGTTTTCTGCCCGGGGCGGCGGACTTGCGTCTCAAGGGATCATCAATGCGATACTTCTATCTCAAGAGTAACTGAACGATGACTCAGAACACCGCCTCGGACAGATTTCGCGAGTGGTTTTTGCCGATCGTGCATCTTTCCAGCAACCTGATCAGCCGCATCGGCGTGGTCATGGTCACGGTCGGCGGCGTGTTTTGGCTTTATCTGCTGCCGGCCGCGCTGCGCGGCGAGGTGGTGCACCCCTACATCGGGATTTTGATTTTTCTAGGACTACCGGCGGTGTTCTTTGGCGGCCTGCTGCTGATTGCCGCCGGCGTGGCCTGGCAAAAGCATCGCGAATTGCGCCGCGGCATCTATCCCGCGAATTTTCCCCCGCTCGACTTCACCAACCGGGATTTCCGCCGCCTGGTGGGCTTTGTCGCCATCGCCACCTGCGCCAACATCGTCATCGGCAGCCAGCTCGTTTACAGCGGCGTCAATTACATGGACAGCGTCACCTTCTGCGGCCGCACCTGTCACACGGTGATGCAGCCGGAATATGTCACCTACCTGCATTCGCCGCATGCGCGGGTGGCCTGCGTGCAATGCCACATCGGGCCGGGCGCCTCCTGGTTTGTGCGCAGCAAGCTCTCCGGCGTGCATCAGGTCTTTGCGGTGCTGTTCAACACTTATCCGCGGCCGATACCGGTGCCGATCACCAATCTCCGCCCGGCCCGCGAAACCTGCGAGCAGTGCCATTGGCCGGCGCGATTTGAGGGCAATCGCCTGGTGACGATTCCGCATTACGCCGCGGATGCGGCGAACACGCGCACCACCACCGTGCTGCTGATGCATATCGGCGGCGGCAACGGCCAGGGCGGCATTCACGGCGCGCACGTCGCCGCCGGCGTTCATATCGTCTATGGCGCCGACGCCAGCCGGCAGAAGGTGCATTGGGTGGAATACGTCAACACTCTCACCGGCAAGAAACGGCTTTATGTGGACGATGCGACGCCGCCGCAAAGCGTCAATCTGCAATCCGGCCGCACGATGGATTGCATTGACTGCCATAACCAGCCGTCGCATACCTTCCATCTCCCCAATGAGGCCTTGAACGCGGCGCTCGCCGCGGGCAGCATGGACGCCACCCTGCCTTACCTCAAGCAACAGGGGGTGGCGCTGCTCGAGGCCGGCTATCCGAGCCGGCAGGCCGCCGCGCGCGCGATTCCGCGGGCGCTGCAACGCTTTTACGCGGCGAAATATCCGGCCCTGGCGGCGCAAAAACGCAACGCGATTGCCGCCTCCGCCGCCGCTATCATGCGCATTTACCGTGAAAACGTCTTTCCCAGCATGAAAATCGGCTGGGGCTATTACCCCAACAACCTGGGACACGTCAATTCTCCCGGCTGCTTCCGCTGCCATGGCAATTTGCACCTGGCCGGGCAGGCCGGCCAGGTGCTGACCCAGGATTGCACCGTGTGTCACAACCCGCTGGCGGTGCAATCGCCGAATCCCGCGATTTTGCAGCAGTTGGGCATTGCCGGAGCTACGGACGGCGCCCATCCGTCTCCATAGAACGGCGCACCGGCCGGAGCGGCGGCGTTCAGGGCGTCATATTGTCCGGCTTCTGCGCCACCGCGAGCAGCGAAACCCCGAACGGGAACGAAAGTTTTCGCAGCGCCAGGCTTTCCAGCCAGAGGATGCCTTCGAGGACGCGTCCGAGCGCGGCCGGCGGCGGGGTTTCGAGATGGCTGAACGGCTGGCTGCCATAGCGGCGGCGATCGAGCCGCTTGCGCAGCCAGATCGGCGCAAACAGGAAAAAATTGTAGTACGTCAGCTTGCGCACCTGAAAGCCGGCGGCGGTGAGGCGCTCTTGCAACTGGCGACGCGCATAGCGCCGCAGATGATGATTGGCGGCATCGTGGGGCGACCAGAGAAAGTCGTAAGCGGGCGCTGTCAGCAGCAGGAATCCGCCCGGGCGCAGCAACTGGAAAATCTGCCGCAGCGCGCCGCGGTCGTCGGGCAGGTGTTCGAGCACGTCCAGCGCGGTGACCAGGTCAAGTTCCCGGGGTCCGCCGGCCGGCATCGCGCCGGGGAACTGCACTTCCAGCAGCCGGCGCAGCCCGCGCCGGCGGCAGAAATCCAGCGCCTGGCGGCTGGCATCCAGCCCCCACACCTCGCCCAGCGGCCGCATCGCCTCCAGGATCATGCCGGTGCCGCAGCCGAGGTCGAGAATCGAGAGCCGGCGCGACGCCCCCAGCCAGCGCCGGATCTGCGCCAGGACGATCCGCTTCCGGGCCTGAAACCACCAATGGCGGTTTTCCTGCTGGTAAAACAATTGATAGAGGCGCGCATCCATGGCGGCTAGCCGCGGCGGCGCAGGACGTAGAGTGGCCGCTGCTTGCCCTGCTGGAAAGCGCGGCCGAGGTACTCGCCCAGAATCCCGACCGTCAGCAACTGCACGCCGCCGAGCAGCAAGACGATGGTCATCAGCGAGGCCCAACCCGGGATGGTCGCGCGCCAGGCCAGCCGGGCCACCAGCACCCAGGCGAGAGTAGCCAGGCTGGCCAGGCCCGCCGCGGCGCCGGTCAGCGTCGCCAGCCGCAGCGGCAAGATCGAGAACGAAACGGCCGAATCCATGGCCAGGTGGAGCATCTTGCCGAGCGGATATTTCGTCTCGCCGGCCTGCCGCGGAGGGCGCACGAAATCAACCCGCGCCTGGCGAAAACCCACCCAGGCGATCATGCCGCGCAGGAAGCGGTGGGGCTCGGGCATGCGGCGCAGCGTGCGCGCCACCTGGCGGTCAATCAGCTTGAAATCGCCGCTGTTTTCCGGCAGCTCCACTCCGGCAAGCCGCCGCATGAGCTTATAAAATGCCGCCGCGCTCAGGCGCTTGAACCAGCTCTCGCCTTGGCGCCCGCTGCGCACCGCATGCACCACTTCGTAGCCTTGCTCCCACTGCGCCACCAGCGCCGGAATCAGCTCGGGCGGATCCTGCAAATCGGCGTCGCTGATGATCAGCGCGTCGGCGCGGGTATGCTCCAGGCCGGCGCTGATGGCCAGTTGCTGGCCGAAATTGCGCGACAGCGTCAACACGCGTACATGCCGCGGGTCGGCGGCGGCAAAGCCGGCCAGCAGCCGGGCGCTGCCGTCGCTGCTGCCGTCGTCCACAAAGGTGATGCGCCAGTCGTAGGGCAGGCCGGCGAGCGCTCCGGCGGCGCGGGTTAAAAATTGCGGCAGCACGGCGGCTTCGTTATACACCGGCACGATCAGCGCCAGGCGGCGGGTTGCGGCCGCGATCGGCCGCGGAGCGCGTTGCCGGCGGCGAAAGCTCTGCCCGCTGCGCTCGCCGCTCAGTTTCCGGATGGGCTGCATCGGCATCGCTTCAATCTTTTTGGCCAGCGCCCGCTGCGGCCACGGTTTCGAAATCATCAATGACCAGTTGATCGCCCGGCTCCGTGCGGCTGCGGTAGATAGTGTGCGCCGGCAACTCGATCAGGCTATGGACGTTCAGCCGCGGCCGGGTAATGGAAAATGGCCGCACATATTCGCGCACTCCCACCACTTTTTTCCGGCGGTCGAGCAGCACCAGGTCAATCGGGAAGGTGAGCCCGAAAGTATGAATCGAGTTGCCGGGCACGATCCACAAGCCGGTGTCGGGGGCCAGCGACGTCTGCCCCAGCAACCCGATCAGGCGGCTGAAATAGGTGTCCGCCAGGCGGATATGACTCCCCAGGAAAGTCTCTTTCGAGCGGTTATAAACGAATAATTCCCGAGGCATAGCTCTCCCACACCGGGCCGCGCCGCTGCCGTTGCCGGGCGGCGGCGGCGCGCCCGGTGGCGCGCGATGCTGGTCAAGGGCGCTCGGCCTGGCTCCCGCCGGCGCGCCGCTTACCGGGGCGCGCGGCGCTTCATCCGGTACACCAGAATCACGAGCACGACCACGGCCATGATGCCCGATACCACGCGGATCAAGGTGACGTTGTCCATAAGTTGCCGTTCTCCTTTGCGCAGCTCCGGCAGAATCCGTTCAGCGGTTCAGCCGGGCAAATCCATGAATGATGTCAATCACCGCGGGGGCGATGGTGACGATGAAAATGCTGGGAAATATGAAAAAGATCAGCGGCACCACCAGCTTGATGGTGGTCTTTGCCCCCAGCTCCTCGGCTTTCTGGCGGCGCTGGGTGCGCAGCGCTTCCGAATAGGTCGCCAGCGCGCGCGAGACCGGAGTGCCAAAGCGTTCGGTGTACACCAGCATGTTGACGAACGATTGCACCCCGGCATCGTTCACCCGTTCGGCCAGATTGCGCCAGGCCAGCAGGCGCGGGTTGCCGGCGCTTTGCTCGTGGCTGACCTGCATCCATTCCTGGCTGAGGTCGGGATGGCTGACGGCAATATCCTGGGCGACGCGGATAATCGCCTGGTCCAGGCCAAGCCCCGCTTCCATCGAGATCGAGAGCAGATCGAGCGCGTCGGGCAGGGCCAGGCGGATGCGCTCGCGGCGCTGCACAATCCGCCGGTTGAGCCAGATTTCGGGCAGCAGCAGGCTGCTCACCACGCCCACGATCAGCCACAGCAGCAACGATTGGCTGACCAGCAGCGAAAGCGCCACCGCAGTCAGCACCGGCAGCACCAACCGCGTGCCCTGGAACACGTCGGCGGCGGAGGGATGGCGGTAGCCGGCCAGCATCAGGCGGCGAAGCAGCCGCGGATCGCGCTCGCTGCCAAACAGCCGCCGCAGCAAGTTGAGCGGGGCCAGCAACCGGTCGAGCGGCCGGCGCGCGTTCTCGCTTCCCGCCTCGGCCTGAGTCAACGCCGCCAGGCGCCGGCTCTCGGCCGTTTCCCGTCCGGCCCAGAGGAACAGCCCAAAGCTTCCCGCCAGCATGAAGAGGGCCAGCAGGATGATCCACGTCAGCATGGCGTTATACCCGGATGTCCAGAATCTTGCGCATCACCATCACTCCCAGCGCCATCATCACCAGCGCCGCGATCACCAGGTGCCGCCCGGCCGGATTGGTCAACAGCAGGCGCTCATAGCGCGGATTGACCGCATCCAGCAGGGTAAACATCACAAACGGCAGCAGGCACAGGATCCAGCCGGTAAGCCGGCCCTGGGCGGAATAAATCCGCAACTGCCCGCGCAGCCGGATGCGCTCGCGCATCAAGTGCGCGGTCTTATCGAGGATTTCGGCCAGGTTGCCGCCGGTTTCGCGCTGGATCAGGATGGCGGCGACTAAAAAGCGCACATCCTCAACCGGCACCCGCTCCAGCAGGGCTTGCAGGCCGTCGCGCAGCGGCAGCCCCAGGCTTTGCTGCTTGAACAGGATGCGGAACTCGCCGCTGATCGGCAGCGGCATCTCTTCCGCCGCCATTTCAATCGCCGCGGTGACGGCGTGTCCGGCCTTGAGCGCGCGGGACAGCAGGTCAATGGTCTCCGGCAACTGCGCCTCGATTGTCCGGAAACGGGCATGCCGTTTCAGCAGCAGGGTCAGCGCGGGCACGCCCGCGCCGGCGAGCAGGCCCAGCCAGGCCAGGGTTTCCACTCCCAGCAGCCGCAGCAGCAGCGCCAGCCCGAGGCCGGCCGCCAGCGAGCTGAACAGCACCCGGGCCACCGTCCAGCGCGCGCCGGCGCCCGCCTGCGTCAGCAGCCGCTGCAGCCGGGAGGCGCCCGGCAGGGCGCGCAGCAGATCGTGCAGCCAGGGCAGGGCGCTCAACTGCGGCGGCTTCAGAATCGTCTCCGCCGCCACCGCGGCGCTGGGAATATGGCCGATCTGCTCGAGCTGGCGCAGCAGATCGGCTTCGCCGCGGCTGGGACGCAACGCCAACGCCGCCGCTGCAAACGAGAGCAGCAGCAGCAGCAGAAAAATCAGCATCAGCGTAAACCATGACATGCGGCGCTCCCGCTAGCGGCGGCTCCGGCTAAATCCGCGTTCCATGCTGAAACAGGTTCGGCGGCAGGTGGATACCGATGATTTTCAGCTTCTCGGCAAACCGCGGACGGATGCCGGTAGCCATGAAGGTGCCCAGAATTTTGCCCTCCTCGTTGATCCCTTTTTTCTCAAACACGAAAATATCCTGCAGGCTGACCACTTCCTCGTCCATTCCGGCGATTTCGGTGATATGAGTGATCCGCCGGCTGCCGTCGCTGAGCCGGGCGATTTGCACCAGCAGCGCGATGGCCGAGGCCACTTGCTGGCGCAGCGCCCGCTCCGGCAGGTTGAGATTGGCCATCAGCGCCATGGTTTCGATGCGCGAGATGGCGTCGCGCGGGCTGTTGGCGTGGACGGTGGTGAGCGAGCCGTCGTGCCCGGTGTTCATCGCCTGCAGCATGTCCAGGGCTTCTTCGCCGCGCACTTCGCCCACCACGATGCGGTCGGGACGCATGCGCAGCGCGTTGATCACCAACTGCCGCTGCCGCACCGCTCCTTTGCCCTCTACATTGGGCGGGCGGCATTCCAGCCGCACCACGTGTTTTTGCTTGAGCTGGAGCTCGGCCGAGTCCTCGATGGTGACAATCCGTTCGCGCTGCGAGATGAAGCCGGAAAGCACGTTGAGCAGGGTGGTTTTGCCCGCCCCGGTGCCCCCCGAAATCACCATGCTCAGCCGCGCCTTGACTGCGCCGCGCAGCAGTTCCAGCATCGGCGCGGTAAGGGTGTGATTTTCCAACAAGTTTTCGGCGGTGATCGGCACGCGGCCGAAGCGCCGGATGGAAAGCGCCGGCCCGTCCAGCGCCAGCGGCGGAATGATCACGTTGACGCGCGAGCCATCCGCCAGCCGCGCATCCACCATTGGCGAGGATTCATCCACCCGCCGGCCCACTCCGGAGACGATCTTCTCGATGATGTGCATCAAATGCACGTCGTCTTTGAAGACCACCGGGGATTCTTCCAACATGCCGTTGCGCTCGACATACACGCTGCGATAGTTGTTCACCAGGATGTCGGCGATGGTGGCGTCCTGCAGCAGCGGCTCGAGCGGCCCCAGCCCGAAGACCTCGTCCAGCACCTCGCGCGCCAGGCGTTCACGCTCGCTGCCGCTCAGCGGCATGCTGAGCCGCCCGACCAGCTCCTGCACCACCCCGAACACCTGCTGGCGCACGGTGTTGTCGCGCAGCCGGGCCACCTTTTCCAGGTCAATGCGGGTCAGCAGGTCGCGATGCAGGCTGGTCTTCAGCTCCTGGTAGGCCTTCAGGTCCTGCAGGCTTTTTTTGCCGTTTTCTCCGCGCGACAAGGCTCGTTCCGGCTGCATCGTGTCCCTCACGACTGCGGGCGCGCGCCGGCGGGCGCGGCGGCGCGGGCAAACCAGCTCAGCAGCCCGCGCGCCGGCCGGCGCGGGGCGGGCGCGGCGGCGGCCTCGGTCAACTGCTCCGCCCACGCCTGCAGGCTGCGGCCCAGTTCGGAGGCCGAAAGCGGCGCGGCATCGCCCGTTCCGGTCGCCCGCGCCGCCTGCTGATATTGATTGGGAATCTTGCGGTCCAGTTCCTGCTTGAGCGCGCGCGCGATCTGTTCCTCGCCGATGGCCGACTTGCGCGCGTAGCGATTGAGCACCACCCGGATTTTTTCCGGCGGCACGCCTTTTCCGCTCAACTGCTGGATCAGGCGGGCGGCGTTGCGCAGCGCGGCAATCTCGGCCACCGTCACCAGGTAAAACTGCTGGCAAAAACGCGCCAGCTCCAGGTTGAGCTCATCCAGCCCGTAAGCGCAGTCCAGCAACAGGAACTCGTAATGACGGCGCAGGAATTCCAGCGTGTGCAGCACCGCGGCCGGCGCCACCCGCGCCGGCTCGGCGCTATCCGGGCCGGGCAAAACGTCCAGGCCGCTGGCATGGCGGGCGAGAAAACTTTGCAGCAACTCGTAATCCAGCCGGGCGGCATTGTCGGCGAGATCGAAAAAATGGTAGGCGTGCCGGTCGAGGCCCAAATACAGCCCGGCATCGCCGCCAAACGGTTTCAGCTCGGCCAGCAGCACCCGGCGGCCGCCTCCCCGCGCCAGCCGCGCTCCCAGTTGCGTCGCCAGCGTGGTCGTCCCCGTCCCGCCCTTGCTGCCCATGAACAGCAATATTTGCCCACTGGCGCGGGGCGCTTCCTGGTCGCGCCGGCGGCTGCGCACCCGCAACAGCGCCTGCCGCAGCTCGGCTTCCGCCAGCGGGGTGGTCAGGAATTCGCCGCAGCCGCTGCGCATCGCCGCCAGCATGGCTTCCGGCCGGAACTGGCGCGCCACCGCCATCAGCGCCACCCGCGGGCGCTGGGCGCGCAGATGCTCCGCCGCGCGCGCGGCCGCCTCCGGATCGGCTTCGAAATCGATCAGGCAAAGATCGGCCTGGGCGCCGTCGAGCCGGTCCAGCAGCCCTTCCCCCGGCTCCAGCAGCGCCAGCTCGAGCGCGCTCCGAAGGCGCAGCCCGGCGCCGTTTTCTTCCAGCCGGCGCAGCGCTTCGGCCGTTTCCGCATCGAAGCCGAGCGAGACCGCGTTCAGCGGCTGGGCGGAATTCAGGACGGGGTTGTGGAAGTTGTCCATGGAAGTTCAGGGTTGGCGCGGTTTCACCGGCCGCGGCCGGCTCCCGGGCAAATGCCGGTCGTATCCGGGCGAGCTCAAGAAGGGCAGAGCCGGGACGGGCGGGCGCGGCGGCGCGGCCCCGGCATGCGCCGGGTCCACGATGAACGGCTGCACCAGCACCATCAGCTCGGTGCGCGACTGGTCGAGAGAATGCGAGCGAAACAGGTGGCCCAGGATGGGGATGTCGCCGATGCCGGGCAGCTTGCGGAACTCCGCCGTCACCCGCTGGTCGAGCAATCCGGCAATCCCGAAGGCCTGGCCGTTTTTCAGCTCGATCACCGACTCCGCGCTGCGGGTTGAAAACGCCGGCACCGTAAAGCCGGAAATCGTGACCGCGTTGGCATAGTCCAGCGTGCTGACCTCGGGCTTGACCTGCAGCCGCACGATCTGATCCGGCTCGATCGTTCCGGTGAAGGTCAAACGCACCCCGAACGGACGGTACATGATGGTCACCGCCCCGACATTCACCCCGCCTTGCACCACCGGCACCGGAATCTCGCCCCCCGCCAAAAAATTCGCCGCCGCCCCATCCAGCGCCATCAGGTTGGGTTGCGCCAGGATCTGCAAAACGTTTTTCTGTTCCAGCAGTTGCAATTCGGCGCCGAGATTGATGTCGGGACGGAAAAAGAAGATGTTGAGCAGGTTATCGAGCCCGAACTGCGTTTTGGCGCCTTCCAGCGGCGCGCCGATGATGCCGGTGAGCTTCAGCGGCTGGCCGCCTTCGCCCGCGATCGCGCCAAATTGCTGAGTGGTGACCGTTCCCGGAGTGTTGCCCGCGCCGGTGCTGAGCAGGTTCACGCCCAACTGCCGCAGCCGGGCGCGGTCAATTTCGACGAAGCGCACCTTCAGCAGAATCTGGCGCAGCGGCGCCGGCGGATCGATTTGCAGGGTGCTGATCACCTTGGGCGAGTACAGCCGCGCCAGCGCCGCCAGCGCCTTCGCCGTGGCCGCATCCGGCGCCATGCCGGCGAGCAGGATGCGAGCGCCATCGGCGCGCGCCTGCACCTTGAGCCCGGGCCAGGCGCGCGCAATCGCGGCGCGCAAGGCTCGAATCGGCACGTCCACATGGATGGGCATCATCTGATAGGCCCCGCCATGGCTCCAGAGAATCAGGCTGCACGTCCCCGCCTTGCGCGCCTCGACCACCACCTGGTGGGGCGAGACCGCGACTGCGGCCGCCACGCTGGGGTCGCTGATCAACACGCGTTCGAGCGGCGCGTCCATTTCGACCACCACCGAACCGCCCAGGCGCAGGTGCAGCGGCGGGCGTTGCGGCAGCGCAATGCGGGCCCGAGCCGCCGCCGCGGCCCCCGGCCGCTTGGCCGCCGCCGGCGCCGCCGCCAACGCCAGGGCGGCCCAAAGCAAAAGATACCGGTTGCGCATGGCTGTCAAAATTTGATCTCGCTTTGTTTCGTGCCCTGAATCATCTGCACCACCATGCGCCGGCGCCGCGGCCGGGGATGCCAGCTCCCGCGCCGCGCCCGGCGGGGATTGGTGCCGCTCATCAACTGCCCCAGGCGCACCGGCGGCGGTTGCAGGGTCTTGCCGTCGGCGCCGTTGCGCAGCACGAACTGGATGCTGCCGCTGCTGCTGGCGAGCAGCAGTTTTTCCGCGTCCACCGGCTTCAACAGCAGCGTCACCACGCTGACCGCGTGCGGCTTGCCGGCCGGGTCGGGCTGGATCTCCTCCCCCGCCGTCAGCACTTCCACGTTTTGGAGAATGGTCTGGGTCAATGGCTGTTGTTGCTGCACCCCGGGGGGGCGATTGAACGTCGCCAGCACGTCCACCCGCGAGCCGGGAAACAGAAACCCGGCCACGCCCACCACCGCGTTCGATCGCACCGAGGCGGCCCGCATCCCCGGCGGGATTCGTACCGCGAGCCCGATGCCGGCGCCGGGAACGGCCAGGTCTTTTTTCAACACCGGCTCGCTCGCGCTGAGCGGATAAATCAGCGGCCGTCCGGCCAGCGGCGGAATCGCATGATAGGCGCCCGGCAGCGGAATGTTCACCGGCCAGTTGACCAGTTGCAGGTCGGCGGCCTGCAAGGCCATGCCCGCCGGCAGCGCCTTGGCCGCCGCCACCACCGTCACCGTGTGCAGCGCCGGCGCGCCTCCGTGGTTCAGCCAGCGGTAGAGCAGATAGGTGGCGCCGGTTGCCAGCGTGAGCGCCGCGATGAGTGCAATGGCAACCCTGCGTGGATTCGTAACTCACCTCCAGCCCGTTTTGAGCAACAGGCAGGCAGCCGTTCCCAGCGCGATCGCCACGGCATAGGGCAGGCGAAACGCCCCGGGCGCGCCGAGATTCAGCTCCGGGTGCGGCCGCAGCCGCGGGTTCAGATGAAAGCGCAGCAGCTTCCAGGTATTGCCGAGCGTGCGCCGGACGCGGCGCCGGGCCAGCATTGCCGCCGCCGCCATCAATCCGCCGGCGAGGCCGGTGGAGAGTAAAATTTGCAGACTGCGCTGCGTCCCGGCCAGCGCGCCGACCGCCGCCATCAGCTTGACGTCGCCTCCGCCCATGCCGCCGCGCAGAAAAAATGCCAGCAGCAGGCCCGCCCCGGCCAACGCCCCCAGCAGCCCATCCATTTCTCCCCGCCAGCCGCCCAGCGCCGCCCTCGCCGCCAGCCCCAGCCCCAGGCCGCCGTAGCTCAGCCAGTTTGGAATCCTGCCGCGCCGAAGATCGTAGCCCGCGCCGGCAAAGGCGCAGACGGCGGCCGCGGCCATGAGTGGCGTGTTCATGGATATCTACATTTCCAGCGCCGGCCCGCATCCCGCAGCGCGGGCCGGCGCCGGTAGCGGCATTCCAGGCGGCAGACGCCCCGCTTTGGCGCTGCCCCCCCGGCCGTTTACGAAATGTATTGCGCCAGGAAGGTGCCGACCTTCAAGAAGGCGCTGTTGATGGACGACGCCAGCGAGCTCATGCCCGCGGTGGCGGCGAAGGCGATCAGCGCCACCAGCAGGACATACTCGATCAAACCCTGGCCGGATTCGTCCCGGTGCAACCGTCCCACCAACTCACGCATGACTTTGCTCATTGGAAACTTTCCTCCTCTTTCTTCTTCTTCCTGCCGCCCGCTCCGCTCGGGAAGTGGACGCGAGCCGCAGGCTGTTAATGCACGCGGGGTTCCCGCGGCCGCGACTGGGCGGCCGAATTGGCATTAAGTGACTCAACCCGGAGCGCAGTCTCCGTATTTGGCATGAGCGGCGCGGATGGCACATGGCTTCGCACCGCGACCCGCGGCATCGTCCCAATTGCCCGGCTGGAGACAAATGTGGACACTCTCTATCTCCGCGAGGAGACATCAGCCGAATTAGCCGGCAGCTCACCGGGGGCAGGCCTGTCGCCGCGGCGCCAGCAGCAGGTAATTCCAGCCGGTGGCCGAGCACAGCCGCCGGCAGGGTTGAAATTGCCGCAGCAGATACTGTTCGACCGGCGTGATGCGGGCGAAAGCAGGGAGGGCGATGGACGGCCAGTCGGCGCCGTTTTGCGCATAAAACCCGGGATCGTATAAAACCAGCCGGGGCGGGTGCCGTTTCAGCTCGGCCACCGCGCGTAGATATTGGCGGCGGGTGTTCTGGCCCAGCGCCAGGAATTCGTAGCGGGTGGGATTGCGGGTGGCGCTCAAATAGTAATAGACCGGCTGGTAGGGATAGACATAGATACGGTTTCCCGGCCGGGTATGCGCGGTGAGATAGGGAAGCACGCGGTCGGTCTGCGGCAGGACCAGGCGGCCGCGGCGCGTCACCAGCCCGATGCGCGCGGCCCGCCGCGGCCAAAGCCAGGCCAAGCCCAGGCAGGAAAAAGACAGGCCGACGAGCACCGCGGCTGCGGGCGCGATCCGCCGCAGCCGGCTGGCGGACGGCCGGTCGAGCAGCCAAGCCAGGGCCGGGGCGTAGAGCGGAAATGCCATCAGCAGTTCCGCTCCCCCGGGCCGATTCGTGGCCAATAAGCCGAACAGGCTGCCGGTCATCAAGCTGGCGATCAGGGCGAAATAGGCGCGCCGGGCGCCGGAGGGCGCGGCCGCGCGGCAGCCGCAGAATAGAAATGCGACAATCCCGGCGGCCAGCCAGGGCAACAGGTCAACCACCAGCAAGGGGCTCAATAGCCAGGCGATCAACAGGCGCGCCGGCCCGGAACCCGCCGATAAGATCGAGACCCGTCCCGGCCCCGGCGGAAAATAACCATACGGACAGGCATTCGGCGTCCGGTAATGCGCCAGCGGCCAAAACCAATCCCGCAGCATGAGGCCGAGGCAATGCTGCGCGGCAAAATATCCCGCCGTCAGCGCCAAAGGCCCCAGCAAGCCGAGCGTGAACGCCGCCGCCTGGCGCCGGTTCCAGCGCGTTCTGCCCTCGATGCGCGCCAGCAAGGCCCAGCCCAACAACAATCCCGCCGCCAGTCCGGCGCCCTTCGCCTGGTTGAACAGGAACGTGAGCGCGGTAAGCGCGCCGGCGGCGAGGGCGAATGCCTGGCGCGGGCGCTGCCACCATCGCAGCACGGCATAATAACCGGCCAGGGCCAATAAGGTACTGTCCCAGTTGTGCAGCATCAGAAAACGGAAGGGCAGGGAATCGAGCGCGACCAGGCCGGCGGCCAGCAGCGCCATCCGGCGCGAGGCGGCGCGGCGCGCAATCAGGTACACCAGCCCGGAAAAAGCCGCGCCGTAGCCGACCAAAGCGGCATGCGCCGTAGTCATCGAATCGCCAAAGACGCGAAACAGCAGCGCCAGCCAATAGCCCGAGCCGGGGGTAAAAAAGCTGAAAAAATCGCGGTACATCACCTGCCCGCGCAGAATCCGCTCCGCCGCCTCCAGCCCGATCCCTTCATCCGCGTGCAACACGTCGTAATGCAGGTAAACCAGCAGATACCCGGCTGCCAGCAAAGCCGCCGCGCAGGCAATCGCCCCCTCCCGCCGCCGGCTTACGGGCAACTCCACTCCGGCGCCGTGGGCCGTGGCTTCCGGCCCGAGCCCTTCCAGGTTCAGCCGGGAAGCGTTCATAGAGCGGGTACGCGCTGCTCCAGTAATGTGCTGATCTTTCCCCGGTACCGGATTCGCCAGCCGGGATCGCGCTCGAGAGAGAGCGTGACCGGCGATTGGGAAGGGAAGAGCACCCGGCGGATGCGGTACTCCGCCAGCAGCGCCGGCAGGCGCCGCAGGCGCAGCACGGCCAGGTAATCCTGAAACACTCCGGCGCTGACGAAAATATCGGCGCGGCTATCAATGAAATCATGAAAGCCGGGCGTCTGCCAATCCAGATAGCCGCCCCAGTCATACGAGTGCAGCACCGGGCCGCCCCGGTGGCGGCGGAGATACTGCGCCGCGCCGGCGGGGAATGTGCGGCTGATTTCGCGCCCGAGCCGGCGCGGGCGGGGATAGGCGTAGAGCAGCATGGCCGCCAGCCCCAGCAGCATCGCCAGATTGATACCCCGCCGGTCGAGTTCCGGCCTGTAGGCCGGAAGAAAATCCAGCAGTTCGGCTAAAGGCGCAGCGGCGGCGATGGCGGCGAAGGCCAGAAACCGCTCATACGTCAGGCCGCAATAAAGCGCAAAACCGGTCAGCAGCAAGTCGCCCAGCCGCCAGCGACGGCGCCGCACCAGGGTCAGCGCGAACAACGCCGCCACCAGCAGCAAGGCCAGTTTGCCCCGCAACTGATGCAAATCCACCGTCCGCCATTCCTGCACGTGCGCCACCGCGATGCCTTCGCGAAAAGCCAGCGCCAGCGGATAGAGCAGCAGGTGATAGCCATAGGGGTTGAGCAGCAGCGCCAAGCAACTCCCGGCAAACGCCAACATAAGCTGCCGTTTTTGCCGCCGCGTCCAGCCCTCGGCGTAGAGCCAGCCCCAAACTCCCTGCCGCCATCCGCCGGCGATGAACAGCAGCAGTACGAGCAAGCCCAACGCCCACGAGCCGTGCAGATTGATCCAAAAGGCGAAAAGCGGCGGCAACAACCAGAGTGGCGCCTGTCCTTTTTGCCGGAAGCGCTCCAGCAGCCCCAGCAGCGCCAGCAGGCACAAGTAGCCAAACAATATGGTGCGCGGCCCAAAGCTCACCGTCGCCAGCAGCAGGCTCCAAACCGTCGCTGCCGCGGCCGCCTTGCAATGGCGCGTGCGCTGCCAGGCCAGACCGGCGATGCCCAGCGCGAGCGCCGCCAGCACCAGCGTCATCACCGCCTGCAGGCCCGCCAGGCCGGCCAGGCGCCAGCCCAGGTAATAGGGCAGCTCCGCCAGCCATTCCGTATCCATCCAGGAACGTCCAGGCACGGTGAAGCTGAGAAAATCGCGGCGGATGAAATGGCCCGTGGCGAGCATGCGGGCGGCATCGCTCAGGTGCCACCAAAGATCCGGGTCGGGGAGCTTGTTGCCGGCGAGATAAGCTGCCAGAAACACTACGATGGCCAGCAGCAGCACGGGAAACGACAGCAGCCGCAGCCGTGTGCCGGGATTTTCGCCGGCGGACTCCCCGGCGGCAGCCGGCTGGAGGACAGAAGCCATAAGTCTTCATTGCTGCAGATTGATGGCCATTTCCAGACATACATGAGCCGTTGCCGGCGAGATTCACTTTCTTACGGCGTTTCTGCCGCTCGAATGATTGCGCGCCGCCTGGGCTGAAATACCGATGTCTTTTTTCTATGCCAGCGCGGGATGCCGGCTGTCAGCGGAAGTACACATCGGGGAGCGGCATTCGGGCGGCGTTTAGATTGCCGTCCGGTCCCGCCGGGACACTTCCAAAATGACCATTTTGAGAACACTAAACAGCCGCAGGCAGGTCCATCTACATCTCTTGCTGAGGATTCCTCTTTGAGTCGCGGGGAATACCGGACTGCCATGGCCGCAGGCTCGGCCTGCGGCCATGGGGTGAATCAACGCCCATCCCACCCGCAATGGACGCCTCCCCCAGCCTCCGCATCGCACTGCTCGATCAAAATCCGGCGTTTGGGGCTTTATTGAAAAGCCTGCTGAGCGCCAACTACCAGATACAGTCCACCGCCAATGAATCGCAGTTGATCGAGCTGGTAACTGCCGGCGGGGTGGATATCGTGTTGATCAACTGGGATCGCACTCCAGCCAACGGCCATGGCGACTCGCCCGCCGCGCCGCGCTTTCCGGCGCTGATGGACCGCTTGGCGGCCCTGCCGCGCTCGCTGCCTCTGCTCGCCTTCGGCTGGGATCCGCGCCGCGAAAATGCGCTGCAGTTTTTGCGCTGGGGCGGTACCGATTTCTTTCCCCAGCCGCTCGATGTGCAGGAGCTCAGGTTCGGCCTGTTGCGCGCCGGCCGCCGGCTGGAGCTGATGCAGGATCTCGACCGCATGCGCGCCCTCGCTCCCCACTGCGCCGTTCCCGGCCTGCTGGGCACCAGCAAGCGCATGCAGCGCATACACCAGATGATTCATCAGGTGGCGCCGGTCTCAACCAGCGTGCTGATCACCGGCGAAAGCGGCACCGGCAAGGAATTGGCGGCACGGGCCATACACCAGTTGAGCCCCCGCGCCATGGGTCCCTTCGTCGCCTTTTCGATCTGCGCCTTAAACGAGGCCTTGATCGAAGATGAGCTGTTCGGCCATGCCAAAGGCGCCTTCACCGGCGCGCTGCAGCCCCGGGTCGGCCGCTTTGAAGAAGCCCAGGGCGGCACCATTTTTTTGGATGAAATCGGCGATCTCGCACTCGCGCTGCAACCCAAGCTACTGCGCGTCCTGCAGGATCGCACGCTGCAGCGCCTCGGCTCCAACCAGAACGTCGCGCTCGACGTGCGCGTCATCTGCGCCACCAATCGGCCGCTGGACGCCCTGGAAGCGGAGCAGCGCTTCCGCCGCGACCTGTTTTTTCGCATCGCCGTGGTGCGCATCGAGCTGCCGCCGCTGCGCGAGCGCATCGAAGACATTCCGCTGCTGGCGGGTTACTTCCTGCGCCAGTACGCCGCCCGCTATCACCGCCCTGCGCGCAGCATGTCCCCCGGGTACCTCTGCGCCCTGGCCGGCTATGACTGGCCCGGCAACGTGCGCCAGTTGCAAAACATCATCGAGCGCGGCGTCGTGCTCTCCGAAGCGGCCGAGCTGGGCGTCAAAGACCTACCGCCGGAAATCCGCCCCTTCGCCGCCGCCGCCTGGCCGGGCGGCTCGTTTCATCAGGGCCTGCGCGCCTTCAAGCGCGAGATGGTGCGCAAGGCGCTGCGCCTGCATGGCGGCAACAAGCTGCGCGCCGCGCGGGAATTGCAAATCAGCCGCGGCTATCTGCATCGCCTGCTCCGCGAACTGGAGATGAGCGGCGAAGAAGCCCTGGCGCCGCCCCCGGCCGCGGCCGAATCCCAACTCAGTACCGCATGAAAACGGGCGAGCCAAGCCGGTTCCAGCGATTCGCGCCCGCCTTGCCCCGCGCGCCGCGTGGCTTCCGCGATGCCGGTCAAAGCCTGATCGAAACCGCCCTCCTGGTTCCATTTCTCGTCGTGCTGGTCTTCAATGCCGTGAACTTCGGCTACGTCTTTTTAACCGCCATCAATCTCGCCGCCGCCCCGCGCAGCGGCGCGCTCTACTCCATTATGGGCGGCTCGACCCCCTCCTGCATGGCCCTGCCGCCGCCCGGACCGGTTTCCAGCCTTACTTATCTCGACCTGAGCGGAGCGCTGCCGGCCACCGCCAATTCCCCCCTCGAGGTGTGCAGCCAGTCGGAAGGCGTCAGCGGCCTCGGCGCCGCCCAAGTAGCCAACTGCGCCAGCTATGGCGCCGCGGCCAATTTTCCCCCGCCCCCGCCCGATCCGGAAGCTCCCGCTTTCGTGCTCAATCGCGTGACGATCGTTTACCAATTCCAGCCCTTGTTTCCCAGCGTCTGGTTCAATCTCGGCCTGCTGCCGATGCCGGCCTGCGCCGTCTCCGGAGGCAATTTGAGCTGCACGTTCCGGCGCCGGGCGCTGATGCGGGCGATGAATTAAGGGTCAGTATGTTGATCCGGCGCAGTTTGAATTCCATCCATGGCCAAGGCCGGCGCGGACGCCGCGGCCAGGCGACGATCGAGTTCCTGTTCAGCGTGCTGCTGATGATCCTGCTGGTTTTCATGATCTTCGAAGTGGTGATGATGGTGTACACCTATGACGTTCTCGGCGACGCGGCCAAAGAGGGGGTCCGTTATGCGATCGTGCACGGCTGCGATGTCGCCGGCTTCAGCGGCGCTTGTGCCGGCATGTCCGGCGGCGATCCCACCGGCGCCAATGTCGAAGCGGTCGTCACCCGTTATGCGGCTTTGTCGTTTCATGACCTTTCCAGCCTGACCGTGACCGTGGCATATCCCGATGGCGCCGCCAATGCCGCCGACCGGGTGCAGGTCACGGCCAGCTATCCCTACCAGCCGCTGATTCATTTTGGCTGGCCGGCTATCGTCGTGCATGCGGCTGCCGCGGGGCGCATTGCCTATTGATCATTCCGAGGTTGCAGGCTATATGTTTCGCTTCCAGCTTGTCGTTTGCGCCGTTTCTCCCGCCGCCGGCCGCCACCGCGGCCAGCGCGGCCAGGTCAGCGTCTTTGTGGTTTTGGCGCTGGGCATTTTTCTGCTCGCCGCGATGGGGTTTGCGGTGGACGTTGCCGGGCTGTGGTTTCACCGCCAGGCAGCGCAGACCGCCGCCGATGCCGCCTGCACCGCCGGCGCGATGGATATGCTGGTGGACCGCGCCGGCGGCGCCGTCAATCAGGGCGGATTCACCCTGGGCAGCGCTTTCGATTGCGCCGGCTCCGCCGGCGCGGTCACGCCTTGCGCATATGCCGCGCTGAACGGCTATAACGGCGCCGGGCTGCAGCCCGGCCAGGCTTCCAACGACGTCGCCGTCAGCTTTCCCGCCTCGCTCAACGGCATTCCGCTGCCGCCGCCCAACCTCGCCGGCAACTCTCCCTACATCCGGGTGGATGTCGCGGACCGGGTGCGCGTATTCTTTATGGCCCTGCTGACCGCCGCCCGCACCCAGGACGTGCATGCCCAATCCGTCTGTGGCCTGGTCCTGGCCAAGGCGCCGGTGCCCATCCTGGTGCTGCACCCCTATAACCCGCACTCGCTCTACATCTACGGTACCCCCATCATTCGCCTGGTGGGCGGCCCCAATACCAGCATCCAGGTAAACTCTTCCGATCCCAATGCGGTAGATATTCAAGGCTCCGCGATCATCAACCTCATGCGCGGCGGCCCGCTGTTCAATGGGAGCAGCCTGGGCGTCTTCGGCGGTCCCGCCCTGCCGCCCGCCGGCTTCCTTACCCAGAATTCCGGCAGTTGGGACTCGCCGCAATCGCCGCTTACCGATCCGTTTGCCACCCTGGCCGCTCCCGATCCGCCGCTTGCCATTGGCGGACTCCGGCCCAACTATGGCTGCACCAACGCCGCCGGCTGCCTGGTGAATTACAAGCAGGATGGCTGCCCCGATCCCAGCGGCTGCACCGAATACTCCCCCGGCTACTACCCGACCGGAATCCAGGTGAAAAATAGCACCGGAATTTTCGATCCAGGTTTGTATTACCTCGCCGGCGGCCTCAGCCTCGATGCCAATTCCATGGTGCGGCCCAGCGGCCTCGCCGGCGATGGCAGCGGCGGCGCGACTTTCTATTTCTCCGGCGTCAGCTCGGTTTCGGTAGCCGCCAACTCCGGCTCCCGCATCATTGATCCCTATCCGACCGCCGGCGCGACTTACATTTACACCGACCCTTCCGGCAACGTCTTTACTTCCACCGTACCGGGCGTGACCTGCCCGGGCGGGCTGCCGCCCGATGCCGCCCTGAGCCTGCCCTCCACCTTATCCGGCTCGGTGCTGATGGGCCCCTGTAGCGGCGCCTACGGCACCTTTACCGTGGATAGCGCCGGCGCCACCTACCCGGCGCACGGCATGCTGTTCTTTCAAGACCGTTCCGCCGCGGCCGCCAACGGCAATTGGGGCGGCGGCGGCCAGATGCTGCTCATGGGCGATATGTATTTCCACCAGTGCGCCTCCGCCACCGCCGGCTCGGGCGAGGGCTGCGCGACCGCCCCCACCGCCTTCAATGACACCTTCACCCTGAGCGGCAACTCCGGATCGGGCACCTATATCCTGGGCGACATCGTCACCGATACACTGCTCATGAACGGCACGCCCACTATCAATATGCAGCTCAACGACGCTTTCACCTCCTATGTCCTCAAAGCCAGCCTGCTGCAATAAAGGGGATGTGATTGCGAATTTTACCGTTACCCTCGCGCGCAGGTCATTGCTACGATCAGAGTGGGATCGCCACTTGAAGATCGGAGAGACTGAGTTGAAGCCAGAGCGCAGCCCCGTCGTTGCGGCCATGCGAAACCGGAAGCCGGCGAAAACAGCGATCTCTCTACCCATCGAAGGAGAGATGACACCCATGGTGCGCGCGGTCAGATTCCTGATTGCCGCCCTGGTGGTAGGCGCAATCGCGGCTGGCGCCTGGAGATGGAGCGCCAGCCCTCAGCCGGGAACCACGGCGCTGGTGAGCAGCCTCTATCTGAGTGAAACGCTGCTGGCCGGCATCCTGATTCTGCTGGGAAGCCTGGTCGAAGGGTTCGGCTATGGACTCTCGCTGGGGACGCGCTGGCCCTTTACCCGGAACATCGTGGTGTTGATGATCCAGGGCGATCCCGAAGCGGCGCATCGCGTGGTGGCGACGCTGGCCGGCGTGATCGCGGTAGCGCTGGCGATTCTCGCGCCGGCTTCGACGAGCTTGAATGGACTGGGGCTGGTGATCGTCACCGCGCTGTTGGGCATCGGCACGCTGCACGTACTAGCCGGCCGAATGCCAGCCTTCGTGCACGGGATTCATGGCCTGCTCGCCTACGGCGTTTTTCTCTGCTATCTCAGCGGCCTGGCGCTCCCCGGGGTGGCCTTCTGGTCTTACCTTGGCAGCATGGCCGCCCTCCATCCCGTGCTCTTGGCGGTGTTTCTGGGAGGCATGACCACCGGGCAGCGCGGCTTCGGCCAGCCGATCGGCCCTTTTTACCTGCCGCAGCGGGCGGCCCATTGGACCCTGGCCGCCCATTTACTTTCGGCGCTGTTGGTGGTGGCCACACTGGGCTGGCTCATGCCGGCCTACCCGGTGGCTTTTTATTTGGCCGTCGGGCAGATCGCGACCGGCTTCCTGCTCTTCCATGCGGTCAATCTAAAACCGAAAAATCCGGGCATCATCGTGGCGTTTCACCAATGCATGGCGATCGCGATCACGGCAACTATTGTGACAGGCGCAAGGTAACGCTAAAGCCGGAAGGCGAGCCGCTAAAAGAAGAACTGCGAGAAGGACTTTTGTCAAATTGCTTGCGCTGCCGCCACACGCCACTTAAATAATTTAAATTCAAAGCCTTACGTGTGGCGGCAAAATAAAAATTGCCGCCACATTGCCGCCACACTCCTCCCCGGAGCGGCTAAATTCCGATCTTCCCAGTCGCCCTCGGCATGTACAACTCCCAACGGTAGACTGGCGGACCGCCGCCAAAGGCGAATAGCCAGACGACGCGCTGCGAAGGAATTTTTCAAATGCTTGCATGCCGCCATTCAACCCGTCGGCTACACTTGTTTGTACTTTTTCAGCAGCCTGCTAATACTACAGTGTCATAAAAATTTAAGTTCTTTGGAATCAGCGAGATGCTCTGAACCAAAGCGGTTAACTGATGTAGAGCGCGACGTGCTGCAGGATGCGAAAACTCGGCCTCACCATCACCCGCTCTGCTTGAAACTTTCAATCTAAATTCACGTATGGTAAAGAGTTGCGCCCGGCATCCTGGCTACGGACAGGCTATTATCGCCCATGCCCTCCGATCCCATCATCCAGCTCAACGGCCTGAGCGTGCGCCTCGGCGGGCGCGAGATTTTGCACTCGCTCTCGGGCGAGCTGCATGGCGCCGCCATCGGGCTGCTGGGCCCGAACGGGGCGGGGAAATCCACCCTGATCCACACGCTGCTGGGATTTTTTTCGCCCTCGAGCGGCGGCGCCCGGGTGCTCGGCGCCCCGATTGGCGGGCGCGACAAAACCCGTCTGGCGCACCTGGGCTATATGCCCGAATACGACGCCTATGTGCCCGGCCTTTCCGGCGTGGAGTTCGTTCGCCTGATGGCCGAGCTTTCCGGCTTGCCCGCGGAAGCGGCGCTGGAACGGGCGCACGAGGCGTTGTTTCATGCCGGGCTGGGCGAAGCCCGCTACCGCCGGGTCGAAACCTACTCGACCGGCATGAAACAGGCTTTGAAGCTGGCGCAGGCGATCGTACACGGGCCGCGCCTGGTGTTTCTCGACGAGCCCACCAACGGGCTCGATCCGGCCGCGCGGCGGCGCATGCTGCACTTGATCCGCGCAATGCGCGACGGCGGCCAAACCCGGCTGGTGCTCAGTTCCCACCTGTTGCATGACGTCGAGGAAGTGTGCGATGAAATCCTGATTCTGCACCGCGGCCGCATCGCCGCCATCCGCGATTTGGAAGCCGAGCGCCAGTCGCGGCGCGGTTATTGGCAGGTACAGTTGGCCGGCGGCGCCCCGGGCGCGCGCGAGGCCTGGCTGGACGAGCTCCGGCGCCAGGGGCGCGAAGTCGGCGATCTGCCCGGCGGACGACTGCGGATTGCCATGCCCGCCGATGGCAGCGCGCTCGAGCTCTATGCCTTGGCGCAGCGCTACAGCCTGCAGATTCGCCGCCTCGAGCCCAAGCGCGACGACCTGGAAGCGATTTTTTTACGCGCCATCGAAGCCGCCCCCGCGGGCGCGCCCGGAAGCGAGGCCATTTCTGCCCATTCATGAACTCAAGTTCGGGCCCTATCCAGGCCCGCTGACGGCGCAGAGCGCGCGCCCCTGGGTGCTGGCCCGGCTGAGCTGGCGCCAGGTGCGCAGCTCGCGCCTGCTGATCATGCTGCTCAGCGCGGCGGCGATCTCCTGGCTGGTTTTTGCCATCCTCATTTACCTGCACTTCAACACCGGCGCGATTGCTCTGCTGCAGATTGCCGTGAATCACCTGATTCCGATCAACGCCGGCTTCTTCCATACGTTTCTCGGCATTCAGGCGATGCTGGCGTTCTTCCTGGTCCTGCTGATCATTCCGCCCGTCTTCTCGCGCGACCTGGCGCATCAGGCGCTGCCCTATTATCTTTCCCGGCCGCTTTCGAAGCTGGAATATGTATGCGGCAAGCTGATCGTGGCCACGACTCTGTTGTCGGCCGTGACCTGGCTCCCCGGCCTGTTGCTCTTTGGCCTGCAGGCCGGGCTGGCCGGTAGCGGCTGGGGCGCCCGGCACGGCCGCATCGCCCTTGCACTGTTCCTCGGCAGCCTGCTCTGGATCGCGATCATCGCCCTGCCGGCGGCGGCCATCTCCGCCTGGACCCGCCGCCGCCTTTCCGCCACTGCCGCCCTGATTGGATGGTTTCTCGTTCCCGGCATCTTTGCCGGCATCGTCAACCGCGGCCTGACCACTCCCTGGGGAGACCTGATCAGCCCCTCCAGCCTGATCAAGATCGCCTGGCGCGGCCTCTTCCAATTGCCCCAGCCGGCCGTCCGGCCGATGTTTTACCGCGGCCGCATGGTCATGCAGGCCATCCATCCGGTGCCGGCCGGGAGCGCGTATTTCGTCATTGTGGCGATCTGTGCGCTCTCCGCCGCCATCCTCTGGCGGCGCTTGGAGCCGCTGCGCGGGGTGCGCGGCTGAAGCGTGCCTACCCCGGCGCCAATCCGGCCGCCTGCGGGCGATGCGCCCCTGATCCGCCTGGAATCGGTCTCGCGCTTCTATGGCGACGTGCTCGGCGTCAACCGCATCAGCCTGGAAATCGGCGCCGGCATCACCAGCCTGATCGGCCCCAACGGCGCGGGCAAGAGCACGCTGCTGAACCTGATCGCCGGGCTGATCCGGCCGACACGCGGCCGCATCACCGTGCTCGGGCACGATCCGGGCGACGCCGAGGCTTTGTTTTCCCAGCTCGGCTTCTGCACCCAGTACGACTCGTTTCCCGCCGGCGCGCGGGGCCGCGAGTGGGTGCGTCAAAATCTGCGGCTGCACGGCTACCGCCGCGCCGATGCCGAGGCGCTGGCCGAGCGGGCGCTGGCGCGCGTGGGCATGACCGAAGCCGCCGGGCGGCGGCTGGAAAGCTACAGCAAGGGCATGCGCCAGCGCATCCGCCTGGCGCAGATTCTGGCGTACGAGCCGCGGCTGTTGATTCTCGACGAGCCGCTCAACGGCCTCGATCCGCTCGCCCGCTCCGAGATGGCGGCGCTGTTTCGCGCCCTCGCCGGCGAAGGCCGCGGGCTGCTGATTTCCAGCCACATCCTGCATGAGCTCGAGGCACTCTCCGACCGCGTGATCCTGCTGCGCGATGGCTACCTGGCCGGCGAAGGCGGCATCGCCGCCGTGCGCGAAGACATTCGCGAACACGACCTGCAATGGCTGATCCGCTGCCCGCGCCCGGCGCGGCTGGCCGCCCTGGGGCTTGAAGCCCGCGCCGGGGATGGCCGCCCGCTATGCAATCAGGTGCGCATCTTCGACCGGCCCGAGCCCGCCCTGCTGCTGGCCACCGCGGCGCCCGCCGCCTTCTTTCTGGCGCTCAACGATTGGATTGCCCGCGGCGAGATTGAAGTGGAAACCGTCACACCCGCCGACGACAACCTCGACGCGGTCTATCGCTACCTGGTCGAAGAGGAACCCGCATGAGCTCCGCCGCCCGCCTCGAAGCGCCCGGCGCCCTGCCGGCCCGCGAGCCTGCGCGCGGCGCCCGCGCCTGGGTCGGCTACGAACTGGCCCGCGCGCTGCGCCCGCGCCGCGCCGCCGCGCTCTACGCGCTGGCGCTGCTGCCGGCGCTGGCGGTGGGCTTGCTGGGGTGGGTGGCGCGGCTGCACGGCGCCGAGGCGGGCGCCATGATGAGTCCCGGCTTTTACGCCAGCCTGTTCGAGCTGGAGCTGAAAACGGTGATCTTTCTAGGCTGCGCCTGGCTGTTCATCCAACTGGTGCGCGGCGAGCTCACCGGCCGTACCCTGCATTACGCCTGGCTGGCGCCGGTGCGCCGCAGCCGCCTGGGCTGGGGCAAGTACCTGGCGGGCGAGCTGGCCGCGCTCGCGATCTTTGCCGGCGGCACGCTGCTGTCGCGCCTGCTGCTGCTCTGGCTGCGCGGCCAGCCGCTGCTGGCGGCGCCCGCGCTGCGCTCCCTGTTCGGCTATGCCGGCGCCGCCGCCCTCGCCTGTCTGGGCTATGGCGCGGTGTTTTTTCTCTTTGGCGCCTGCTTCCGCCAGGCGCTGTTTCCCGCGCTCGCCTTCTATGGCTGGGAGCAGATCAATTTCCTGCTGCCTTCCTGGCTGCAGCGCTGCAGCATGATTTACTATCTCCACGCCCTCCGCCCCGGCGCCCTGCCGCAGCACGCCTGGGGCTTCGTGCCGCCGCCGATTTCGATCGCCGCCGCCGCGGCCTGGCTGCTCGCCCTCAGCGGCGTCCTGGCCGGGCTGGCGGTGCGCCGTTTCGCGCGCCTGGAAATTTATTACGGCGGCGAGGAATGACCGCCCGCGGGCGCTGCGGATGGCGCTTACGGCAGCTTGACGCCGGCTTGCCGCAGCAGCCGCTCGGCGTAATAGTTATGCACACGGGCGCGGTCGCGCAGCGCGGTTAAAAACGCCGCCCGCAGCAACTGCTGCCGCGTGCGCACCAGCGCTTGCCGGATGGCCGCTTGCACGTTGGGATCGGTAAACTGCCGCCGGCCGGCGGGAATATATTCCAGCAGCTTGAATATGTAATAGCGGTTGACGCCCTGGTTGAAGACCTGCACCACCGGCGAGATCTGGCCGGGCTTGAGCTTGAGGATGGCGTTGCGCAATTGCGGCTGCACCTGCTGCGACGACAGCTCCGGCAGGGTGATGATTCCCAGGTCGCCGCCGCTGGCGGCATTGTTCGGGTTTTCCGAATACTGCTGCGCCAACTGCGCGAAATCGGCCCCCTGGCGCAGGCGGCCGGCGATCATGCGAATCTTCTGCCGCGCCTGGGCGGGGGTGCCGGCTTTGTTGCTGGCGAGGTTGTTGACCGGGCTGGGCTGCGACGTCACCTCGATTTCGGCCACGTGGTATTCCGGCTGCTGAATCTGGAAATTGCCGCGGTGGGCGTTGTAGAAAGCCTCGATCTGGGCCGGCGTGACCTGCACCCGGCTGCTGATTTCGCGCTGGTAGAGATGATCTTCGGTCAGCGTCGCCAGCGCGTCTTCGCGCACCACCGCCGGCGGAATTTTCGGATACATCGCCTCATCCTGCGCCACGCGCTGGTTCAGCTCCGCCGGCGGGATGGCGATATGCAGCGCGGCCGCGTAGCTCATCAGGATGCGGCGGTCAATCAGCCGGTTCAACAGGCTGAGCTTCATCAACTTCTCTTCGTTGGCCGAGACCTTCTGCGGCCGGCCGAGCGTCTGGTACTTGTACACCTGATCGAGCTTCGCCATGGTGATGGTTTCGTTGCCCACCCGCGCCGCCAGACCGGCGCTGGCGGCCTTGTGGCAGGCGGCGGAAAACAGCAGCAGCCCGACCGGCAGGCTGAACAGCGCGCAGCGAAGAAGACGCATAAACATGGCCAAGTTCCAAATGAGATTTCGAAGTTTGATTCTAAGCCAAACGCCTCCGGAAGCGAAAAAGATGAACGGCAGGGAACCGCCATGCCGGGGGGAATTCGCCCGCCGATGCCGGCCGCATTCGAGCGGGCGGCTTGCGGGGTTGCTTGCCGCCTTTGCTAAAATCGGCATAAAAGCGCATGGGCACAAACCCGCCAACTTTGGAAACGGCCACGCCGGCCGCTTGCGGCGACCGCTTTGCCTCGATTGAAGCCGCCATCGCCGAGCTGCGCGCCGGGCGCATGGTGGTGGTGGTGGACGACCCCGACCGCGAAAACGAGGGCGACTTGACCCTCGCCGCCGACCGGATTACGCCCGAGGCGGTGGCCTTCATGGCCGCCCAGGGACGCGGCCTGATCTGCGCCGCCCTGACCCCCGAGCGGCTCGATCAACTGCAAATTCGGATGATGACCGAGCACAATACCTCGCGCTTCGGCACCGCCTTCTGCGAATCGGTGGACGCCCGCGCCGGAGTCAGCACCGGCATCTCCGCCGCCGACCGCGCCCGCACCATCCAGGCGCTAGTGGACGAGGCCACGCGTCCCCACGATCTCGCCCGGCCCGGCCACATCTTTCCCCTGCGCGCCAATCCCGGCGGCGTGCTCGCCCGCGCCGGCCAGACCGAGGCCGCCGTGGATCTGGCCCGGCTTGCCGGCCTGCATCCCGCCGGCGTCATCTGCGAAATCATGAACGACGACGGCACCATGGCGCGCGCGCAGCATCTTGAAGAATTCTGCCGCCGCCACGGCCTGAAAATGATCACCGTCGCCGATCTCATCCGCCACCGGCTGCAGAACGAGCGCTATTGCCATCGCGTCGGCGAAACCCGGCTGCGCCTGGAGCAGGGCGAAGGCCGGCTGCTGGCCTATCGCAGCGATCTCGATGCCGAAATGCACAGCGCCCTGATTCTGGGCCGGCCCTCGGGCGAACGCCCGGTGCTGGTGCGCGTGCAGACCCACTGCTTCGCCGGGGCGGTCTTGCGCGCCACCGATTGCACCTGCGGGCGCGCCATCGAGCGCGCCCTGGAGCTGATCGCCGCCCAGGGCGAAGGCATCTTCATCTACCTCCATCAGACCTCGCCCGGCTGGGCAATCGAGCACGGGGTCATCCGCCACGGTTCCACTGCGCTCGAGCCCGGCCACGAGCGCGAGCGCCAGATCCAGCGCCAGACCGGCCTGGGCGCGCAGATTTTGCGCGATCTCGGCTGCCGCCAGATCCGCCTGCTCACCGACCATCCCCGCCGCCTCGCCGGCCTCGACGGTTACGGCCTGGAAATCGTCGAGCAGGTGCCGCTCGGCATCCGCGAGCGCGCCGGCCAGGAATGAATTGATTTTCCGCCGCCGGGGCGGAGCGCGGCCGGGCGGCGCTTATCGCTTCGCCTGCCCTTGCGAAGGCAGCAGGCGGCGCGCCAGGCGCGCTTGCGCGCGGTAGAAATCGGCCAGGCCCAGTTCGCGGGCGGTCTGCAGGTGCCGGCGCAGCGTTTGCCGGTCGCCGCGCGCGAGCGGACCGGTCCAGGCGCCGGCCGGCCGCGCTCCCGGGCGCGCCAGGTTTTGCGCCGTCTGCGCCATCAGCCGCTGCAGGCCGCGCCAGAGTTTTTTTCGGCTGCGCGCCGGCAGGCGCCGCCCGCCGGCCCACTGCGCCGCCGCCAGCAGGGCCACCAATCCGGGTGAAGCCAGCGTGGCGGCCAGGTGATAGGCGGGCTTGGCGGCGGCGGGCAGCTCCAGCCATTCGCCGCCCCAGCGCACGACCATCGCTTTCGCCCTGCGCCGCGCGCCGGCTGCGCCTTCGAAGCCGAACAGGATGCCGCGCGGCTCGACCGCCACGCCGGCGGCAAAACTCATCAGCGGATGCAGGCTGCCGGTGGCGGCGCCGCGGGCGGCCAGCGGCGCCAGCACGCCGCGGTCGCGCAGCCCGCTCGAATGCAGCGCCACCCGCCCCCGCCAATCCGCCGGCGCTGAGGCCAGCCGCCGCGCGGTGCGCGCCAGGGCGTCGTCCGGCACCGCCAGCCAGTACAGCTCCGCCTGCGGCAGCGGCTGGCCCAGCGCTAGTCCCCGGCCGGCATGAAGCCGGCGCGCCAGGGCGCGGGCGCGCCGCGCATCGCGGCTGACGATCGCCGCGAGCGTGTAGCCGGCGCGCGGCGCCCAGGCGGCAAGCGCCTGCGCCAGGCGTCCGGTGCCGACGATGACCATCCGCGGCATAGCTGTAGTGTAGAAGCGTGTGCGACCGGCGTGTAGAAACATGCGCGCCCGGAGCCCGGCCGGCCCGCGGGCTCGAGGCGCGCGGCCCACCTCCGCCTTGCCGGGCGGAGTGCATTGCAGCGCCTCGCAGCGCCTCGCTCTCGGCCGCGCCACACTTGTTCTCGCATGCCGGCTTTGAAACAATAGTCCATCCATGTCCCCGGCCGCGGCCTACAATCCGCTCGAGCTCTGGCTGGCGCCGCTGCGGCAAGAGCGCCTCGAGCCGGCTTACCTGCTGCTGGGCGACAACCTGTTTCTCCAGGCGCGGTTTCGCCGCGCCCTGCTGGATCGCGTCCTGCCCGAGCCGCTGCGCCCGCTGGCCAGCTTCGATTGCGATCTCGAGCGCGAGCCGCTGGATGAAATTCTCGGCCGCGCCCGCAACCGCCCGCTGATGTCGCCGGCGCAAGTCTTCCTGGTGCGCAATGTGGCCGAGTTGTTTGCCCGCGGCGGCGGCGACGCTGCCGCAGGCGGGCAGGAAGAAGAGGCCGAGCCGCGCCCGCGTCGCGGCGCGCGAAAGCACGGCGATTTCCCCCGCAATCTCGCCGCCTATCTCGCCGCGCCCAGCGCCGATACCCATCTGCTGCTCGTCGCCGGACATGTACACCTCACCGCCGACCCGCGGCGCATGAGCTACGACGATCGCACCCGTTTCGAGCGCATCGAGAAAGTCTTCGCGGATTTGTGCCCGATCGTGCAATGCCGGCCGTTTCCGCCGGAAGATACCGTCCTGGTCCTGTCCGAACTGGCCGCCGAGCGCGGCCTGAAACTCGAGCCCGAGGCCGCGGAGCTTTTGCTCGAGCTGGTGGATTACGATCTTTCGCAACTCGAGCCGGAGCTGGAAAAACTGGCCTTGCTGGCCGGCGGCCGCCCTGCCAACGCCGAATTGGTGCTGGCTTCCTCCGCCGCCCTGCGCCAGCGCTCGCTCCCCGACCTGCTGCCGCCGCTGGCCCGCCGCGACCGCCGCCGCCTGCTCGAAGTGCTCAACCTGATCTGGCTCGATCAGGGCGACAGCGCCGCCATCCCGCTGGTCTATCAGCTCAGCCGCGCGCTAAAACAGGGCCTGCTGGCGAAGCAGTTCAAGGTCTTCGACCGCGGCTCGCTTTATCGCCTGCTCCCGCCCGGACTCAAACCTCCGCCCTTCCTTGCCGACGCCATCATCGAACTCGGCCGCAACTGGAGCGAGGCGCTGATAGGCCGCGCGCTGGTTCGCCTGCAACATATCGATCTAGAACTGCGCTCCAGCCCGGTTTCCAGCCGCTGGCTCTTCGAGGGCCTGATCTTCGAAATCAGCAAAGCATAAGCAAAGATAAGATTCTTAAGCCTTTATTTTTTCCGACAGCGGCCGGACCGCAAGGCTGGACTGTCACCAAAATCAAGCAGAGTGTATTATTTTCCACCGCGGAAAAATTCTGTTTTACGGATTTCGAAAACGTGTAAAATACATTTATCCACACACTTGACCGTGCCCGAAAGGGCAACGACCACTGACCGGAAGATCGCAACCCGATCTTCCGGATTTTTTTTCTACCGCCGCTCGCGTCCCGGCGCGCTGCAGCGGCCACTGCCACAGCGGCCGGCGGCTAAACGCGACACTGCCTGACAAGCAAAAACTGAAAACTGTAAAATAGGCCATGCCAGAGACCCCTCTTGCCGCCTTCGATCCGGAAGTTGCCGCCGCCATACAGGCGGAAACCTTGCGCCAGCACGAGCACCTGGAACTGATCGCCTCGGAGAATTTCGTCAGCGAAGCGGTGCTGGAAGCCGCCGGCTCGGTATTGACCAATAAATATGCCGAGGGCTATCCCGGCAAACGTTATTACGGCGGCTGCGAGAATGCCGACCGGGTGGAAGAGCTGGCGCGGCAGCGCGCCAAGCAATTATTCGGCGCCGAACACATCAACGTGCAGCCGCATTCCGGCTCCCAGGCCAACGCCGCCGCCTACGCCGCGGTGCTGCAGCCCGGCGACAGCGTGCTAGGCATGGATCTGGCGCACGGCGGCCATCTGACGCACGGGCATCCGCTGAATTTTTCCGGCAAGCTCTACCGCTTTCACGGTTACGGCGTGGCGCGCGAAACCGAGACGATTGACTATGATGCGCTGCTGGCGCTGGCGCGCGAGCACCGACCCAAGCTGATCGTCGGCGGCGGCAGCGCGTATTCCCGCATCATTGATTTTGCCCGCATGCGCGCAGCGGCCGACGAGGTGGGCGCGCGGCTGATGGTGGACATGGCGCATTTTGCCGGCCTGGTCGCCGCGGGCGTGCATCCCAGTCCGGTGCCGGACTGCGATCTGGTCACCACCACCACCCACAAAACCTTGCGCGGGCCGCGCGCCGGCATGATTCTCTGCCGCCAGGAACTGGCCGCCGCAGTGGATAAGGCCGTCTTCCCCGGCCAGCAGGGGGGCCCGCTGGTGCACATCGTGGCCGCCAAGGCGGTCTGTTTCCGCGAGGCGCTGCAGCCGGAATTCCGCGCCTACGCCGCCCAGGTGGTGACCAACGCCCGCGCCCTCGCCGCCGCCCTGCAGGAAGAAGGCTGGCGGGTGGTTTCCGGCGGCACCGACACCCATCTTTTCCTGGTGGACGTCAACGCCGGCGGCGTTCGCGGCCGCGAAGCCGAAGACGCCCTGCACGCCGCCAATATCACCGTCAACAAAAACGCCATCCCCTTCGACTCCAATCCGCCGCTCAACCCCAGCGGCATACGCCTCGGCACCCCGGCGCTCACCGCCCGCGGCATGCGCGAACCGGAAATGCGGCGCATCGCCGCCTGGATCGCGCGCGTGCTGCGCGCGCCCCGGGATGCCGCGGTGGCGGCTGCCGTCCAGCGGCAGGTGCTCGAGCTGGCGGACGCATTTCCACTCTACGCCGCGCGCCGGCCCGCCCCGGTCGCCTGATCGGCATCTGTTTTAAAGATGGGCGTTTTTTCCGCCGGGTTCGGCTGCCATCCCCTATGAATGCCGCGCAATCCAGGCTCGCCGGGCCTTCATTGACGGTGGCGCTCGATATGCGCCGCGTCAATCAATTCGGCTACGGCACCTATATCCGCAATGTGGTGCGCAGCCTGGCCCGCTTCGACCGCTCCACCCGCTACCTGCTGCTGGGCGGCGACCGCCACCTGGCCGACGGCCTGCCGCCGAATTTCGAGCCGGTGCGCTATCCCTTGGCCGAAGCCTCGCCGCGCAATCTCTATGCCCTGTATTGGCTGCTGCGCCGCCACGGCGCCGACCTGCTGCACGTGCCGCATTACGACTGGATTCCGCAGCACTTGCCCTGCCCGCACGTGGTCACGGTGCATGACCTGGTGGATTTCCTCTATCCCAATCCTCCCGGCCGCCGGGTGTCGCGCTGGCTGAAATACCAGCTCATCCGCCGTTCGCTGCTCCGCGCCGGGCGCATCATCGCCGTTTCGCGCACGACCCGCAGGGACATTCAACGCACCTTCGGCGTGCCCGCCGAGCGCATCACCGTCGTCTATAACGCCATTGACGAGCGCTTCCTGCGCGGCCATGCCAGCCCGGCGGAGCGCGCCGCGGTCGCCGCCCGCTACGCCATTGACGCGCCCTTCGTGCTGTACACCGGCAGCGTGCGCCCGCACAAGAACGTCGTGCGCCTGATCGAGGCCTTCGCCGCGTTGAAAGCCGAGCTGGCCGGCACCGCGCAGGCCGACTTGAAACTAATTGTCATCGGCGACGAAGTTTCGCGCCAGCCCGCGCTGCGCCGCGCCGTGGTCCGCTGCCGCATGCAAAACGAAGTTCGCTTCCTCGGCTTCGTCCCGGTGGACGTGCTGCGCGTCTTCTACGACACCGCCCGCGTCTTCGCGTTCCCCTCGCTCTACGAAGGCTTCGGCCTGCCGCCGCTCGAGGCCATGGCGCACGGCACTCCGGTGGTGACTTCCAACACCAGCTCGCTCGCCGAAGTGCTGCAGCAGGCGGCGCTGCTGGTCAATCCCGATAACGTGTACGACATCATGCGCGGCCTGCGCCGCTGCCTGTTCGACGAAGAACTGCGCGCCCATCTGATCCAGGCAGGCTATGCCCAGGCGGCGCGCTATAGCTGGGATCTGGCCGCCGCCAGCCTGCGCGACATTTATCAGCAGGTCGCCGCCGCCGCCCCGCGCGCGCTGGTAGCCGGGGTTTGAACCCGGCAACTCCCGGCGCCATCAGCGGCGGCCCACGAGACCACCGTTGAGCATCGCTCCACCCTGCACGATCCCGATCAGCCCTGCCGCTATGCTATATTTCCGCCCGGCGCGTCCTGCGCATCGGCCGCGCGCCGGCGTACGCGCGACAGGAGCGCCCCTTGCCCCTCCATCTCCAACTGCACTGGATTGACATCCTGATCATCGTCCTTTACTTCGCCTTCGTCGTGGCGATCGGCTTCCGGCTGCGCGGCCAGATGCGCACCAGCGAGGACTTCTTCCTTTCCGGGCGCCGCGTTCCCGCCTGGATCACCGGCCTGGCCTTCCTTTCCGCCAACCTCGGCGCGCTGGAAATGATCGGCATGGCCGCCTCCGGCGCCGAGTACGGCATGCTCACCAGCCACTTTTACTGGGTAGGGGCGGTGCCGGCGATGATCTTCGTGGCGCTGTTCATGATGCCGTTCTACTACGGCAGCCGCGCCCGCTCGGTGCCGGAATACCTCCGCCTGCGCTTCGACGAAAAGACGCGCGCGCTGAACGCCGTCACCTTCGCGGTCATGACTCTGCTGATGAGCGGCATCAATATGTACGCCATGGCGCTGCTGTTTCAGGCGGTGCTGGGCTGGAGCATGAGCCTCAGCTACTGGCTTTCGGCCGGCATCGTACTCGCCTACACCATCACCGGCGGCCTCACCTCCTCGATCTACAACGAGGTGCTGCAGTTTTTCCTGATCGTCTTCGGCTTCGCCCCGCTCACCTGGCTGGGGCTGCGCGAAGTCCACGGCTGGAGCGGGCTGCGGGCGCGCCTGGCGGGGCTGCATCTGCACGGCTATCTGCACATGTGGCGCAACATGACCCATCCCGGCCAGAACCCGATGGGGATCGAATGGTTCGGCCTGGTGATGGGGCTCGGCTTCGTGCTCTCGTTCGGCTACTGGTGCACCGATTTCCTGGTGATCCAGCGCGCGATGGCGGCCGAAAACATGAACGCCGCGCGGCGCACGCCGCTGATCGCCGCCTTCCCCAAAATGCTGTTTCCCTTCATCGTGATCGTTCCCGGCATTCTGGCCATCGCGCTGGTGCCGCTGGCGCAGTGGCCGCAGGCCGGCGGCCACGTCAATTACAACCAGGCGCTGTCGCTGATGATCGCGCGCTTCTATCCTTCGGGCATGATCGGCCTCGGCCTGGTGGCGCTGCTGGCCAGCTTCATGTCCGGCATGGCGGGCAATGTCACCGCCTTCAACGCCGTCTGGACCTATGACATCTACCAGAGCTACCTCCGCCCCGGACGCTCCGACCGCCATTACCTGCAGGTCGGACGCTGGGCCACGCTCGGCGGCATCCTGATCTCGATCGGCGGCGCTTACCTGGTGGGCAATTTCAACAGCCTGATGGACTACATGCAACTGGTCTTCAGCTTCGTCAACGCGCCGCTGTTCGCCACCTTCCTGCTCGGCATGTTCTGGAAACGCACCACCGGCCATGGCGCTTTCTGGGGACTGCTGGCCGGCATCGCCGCCGCCGCCGGACACTTCTCGCTCACCCGCTCGCTCGGCGGCCCGGGCGGCTGGCTGGGCGTGCTGCACACTTACCCCAGCAGCATGGCGCAGAATTTCTGGGGCGCGATCTGGGCCTGGAGCCTCTGCCTGCTAGTCACGATTGGCATCAGCCTGTTCACCGCGCCGCGCTCGGAAACCGAACTGGCGGGGCTGGTGCGCTCGCTCACGCCGCGGCCGCCGGCCGAGGCGGCGCCCTGGTACCGCCGTCCCGTCGGGCTGGCCGCCGCGGTGGCCGCGGTATTGATCTTTTTAAACCTCTGGTTCCGCTAAATCGCGGAAAGGCGGGTACGCCGATGGATCTCCGACAAGCGATTGGCTTGCTGTTCACTTTTTTCGGACTGCTGCTGTCCGTCTATGGCGTCGCCCACGCCGGCGCCGGCATGGTGCGCCAGGGCGTGAATGTAGATCTGCTCTGGGGCGTGGTGTTGGCCGCCTTCGGCGTGGGCATGCTGCTACTCGCCTGGCGCGCGCGGCCGCGGCGTTGAAGACGATGGCCATAGCGCCGCCCGGGGATCCGGGCGGCGCGCGCCGGACAAGCGGCGGAGGGCGCAGGGCTGCGCTTAATGCTTGCCGGATTTAAAGGTGCGGATATAGCGGACGACCGACTTGATCTGGGTCTCGGTCAGCACTCCATTCCAGGCCGGCATCGGGGGAAAACCTTTTTTAATGAACGCTTCCAACTCGGCGTCGGATTTTTTCTGCACCGCGGTGCGATGCAGATTGGCCTTGGGACCGAGATAGCTTTGCCCGCTGCCGTCGGGTTTATGGCAAACAGCGCATTTGGACATGAACAGGCTGCGGCCGGCGGCCAGCGCAGAGCTGCCGGAACCGCCGCGGCCGTGCGCCGCCAGGGCGAGGCCGCCGCCCAGGGCCAACGACAGCGCGGCGGCCAGGCTGAAGCGGCGCGCCGGAGATGAAGTACGTAGCTGAAGCATGATGTTGGGGTCCTCCTTCAAAGCAGGGAATATTCGATCTCAGTGCAAATTCAAACTGAGATTGGTATTGGCCTGGAGCACGAGATTGCGCACGATGGCGGGGCTGCCCGGCTGCCAGACCACGAGCTGATAATGTCCCGGCGGCGCCGGCGGCAGGCGGTAACGGCCGGCCACATCGGTGATGGTGCAGTACGGGCTGGGGGCGACCACGATGTAGGCGGGCTCGCCGGGCTGCGAGGCGATATCCACCGGATAAATGCCGGGCAGGGGGAAATTGCGCGTCCGCGTCTCGCCCGGGGCGAGCGTGCCCAGGCGATCGCTCACCCAGCCGGCGGCGCGGCGGGCCGGCCCGGAAGCGGGTGGCAGGGCGGTGCCGCGGTTGATCGCGGGCAGTTGCTTGACGTAATGCACGATGTTGAGCAGGTCGCGGTAGCGCAGCACCCGCTGCCATTGCGGCATGCCGCTGCCGGGGATGCCGTGCCAGACCACCTGCGCCATGTGGGCCTCGCTCCAGGCCTGAATGCCGGGCGAGGTCAGGTTGAGCGCGTGGGGTTGCATGCTGGACCCCACCGGGGTCAGCGCCTCGCCATTGGAGCCATGGCAGATGGCGCAGTGCTGTTGAAACCGCTCCTGGCCGCGCAGCCGCAGCAGTTCGAGCGGCTCGCGGACGGTGCCGCGGTTTGCCAGAATCACCTGCGCCCCCGCCGGCACCGCCAGCAGCGCCGGCGTAAAGCGGTTCCAGGTAACGTTGAGCTGGAACGAAGGCCGGCCGGCGGCCGTTAGCAGCCGCTGCGGCGCCAGATAGACCGCGGCCGGCGGAGCCGCGGCGGCGGCCCAAGCGCCCGGCAGCGGCGTCCGGCGCGCCGCCGGCAACTGCACCCGCCCGGAAAGCTGCGCCTGGCCCGCCAGCGTGCCGGCCAGCAGCGCCAGCCCGGCACCCAATCGCCATCCGCATCGCGGCATCGCATCCTCCAGTAGCGTCCTGCCATCATTCCAGCACGCCGCCGCGGGGCTGTCATTGCGCCGGCTTACGCGCGGATGTGATTCGGGTCACTCTCCACGCGGCTATGAGTGTTTGCAGTCACGCTTTGCTTTGGCTGTAGTCACGGAATTTTAGCCGCCAGCCCGGTAAGGTCACATTCAGACCGGTGCTGCTTGACCGGAATCACGGAATGAGGTGATGGCCTCGGCGCCGCCGCCGGCGCGCGCCCTGGCTGCAAGCTCCACGGCCGGAACGGCCGCGCGCGGTTCGAGTCCTCCCGCCCGCGGCCGTCCCGCCGGGAGATATCCCCGAACGACGAGTGTTTTTTATGAAGCGATGGAAATATGCGCTGGCGGCGCTGGTGTTGGCGGGCTTAGGCGCCGCCTACCCTCGCCTGGGGCTCCGCGCCCCGCGCCAGCCGATCGCCTTCCCCCACAACCTGCATCTGCAGGCCGGCATGCATTGCGCCGATTGCCACCGCGACGCCGCGGTCTCGAACCGGGCCGGGCTGCCCAGCGTGCGCGAGTGCGCCCTCTGCCATCAGCGCCTCCGCGCCCGCTCTCCGCTCATCCGCCAGGTGATGGACTATGCCCGGCGCGGAATCGAAATCCCCTGGCAGCGGGTGTATGTTTACCCGGCGTCGGCGCACCTGCGCTTTCGCCATAACCTGCATCTCGCCGCCGGGCTGGCCTGCCGCACCTGCCACGGCGACATGCGGCGCCTCGCGACGGCGCGGGTGTGGAAGCCGATGCCGATGGGGGTTTGCATCGCCTGCCATCGTCAGCACGGCGCCAAAACCGGTTGTGAGGATTGTCATGTTTGATCCACGGGCCGCCGAGGAGGCGCAATGAGCGATCGGTTTTCACTCCCGCGCCGCGATTTTGTCAAGCTCACGCTAGTCGGTTCAGCGAGCGCGGCCGCCGCCGGCTGCCACACCCAGGGCCGCGAGCTGGCGCCGCTGCTGATTCCGGAAGAGACGATCGTGCCGGGAACGGCCTACTGGTCGCGCGGGCTTTGCCGCCAATGCGGCGCCGGCTGCGGCGTGCTGGTGAAGCGCATGCAGGCGATCGTGCCGCTCGAGCGCGACGGGCAGGCGTTCCGCCAGGCGCGCCTGGTGGCGAAGAAGCTGGAAGGCAATCCCGAGCATCCGCTGAACCAGGGCGGGCTCTGCGCGCGCGGGCAGGCCGGCTTGGAAGCGACCTATCATCCCCGCCGGTTGGCGGCGCCGGGCGAACGGACGCGGCCCGGCGCGCCGCTGCAGCGCCTGAGCTGGAGCGCGGCCGGCGACCGGCTGCGGCGGCAGTTGCAGGCGGCGCGTCCCGGCGAAGTGGCCTGGTTGGGGCGCCCGCTGCGCGCCACCGAAGCCGAGCTAACGGGCGCCTGGTTGACGCGGCTGCAGGCGCGCTGGTGGGAATACGAGGCGCTGCCCGCGCCGCGCGCCGCCGCCGACGCGCTCCGGCTCGAGCGCCTGCCGCAGGCCGATTGCCTGCTTTCCTTCGGCAATTTTCTGGAAGCCTGGCCCGGCCAGGCGGGCGCCATCCGCGCCTATAGCCGTTTCCGCCGCCGTCCCGGCAGCGTCTTCCTACAGGCCGAGCCGCGGCTGTCGCTGACCGGCACCAACGCCGATCAATGGATCGCGCTGCGGCCGGGCGCCGAGGGCGTCTTCGCACTGGCGCTGGCGGCGCAGTGGATTGCCTTGCGCGGCGGCGAGTCGTCGGTGCCGGCCTGGCTGCGGCCGTACACCCCGCAGCGGGCGGGCCGCATCTGCGGCGTGCCTGCCTCGCAACTGCGCGCCGCCGCCCGGCGGCTGGCGGCCGCGCGGCAGCCGCTGGTGCTTGGCGGCCCCGGCGCTTACGCCCACGAGCACGCCGCGTTTCAAGCCGCGGCGATCGGTTTCCTGGCGAGCCTGGCGGAAGGCGAAGCGTCGCCCGCGGCCGCACTGCCGGCGGCGTCTTCGCCTGCCGCAGCCCAGCCGCACAAGTCCGGCGCGCCCGCAACGCCCAGCGCGTTTTCCATGCCTGCCGGCCAGCCCGCGCCGCGAGTCTTGATCGTGCACGAGGCCAATCCGGTCTTTTCCGCGCCTCCGGGCTGGAAACTCGAAGCCTGGCTGGCCTCCATCCCTTACGTGGCGGTGCTCGGCACGATGCCGGACGAAACCGCGCAGATGGCGCATTTGGTGCTGCCGCTTTCAACCACGCTCGAAAGCTGGGCGGACGACGAGCGCGTCACCGCCGCCGGTTTCGTCGCCAGCCTGAATCCGCCCGCGATGCAGCCCTTGCACGACACGCGCTCGCTCATCGAAATCGTGACCGAGCTATCGCCGCCGGCGGTGCCGGCGGCGCCCGCCGCGTCCGCCAAGACCGCGCCTGCCGCGACCGCCTCGGCTTCATCCGCAGCTCCTGCAATTGCGGCGGTCGCTGCCGCCGCGCCCGCCGGCGCCGCCGAGTTGGCAATCCGCCGCCACTGGCATGCCATACAGCAGCGTTATGCGCCGCGGCAGCCGTTTGCCGATTTCTGGCCGGCGGCCCTCGAGCGGGGCGGCTTCTGGACCGCGCCCGCCCCGGCGAATACCCCGAATGCCGCCGCGGCAGCGCCTTCCTCTGCCGCCCGCCGGCTGCAGCTCCCGGCGCAGCCTTCGGCTCTGACCGCGCCGACTGCGCCCGCGAGTTCGGAATATCCGTTGTATTTGGATCTTTACGAATCGCCGCTGATGGGCGACGGGACGGGGAGCTGGCTGACCTGGCTGCAGGAGCTGCCCGACCCGACCACTTCCGCGATGTGGTGCAACTGGGTCGAGGTGCACCCGCAATTGGCCGCCAAGCTGGGCTTGCGCCAGGGCGATGGCGCGTGGGTGGAATCTGCCGCCGGCCGCATCGAGTTGCCGGTCTTTCTCTATCCCGGCTTGCGCCCCGACACGGTCGCGATTCCGGCCGGCCAGGGACACAGCGCGGGCGACGCGCCCACCAATCGCGGCGCCAACCCTTTCCGGCTGCTGGCCGACCTGCGCGATCCGGCCACCGGCGCGCTGGCCTGGAAGGCGAATCGAGTTCGCCTGTCGGCTTCCGGACGCCGCTTGCCGCTGCCGCTGTTCGGCCATAGTTTGCACCAGGAAATTCTGCATCGTTGAGGCTGACTGACCTTATGTCGCAAACGGACTCCAAGCCCGCTGCCACGCCCCGCTGGGGAATGATCATTGACCTGAACGCCTGCACCGGCTGTTCCGCCTGCGCGGTCGCCTGCCGGGCGGAGAACAACATCGCCATCGCCGGGGCCAAGGAAGCCGCCTACAACGGCACGCTGCAATGGATGCGGATCGAGCGCACCTGGACCGGGTCGGGGCGCAACTTCCGGGTGGAAAACCGGCCGGTCAACTGCCAGCAGTGCGACGCGGCCCCCTGCGAGCCGGTCTGTCCCGTGCTGGCCACCTACACCAACGCGGAAGGCATCAGCGTGCAGGTGTACAACCGCTGCGTGGGCACCCGCTACTGCGGGCTCAACTGTCCCTACCAGGGGCGCTTTTTCAACTGGTTCGACTACGCCTGGCCCTCGCCGATGGAAGTGCAGTTGAATCCCGACGTCAGCCGGCGCACGCGCGGCATCATGGAAAAATGCAGCTTCTGCATCCAACGCATCCTCGCCGCCGAGCGCCAGGCGGAGCTGGAAAAACGCGCCTTGCGCGAGCGCGATATTCAGCCCGCCTGCGCGCAGTCCTGCCCGGCGGAGGCGCTGCGGTTCGGCGATTTGAACAATCCCGGTGGCGCGGTGGGCGCGGCCTGGGATTCCTCCGGGCTGGAAGTGCTGCTGCCCGAGGTCGGCACCCGGCCGAAGGTTCGCTATGCGCGCCGCGTCACCCCGCCCGATAGCCGGCTGGCCGCCGCTCCAACTCCCACCGCGGAGGTGGAAGCATGAGCACCGTGACAGTCGCCGTCAACGAACCACCCCAAGCCGCCGCCCAGACGCTGATGCGGCCGATGCTGTTTACCGGCAAGGCGTACCGCCGCATGAGTCTGTTGCTGCTGGCGGTAATCGGCTGGGGCCTGTTCTGCTTTCTCTACCAGGCGATAGTCGGCCTGGGCGTCACCGGGCTGCGGCGTCCGGTGTTTTGGGGTTTTTTCGTCACCGATTTCGTCTTCTGGATCGGCATCAGCCACGCCGGCACGCTGATTTCGGCCATCCTGCGGCTGACCAACGCCACCTGGCGCTATGCCGTCACCCGCGCCGCCGAGGCGATCACCGTTTTCGCGCTGATGATCGGCGGCATTTTCCCCATCATTCACTTGGGCCGTCCCTGGCTGTTCTTCTGGCTGGCGCCCTATCCCAACGAGCGGCTGATCTGGCCCAATTTCCGTTCGCCGCTGGAATGGGATTTCTTCGCCATCTCCACCTACATCACCGCCAGCTCGATCTACCTGTTCCTGCCGCTGCTGCCCGACCTGGCGCTGGCGCGCGACCGCACCCGCGGCTGGCGGCAGCGCCTCTACCGCTTCCTGGCGATGAGCTGGCGCGGGACGCAGCAACAATGGCACCGGCTGGAGCTCGCCATCCAGTTGATGGCCGCGGTGGTGATCGGCATCGCCGTTTCGGTGCACACCATCGTGAGTTGGGATTTCGCCATGGCGGTCGTGCCCAGTTGGCATTCCACCATCTTCGGGCCCTACTTCGTCGCCGGCGCCATCTTCAGCGGCATTGCCGCGCTGATCATCATCATGGCCATCCTGCGCCGCGTCTATCACCTCGAGGCCTATCTCCAGCCCAAGCACTTTTCCAATCTGGGCAAGCTGCTGCTCACCATGACGCTACTCTGGGGCTACTTCGTCGTCGCCGAGATGATCACCACCTGGTATGGCAATTTGCCCGACGAAATGGGCACCTTCTGGAGCAAGATCAGCGGCCATTTCGCGCCGCTGTTCTGGGCCATGGTGCTGTGCAACTTCGTCATTCCGTTTCCGCTGCTCGCCATCAAGCGGCTGCGCACCATTTCCGGAACCGTGATCGCCTCGATCACCATCACCCTGGGCATGTGGCTGGAACGGTTTCTGATCGTCGTACCCGGCGCCGCCAACCAGCGCCTGAGCTTCAATTCCTGGTTCGGCTATTACCCGCACTGGACCGAAATCAGCCTCTCGCTGGCGACGCTAGCGGCCATGGCGTTGCTTTATATGATCTTTTCGAAAATTTTCCCCATCATCTCCATCTGGGAACTGGGCGGCGGCAAGCACGCCGCCGCGGCCGAATCGGGAGGTCAGTCGTGATTGAAGTCAGCCTGCGCGTAGCCTTGGATCCGCCGCCCGGCGGCGCCGGCCTGCCCGGCCTCGTGGCGCGGCTGCGCCGGGAAGGCATCGCCGAACGCCGCATCCAGGTGCTCAGCCGCGAGCCGCTGCCGGAATTTCCCCCGCCGCCAAGCTCCATGTCGAAGCTGGGCATCCTCGGCGCGCTCTTCGGCTTCAGCGCCGCCATCGGCGCGATCGTGGCGATGACGCTCGGCTATCGCCTGCACACCGGCGGCATGCCGCTGATCTCGCCCCTGCCCATCGGCGTCATTACCTACGAAATGACTTTGCTGGGCTCGATCATCGCGATGCTGCTCCATCTGCTGCTCGGCGCCCGGCTCGGACCCGGCCGCCGCGCCGTGGAACATCCCGAACTCAACTTCGGCGAAGCGATTGTCTGCGTCGCCTGCAGCGATGCCGAGCAGGCCTGGCAGGCGCGGCAATTGCTGGCCGCGCTCGATCCCGCCCGCTGATCGCCAGGGGAGATCTTATGCGTCGCTTATCGCTTCCGCCAACATCGCGCCTCGGCTGCCTTTTCCTGCCCCTGCTCGGCGCGCTCGCCGCCGCCACCGCCGCCAGCTATGCGCTGCCGCGCCGCGTCCCCGCACCGGCAGTGCCGGCCGCCGCCGTTCTGCCGACTCCCGCCGCGCCCGCCGGCCCGCGGACCGGCGCGCTGTTTGCCCAAAACTGCTCCCCCTGCCACGGCACTCGCGGCGCCGGGCGCATCGGCCCGCAAATTGCGGCGCGCTCCTGGTCCGCCGCGGTCTTCAATCTGCAGGTCCGCCAGGGCGGGCTGGTGATGCCGGCATTTCCGCCGGCGAAGATTTCCGGCGCGCAACTGGCGCAACTGCTAACTTACGTCAACCGCCTGCCGCCGCCGCCGGCCGCGGCGTTGCTGCCGCCGCCGGATCCCAAAGCTCCCGGCGCGCTCGTTTTCCAGCAAAATTGCCTTGCCTGCCACGGCGCCGAAGCCCGCGGCGGCATCGGCCCGGGCATCCTCAACACCGCCTTGCCGCAGGCGAAATTCCTTTTTCAGGTGCGGCATGGCGGCGGCCTGATGCCCGCCTTCGCTGCCGCGCAGCTCAGCCCGGCGCAGGCGCGGCAGATTTACGCCTGGCTGCACCCGCCGCCGCGGCGGCCCGACCCTGGCCGCGATTTCCCCTTGCCCTACATCCCGAACTACGTCAGCCTGTCGCTGTTTTTCCTGGCGGCCCTGGCCCTCGCCGGCCAGGCCGGCAGCGAGCGCCGGCGCAAACGCCAGGCCCAGGTGGCCGCCGAAACGCAAGCCCATCAGAAGTTACTGCAGGATGACGGCCCCGAATCGCGCCTGAAAACCCACTTTTATTAAAGCGGTGGTGGAAGCGATCAGCGCCGGCTTTAGGGCTGACAACTCTCCGGCTGAAAGCTGAGGCCGGCGGGCGATCGCTTTCTTTCCTCCACCGCATTTTGCCCGACAATAGCAGGCATGCGATTAGCCACCCGCGCCGTGCATGCCGGCGAGCGCCTTGCGCCCGCCGGCTGGAAATCCGTCACCACTCCCATCTACCCCAGCGCCACCTATATCTACCCGGATTTTGCCGACCTCGACCGGGTGGCCGCCGGCGACCAGCCCGGATACATGTACAGCCGCTATGCACATCCCACCGGGCGCGCGCTGGAGCTGGCCGTGGCCGCGCTCGAAGGCGGTGAAGAAGCGCCAGGAGAAGGGAACAGCGGCGCGGATGCAAACGATGCCGTCGCGGCGGTCAGCTTCGCCTCGGGCATGGCCGCGCTGCATGCGGCTATTTTGGCGGCCGGCATACAGTCCGGCGATGCGGTGCTGTGTTCGCAAGATATTTACGGCGCCACGCTGGCTCTGCTGCGCACGATCTTCGAGCCGCTCGGCATACGGCTGCACCTGGCGTCGTTTGCCGGCCCGGAGCGTTGGGCGGGGCTGCTGGCCGCGGCGCGCCCGCGGTTGGTGATGGTCGAAACTATCTCCAATCCGCTGCTGCGCGTCGCCGACCTGGCGGCGCTGGCCAACGCGGTGCACGCCGCCGGCGCCCGCCTGCTGGTGGATTCCAGCTTTACCACCCCGCTCCTCTGCCGCCCGCTGGAATTGGGCGCCGATTTCGTGGTGCATAGCGCCACCAAGTTCCTCGCCGGCCATGGCGACGTGCTGGGCGGGCTGGCGCTGGCGCGCGCCGCCGACGCGGCCGCGCTGGAGCTGCAGCGCAAGCTGGCCGGCGCCGCCCTCGGCCCCTTCGAGGCCTGGCTCGTGCTGCGCGGACTGAAAACCTTGCCGCTGCGCCTCGAACGCCAGTGCCGCACCGCGCTCGCGTTGGCCGGCTTTCTCAGCTCCCATCCCGCCGTCGAGCGGGTGCACTATCCCGGCCTGGCTTGCCACCCCGACCACGCCGTCGCCCATCGCCTGTTTCCGTCCGGGCTGTATGGCGGCATTCTGGCCTTCGAGTTGCGCGGCGCCGGCCGCGGCGAAGTCTTCCGTTTCCTCGATGCACTGCGCATCGTGCTGCCCGCCACCAGCCTGGGCGATGTGCAGTCGCTGGCGCTCTATCCCGCTTCCAGCTCGCACCGCGATCTTTCTCCGCGCCAGCGCCGCGACATCGGCATTGGCGATAACCTGGTGCGGCTGAGTTGCGGCATCGAGGCGGTTGAAGACCTGCGCGAAGATCTCGACCAGGCGCTCGCCCGGAGCGGCGCCGCCGCGACGTAGCCGGCGGATCGCTTCAGCCACCCCGGCCTAGGGCACGCGGTTCGAGATCGGCTGCATGGTTTGCAGATCGGCGGATATATCGGCCAGATCGGCATGGGAGCTGCCGCCAGCTCCAGCGGCTGTGATTGTAGTCAACTTAAAACGTGACCGCAAACAAATCTTTATAAGGGGTGAAATTTTCACCCTTCGACGCATCTTTTGATTTCGTTGCGGTTATTTCGACGGCCGGGTATGCCAGCACGATAGCGCCGCCAGGTTGGCGTTCGGCTTGCCGGCAAATTGCGCCCGTACCAGGTAGAGCTCGTGATTTTGCAAATTGAGGGCGGCATGCGAGCCTTTCAGCGTGCCGGAGGTGAATACCAGGTTACCGGGACAATGCGCGCCGCATTTTCGGCTGGCTTGGAAGGTGTAGCTGCCGCTGTCGCCGCTGACGTTGTGATGGTTGTCCACGAAATTGTAAGTGTCGCCGCTGGTGATCTCAAAACCGCCGGTATAAAGCAGGATCACCGGCCCGGGGGTCCAGCCGCCGCCGAGTTGGGAAGCGCAATGATAGCGGCCCAGTTGCACGCCCTGGGCCAGCGGAGCATGCTGTGTGGCCGAAAGGAATCCGCCGGCTCCCGCATGGCAGCCTGCCAGCGGCAGCAAAGCAAGAGATAGCCAAAACCAACGCAAGCGCATAAGTTTTCCTGAACGGTCAGCGTCGGCCGCTGGACCGCCGTTGACGCAGTATAAGGGGAAAAGTCCGGTTGGCCAAAATATTTTTAAGGCGATTGCGGCCGCCGTGTCCCGCGCCGGCGGCCGCATTTTCAATTTTGCGATTAGGTCAATGCGAGTGGATCAGGGACCAGATGTTGCTATTGATGGAAACCGCGAACGTGTTCAGATCAAAGTGCACGCTGCGGCTATAGCTCAGCTCGATATTGATAGACCGGATCGGGGAAATATCCACCCAGGCGGCGCCGCCGTTATCGCGATCGAGGCCGGAGCTGCCGGTCGCCTTGGCGCCGCTATGGCCCATGCCGCCTCCCAGCAGACCGCCGCCCATGCCCGATCCGCTGCCGCCCATCAATGAACCCAATACGTTGCCATTGCCGTTGCCGCGCTGATAGATAGTCTGCGAGCCGAAAGGCAGGATGTCATAGGCGGCGGCGCCCACGCCGATGTGCCCGTTCGGAAACAGCTCGCCGCCGGCTTCAAAATGCCCCACCCAGCCGTAACTGGATACCGGCCGTACGAAATAGGCCGAGTTGGCGATCGTGTCGGCAACGCCGGCGTTGCCGAACAAGCCGATCATGCTCCAGCGGTGGGCGAGGCCGTTGGTGAAATCCACCGTCGGCCGCCCGCTCGATAAGCCGGCGCTCTTGTTGCCGGTGGGCGCGGTCACGGTCAGGCTGGTGGTCAGGCGGGCGGCGGGCAGCGCAGTCAGCAACTCCAGTTGCGCGTAAACATCGCCCAGCCCGCTGACATTGCCCTGCGAGCTGTTGACATTATAAAAAGGTAAGCCTACCTCCAGGCTCAACCGCTTGGTGAGATGAAAGCCGGCGGCGTTGTTGAGCACCCAGATGCGGCCGTAATGGTTGCTGGAAAACTGTAAGCCTTCCATCCAGAAGAACTGCTGTTCCCAGCCGCTGCCGGCCGGCTGTTGGCTGCTGCTGGATTGCCCACTGCTGCTTTGCCCGTTGGCGGAGGCGGAACCGGATTGTGTCTGCGCCCAAAGACCTCCACTGAGTAACAATGACAGCACGATGAACCGCACGCGCCGCCAGGGGTCATTTTTTTGCGGTTTCATGTTGGAATTGTTTGCACGCCGGCGGCCAAATCCACGCCTGGCAATGAACTCCTTATATTTCAATAATTTGGCTAAGGACTTGCGGCCAATTGTGAATTTTTGTAGTGGCATGCAAGGTAGAAAAATTTCTATTCCAGTCCAAGGATTCGGTTAAACGCCCGGGGTTCGGCCCAATTATACTGATCCCATCCCGCCCCAAAATTGACCTCGATCAATTCATTCGGGCGCCAAGGAGTGGATTTGATGAGCGGCATTCGTTTACTGGTAGGGACGCACAAAGGCGCGTTCATTTTGAGTTCCGATGGCAAGCGCCGGGATTGGAACATCGCCGGCCCGTTTTTTGCCGGTTGGGAGCTGTACCACCTCAAAGGCTCGCCGCTGAATCCGAACCGCATTTATGCCTCCCAGACCAGCGGCTGGTTCGGGCAGCAGTTGCAGCGCTCCGACGACGGCGGCCGGAACTGGGAACCGGTGGGCAACGTCTTCGCCTATGAAGGCAAGCCCGGCCCGCACAAGTGGTACGACGATACGCCGCATCCCTGGGAGTTCAAGCGCGTATGGCATCTGGAGCCGTCGCTGACCGAGCCGGAAACCGTGTATGCCGGCGTGGAAGACGCGGCGCTGTTTCGCTCGACCGATGGCGGCAGGAACTGGCAAGAGCTGCCGGGGCTGCGCAATCACTCGTCCGCACCGGAATGGCATCCCGGCGCCGGCGGACTCTGCCTGCATACCATCGTGCAGGATCCTTCCGATCCCAAGCGGCTGTACGTGGCCATCTCGGCCGCCGGGGCGTTTCGCTCGAGCGACGGCGGCGCGAGCTGGCAGCCGATCAACCGCGGCTTGAGGTCGCAATACATTCCCGATCCCGACGCCGAAACCGGACATTGCGTGCACCGCATCGCCCTGCATCCCGGCCGTCCGCAAACGCTGTACATGCAAAAGCACTGGGATGTATTGCGCAGCGATGACGCCGGCTCGAACTGGCATGAAGTCAGCGGCAATCTGCCCACCGACTTCGGCTTCGCCCTGGGCGTCCACGCGCATCAGCCGGAAACGGTGTATGTCGTGCCGATCAAGAGCGATTCGGAGCATTTCCCCCTCGACGGCCACTTGCGCGTTTATCGCAGCCGCGCCGGCGGCAACGAATGGGAAGAGTTGTCCAAGGGGCTGCCCAACGACTGCTATGTCAACGTGCTGCGCGGGGCCATGTCGGTGGACCGGCTGGAGCCTTGCGGCATTTACTTCGGCACCACCGGCGGGCAGGTGTACGCTTCCGCCGACGAAGGCGAAAGCTGGCAGCCGGTAGCGCGCGACCTGCCGGCGGTCTTCTCCGTCGAGGCGCAGACGTTGTCAACATGATACGCGTCGAGTTGCCGTTTCATTTGCGCACGCTGGCTGGCGTGGGCCCGGAAGTGCAGCTCGAAGTCGCCCCGCCCGCGACCCTGGCCGCCGTTCTCGACGCGCTCGAGGCCCGCTATCCGATGCTGCGCGGCGCCATCCGCGACGCGATCACGGGCCAGCGCCGCCCCTTCATCCGCTTTTACGCCTGCGAACAGGACCTTTCCAACGACCCGCTCGCCGCGCCCCTGCCCGACGTCATCGCCCGCGGCGGCGAGCCGCTGCTGATTATCGGCGCGATCGCCGGCGGCTGCGGCGGCGATTGAGCCATGTCCGAGTTTGAGCGCCGCTATTTCGAAGATCCCGATTTTCCGCCCGGGCTCAAGGGCGGCGACGAGGTCGCCGGCTACGGCTACTATCCCGATTATTTCCCCATCGTCGAAGCCCAACTCGCCTCGCTCGCCGAAGTCGCCGGCGCGCGCAGCCTGCTCGATGCCGGCTGCGGCAAAGGCGCGCTGGCCGAATATGCCCGCCGCGCGCTCGGGCTGCGCGTCTTCGCCGCCGACCGCAGCGCTTATGCCCTCGCGCACGCCCGCCGCCGCGGCGGCGGCGAGCTGAGCTGCCGCGCCGATGTCGGCCGCCTGCCCTTTCGCGCGCGCTCTTTCGACCTGGTCTGGTCCAATGGCGTGCTGCAATACCTCGACGGCCACGCGGCGGCGGATGCCCTGGCGGAGCTCCATCGCGTTGCCCGCCTGGCGGTGTTCGTCTCCAATATCGCCGCCGCCGAGCGCCATTCCGACTGGGGCGCGCACGACTCGCTCACCCGCCTTTATCTCACCCCCGGCGCCTGGGAGAGCCTCGCCCACCGCGCCCTCGGCCCGCAAGCATGCGTGCTGGCGCTGCCCTATGAGGGCGAATCGGCCATTCTTATTCTGAAAAACATGAGGCCGGCGCAGGCCGCGCGAATGGTCGAACTGTCGCTTGAGCGCATGCGCCGCCTGGGCGCCGCGGTGCGCCGCCCGCCGCGGCTGGACCGTTTCCTCGCTCTCTGCGCCCGCGATTGATTTTCGCCGCCGGACGGTTGCATCAGTGCAGCAGTTGATGCCGCCAGAACCGGTCCATCCGCCGGAAGAGATAGGTCTGGTCGGCGCTGCCGCCGATGTGATGGGTTTTTAGCGGAAAAATCATCAACTGGAACGGCCGCTGCGCCTGGATCAGCGCCTCGATGAACTGCACCGAGTTTTGAAAATGCACGTTGTCGTCGCTGGTGCCCTGGCAAAGCAGGAATTTGCCGTGTAGCTGGGCGGCATAGTTGATCGAGGAGCTGTCGTGATAGCCGCCCGGGTTGGCTTCCGGCAGCCCCATATAGCGCTCGGTGTAGATGGTGTCGTAATCGCGCCAATCGACCACCGGCGCCACCGCTACGGCCGCATGCCAGAGATGCCGCGTGGTGGTCATCTCCAGCGTGGTCATATAACCGCCAAAGCTCCAGCCCCAAATGCCTACCCGCCGCGGGTTGACGAAAGGCTGCGACTTCAGCCAGCGCGCCGCCGCTTCCTGGTCGGCTTTCTCGACCGGCCCGAAGTGACCCTGGATCAGGGCGCGCTCCGGCAGCGTGGAGTAGGCAGTCGAAGAGCGGTTGTCGGCCATGAACACGATAAAACCCTGGCGCGCCAGCACCTGGTTGTAGAGCATCATGTTGCCGCCCCAGCGATTCCACACGACCTGCGATCCCGGCCCGCCGTACTGGTACATGATCACCGGGTAGCGATGCCGGGGGTTGTAGCCGGGCGGGACCAGCATCTCCGCCCACAGCCGCGTATGCCCGTCGGCGGTCGTTACCTGGAAATAGCGCGGCGCCTCCAGTTTCCAGGCGCTCATATCGGCGGCGGGCGCCAGCACGCGGCGGGAGCCGCCGCCGGCGGCGCGCAAGAGGATTTCCGGCGGGTGCGTCGCGTCGGAGCGGGTTTCCAGGAAGCGCGTGCCATCGGGCGAGAGCGCGAGCGTTTGCCAGCCGGAGGGCCGGCTCAAGCGCTGCGGCGCGCCGCCGCGCAAGCGCACTCGCTCGAGCACGGTGTTATAGGGCAGCGAAGCTGTCGTGCGGAAATACACCCAGCCATGGCCCATCCCCTCGAGCGCGTCATTGTGCGGCCCGGAAGTGAGCTGGAGCACCCGGCGGCCATCCAGACTGTAGAAGTAAAGATGATGCCAGCCGCCGCGGTTCGAGCCCCAAAGAAAACCGTTGCGCAGAAAGCGTAAATCGTGTTCCACGCCGATCCAGTAAGGCGTGGTTTCGGTGAGCAGGCTGCGCGCAGCGCCGCTTTTCGGGTTGATCAGGTACAGCGTCTCGCGCGTCTGCCGCCGGTTGACCACCAGCGCGTAGGCGGTCTTGCCGCCGGCCAGCCAGCCGAAGCGCGGCAGATAAGTGTTCTGATTCCCGGCCAACTGCGTCCAGACCACGCGCCGTTGCGCGAGCGAGTAGATGCCCAGCCGCGCAAGGGGATTGGCATCGCCCGCCTGAGGATACTTTTGCCGAAAGACCTCGCCCAGGTGGGGCAGATAGTTTTCGATCGGAAACGCGTGCACCGGGCGCTCATCCAGTTGCAGGATGAGCAACCGCCGGCTGTCGGGCGACCAGGCGTAGCCCGAACGGATGTTCAATTCTTCCGGATAAACCCAATCCAGCCCGCCTTCATACACTCCCGCCGCGGCCGGGATGGCGGCAAATGCCGGGCCGGCGGGCTGCACCAGCCCGCCGCCCCGCAGCGGCTGGAGCATAAGTTGATGGTGCACGACGTAGGACAGCCAGTGCTGGTCGGGCGAAAGCCTGGCGTCGAATTTGATCCCCTCGCCGCGGGTCAACTTCATGGCCATGCGGGCGCGCAGGGAATAAAACTGCAACTGGTTGCCGGCGGTGTATAGAATTCCGTCGCCGCTCGGCGACCAGTGGTAGCCGGGGGCGTGGTAGAGGCTGGCCGGCTCGCTCAGATGAATGCGGTATTGCCGGGCCGCGCTCGGGCCGCGGCCAAATAACGCATGCGTGGCCAACTCCCGGCGCCGTCCGGTAGCCGCGTCCACCCAGTACAAGTTGGCGTGCTTGTGGCCGGGCAGACGCTCGAAAAAGGAAACGTGGCGGCTGTCGGGCGTCCATTCCAGTGCGCCGGGCGCGGGAGGGAGAATGCCGCGCCGGGAAAAGATTCTCTGTAAAGTGAATCGCGGCGGCGCCGGTACCGACTGCGCGCCCAGTTGCCCGCTCAGTGCGGCGGCAAGCAGAATCAACGGCATTGAAAACGATCGCGGCAAAAGACGATGGCGCGGCAAATTCAACCCTCCCTGAAAGTGTCGGATCAGGTTCAGCTTGTCTTGTTTGCCCGGCTGGAGTCAATCGCCCCGCGGTACATCCATAAAAAAGTAAAAATGCGGCGCAAAATCAAATCTGGGAAGACGGGGGCCGCATGTTTTCTCAACCCGCGAGAAATTCCGGCCATGACAGGAGAAACAACGAATGACAGACGTTCATCTTGAAATGAAGCCCATCGGATTTGTCCGCAGCCCCTATCAAACCACGGCTCAAATTCCCAGGGGCCTGGGCGCGAAACATGAAGCGGAAGGAGTCCTCGAAATCAAGCCTGAACTCGAAGCCGGGCTGACGGACATTGAGGGATTTTCACACCTTTATGTGCTCTGGGCTTTCGACCGGGCCGAAGGATTTGATTTGCTGGGAGCGCCGCCCAGCGACAACCGGCAGCATGGCGTATTCGCCACACGATCCCCGCGGCGCCCCAATCCGATCGGGCTGACGGTGGTTGAACTCCTCCGGCGAGACGGTACGCGGCTTCACGTTCGCGGGATTGACATGCTGGAGGGGACGCCGATTCTCGATCTCAAGCCGGTCCTCTCGAAGGTTGCGCCGGATAACCTCCGCACCGGGTGGCTGGGAGAGGCGGAGCAAGCCAGAAAAACTTCCGGCTGAGAATGAAAGGGCTCAAGCCCAGGTGCCGTTTTCGCCGAATAAATCTACGATAAGCGTTTTTTCAAAAATCAATCTTGTCTTTTTTCAATCCAGCTTTACTCCCGTCGCGGCCGAAGATATCGTGTCTCGCTGTGCCTTATTTCGCCACTGCGCGCGGCAGCTCTGCAGCGCCGCTTCGAGTGGGATGCTGCTGATGCTTCCCATCGCGCGTACAATGCGAACCTGATCCGGGCTGTGCCCGACCGGGTCGAAGGCCGGAATTTCGCCCAAGCTCACCAGCCGCGTCCCCACCGCCGCAGCGATATGCGACGGACCCGTCGGGTTGCTTACCACCAGCCGGCAGGACTCCAACCCCGCCGCCAGCTCGTCTATGCCGCGCGCTCGAAAAATGCGCGTGCCCGGCACGGCCGCCAGCGCCGCGATCATTTCCTGCGGCTCCTCCGGCCCGGCAAACACCAGCGCCTTCAGGGAAGAATCTTCGCTCCGCAATGCGGCAATCAGCGCGGCAAAGCGGTCCGCCGGCCAGCGCCGCCCGGGATGCCCGGCACCGGGACAAATGCCCAACAACGGCTGCCCGTTCCAATCCCCAAGCGCTGCCCTCACCTGCGTGCGAGCTTCCCCGCTTGCCGAAAGCCGCGGGCGGCGATCGTGAACCGAAATGCCCAAGGGCGTCAGGACGGTGCAATAGCGGTCCAGAAGCGCACCCGCTTCGTCATCCCACGGCGGACGGTCCGTGATCAGCCACGGGATCGAACGCGTGCGGCGCAGCATGGCCACCCGGCGCGGAATGCCCACCAGCCAGGCCAGCAAATTCATCTCGGCAAAGCTGTGCAGTTCGACCGAAAGCGCGAACCGCTGCCGGCGCAATCGCCAGATCAATTCCGGAATTTCCCGCGCCGCGCGCAAGGGATGATGCTTCCAGCCGCTTCGATCCGCTTCCCAAACCTCGTCGAAACCGGCCAGCCGGTAAATCTGGGCCGCGCTGTCGGAGGCAAGCACGGTGAGCGGAGACTGCGGATCGTGATCCCGCAAGGCGCGTGCCGCCGGCAGCGAGAGCACCGCATCGCCCAACTGCCCGAAAAAAATGAGGAGCCGGCGGGTCATAAGTTCAGGCGCGGCGCAGCGCAATTTATTCTCCCATCACCTTGATAATCACCCGTTTGGGCCGCCGGCCGTCGAATTCGGCGTAATAGATCTGCTGCCAGGGGCCGAAATCGAGCTTGCCGCCGGTAATCGGCACGATGACTTCATGATGCACCAGCAGGCTTTTCAAATGCGCGTCGCCGTTGCTTTCGCCGGTGTGGTGATGCTCGTAATCCTGGTGAAACGGCGCCAGCTTCTCCAGCCAGGCGTCGATGTCGCGCAGCAGGCCGTCCTCGGCGTCGTTGACCCAGACGCCGGCGGTAATGTGCATGGCGGAGACCAGCGCCATGCCATCCTGTATGCGCGACTTCGCCACCGCCGCCTCCACCCGGGCGGTGATATTGACATACTCGCGCTTCGCGCGCGTATTGAAAGTCAGGTATTCGGTGTGAAATTTCATGCCTTCATCTTACCGGCCCGGCCGAGGCCGGGCGCAGCCCCACAAATGCTTCTGCCGCGGCCCGCGCTATCATGAACGATTAGGTTGCTGCAGCGGTTATGGAAGAATTGCGCCAAGTGCTCGCCCAATGGCTGGCCGGCCTGCCGGAGTCGGAAGAGGCCCCGCTGCTGGCCTGGCCGCTGGCCGCCGGTGCGGCGATCAGCCGCCAGGCCCCGGCCAGCCGCTTCGAAAACGGCTGCCTGTGGCTGGAAGTGCAACGCCCGGAATGGGAAGCCGAGCTGCGCCGGCTGGAGCCCGAGCTGCTCGCCCGCCTGCGCCAGATCCTCGGCCCCGGGCGTGTCGGGCGGCTGGCCTGGGTGCGGCCGGGCGAGATTCCATCCGCCGCCGCGCCGGAGTGAGCGCATGAAAATTCAAACCGAAGACGTTTTACGCATTGCCGAACTGGCCAATCTGGAGCTGGCTCCCGAAGAGCTCGAGCCCATGCGGCGCGATCTGGGCAACATTCTTGAATACGTCGCCCAGCTCGACCTTCTACCGACCCAAGGCGTGGAGCCGATGTCGCATGCCACGGCCGGCGAGGCGGAAACGCCGGCGTTGCGCCCCGATGAAGAAGCTCCCGGCCTGGGCGCCGAAGCCGCGCTGGCGAATGCGCCACTGGCGGGAGAAGCCTGTTTCAAAGTGCCGCGGGTGATTGAGCGAGGCTGATGCCGGTGAACGATCTGCTACAACTCTCGATCGCGGAAATTCGCGCCGCGCTGGCCGCGGGCCGGCTGCGTGCCGTGGAGCTGGCCGAAGCCTATTACGCCGAGATTGAGCGCGGCGACCCCGGCATCCATGCCTACCTGACGCTCAGCCGGGAGCGCGCGCTGCAGCAGGCCGAACGCCTCGACCGGCTGGCCACCGCCGGCTCGCCATTACCGCCGCTGGCCGGCGCACCGCTTGGCATCAAGGACGTGATCTCGGTACGCGGCGTGCGCGCCACCTGCGGCTCGCGCATACTCGAAAACTACATCGCCCCCTACGATGCCACCGTGATTGAGCGGCTCGATGCCGCCGGGGCGATCTTTCTCGGCAAACTCAACTGCGACGAGTTCGCCATGGGATCATCCAACGAAAATTCCGCCTTCGGGCCGGTGCGCAACCCGCGCGACCCGGAACGCGTTCCCGGCGGCTCCAGCGGCGGCTCGGCCGCCGCCGTCGCGGCGCGTACCGCCCTGGCGACGCTCGGTTCCGATACCGGCGGCAGCATCCGCCAACCCGCCGCGTTCTGCGGCGTGGTCGGCGTGATGCCCACCTACGGCCGCGTATCCCGCTTCGGCCTGACCGCCTTCGGCTCTTCCCTCGACCGCATCGGCCCGCTGGCGCGCAGCGTCGCCGATGCCGCCGCCGTTCTGCACGTCATTGCCGGCCGCGATCTGCGCGATGCCACCACCTCGTCCCTCCCGGTGCCGGATTATGCCGCCGAGTTGGCCGCGTGGCGGGCATCATCGGCCGGCTCCAAGCCGCTGGCCGGCATCCGCCTGGGCGTGGTGAAAGAAAGCTGGCGCGCAGGCCTCGATAGCGGCGTCGAAACTGCCGTGCGCCAGGCGATCGCGCGCCTGGAAACGCTTGGCTGCCGGTTCATCGAGGTTTCGCTGCCGCGCCTCGATGCCGCCATCGCCATCTACTACATCCTCGCCACCGCCGAAGCCAGTTCTAACCTGGCGCGCTATGACGGCGTACGCTATGGCTATCGCGCCCCCGACGCGGGCAGCTTGAGTGAAATGTACCGCCGCACCCGCGACCGCGGCTTCGGCCCCGAAGTCAAGCGCCGCATCCTGCTCGGCACGTACGTGCTCAGCGCCGGCTACTACGATGCCTATTACCGCAAGGCGCAGCAGGCGCGCACCCTGCTGGCGCAGGATTTTGCCGCCGCGCTGGCCGGCTGCGACGCGCTCGCGCTGCCCACCACCCCAACGCCGGCTTTTCGCCTGGGTGAAAAAACCGGCGACCCGCTGGCCATGTACCTCGCCGACATCTACACCGTCCCCGCTTCGCTGGCCGGATTGCCGGGCATCTCGCTGCCCTGCGGCCAAGCCGGCGGCTTGCCGGTCGGGCTGCAACTCGTTGGCCGCCACTTCCAGGAATCGCTGCTGCTGCGCCTCGGCCAGGCGCTGGAATCGTCCGCGGCCTAGCCCGCGGCTTCACCGCTCCCGCATCGGCCCGGCGGCTCAATTACAGATCCGCCACCAACGCGCTTTTGACCGAGTTCACCGGCGGCGGAGTGTAGCGCTGAAAGCCGGCGCGCGTCATTCCGCGCCGCGCTTCGGGATTGCGCATAAACACCCGCCACACCAGCCCGCTGCGCAGGTTTTCGGCCATCAGCAGCGTGATGCCGGTATCAATTCCGATGACGAACGGGTCAAACCACTTCGACAGCGGATTGAAGGCGTTTACGAAACCATAGCGGCTCCACGCCGGCTGCGCAAATTGCCGGCGGATGTGTTGCAGCACCGCCAGGGTGGGGCCGGGTAAAAACGCCAGCGAGCCTCCAGCCGCGCTGGGCACCACGGTGCCGTCAATCGGGCCGATCTGCGGCGGCCCGCCCCAGACCACGTAATCGCCGGAAGCCGAATCCGAGGCGGTAATGCCCCACAAGTTGCTGCTGTAATCGGGAAACTGGGGGGCCAGCGCCAGGCAAAAGTCGCGGTGGGCCTCGGTGGCCAGGGCGGAGTTAAGAAAATAATCCGCATAACGGTCGTGCACGCCGCGAAAATCGAACCAGGCCTGCGAGTACTGATGCACGAAGAGCGGGGCGTAGGAGCCGATATAGCGCAGCCCGTCGTACTCGAAGATGATGCGCTTCCACGAGGTCCAGGTACTGGCGGGCAGGGGGCGCGTGTGGGCTCCCATGCCCAGCAGGTACATCATCATCAGCTCGCTGTAATCGTTCCAGCGGGAGGGCAAAAACCCGATTTCCGGCATCCAGCCGTGCGACAGCAGGGGCGTGTCTTCGGCCAGCCACATCCACTCGGCGCGGTTGACGATGGCGAAGGCGAGGCGGCGAATTTCCGCGTCGCGGAAGTATTCGCGGCAGGTGAGCACGCCGCAAAACAGGATGGTGGTGTCAATCGAGGAGACTTCCGAATCCCACAGCCGCTCGCCCGTGGTCCAGTCGGCGAAATGAAAGAAGAAGCCGCGGTGATTGGCCAGCTTTTCCCACAAAAAACGCAGCGTCAGCAGCACCTGGCGGCGGGCCTGGGCGAGGTTGATGTAACCGCGATGATGGCCAATGCAGATTGCGGTCAGGCCGAAGCCGGTGGCGGCGATGCTGGCCACGGTGGTCTGGTCGTGGGCCGCGCGCACGTTGCAGCGGTCTTTGACCAGCCCCGAGACCGGGTTGGATTGTTCCCAGAAAAAATTAAAGTTAGCCCGCTCGAGTTCGTCCAGGAACTGCTCGACTGCCGGTGTAAGCGGCGCAACGGGGGCCGGATGCCCGGCTTGCCCGATCGGGCGGGAAGCCAGCCGCCGGGCGATTTCCGGCGCTGCCGGCAAGGCTTGTCCGGCGAAGCAGGGCAGGCCCGCGCATGCGCCCGCCAATTGCCGCAACAGCGCGCGCCGCGAGGGCAGGGCAGCTCCCATAAGCCCATCTTAGCCAAGATACTGGCGCGCGCGGCTGCAACGGGTTGCGGCCGGGGCCTCAAAAACGATAGCCGGGTTGCAGCGAGCAGCGGTATTCGGAGTAGTGGCGCCGCGTCACCCGGCTGGTGCAACTGGCCCAGGGAAGCACCGGATTCGGCTCCGGTCCCAAGGGAAAAACGATTGCCGTGCCGGCCACATTCGCCTCCAGGCTGACGCCTTCGGCGCTGGCCGGCACGGTGAAATTCAAATCCCGCCCGAAGATGACCGGATACGAGGTGCGCACCTCGGTGCTGTTGGCGGGATGAAAGACCTCGGCTTCGATAAAAAATGTCGCCGTGTCGGACCAGTCGCGCGCGCGAATATCCAGAAAGCGCCCGTGCCGGCGAAAATGAGGCGGCGCAATTTGGGTGAATGGGCATGGTCCGGCCATGCAGGAAGCGCGCGCGTTGCGGAAGACATTGCCTTCGCCGGCATCCAGAGTCAGCGAGCGCCCGGCCGCTTGCCAGCGCCCATCGGGCGAACAGGGATTCTGCCGGCAGGGCACATTGCCGGCGTTCTGAATCCGGAAGGTTTTTACCAGGCTGCCGACATTTACGGACGAGGTGCTCATGACGGTGTAGCGAACGCGTATATCCAGGACGGGGAGGCTGCGGCCGGCAACGGCCGTCGTGGCCGGCGGCGGGCGCGTGGAAATCAACCGGGCGATAAATAAACGCTTTCCGTTCGTGCCCTGCAGATCGAGCGGGCGGTAGCCGGGGCGGCGGAAACGAAGCACGATGGGCGGATGCTGCGGCAGCACGCGCGGCAGCCGCAGTTGGAAATAGCCGGTCGCGCCGGTGCGGGTCTGCGCCGCGGAAGCGCCGCTGCGGGCAAATACGATCACGCCGGCGATCGGCGCCTGCTTATCTACGCTGGCGGCGCTGCGCAGCACGGCTCCCTGGAAGACCAAGGTCCGCCCGCGCGGCGACTGCGGCCGGCGCAGCCGCCGGTAGATCACGGCCACGGCCACCGCGGCTGCAAGGACGGCAATCGCGCCGATCACCAGCTTCCGGCTCATGCCTCGCCCCCTCTGCTTATTTTATAAGCTGCGTTATGCTATTAAGTTCCCGGCTGTCCGGCGGGCGCGGCGAGCAGTTTGCCGGCGCCCGCCGGCGGCAGAGTTCCAGTTCTATGTACGAAGACTTCACCGCCCAGGACCCGCTCGATCAGCGCTCATACCATTGCGTGTATCAGGCCATCATCGTCGGCATCGCCACCCGCCACAGCGACACGGTGGATATCAAATACCTGGTCAACGGCCGCGGCATCTGGCTGGGCTTGCCTCACCTGGCCTGGCTTGAGTTCCGCCGCCGCACCGGCTATCCCCTGGCCGATCGCATGGCAGTGGATCTCGCCGGCTTGTATTTGAAGCGGCAGATCGAATCCGGCGCCGGCGCCGACCGCAGCCATTGGAACGACATCGGCGTGGAGGAAATCATGGGCCTGGCCGGCGAACTCGGCTGGCTGGATCGCCACGCTCCCGCCGCCACTGCCGGCTAACGCCTCCGCCCAAGCTTTTTTGGCCTGGAGCGAAGCGCAAAGCTTGCCCGGTTCACCAGCCGATGGCGCTTTCCCATGCCGCTCTTCCGCAAAATCCTGATTGCCAACCGCGGCGAAATAGCGGTGCGGCTGTTGCGCGCCTGCCGCGACCTGGGCATTCCCGCGGTGATGGTGTATTCCGACGCCGACCGCGCCGCCCGCCATGTACTGATGGCCGATGAGGCGGTGCGATTGGGCCCCGCTGCGGCCGCGGAGAGCTATCTCAACCAGGCGGCCATTCTGGACGCCGCGCGGCGATCCGGCGCCGATGCGATTCACCCCGGCTACGGATTTCTGGCGGAAAATCCCGGCTTCGCCCGCGCCTGCCGCGATGCCGGCCTGGTGTTCATCGGGCCTTCGCCGGAAGTCATGGAACGGCTGGGCGATAAGATTGCCGCCCGCCAGGCCGCCGCCCAGGCCGGCGCGCCGGTGCTGCCGGGAGCGCTGGAACCGCTCGCCTCCGCCTCCGCCGCCCGCGCTTGCGCCCGCCAGGTCGGCTACCCGGTTTTGCTCAAGGCCGCCGGCGGAGGCGGCGGCAAGGGCATGCGCCGCATCGCCGCCGAAGCGGAGATGGAATCGGCTTTTGCCCAGGTCTCGGGCGAGGCGCTGGCGGCTTTTGCCGACGGCCGCATTTATCTAGAAAAAGCGCTGGTTGCGCCGCGCCACATCGAAGTGCAAATCCTGGCCGATCACCATGGCCACTGCCTGCACCTGGGCGAGCGGGAATGCTCCCTCCAGCGACGGCATCAGAAAATCGTCGAGGAAACTCCCGCCCCCAAGCTCGATTCCGAACTGCGCGAAAACATCTGCCGCGCCGCGGTCGCCATCGCCGCCGCCGCCGGCTACACCAGCGCCGGCACGATCGAGTTTCTGCTCGATGCCGGCGGCGGCTTTTACTTTCTCGAGATGAATACCCGGCTGCAGGTGGAGCATCCGGTCACCGAAATGGTATCCGGCCGCGACCTGGTCGAGGCCCAAATCCGCATTGCCGCAGGCGAGCCGCTGGCCTGGCGGCAATCCGATTGGCAGTCCCGCGGGCATGCCTTCGAATGCCGCATCTATGCCGAAGATCCGGAAAACGATTTTTTTCCTTCGCCCGGCCGCATCACCCGCCTCCGCGCTCCCTCCGGCCCCGGACTGCGGGAAGATTCCGGAATTTATGAAGGCTGGACGGTGCCGCTGGAATATGATCCGCTGCTGGCGAAGCTGATCGCCTGGGGCGAGGATCGCGACCAAGCGGGCGCGCGCATGCGCCGCGCCCTGGCTGAATACGAACTCGAGGGCCCGAAACACAACCTGGCCTTTTTTCGCCGCCTGTTTGCCGAGCCGGAATTTCTCGCCGGCCGCTACGATACCGGCTACATCGCCCGCCATGGCGCCGCCCCGGACGCCGGCGACGCGGCGGCATGGCCCAATGCGGAGTTAGCCGCGGTCGCCGCCGCGCTGGCTGCGGCCGAAGCCGCGGCTGAGGACAACCCGGATTCTACCGGCGGTGCAGCCGATAACCGCCCCAGCCCCTGGCGCCGCGCCGGTTTCTGGACGGGGTGCTGACATGCTTTATCACGTGCGCCTGGATGGCTGCGAGTATGCCATCGAGCTTGAACGCCGCAATCCAGGCTGGCGGGTGTGCGTGAACGGCCGCGAGCTCGCGCTCGATATTGCGGCCCTCGAAGCCGGTTGCTGGTCGTTTCTGTCCGAAGACGGCGCCGCCGCATTCCGCGTCCGGCCTGGCAATGCCGGCGAATGGATACTGCGCGCGGGCAGCCGCGAGTGGCGGGCCGAGATTCAAGATCCGCGCCGCCGCGCCGCCCATGCCGATATCCATTCCACCGGCCGTCTTCGCCTGGTTTCGCCGATGTTCGGCCGCGTGCTGCGGGTCCCGGTTCAACCCGGCGCCGCGCTCACCGCCGGCGACGAACTTATGACCATCGAAGCGATGAAAATGCAAAACCCCATCCGCAGCCCGCGCGCGGGCACCCTGCTCTCCGTCGCCGTCGAGCCTGGCAGCGTCGTTGCCGCCGGCGACCTTCTCGCCGAAATCGAATAGCTCCTCAAGACAAAAGGCGCATAGCTGCAACCTTCCCCGCCGGCATCTCAGCATTCAACTTAGGCCGGCGGGGATTTGATTTTGTCCAGAATTCAATACTTCGGCCAGGGGCAAATTGCCCGAAACCACCAGGTGCTGCGCCATTGGCTGCGCCGATTCTGGAAACATTCCGGCAAGCTTCGCTATGGTCTGGCGCGCGGCCTGCGCAGTTATGAATGCTTTGGCCTACCGCGCCTGCATCCGCCGGCGCTCAGCCTGGAAGAGCAGTTCTATCTCGCGCAAGATTTTCGCGGCAAGATCATCTATGACGTGGGCGCACACAACGGCATGCTGGCCATGTATTTCGCGCGCGCCGCCGGCCCCGCCGGCCAGGTGGTCGCCTGGGAGCCGCTGGCGGATACCTTTCGCAGCCTCGAAGCCAACCTTCGGCTGAACCGCTTCGAAAACGTGCTGGCGCTGCCCATCGCCTTAGGCGAGCGGGAAGAGCGGCGCGAATTTTATTTCTGCTCCGCCGCCGCCGCCAGCGGCACCGTCACCGGCTGCCGCCCGGCGCAGGCGGGAGTGGATTTGCGCGCCGGCGAAGCGCAAGTGGAAACGCTGGATGGCGCCCGGCAGCGCCGCTCTCTGCCGCCGCCGGACTGGATCAAGATTGATGTGGAAGGCATGGAAGCCGAGGTCCTGGCCGGCGCGCGCGAAACCCTGCGGCGATACCATCCGCAACTGGTTGTGGAAATGCACGGCATCGGGGTCGAAGCCAAGCTGGCGAACGCCCGCCGGGTGCTATCCATGCTTCATTGGCTCGGCTATCGCTGCCGGCATATCGAGACCCGGGCCGAGATTACTTTGGGCGATGCCGGCCGAATTCTGCATGGACATTTACATGCCTCAACCCCACCCTGAAGCGCTTTCTCCACTTGCAGAGCCATCGCCGGCGCGCTACTTAATCATTATTCGAATCACCGGGGCTGCGCCCGACCGCGCAGTCCCATTTTTTTAAATCAATACAAAACTCTTGCCGCCCACAGCATGCTGAACTGTCCATGCAGGTTGCCGTCCTGGCGCGGGCGGCTGAGATAGTAAGCGATATTGCCAGCGTGTTCGGTCAGGATGCAGACGCCGCGCACGTTGGCCCTGGCGTCCAGATCGCGGCAAAGCGCGCGCCAGCCGCGATGCGCGGCCCGTTCGTAGCGTGCGCCGCGTATCCAGCCATGGCGCAGCCCGCTCGCCAGGGCATAGGTGAACATTCCGGTGCACGAAGATTCTTCCCAGGCCCGGGGATCGTCCACCACCTGCCGCCACATGCCGTCGGGCGCCTGGGTGCGCGCCAGCGCGGTCATCAGCTTGCGATAACTAGCGAGCGCCTGATGGTAACCAGGCGTTCCCGGCGGCAGCACCGAGAGGGCTTCCACCAGCGCCGACGCCATCCATCCGTCACCGCGCCCCCAGACCACGTGCGCTTTCTCGCCATGCCAGAACAAGCCGTCCGGCCGCTGAAATTGATGAATGTAATAGAGCAGCTCGCGCAAGGAGCGGCGCGCATAGCGAGCGCGATGCGTCACCTGCCAGGCATGCGCCTGCACCGCGCTGAGTTTGTAGGCGCCGTCGAGATAACCTTTGGTTTCCGGGCTGAGCCCGCCGGCCAGCGGATGGTTCCACTGCGCGTTCGCATAGCGCAGACCCAGGGCGCGATAAGCCCGGCCTCCGCCGAGCTGAAAGAGTTCGAGCGGGAGAATGCCAAACACGCTCTGGTCCACCTGCCGCGGCGCCGGCTGGTATTTTCGACCTGCCGGCGTGAGGAGCACGGCATAGCGACGTTCCACGGCCGCAAGCAGCCGCCGGTCTCCGATGGAGGCCGCAAAGCGCGCCGCGGCGTAGCCGGCGCAGCTTTCCATATAAGAAAAGCCGTGATCGAGCGCGAAACGCTTGCGCGCCAGCAGGTTGCGCACCAGCCGGATGCCGACCGCGCGCGGGCTGCGGGCTGCCGCGGGCGGGCGTCTGCGCGCATGGCCGGCTGTGGGGCGAGGATGGGTCTTTTGCGCCGCCGCCACGCCGAACCAACCCAGCGCCAGCAGCGCCAGCCACGAGAGCCTGAATTTGCGTTTTTTCCGCACTCGCTGCGCGCTCATCGGGCCATCATAGCTCATTCATTCAAGCGCCGGGCATGATGAGCAGAAATTGCAGGACTGCAATCCGCAGTCACTCACCATGCTGGGCGAAGCGATAAGCGTCGCATAGCTTCGTTGGTTCGTCGCTCGGCAATCCTCATGTACGTCCATGTACACTGCGGTTGCCTCGCGCCTCCCGCCTCGCTCTGCTCGCTTC
>JAJYIU010000049.1 GCA_021789895.1 Acidobacteriota bacterium | reverse complement strand
AATCGCGGGGGCGGTCATGGCCGTGATGGCGGCGCATCACCTGGCGGCGGAGGCGGAGCTGGGCCCGGCGCAGGGCTTCGCTCAGGGAGTCATGGCGCAGCAGCCAATTGCGATAGAAGGCGAGCATCAAATCACGCGTCCACCGGTCGGGCACCGGCCACATGCTGACCAGCACGGCGTGGGCGCCGGCTTCTTCGAAGCCGCGCGCCAGGCCGAAGACGCCTTCGTCGGCGTTGATGCTGCCCAAGCCGGTTTCGCAGGCGCTGAGCGTCACCAGGCGGGTGCCTTGCAGGTCGAGGCCGGCGGCTTCCCGGGCGGTGAGGATGCCGTCGTCAAGGCCGGGAAGGGGCGCGCGCCCTTGCCGCAAGCGGTCCACGCCGGCAAACAGCAGTCCGGAAAGCAACATGGGGTTAAGCGACGCCGGGGGGGCGGTGGGCGCCCTCCAGGCGGAGGCTGCCGCGGCCGGGGCGGGCGCCACCAGCGGCTCGTAATCCTCGAGCACGCGCTGCATGCGGCCGGCGCGGCGGAAGAAGAAGCCGTGCGTGGCCAGATGCAGCAGATACGGGTGGCGGGCCAACTTTACGCTTTCTTCCAGCGCACCGGCGCCGCGATAGAGTTGAACCCGCCAGCCGGCGCGGCGCAAGAGGCGGCCCAGGCGGGTCACTTCGGCACGGGTGCCGGGCAAGGGACAAGTCAAGCCGCCGCGCGGCGGAGGCGGGACGCAGTGGCCGGCCGCGCTCGAGCGCAACTCGGAAGACTGCTGCGGCGTGAAGCGGGACGCCAACTGCACCGGGCGAGGCGAGGCCGCGGGGACGAGCGCGGGACGGCGCAGTCCGGCCACGGCCAAGCGCCAAGCGTTCGCGGCGAGCAAAAAGCGGGGCGCGCCCACCAGCACGGCCCGGGGATGCGGGTTGCGGGGGCGGGCGGAGCGCCGCCTTCCGACCAACACCCGAGTGCTGGTGACGATATGCAGGCGGTAACGCTCGAGCAGCAGCCCGCCGCCGGGCGCGGGAATGGCGCCGAGCGGCAATTCGCCGAGGAGGCCGGCGGGGGAAAAATAGACGGTGCGCGCGCGGCCGAGCGCGGGGACGAGCGGCTTCCACAGCGCGTTATACAGGCCCAAGCCGCCTGACGAGCCGGAAGCCTTGGCGGCGCCGCGCCAGCGATCGAGTTGGCGCGCGACGGCCTGATTCATGGCGGCCAGCGTACCGAGCGAGACCCAGCGCGGGGCGCGGCAATGAGGCGTAATCACCAAGGCGGCGTAAAACCAATGCCGCAGGCTGAAGGAGGGGCGCAGGCGCAACATGCGCCGCCGGGGGAATTGGATCACTTCCACCGCGGCTTCGCGGGGGCGCAAGGCGGCGCGCACCTGGAGCCAGGTTGCCAGACGACGCCGGCGCGCGCGGCGATAAAGGCGGGAGCGGCGGAGCAGGCGGGCATTGAGCGCGGCGGCCTGGAGCCGCAAATCCTGCAACTGCCGCCGGCGCGCGGCACTTTCGCCGGGCTGCAGCTCAAGCCGCGAAAGCCGCGCATGCGCCGCCACCAGTTGCCGCCATAGCCGGCGGCTTTGGCGGTTGCCGGCGGCGAACAGACGCCGCCGCAACCCCTCGGCGGCATTCAGCACCATGCCTTTTTGAAATAGCGCCAGATTATAGGCTTCGCCGGGAGCCGAGCCGGAGTGATTCCGCGCGGCGAAGCCGTAATACAACTGAAATGCGCCGCCCATTTCCGGCAAGAACCGAAGCTGCTGGCGCTCGTTCATAAAGGCGAAATCGTGGCGCAGTTGCCGGGACCAGATACGCAAGCCCAGGCGGAACTGGCGGCCGGCGCCGGGCAGATCGCCGGCCAGTTCGGCGGCGGCGCCCAATTGCATGCGAGCCTTGGCCACCTGCATGTTTTGGGGGCCGAAGGCGGCGAGATCGGCCTGCAGGGCTTGCCGCTCAAGCTTTTCAGCGCGGGCAAAATGCCGGGAGTTCAGGTCGTATTGCGCCAGGGCGAGAAGAAAAGCGGGCAGAGCGGGATCGGAGGGCGGCATGGCCTGCCGCGCCAGCTCCAGCGCGGCACGCAACGCCGCCCCGGCATTTTGCAGCTGATTGATTTGCAGCAAATACATGCCGAGGCGCTTCATGCTGTTGGCGGCGCCAAAGGAATCGAAGGGAAGGTGTTCGCGGGCATCGAGTTTTTTCAGGCGCACGTACAAGCGAACCGAAATCAGCATGTACTTGATCGCCGCCGGCTTGTTGCCGATGTGCAAATTAAAGCCGGCAAGGCTATCGGTCAACTGCGCCAGGGTATGGATTTTTACCGGCGCATCCGCCGCGGATTGCATGGCGGCATTCATATAGGACCAGGCCAGGCCGTAATTTCGGGCGGCGCGCCGGCTGCGGCCCAGGGACTGCTCCAATCGAGCCAGGGATTCGGCCGCGGCAACCTGCGCGCGCCAGTATTTCGCGGTGGGCAGCGGGCGCGCCGCCGCCAGGGCCTGCCGGGTGAGATGCAGGGAACGCCGGGTATGGCCCTGCATTTCCGCGAGGGCGCCGAGCCAGTCGCAGGAGAGCACGAGATCTTCCGGATGCCGCGCACGCAATTGGCGGGCGAGCAGGAAGGCGCGGCGGTAATCAGCTTCGGCCTGGCGAATGTGCCCCCGCCGCAAGGCCTGAAGGCCAGCCGACTGGGCTTGCGTCCAGGCCGCATCGCCGGCAGGGGTGGGCACGGGGGAAGGCGCGGAATTGGCCGGCGCCGGCGCGCGCAAGCCGGCCGGCGCCGGCTTTCCCTGTCCCTGGGCGCGCAATGCCGCCGGCAGCGCCAGGCAGGCCAAGCCGGCGAGCAGACAGCGCAGGCGGGAAAGGCGCGAAAACGGCGGGCGGCTAATCACCCCGGGCTGGGGGAATAATGCGGATAGGGCAGACAAGGCGCGCTCAACCTCCCGGAGACGGGTTGGAAAAGATTAGGGCATGCGGCGTGAAACGGTCAAGCGACCGGAGTTCAACGGAGAAGCGAACGGCGGAAGGTTCAATTTGCCACCAGCGAAAGCTGAATTGGCCGCAACCGGCGGAGGGTGCAGATGATGGCGAGCAACGGGCGGCGGGGGCGAGGCGGCGCGGGGCATCAGGGCAGCTTCAAGTCGGCGGCGTAGATATTGGTATTGCTGGTGGTGAGGGAAAGCAGCGGCCGGCCGGCGGGAGTCAGGCCGAAGAGCGCGCAGCGCATGATGCCGGATTGCAACAAGGCGGTAAAGCCGGCAACTTGCAGGGGCGGGGAGTGACTACCGGCGGCGAGGCGAAACAGCGGCTCGCCGGGCGCGAGCAGATCCTGAAAATAGAGATAGCGGCCGTGCGGCGACCAGACGGGCAAGCTCAGCAGATGACCGCGGGCGGCCACGCGCCACTGCCGCGCGGCGAAACTGTAGATTTTCAGGCGGCGTCCGCGGCCATGCACGGCGGCCAGGTATTGGCCGCCGGGCGACCAGCGCGGCAGGAAGAGACCGCGCGAGCCGGCCAGCGGGGCAATGCGGTGGGATTGCAGGTTGGCAATAGCCAGCCGGCGCGGCCGGTTGGCGGCGGCGGGGCGGGGGATATAGCTAAAGACGATGCGATGGCCGCCGGGCGACCAATCGCCATCGCGCGCATCCGTCCAACCGGGGGCCAGCGGCCGCGGCGCACCGCCGCGGGAATCGAGCAAATAGACCTGGGCGGGTTGTCCGGCATATTGGCCGGTGAAGGCCAATTGTTGCCCATCCGGCGACCAGCGGGGGAAGTTGACAGACAGGCGCAGGGCGGGGGCATCGAGCAGCAGACGGCGATGATGGCCATCGGCGCGCGACCGCCACAGCCGGCCGGCGCGGTCCAGGTAAGCGAGGCGGCCGGTGCGCGGGGCAAAACCGGGCTCGGCGGGATAGAGAGTGGGCAGGAAGGGGGTGTAGAGCCGCCGGCGCAGATGCCACTCCACCAGCTCATCACGATGCGCGCCACCGAGGAAATACACGCGCCGTCCCTGGGAGGCGATCAGAGTGCCATAGGCCGATTTGGGGCCGAAAGTAAGCTGGAAAGGGCCGCGCGGGGCGCGGCGCCATTGCCAGCGGCGCGAGCGCAAAGCCCAGAGGTTATTCTCACCGCCGGCGCCGGAGGTATATAAAAAATAGCGTCCGTCCGGAGTCCAGTTGCCGCAGCAAGCATTGGCGCGGCTGCCGGGCAAGAGCGCCTGCAGATGGCTGCCGTCGCGGCGGATCTGCCAGAGCTCGTTATGGCCGCGCAAAGGATGATAGAGGGAGAAGCGCAGCCGCCGGTCATGCGGCGACCAGGCGATCGCGCCGGGAATGCCGGGCAGGCGGATCAGGCGGCGGGGGTGGGCGCCATCGGGGTTGGCCAGCCAGAGGCTCTGGCGATGGCAATAGGCGAGCCAGCGTCCATTGTGGGCATAGGCGGCATCGGCGGCCACGATCCGGCCCAGGCGCTGCGGCGGACCGCCCTGCAGGGGAATACGCCAGAGCGGCATTTCTTCTCCGCGGCGGATGAAACTGCCGACTAAAAACATACGGCGATCAGGGCTGACATCCAGAATCAACGTATTGCGAAAGGGCGAAGCCACCGGCATGCTGCCGCCGCCATGCAGCGAAGTCTGGGTAAGTTGCCAGTGATCGCCGAAGCGTTCCATGAAATAAATACGGTCGCCATCGGAGGTCAACTGCCAGGGAGTGTCAATGCGGCCGCTGCGGGTAATCCGCACAATGCGCAGCAACCGCGGCGGCGGCAGGGGGGTGGTCCACCAGAGCGTAAAACCCAGAAAAGCCACGAGCAGGGCGCTGAACAGCCGTATGCCCGGCCGGCGCCAGGCCGGGGCCGTGAAGGAAGAGGAGATCGAGGCTGCGACCTGGACCGGGGCGGCCGCAGCGCCGGCGCCCGGGAACGCGGAGGGAAGCGGCGAAGGCGCGTCCGCGGCGGCGGCGGGGCCGGCAGGCACGGCGGCTGCCGGTGGCGGAGCGGGCAGAGAGGCGGCAAGGACGGGCGCCAGCAGCCGATAGCCGCGATTACGCACGGTTTCGATGTAACGCGGGTGGGCCGGGTCGTCGCGCAAGGCCCGGCGGAGCTTGCGGATTGCCGTATTCAAGCCGTCTTCGAAATCGAGGAAGCCGGTATCAGGCCAAAGGCTGCGCTGAAGCTGTTCGCGATCGAGGACGCTGCCAGGCTGCTCGAGCAACAACGCGAGCAGCCGCAGAGGCAACTCCTGCAGCCGTATGCGCTTGCCGCCGCGAAATAATTCGCCGGCCCGGCAGTCGAATTCAAATTCACCAACGCGTATGCGGTCCATAGATGCCGAAGCTGGCGAAAAGACACACCAGCAGCCAAACCGCATACGACGGCTGCCGCCGAGTCTCGGCGCCGGGGGACGATCTCAAAGTGACCCATATTATTCACCCGCCGAAGTTTGAAAGCAATCGTTCCGGTACAGATGCAGTTCAGACACGGTTCAGCCGGCATCCATTGACAGGCGCGCAAGCGACAGGCAAGCTGGCCCGCGTTGCAGTCCGTGGCCGGTTGTGACGATACGCCAGCCTGCACGATTCGCCGGGAAACGCGCGGGCTCGAGGACAGGCGAGGGTCATGATCAAAACATGGGTGCGGGGGGGAATACTCCCGCTGGGCGCAATCTGGTTAAGCATCTGGCCGGCGAAAGCCTGGAGCCAGACGGGCGCAAGCCGCGCGGCATGGATTTATAAGCCGGCGATTGCCGCCGGCTATTGTCCCAAATTCCAAGCGGTCATTCAATTCAGGGGTCTGGTGCGGGTGGAGCAGCCGGCGCCGGCAGCGGGGCAGCCGCACCCCACGCATTACGCGATTTCCTATTATTTTCTGCGCAGCGATGGGACGCAAAGCGCGCTGCAAACCCGGTTTTTCACCCAGACCGGCACGCCGCAGACATTTTCAGCCAGCGACACCTGGACGCTCTCGCCGGGGCCGAACGGCTGGTGGCCGCCACGCACCGGCTGGGAGGCGATTGAAGTGACGGCGCCCGCGGGCCAGCCGCCGGTGCGCAGCGGCACGGCCAGTTTCCGGTTGGCTTGTTTGCCGCCGGCGAGGCCGCAGAAGCCCGCGGGGGCGGCGCAGCCATACGGGCGCAAGCCGGCCGCCAGCCCGCAGCCGGCGGGGATCAACCCCCGACAGCCGTGGCTGCGCGCCTACCTGCCGGCGGGATTCTGCCAGAACCCGCACTTTCCGGTGTCAGTCAATTTTCGCGGGGCGATACCGGCGCCGCCGCATCCGGCGATCGTGAGCTACCGCATCCTGCGCAGCGACGGGGTCAGCGGGCCGCTGCAGCGCGTACGGTTTATTTCCAACCGTCCCGAGCCGGTGAGCTACCGCTGGCGCCGGCTGTGGCATGCGATACGGGGCTGGGTGCAGATCATACAGGTTTCGCCGGTGTCATTCCGCTCCGCGCCGGCGCGCTTTGACCTAGGCTGCGGACTCGAAGCCGGCGGCGGCCGCCGCTAACCCTAGCAGGAGGAACTATGAAGATTGCAATGCCAGGAAGAAGCCACCTGATCCGCCTCAGCGGCGGGCTGCTGTTGTTGGCCATGGCCGCGGCGGCGCAGATGCCGCAATTCGGGCCGCAAGACTACTCCGCGGTGATGGTCATACACCTGAAGGGCGGCGCCACGCAGCGCATGGCGGTGGCCAAGCGCGGAATGATGTGGCGCTCCAAGCTCGCCATTCCGGGCCACAGCGGCGGCATGATCCAACTCATCAACCTCACCACCCGAACCATGTACATGATCATGCCGCAGATGTGCATGAAACATGCGCTGCCCAACCTGCCGCCCGGCGGCGCGCTGGCGCAAGCGCAAGAACATCATCCCAAGGTGGCGGATCTGGGGCCGGCGACGGTGACCACCGGCGACGGGAAAACCTATGCCTGCGAGCATAGCCGAGTCACTTACAACATACAGGGGAAGATCCATACGATCGAGGTGTATGCCGCCAAGGATCTCAAGAATTTTCCGGTGAAATTAACGATGCAGCAGAACGGACATAAGGTCACGGTGACGTATGAGGACATCAAGCTGACGCCGCCCGCAGCTTCGTTATTCGCGCCGCCGGCGCATTGCGGCGGGATGCCGGGGATGCCCGGGTTTCCGCACTGAAGACGGGCGAGGCTCCGCGCGCCAAGCGGGAACCCGCCAAAAGGGAGGGGCAGGAAAGCGATGAAGCGAGCGTGGAAAGCCGTTTTGGGCGCGGCCCTGCTGGGGCTGAACTGCAGCGGCCGGCTGGCGGCGCAAGCGCCGAAGGTGAAGCTGCCGTACGGGACGACTTTGGAGCCGTTGCAAATCGGGCAGCGCAAGATCGCGCTGGAGGGTGCCGCGGCGGTCGCATTTCTATTCGTGGCCAACCTGGCCGACGAGGAAAGCCAATGCACCAGCAAGTTTTTTGGCGGGCCCGGACGGCTATGCACGTTGCGCGAACTGGTGACGGGGATAAAGGCCGGCAGCGGGGTTATCGGGTTGAGCCGCGATCCGGCGCAGGACAGAAACTACCGCTACCAGTTGCTCCTCATTGGCGAGGATTGCCTGATTCTTGCCCGCCCGCGCCGGGCCGGGCTGCCAGAGTTCGCGTTTATCGGCAATCCGAAGTTCAACGGCGATTTTTATTACATTCCGGCGGGGAGGGACTTGCAGCACGCCGAAAAGGTGGATGGGCGGGGGTATTCGGGAGCGGGATTCAAGCGATAGCCGGCGAGCGGACCGAGCTATACCCGGCGAAAGCCGAAGCAGGGAGGACACCAAAATGACCGAACGTAAGAACCAAGGCAAGGCAACCGGCCGGCGCCGGGGCGGGATGGGAATGGGGCTGCTGCTGCTGCTGGGGCTGGCCGTGGCGCTGCCGCGGCCGCTGATGGCGCAAGCGGGATCGCAGCCCAGCGCCAGCGTGGGCATACTGCCGTTTCAGGACGTCAGCGGCAACGCCGACCTGGGGCAGTTGGCCCAGGTGCTGCCGGGCATGCTGCAAAGCGTGTTGCTGGATAAAACGCAGTTGGCGCCGCGCCAGTTGCAGGGCCTGCCACCGGGCCAAGCGGTGGATATCGCCAGCGCCGCCGCCCTGGGCCAACAGGCGGGCGCCGACGTGGTGGCGATCGGCACGCTGCTTTCCGGCTCGGTCAAGACCTCGCAGGGCAGCTTCGGCGGCTTCGGCTTCCACGGCGTACAAGTCGGCGGCAACAGCAGCAAAATCAACGTCACCGTGCTGCTGCAGATCGACCTGGTGGACTCCGTCCGGGGGGTGAAGATTGCCACGCTGCGGGCGCGCGGACACCAGACGAAAGCGCACTTCGATCCCAACCTGGACAGCAGCAACTACGGCACGATCAACATGCAGAGCGCCGGGTTTCAGAACTCAGCCCTGGGCCAGGCCACGCGCAAGGCGCTCAACCGGCTGGCGCAGGCGATGACGCGGGCGCTGAAGAATTTTCATCCCGCCGCGGCGGCGCCAACGCCGGCGGCCGCTCCAGCACCGGCGGGCGCGGCCCCGGCGCCGGGTGCGGGCGGCGCCAATCCGGCGCCGGCGGGAAACGCAGCGCCGGCCGCGGCGGGCAGCGCGACCGGAGGCCAGCCCAACCTGGCGGCGGTGACGATTGATTTCGTGCCGGGGGAAAAGACCATCTTTTACGACGATTTGAGCGATATGGCGCCGGACGAGCCGCCGCCGCACTGGCAGGTACGCGGCGATGCGGTGACGCTGATGCTGAATAAGACCCTGCGCCAGTTAGACCTATTGAACACGCAACTGACCACGCCCGAACTGGCGCTGCCCGCCAATTTCACGCTTCAGACGACCTTCAAATTCGCGGTCCACGAAAATATGTCGCAGGCGGATCTCGAATTTCATGACGCCAATGGCGGCACCGCGCTGGCGGCGTATCTGACCACCGCGCCCTTTCAGAAGACGCTGGAGATCGAAATCAGCGGCCCCAAATCGGCAAAGCTCAGCGATGAGACGATTCCGAACATGGATTTCACCCAACCGGTGAAGCTGGACTTGTGGATCCAGAATGGCCGGGTGCGGGCCTACCTGGACGGGAACCGGATCATGGACGTCAATCAAATTCAACTGCCCGCGATCACGCACCTGTTGCTGGAAGCCACGCCCGGGCCGGACAAAGCTCCGATCGGGCTGCGCCGGGTGCGGCTGGCGGAATCGGCGCCGGATTTCGTCGTGGCGATCCAGAGCGGCAAGTACATCACGCACGGCATACATTTCGACACCGACAGCGCCATCCTGAAGCCCAACTCGGCGGCGGTGATCCGCCAGGTGGCGGACGGGCTGATCGGCGATCCGGCGTTGAAGCTGGAAATTGACGGCTACACCGATTCGATCGGCAGCGACCCGCACAATCAACAGTTATCGCAGGCGCGGGCCGAGGCGGTGGCATCGGTGCTGGAGACGCAGTTTGGCATTGATGCCAGCCGGCTGACGGCGAAAGGCTTCGGCGCGGCCCATCCCATCGGCTCCAACGATACCGCGGCGGGGCGGGCGGAGAACCGGCGGGTGGAGTTTGTGAAGACATCACAGTAGGCAAAAAGAAGGCCGGGAAGCGGGCGGGAATTTATGCATGACGGGCGGAGGCGGAATCAGAAGCAAGGGAAAGGCGGAAAGGACATGAAAATTCAATTCGGCAAATCAATGTTCAGGCTGGTTTTGGCGCTGGGCGTTTCGGGTTGCCTCATGCCAGTGATGGCCCAACGACATTTGGGCGTCATGGGCAATCTACCCCCACAGCCGAGCAGCGGCGGCGTTGCGAAAATACTGGTCTCGCCGGCCAACTACAGCGGGAGTTGCCCGGTCACGATCCATTTTCAAGGCCGGGTGAATTATATCGAGCCCGGCAACGGCATGACGCAGCCGGGGCCGATTCCGGGGTGGCAGATTAATTTCAATTTCAATCGCAGCGACGGCCAGCATTCGGGACTGATGATCGCACCCGTGAACACGGTCACATCCACCAGTTATGACTGGCAAATCAGCCAAAGCACGCAAGGCTGGGTTGCCCTGCAAGGCATCTTGGAAATCAACGGCAGTTCGAATCATCAGCAAGCTTTTCAATCTCCACATGCCAACTTCAGCGTGACCTGTTTGCAGCCGGCGGCGTTCCCGAAATTTCATCCCGCCAATATCCATCGCGGGCTCATGTGCCCCAATCCGCGGCTGTTGCGCGTTTTGCCCGGCGCCGGCCGACAGGGCACGCAGATACGCCTGCTGGCGATCACACGGCTGCCGGCGCAGGTCTATTTTCAATATTATTTTCAAGGCCAGACGCAACAAGTTCTGGCGCCGCAATACCCGATACAGCAATTAGCCCATGCCAAACGGCACTGGCTGGGAGTGATGGTGCCCGGACTGGGAACGGTGGCCCACTATAGCAGCGTCTATGTGCAAGATGCCTGCGGCGCCAGCAATCTGCTGAGTTTCCAATACCAATACCAGCCGCCGCCGCCACCCCGCTAGCGACGCCGAAACCGCCCGCGCGAGCGGGCGACGCGCAATCAGCAAAACCAATTGAGCCAAGCGCGGAGGCGATATGCAGAGGACCATGAAAGCCGCCGGCAAAGTGTCTATCCCCTGGCTGGCAGCAATGGCGGGCATCCTGCTGGCGGGCTGCACGCATAAAAGCAAGGCGCTGCAAGCGGCGCATAAGCTTTCATCCCCGACTGCAGCCCGGCCGGCGGCGGGGGCTGCGCATGAACTGGCGGGGATCAGCCCGACCGAGGCGCTAAACTCCGGCCGCGAACCCATGACGGCGGCGGATGTAGGCTTTTTTCTACGAGTGATGCGGATCGCGGTGGCACAAGCGGAGCATCCGTCGGCGCAACAAGCCGGCGCCGTCGCCGCCGGGCAAGGCGCGCAGAGGGCTTATCAGCAACAATCGAAAACGCAAGCGGCCGCGATGCAAGCGCTAGGCCGAAAAGCGGCGGCAGCGCTCAAGGCGGGCGACATGGCCGCTTATGCCGCCGCGATCCGGCAGATGGGCGCGCTGCAGAACTCCGCCCTCCCGACCGAGACCCGGCAGTTGAGCAGCTTGAAGACCGGCGTGCAGACGCTGCAATTCGCCGCCCATCAGGCCCGCGCCTGGGGGATGCCGGGCGAACAGTGGGCCGCCCTGAAGCTGCGAGTCATAGAGGTAGCGCGGCAACTGAGCATCTGGAAGATGGGGGCGGCGCTGGCGCGCGAGACGGGCCAACCCCTCCGGCCCTTCTGCCCGGCGCAGCAGGACGCCACGCTCAGTTCCCATGACCGGCTCACCTCGCATGATTTTGCGCTGGCGCATGCCGCCTGTCTGGGCGACCAGCACGCCGTCGAGCCCCATCTCGGCGAGATCAAGCGGCTGGTGAACGCCTACTCGCGAGCCGTTCAAAGGCTCAATCCATCTTCGCCCGCGACCCCTATCGAGTAATTATGCGAATCCTGCGTATCACTGAGCGTTATTGCGAGATCAGCACCCAGGCGGCCCAATCGCGGGGGCGGTCATGGCCGTGATGGCGGCGCATCACCTGGCGGCGGAGGCGGAGCTGGGCCCGGCGCAGGGCTTCGCTCAGGGAGTCATGGCGCAGCAGCCAATTGCGATAGAAGGCGAGCATTAAATCGCGCGTCCACCGGTCGGGCACCGGCCACATGCTGACCAGCACGGCGTGGGCGCCGGCTTCTTCGAAGCCGCGCGCCAGGCCAAAGATACCCTCGCCGCTTTCCCTGCTTATCCGGCCCAAGCCGGTTTCGCAGGCGCTGAGCGTCACCAGGCGGGTGTCTTGCAGATCGAGGCCGGCGGCTTCCTGGGCGGTGAGGATGCCGTCGTCAAGGCCGGGAAGGGGCGAGCGCCCTTGCCGCAAGCGGTCCACGCCGGCAAACAGCAGTCCGGAAAGCAGCATGGGGTTGAGCGGGGCTGAGGGCGAGGAAGGCGCCACCAGCGGTTCGTAGCCTTCGAGCACGCGCTGCATGCGGCCGGTGTGGCGGAAGAAAAAGCCGTGCGTGGCCAGATGCAGCAGGTATGGATGGCGGGCCAGCTTGACGCTTTCTTCCAGCGCATCGGCGCCGCGATAGAGTTGGACCCGCCAGCCGGCGCGGCGCAAGAGGCGGCCCAGGCGGGTCACTTCGGCACGGGTGCCGGGCAAGGGACAAGTCAAGCCGCCGCGCGGAGGGGGCGGGGCGCAGTTGGCTACCGCGCTCGAGCGCAGTTCGGAAACCTGCTGCGGCGAAAACGACATCGCCAACTGTACCGGGCGGGGCGAGGCCGCGGGGACGAGCGCGGGACGGCGCAGTCCGGCCACGGCCAAGCGCCAGGCGTTCGCGGCGAGCAAAAAGCGGGGCGCGCCCACCAGCACGGCCCGGGGATGCGGGTTGCGGGGACGGGCGGAGCGCCGCCTTCCGACCAGCACCCGCGTGCTGGTGACGATATGCAGGCGGTAACGCTCGAGCAGCAATCCGCCGCCGGGCGCGGGAATGGCGCCGAGCGGCAATTCGTCGAGGAGGCCGGTGGGGGAGAAAAAAACGGAGCGCGCGCGGCCGAGCGCGGGGACAAGCGGCTTCCAAAGCACGTTGTACAAGCCCAGTCCGCCCGCCGGAGCGGGAGCGTTGGCGGCGCCGCGCCAGCGATCGAACTGGCGCGCAGCGGCTTGATCCAAGCCGGCTACGGGGCCGAGATCTACCCAGCGCGGCGACGGGCTATGCGGCGTGATCACCAGCGCGGCATACAGCCAATTTCGGATGTTGCTCGAACGGCGCAGACGCAACTTATGCGTTTGGGGAAACCGGATCAGCTCGACCGCGGCTTCGCGGGGGCGCAAGGCGGCGCGCACCTGGAGCCAGGTCGCCAGGCGACGCCGGCGCGCGTGACGATAGCGGCGGGAACGGGACAGCAAGCGCGCATTCAGCGCATGGGCTTCGGTACGCAACGACCGCAATTGCCGCTGCCGCGCCGTATCCGCGCCCGGCTGCAATTCGAGGCGCGAAAGCTGCGCGTGAGCCGCCACCAGTTGTTGCCATAAGCGGCGGCTTTGCCGGTCGCGGTGGGCGAACAGACGCTGGCGCAATCCCTCAACGCTGTTCAGCACCATGCCTTTTTGCCACAGCACCAGGTTATAGGCCTCGCCGGGAACGGGCCCGGCATGGTAGCGCGCGGCGAAGCTGTAATACAACTGGAACGCTCCGCCCACTTGCGGCAGGAACCGCAGTTGTTCGCGCTCGTTCATATAAGCGAGATCATGGCGCAGCTTGCGCGTCAGCAGGCCCAAGCCCAGGCGGTACTGGCGGTCGGCGCCGGGCATGTCGCCGGACAATTCGGCGGCGGAGCCCAGCCGGAAGCGGTCCACGCTCACCAGCACGTAATTGGGGCCGAAGGCGGCGAGATGAATGCGCATAGCCTGCCGAATGAGGGTTTCCGCCTGGACATAATGCCGGCGGTTCAGGTCGTATTGCGCCAGCCCGTTCAGGAAACCGGCCAAAGCGGGATCCGAGGGTGGAATCGCTTGCCGGGCCAGCCCCAAGGCTGCCTTGAGAGCGATGCCGGCGCGTGGCAACTGGCTGTTCTGCAGTTCGAACAAGCCAAGCTGCTCCAGGCTGCCGGCGGCGCCGAATGAATCGAAATGAATATGCTGCTGAGCATCGAGCGTTTTCAGGCGCACATACAGGCGCACCGCAGCCAGCATGAGCTTTTCGGCAGCCGCTTTGTCGCCGATATCCAGCAGAAAACCGGCGATGCTGCCGGTCAACTCGGCCGCGGTGTGCAATTTATCCGGCCCGTCCTGCGCGGCATCGCGCATCGCCGCGGTCATATAAGTTTGCGCCAGGCCGAAATATTGCGCGGCGCGCCGGTAATCGCCAACGATTTCCTCCTCCCGGGCCAGGGATTCGGCGGCCGTTTCCTGCGCCTTCCAATAGCGCGCGGCGGGCAGCAGGCGCGCCGCCGCCAATTCCTGCCGGGCATAGAGCAAAGCTTGCCGCGAATGGCCCTGAATCGCTTCCAGCCCGCTGAGCGAGTCGAAGGAATAGACGAGATAATCCGGATGCCGGGCTTGCAATCGCCGGGCGATCTGTAAATCAAGCTGCATGCAGGCTTCGGCCTGGCGGATGCTCCCGTGCTGCAGCGCCTGGCTGCCGGCCGCCCGCAGTTCTGCCCAGGCTTTCGCAGAGGAGGGCGGCATAGAAGCGGCGGCCAGGGGCGCGCGCACGCCGGCCGGGGCGGACTTACCCTGCGCCTGCGCGCTCAGTCGAGCCGGACGCGCCAGGCCAGCCAAGCCGGCCAGCAGGCAGCAACCCCAGGCAGCCAGGCGCAGGTTTCTCCGGGCGGCAACCGCAGCAAGTAGGGTCGAGGGGCGCACAAAAGTTTCAATATGGCGCTCGGTTACACGCTGACGGAGGGCAAAGTAGCCGGCTTCACCGCGACGCTCAGGGTGAGATAGGTGATGTCGGGCAACGTGCGCTGCACCAGTTCGGCCGTGAACGATTCCTTTTGCGGCAGGATGTAGCCAAATTGCAGCCACAAATCTTTGCGATGCCGGTGGATCAGATCGTACTGATCCTGCGGCACGACGACGTACACGCCCGAAGTGAGCAGGATCGCGCTGCCGCCGGCCGCCAGCAGGGAGGCGGCATCGCGGGTGGCGGCGATCTCGACGGCGCTGCTCTGGAAAAGCCAGTGCGTGTGGGCTCGCGCCTGCACGCCGCCGTAGAACACGTTGAAGGCGTGCAGCGCGTCGGTGGTGATTCCGGGCAAGCCCAGCACCGGCGCGAAGCGCGCTGCCTCCTGCCCGGCCAGTCCCAAGAGGCGGCAGAAAAACGATTCCCGGTCCTGGACGAAGAAGTTGAGGTTCCAGGAGCCGCGCCCGTTCGGGAGCAGGATTTTCTTATTGCGCCAACTGGAGGCAGGATCGAAATTCATGCTCTGCAGCTTGGGCAATTTGCCGCGGCGGCTGGGGAAAATAGCCGCGAACGCGGTCCAGGTCAGCGGATCGAGCAGGCTGGCCCAAATCGAATGCTGCTGGCCCAGATCCAGCCGCAGGTGCGCGGACTTCAAATTCTCGAAGTGCTGCCGGTCGTTCCTGCCCGGGCGAAAACCCAGCACCTGCATCTCGATGGCGGCGTTGGGCGCCTCGATCAGGTGCTGGACGGGGAAATCGTGGGGCTGCGGGTTCACCAGTCCAGACTGGGTATAAAGCAGGAATTGAGCCTGGCGGTCCACCTCGCCGAGGCCGCGGCTGGATGCACGGGCGCGCGCCGCGCCGGCCTGGCGGCTCCAAAAATCGAAAGTATTGCGGTCGAAATAACTGCCGGAATGAGCCGCCGGGGCCTGCGCCGCCGCCTGCCAGGCGCCGAAGGCGGGGGCCGCGCCCAGGAAAGCGCGGGAAAACGAACGCCGGTTTATGCGCATAAGCACGCTCCCACAAAGGCACGGATTGCAGAAGGATTATCTGCAACCGCCCTTAGTTAGTCAATAGACGCGTGCAGGCGAGATAGGGTTACTGAAGGAAAGCTGAAGGCAAAAGGCGCGCCGGGCGCAAGCGGCACGGCCGTTTTTCAATGCCATGCGCTTCGAATGTCACGCTTGCGGAGCAGAGTTGTACAATGGCATCGTTCGAGCGCGGAGGGTTCCATGCGGCGGCACGCCATGCCGGCAATCGTATTGGTTTTGCTCCTGGCGGGCATGGCTCCGGCGCAGAATACGAATGCTGCCTTTTCAACCGCGCTCGCACAAGGCAACGCGGCGCTGCAGGCCGGGCAGGCCATCACCGCGCTCAACGCCTTTCAGCGCGCGCAAAAACTCAAGTCACCGTGCATCCGCTGCCGCTGGGGAATGGCCCAAGCCTGGTACCAACTGCGGCATTATGGCGAGACCATCCATTGCTGCAAATGGCTCGAAAAACATGCCAGCCAGCCGGAGATGCAGTTTCAGTCCGGCAATCTCCGGGGGGTGTCGCTGTTTGGGAAAGGGAAATACAAGGATGCGGCCAAAGCCTTCGAGCGGCTGACGGCACTGCGGCCGCGCGATGCGAATCTATATTTCAATTTAGGCGTGGCCTGGATGAAAGCCGACAAGGACGCGCGCGGCATCGCCGCCTTGCAGAAGATGCTCGGCTGCTCGCCCAGCGCGAAGCTGGCCGCGCTGGCGCATGCATACATCGCCGATCCGCGCCGCGCCCGCGACCAATTCGCGCCCGATGTGACGCTGACCGACGCGGGCGGACATACATTCCCGCTCGCATCGCTGGCGGGCAAAGTGGTGCTGCTCGACTTTTGGGCGACCTGGTGCGGGCCCTGCCATGAATCCTTGCCGGCCATTCGCGGGCTGGCGCACGACTTCCGCAAGAAGCCATTTGTCGTGATCAGCATCGCCGAGGACTCGCCCATCGCAGATTGGCGCAAGCAGATTCAATCCGGCGAGATGCCCTGGACGCAAGTGTACGATACCAACGCGCTGGGGGAAACCTTCAGGGTGCATGCCTTTCCCACTTTCATCCTGCTGGACGGGGACCAGATCGTGCGCGGCCGCAGCGACGGCTGGGGCGATGTCATGCGGATCGTGCTGGCACAAGCCATCGAGAAGACGCTGAAGCAAACCCGCAAGGAGCTGAAGCGCGAGGCCAAGGAACACGCCGCGCTGCCAGGCCAGCGGAGCTAGGCCAGGCTGACCTGGAATGCAGCAAATCGTAGAAAGAATCTATTCCGGCTGCAGGCAATAACCCGCCAACGATATTTCGGGCTTGCCCGCCCATTCACCCTTCCTATCGTCTGCGATTCGATCCGACCAGGCCGCCGGTTCGCGCCGGATTGATTGAGCCGCCCGCGGAGCGCGCGGCGAACGCCGGGCAGATTGGAAGCCGGTTTTTCGGCCGGCATCGCCTTCCGCCAAGCCGGCGCCCGCAAAGCCTTGCACAGATTCGGGAAACGGACAGCGAGCAGCCGAATGGAAGCATCTCGCCGGCAAAAGCAGAAGAGCGATTGCGGCAGCGGCGGCACGATGGCCGCGGCGAACATCCAAACAGACATTCCGGCAGGAAGGCGGGGCGCCTAAAGCGCCGGCCGATGAAACCGCAAGCGCCGGGGGATCGCCAGAGCAACAGAGAGGAAGCATATGGCATTACCGAAATTCGGGATTGGGATGACGGGCAAGGGCGCGGGCCATGAAGTCTCGGATTACGTTTTGAACCGGCTGAAGGCCTGGGGGGTGGAGCGGATCTTCGGCTATCCCGGCGATGGGATCAACGGCTTTTTAGGCGCATTCGACCGGGCGAAGGGGAAGCCGGAGCTGATCCAGGCGCGGCACGAGGAGATGGCGGCGTTCATGGCGACGGCGCACGCCAAGTTCACCGGGCAGGTGGGGGTGTGCATCGCGACCTCGGGGCCGGGCGCGATTCACCTGCTGAACGGGCTTTACGACGCCAAGCTGGACCACCAGCCGGTAGTGGCGATCGTGGGCCAGCAGAAGGAATTGTCGGTGGGGGCGGATTACCAGCAGGAAGTGGACCTGGCGGCGCTGTTCAAGGACGTTTCGGCGTATGTGACGACGGTGATGCACCCCGGCTCGGCGCGGCACGCGATTGACCGGGCGATGCGGATTGCGGCGGCGATGCGGGGAGTCAGCACGCTGATCTTTCCGGAGGACATACAGGAAACAGAGGCGATGGAAGCGCCGCCACGGAAGCACGGCTCGGTGTATTCATCCATCGGCTACGAGCCGCCGGAGATCACGCCGCCGGCGGAACAACTGGAGCAGGCGGCAGAGCTGCTGAACCGGGCGGAGCGGGTGGCAATGCTGGTCGGGCAGGGAGCGGCGAAGGCGGAGGACGAGGTGATCGAGGCCGCCGAGGTGCTGGGCTGCGGGGTAGCGAAGGCGCTGCTGGGGCGGGCGCATCCGCCAGACGATCTGCCGTTCGTAACCGGGCCAATCGGGCTGCTGGGCACGCGCCCAAGCTACGAAATGATGATGGGCTGCGACCTGCTGTTCATGATCGGCACGAGTTTTCCCTATGCGGAATGGCTGCCGAAGGAAGGGCAAGCCAAATGCGTCGAGATTGACATTGACGCGCGCTTCATCGCGCAGCGCTATCCGGTGGACGTGCCGCTGGTGGGCGACGCGAAAGACACGCTGCGGGCGCTGCTGCCGCGGCTGGAATACAAGCAGAAGCGCGAATGGCGCAACAAGATCGAGAAGGAAGTGCGGGTGTGGTGGCGGGTGATGGACGACCGGGCGAAGCAGAAGGGCAAGCCGATGAACCCGCAACGGGTGATGTCAGAGCTGAGCCCGCGGCTGCCGGAGAGCTGCATCCTGACCGCGGATTCCGGCTCGGCGACGAACTGGTGGGCGCGGCACCTGAAGCTGCGCAAGGGAATGGAGGCGACGCTTTCGGGCACGCTGGCGTCCATGGGGGCGGGGACGCCTTATGCCATCGGCGCGCGGTTTGCGTTTCCCGACCGTCCGGTGATCGCGGTGGTGGGCGACGGCGCGTTCCAGATGAACGGGATGAACGAAATGATCACCATCAAGCGCTACCAGAAGCGGCTGATGCAGAGCGGGGCGCCGTTCATCTTCTGCGTGTTCAACAACCAGGACCTGAACCAGGTGACCTGGGAGCAGCGGGTGCTGGCGGGCGATCCGAGGTTCGCGGGCTCGCAATTCATTCCGGATTTTCCCTACGCCAAATATGCCGAGCTGCTGGGTTTTCGCGGCATTTACTGCGACCGCGGCGACAAGATGGGCGCGGCCTGGGACAAGGCGCTGGGGACGCGCGACCGGCCGGTGGTGCTGGAGGTGAAGACCGATCCGGAGATTCCGCCGCTGCCACCGCACATCCGCTTCGACATGGTGAAGCACATGAGCCAGGCGATGATGAGCGACGAAGAGCGCTGGGGAGTGATGATGAAATCGGCCAAGGGCAAAGCGGCGGAAATCAAAGAGGCGCTGCTGGGGAAATAGGGAAGCAGAAGGAGCGGAGCCATGGCAAGCGCGAAAGTGCTGCCCCGGAAAGCTGCTATTGACCGGGAAGGGCTGCGGCGGGCGCTGGAGAAGCGCCTGCAGGGCGAGGTGCGCTTCGACCGCGGCAGCGTGGGGCTGTACGCGACGGATGCCTCCAATTTCCGCGAAGAGCCGGTCGGAGTGGTGATTCCGAAGACGCTGGAGGACGTAGTCTGGGCGCACCGCTTATGCTGCCGCTATAACGCGCCGATCGTCAACCGCGGCGCGGGCACCAGCCTGTCGGGCGAAACGGTCAATTTCGCGGTGGTGATTGACCATTCGAAATACCTGAACAAGATCGGGGAGACGGACGTCCCAAACCGGCGGGTGACGGTCGAGCCGGGAGCGATCAACGAGCTAGTCAATCGCAAGACCGGGAAGCAGAACCTGATCTTCGGTCCCGATCCTTCCACCCACGCCTATTGCACCATTGGCGGCAACGTCGGCAACAACTCGTGCGGAGTGCACTCGGTGCAATCGCAGCTTTACGGGCCGGGGCCGCGGACTTCGGACAACGTACACGAGCTGGAAGTGGTGACGTACGAAGGCGAACGCTTTCGGGTGGGGGTGGGCGAGGAACGGGAATTAAAGCGGATTATCCGCGCGGGCGGGCGGAAGGGCGAGATTTACCGGCAATTGCGCGAGCTGCGGGACCGTTATGCGGACGCGATCCGAAAGAACATACGGCCGGTCACCGAGCTGCCGCGGCGGGTTTCAGGCTACAACCTGGACGAGCTGCTGCCGGAGCGCGGGTTCAACGTGGCGCGGGCGCTGGTGGGAACCGAGGGCACGTGCGCGACGGCGCTGGAAGTGACGCTGCTGCTGACGCCGGCGATGCTGAAACGGGTGACGGTGGTGGTGGAATACGACGAGGTCGCCGCGGCGAGCGAGCATGTGGTCGAGATCATGGAATGGAAGCCGATCGGGCTGGAGGCGGTTGACCACGAGCTATTCGAGGAAGAGCGCATCCAGGGCATGGAACTGGAAGGACTGAAGAAGCTGCCGCGCGCCGGCCAGGGGGCGTGGCTGCTGGTACAGTTCGGCTCCGACGCGGAGGCGGAAACGCTCGCCCGGGCGGAAGCATTTCGCGGCTGGCTGACCGGGAAGCGCGGCTACGCCGCCGACCGGATTGCGCTGTTTCCCGGCAACGAAGCGGAGGGGACGAGCAAGCTGATCTGGAAAATCCGCGAGGGAGGGCTGGGGGCGACCGCGTTTCCGCCCGACGGCCGCGATCACTGGCCGGGGTGGGAAGACTCGGCGGTGCCGCCGGAGAAGGTGGCCGATTACATTCGCGATCTGAAAAAGCTATACCGGAAATTCGGCCTGCGCGGGGCGATGTACGGGCATATCGGGCAGGGCTGCGTGCATTCCCGGATTTCGTTCGAGCTGCGCAGCGCCGCCGGGGTGCGGCAGTATCGCCGGTTTTTAGACGAAGCCTCGGACCTGGTGGTGAGCTACGGCGGCTCGCTCTCCGGCGAGCATGGCGACGGGCAGCAGCGGGCCGAGTTCCTGGTGAAGCAATTTGGGCGCGAGCTGATGCAGGCCATGCGCGAATTCAAGCGCATCTGGGACCCGCGGGGCGGCATGAATCCGGGCAAGGTCGTGGATCCGTATCCGATAGACGCGTATATGAAACTGGGCGCCGGATACCAACCGCGGCGGGTGCAGACAAAATTCGCCTATCCGGAAGACCGCAATGACTTCGCCCATGCGACGGTCCGCTGCGTGGGGGTGGGCAAGTGCCGCGAGCCGCACGGCGTGGACGTGATGTGCCCGAGCTACATCGTGACGCGGGAGGAGAAGCACACGACACGGGGCCGGGCGCGGCTGCTATTCGAGATGCTGGAGGGAAACATCGTCCGCGACGGCTGGCAGAGCGAGGAGGTGCATGAGGCGCTGGAGTTGTGCCTGGCGTGCAAGGGTTGCACCCAGGATTGCCCGGTGCACGTGGACATGCCCACCTACAAATCGGAATTTCTGTATCACTATCACCAGGCGAAGCCGCGCAAGCGCTATGCGTATGCCTTCGGCTACATTGACCGGTTCGCGCGGCTGGCGGCGTGGATGCCGGAACTGGTCAATTTTGCCGTCCGGACGCCGGGATTGGCGCGGCTAGCGAAGCTGGCGGCGGGGATGGACGCGCGGCGCGAGATTCCCGAATTCGCGCCGGCGACGCTGCAAGCCTGGTTTCGCCGGCGGGGCGGCAGCCGCAACCGCCGCGGCCCGGCGGTGCTGCTCTGGCCGGACACGTTCAACAATTACTTCCACACACAGGTAGGGACGGCCTGCGTGGAGGCGCTGGAAGCGGCGGGATACCGCGTGCTGATGCCGCGCGGGCACGTCTGCTGCGGGCGTCCGCTGTACGACTACGGCTTTCTCGACCAGGCGGAGCGCTACCTGCGCCGCACGCTGCGACAACTGCGGCAGGAGATCGGGCAGGACATTCCGGTGGTGGGAATGGAGCCGAGCTGCCTGGCAGTGTTCCGGCACGAGATGCCGCGGCTGCTGCCGAACGACGGCGAGGCGAAGCGGCTGGCGAAGAACTGCTATCACTGGGCGGAATTTTTCGAGAAGCAGCGCCTGGAAGTGCCGCGGCTCGAAGGCGAGGCGGTGGTGTGGGGGCATTGCCATCACAAGGCCACCGGCGGAATCCAGACGGAGATGGAACTGCTGCGGCGGATGGGGATCGAGGCGCGGGAGGCCAAGGGCGGCTGCTGCGGGCTGGCGGGATCGTGGGGATTCGAGGCGGGCAAGCACGAAATCTCCATGCAATGCGGCGAGATCGGCCTGCTGCCGGCGGCGCGGCAGACGGCGGCAGCGGCGGTGATTGTCGCCAACGGATTTTCGTGCAAAACGCAATTGGAGCAGTCGGGCGTGGGGAGAAAGGCGCTGCACACGGCCGAAGTCATGCGCCTGGCGCGCGCGCAGGCGGCGCCGCAATTGGCCGGA
>JAJYIU010000048.1 GCA_021789895.1 Acidobacteriota bacterium | reverse complement strand
GTTCGTCCGGCTTCCATCTGCTTCAGCGCGGCGATCATCTGCGCCTCGGTATGCTTGCTCCTCGACATCCTGCCTCCTCCAAGCTGAAATCATACTCAGCTTGGTACGGAGGAGGGGGATCAGGTCACGGTCGGCCCGACTCGCCGCGGCAAGGGCGGCAAAATCATGCTGATTGCCGAGGGCTGCGGATTGCCAATCGCCGCCAACGTGGATAGCGCCTCGCCGGCCGAATGCCAATTGCTGGAGGCGGCTTTGGCAGGCAGCTTTCTCGTTGAATTGCCGGAGCGGATGATTGGCGACAAGGCGTACGATAGCGACGCCCTTGACACCAAGCTTCGGGGCGAATACAACATCGAAATGATTGCGCTCAATCGATGCAACCGAGGACGCACCTAGGATGGCCGAATCCTTCGCCGATACCGCCGCAGATGGATGGTCGAGCGTGTGTTCGCTTGGCTGCACAACTACCGCCGCCTCGTCATCCGCTGGGAGTATCACCAGCGGCGACGACGGCGACAACGGCCAAGCGCCGCAGCAGCCGGCCGGCATCCGGCGTGTGTGCTTTTATGAGGACTTAATTCCCGCGACGGCGCTACTGTCGCCGCTGGATAGCGGGTCAGAAGTTTCGATGATGAAAACAAGGTCGAGTGAAAGGAGGAGGGCGAGGTGTTCACAAAAATGCTGGAAAAATGCGGGTTTTGCCGTGCCGGATCACTCCAGGAAGGCTCGGCAGCCGCTCGCTTTGATGTCAATGGCGATTTTGTCTACTGCAATCGCAGTCGGGTGTACATTGCTGGCATCTGGAGCAGTCAAAAAGGTGATACCTGTTAATAATGCTTCAGGAGGACTCGACCATGGCAACCGCGATGAACCCGCTCACGGCTACCGGGGCCGGCGCGCCCCGGCGCGGCACTCTCTGGGCCGGCCGCATTCTTAGCGGACTGGTGGTGGCATTTTTGTTGTTTGATGGAATTACCAAGGTGCTCCGGGTTCCCGCTGTGCTGAAAGCCGCGGCCCAACTCGGCTTTACCGCCCCGCAGATGGTAGGCATCGGTATGCTGCTGCTGGTTTGCACGGCGATTTATGCGATTCCACGCACCACGGTGTTGGGCGCCGTCTTGCTGACCGGCTATCTGGGCGGCGCGACGTGCATTCAAGTGCATGCCGGAAATCCTTTATTCGAGACGCTGTTTCCAGTGTTTTTTGGCGCACTGGCGTGGTGGGGAGTTTATTTGCGCGAGCCGGGCCTGCTGCGGCGGATCGCCTTGCGGCGGGAGTAATGCTTCCGGCAAAGTCTCGAAACCGCGATCGCCGGGCGGAACGTTTCCCTGTTACATTTAGCCCATGAGGTGATCGTTACGCCCCCTGGCGTTGGCGTTGATATGGGCCGGCGGATTCCTGCTGTACACCAGCTTGCGTTCGGGCCATCACGGCCTGCTCCATGGCCGCGCCCGGCTGGTGATCGCGGGGGCTAGAGCATGCCAGCGGGCGGTGTGGTGGCAATGCGGCGGCAATTTTTCATTTGCCGCCACGCCTAAATACCTGATTGCAAATTACTGAAATGCTCTGTGGCGGCAGCGCAAGCAATTTGACCAAAGCCCTGCGCCAGGCTCTGCGCGCTACATTGGAATCGTGTGAAATCGCTGAACGTGTATGTGAATGAACCCGATATGATTACGCCTCAACTCGCGCCCATGCTCTCCGTCCGCCGCGGCCAAGATGCCATCGCGTTCTACCAGGCCGCTTTCCATGCCCGGGAGCTATTCCGCATCGAAGCCGAATCGGGCGACGTGGTCGCCAGGCTGGCGATTGGCCCCGCCGAATTCTGGCTGGCGGACGAATCGCCGCAGCACCAGAATTTCAGCCCGGCAACCCTGAACGGCAGCACCGCGCGCATGGTGCTGGTGGTCGAAGATCCGGATGCCGTCTTTCAAAACGCTCTGGCCGCCGGCGGCGTGCAGGTCTGGCCGGTCGCAGACCAGCCCTATGGCTGGCGGGTTGGAAGGATGATGGACCCCTTCGGCCACCATTGGGAAATCGGCAAACCGCTGCCCGGCGCGAACTGAGCCGCGCTTTGCTCAAGCTTTAACCGCCAGGCAATCCAGCGCTACCGTCCATGGACCGGCGCCGCCGCAGCCCGCTTCGGCGCAATCCGCGGCTGGTACTATGGACTTCTGTGAACGACGCAACCCGCGCGCCCGAAGTGGCGCTGTTCATCCCCTGCTTCGTGGACCAGGTGACGCCGGAGATCGGCCGCGACCTGGTGTCCGTGCTCGAGCGGCTGGGCTGCCGGCTGCGCTTTCCCGAAGGCCAGACCTGCTGCGGCCAGCCGGCCTTCAATGCCGGCTACCGCTCGCAGGCGCGCGCGATGATGCGGCATTTTCTCGATGTCTTTGACGGCGCGGAAGCCATCGTCTGCCCCTCCGGCTCCTGCACCGCCATGGCGCGCCGGTTCTATGCGGAACTGGCGGCCGGCGAGGCCAAATTGGAAGAACAGGCGCGGCAGGTTTGCCCGCGCGTCTATGAGTTTTCCGAATTCGTGGTGCGCCGGCTGGGCGTCGTGGACCTCGGCGCGAAGTTTCCCCACCGGGTCGCGGTGCACGACGGCTGCCACATGCTGCGCGAGCTGCGCCTGAAGCAGGAGCCGCGCGAGCTGCTGCGCCGCGTCGAGGGCCTCGAGCTGGTCGAGATCGAAGACGCGGAGCGCTGCTGCGGCTTCGGCGGCAGCTTTTCCATCGCCTACGGCATGGTTTCCGAGGCGATGGCGGCGCGCAAAGCCGATGCGCTGGAAGCGTCCGGGGTGGAATACGTCGCCGCCTGCGATCCAAGCTGCCTGCTGCAGATCGGCGGGGTGCTGGCCCGGCGTCCGGGCCGCGTGCGCACGCTGCATCTGGCCAGCCTGCTGGCGCGGGGCCTGGAATGAACCCCGCCAGCCGCTTTGCGCGGGCCGCCGCTTCCGCCGCCGGCGACGCCGAACTGGCCGCGATCCTGCGCCGCAACCTCGCCACCTACGACCAGGCTGTGGCCGCCGGCCGCGGGCGCTTTCTCGACTGGGAAGCAGCGCGGCGGCGGGCGCAGGCGGTCAAGCGCGATGCAATCGCGCACCTCGATCGCTACCTGGAAGAGTTCGAGCGGCGGATCACCGCCCGCGGCGCGGTGGTGCATTGGGCGGCGGATGCGGCGGCGGCGCGCGCAGTGATCCTCGCGCTGGCCGCCCGCCATGGCGTGCGCCAGGTGGTCAAGTCGAAGTCCATGGTCAGCGAGGAAATCCATCTCCGCGAGGCTTTCGAGCAGGCCGGCATCGCCGCCCTCGAAACCGACCTGGGCGAATACATTGTGCAGTTGCGCAACGAGCCCCCCTACCACATCGTCACCCCCGCCATGCACCTGCGGCGGGAGCATATAGCCGCGCTGTTTCATCAACGGCTGGGCACGCCGGCGTCGGAAACATCGCCCGAGGCGCTGGTGCGGGCGGCGCGCCGCGAAATGCGCCAGCGCTTCGTCTCTGCCGGCATGGGCGTGACCGGCGCCAATTTCCTCATCGCCGACCACGGCCTGGTGGCGATCACCGAAAACGAGGGCAACGCCCGGCTCTGCTATTCCCTGCCCCCGGTGCAGGTGGTGCTCACCGGCATCGAAAAGCTGCTGCCGCGGCTGGACGACTTGGCCCTGTTCTGGCCGCTGCTGGCGACCGCGGGCACCGGACAGCCGATCACCTGCTACAGTTCGCTGCTGGGCGGCCCGCGCCGCGAAAACGAGCCGGATGGGCCGCGCGAGCTGCACATCGTGCTGCTCGACAACGGGCGCAGCCGGGTGCTGGCCGATGCGGCGCAGCGCGAGCTGCTGCATTGCATCCGCTGCGGCGCCTGCCTCAACGCCTGCCCGGTCTTTCAAACCGTCGGCGGGCATGCCTATGCCACCACCTACCCCGGCCCCATCGGCGCGGCTTTGACGCCGCTGTTGCGCGGCCCGGCTTACGATCACCTCGCCTACGCCACCTCGCTCTGCGGCGCCTGCGCCGAGGTCTGCCCGGTGCGGATCGAGATTCACCATCAACTGCTGCGCGACCGCGGCCACGCCGCCGCCGCCCGCCGCCGCGGCTGGAGCGAACGCCTGGAAATCGCCGCGCTGGCCTGGGCCGCCGCCCGCCCCCGCCGCTTCGAACGCGCCGGCCGCTGGGCGCGCGCGCTGCTGCGCCGCCGCCCGGACGCCGTGGACGGTACCCGGCTCGACCTGCTGCGCCCCTGGACCCGCTACCGCCAGGCGCCCCCGCCGCCCCCCCAAGCCTTTCGCGAGTGGTGGCGCCGGCGCGCCGCCGGGCCCGCCGCCCCGCCGCCGGAGAAAAACGCATGAGCCGCCGCGAATATGAAACCCGCGCCGCCGTCCATCCCGCGCGCGAGCGTGAGCGCGTGCTGGACGCCATTCGCGCCGCGCTGCGCCCCCGCCCGGAAGCTCCCGCGGCGGCGGCGGCGCCCGCCGACGCGCTGTGCGCACTGCCCGCGCCGGGCGATGCGGCGCTGCGGCGCTTTCTCGCCGAATGCGCCGCCAACTGCACCGAGGTGATACTCGTCCGCAGCCCGGCCGAGGCGGACACCGCGCTGGCGCAGATTCTCGCCCCGGTCGAGGGCGGCTTCTATGCCCAGGATGCGCCCGAGTTGCGCCGCCTGCTGGCGCCCTGGGCCGGCCGCACGCTCTGGTCGAACGCCGGCGCCTGCGATGCTGAACGCGCCGCGGGCTTGACGCTGGCCGAGGCGCTGATCGCGCAGACCGGCTCGATCGTGGTCAGCGCCGCCTGCGGCGGCCGCGCCGGCTCGGTCTTGCCCGATTTGCATATCGTCGTCGCGCGCGCTTCCCAGCTCGCGCCCAGCCTGGCCGCGACGCTCTCTGCGCTCGGCCCCGCCTTCGAGCGCGCCTCCATGGCCTGCGTCATCACCGGCCCCAGCCGCACGGCCGATATCGAAAAGCTGCTGGTGCTGGGCGCGCACGGCCCCCGCCGCCTGGTGCTGCTGCTGCGGCTGGATGCATAATCCCCGCGCCGGTTCATTCCCGAGTGGAAGCGCCGCGGCGGCTTGAATTTAATAACTGTCAACCGGCGGCGCCGCCGGCATCTAACCGGTTGATGCCGAAAATTGAAAAGCAGCCGGCCCCGCTGCATTCGCCGCAGCGCCGCTTTCGCTCCAACCGATTGCTGCGGGTGCAGCCCATGACGATTGCCCCGCCCATCTCGGGCGAGCTGGTGCATACCGCAACCAACCAGCCCGAGGTCGCCGCCAGTTGGCAGAACGAGCCCGGGCCGGGCGCCGGCGAAGCTCCGGAGTACGAAATTGCCCGCCGCCCGATCGCCGCAATGGAGAGCGTGCCGCGCGTGAAGCTGCCGCCGGTGTGGCTCAGTTAAGCGCTGATAAAACCCGCCGGCTCTTTCCGGCAAGCGCCGCTTGACCCGCGGCCGCAGTGCGCGGCTTAGCCGGCGTCTTCAAGCCTCATTGGCTTTCCGCCTCGACGACGCTTTAATGCACCGGCCATTGCCGGGCAATCGTCACCACGATGCGGGCCAGGGCGGAGACATCGCCCAGGTCGCTGAGTTCGGCTTGCGAGTGCGAGGAAGCCATGGGCCAGCCCAGGCCGATGCCGGCGCTGCCGTAGGGAATGAAGGCGGAAGCGTCGTTGCCGCCGCCGGTGGCGCCGTATTGCGCCGGAATGCCGGCGGCGCGGGCCAGGCGCAGGATGCGGTCCACCATCGCCTGGGGAGCGATCAGGCTGTTGTCGGCGGCGCGCACGACGAAGCCGCCGCCGAGCCGGGCATCGGCGAAGCGCTTGGATTCGAGCGGCGAATCGGACGAGACGAAGGTATCGAGCGCGAAGACCGCGGCCGGCTCGCGGCCTTGCCATTGCCGCGCCAGGGCGCGGGCGCCGTCGAGGCCCAACTCCTCGCCGGTGGAAAAGGCGAAGAGGACGCGGCGGCGCAGGCGCGGGCCGGCGGCGAGCTGGCGGATGGCGGCCAGCAGGGCGGCGCAGCCGACGCGGTCGTCGAGCGAGCGGGCGCTGGCGCGGCCGCCGAGCAGCGCCTGGTAGCGCTTCGGCACGGTGACAAAATCGCCCAGCCGGACGCCGCTCGCGCGCAACGCGGCGCCATCCAGGCCGACATCGAGCCGGGCCAGCGGCCGGCGCCGCCCGCGGGCAGGCAGATAGCGCAGCGCTCCCGGCACCACCCCCCCGGCGGTGTGCACCAGCAGGATGCGGTGAACATAAAGCTGCGGCAAAAAGCCGCCCTGCGGCTCCAGCGCCAGCGTGCCGCCCGGCAGTATGCCGTTCACCACCCAGCCAATCTCGTCCATATGCGCAATGAAGAGCAGCGCGGGCCCGGTGGCAGGCCCGAAGGCCAGCCAGAGGGTGCCGTCCGGGCCGGGATGCACCTCAACCCGCGGCGCCACCCGCGCCAGTATGTGTTTCACTTCCCGGCGCATGGGGCCTTCATGCTGGCTGACGGCGGAGACCTGCACCACGCGTTCGAGCAGCGGCGCGACGACCGCGGGCGAGGGCTGAAGCTGCCGGCGGGCGGGCCAGGCGAGGTCGGGCGTTTTCGCGGGAAACACGATCGGCTGCGGCAGGCGCCAATTCGCCGGAATTTGCCCCGGCCGGGCGACCACGCCGCCGGTGCGGCGCGCCGGCGCCGCCGCTCCGGCCTGCTGCAGCACGAACTGGCGCACGCTGCGCGAGAACAACCGCAGCGTGTTCAGATTGGCCATCTCGGCGCCGGTATAGAGATGGCGGATGGGAAAATCGAGCGCCAGGCTGGGCGTCGTGCCCAGCACGAACCCGACGCCATGATCAATCGCGGGCGCAATCGTCATCGCCACCGGCATCGCGGTGCGCTCGCCCCAGGCGCGTCCCCAGTCGGCCTGGTTGGCGGCGGCGGTCAGATAGCTGCCGCCGTTCACGCCCAGGTAGATCACCTGCGCCGGTTGCAACTCCAATAACAGCCGCCGCAGGCCGGCATGCCCGAACCAGCCTTGTGTGGCGAAGGCGACCACGACCGGACGGCGGGGCGGATGGGCTGCGAGCGCGGCCAGCAACTGCGCCGCCGCGGGCAGCATGACGCGGCTGGAAAGCAGCGTGCCGAACCAGTCGGGGCTTTGCGCGGCGGCAAACAACTGCGGCTGCAGGATCACCGGCTGCAGCAGGCGCACGCCGGCGCGCAGCGCCGCCGCGCGCGAGCCGGCCCCGGTCGTGACATACAGCCGATCCAGCCCCAGGCGGCGATCCAGCCGGCGGAATCCCGCCCGCGTCATCAGGTGTATGGACGGGCCATAACCGGCGGCGGCGAGCGGCGACCAGCCGCCGCCGGCCCGCCCGGGACGCAGCACTTCCAGCGGCGCGGCGAATAAGTACTGGGCATAGCCGGCGGGCAGCGGTGCGCGGTTGCGCTCGAAGCGCAGGCGCAGGTTGCCGTCGGGCAGGATGCGCGAAACCAGGGTATCGGGCTGGTCCACCTCGGTCACGATCAGCAGCGGCGCCGCCGCGTCCGTTCCCGTCGCTCCGGCGCCGGGCGCGGCCGCGGCCGGGCCGAAGCGATAGATAAGATTTTGCAGATTATCGCTGGCCGGCGCGGGCGAGGGAAGCTGCGCCCGCAGCCAGGCCATGAAGCGGCGCTCGTGGCCGGCGGGGGCGGGCCGCTCGGCCGCCTGCGCGAGCAACTGCGCCGGCGTGGACGCGGCGGGCGGGTTTTGCCCGCCGGCGGCGAGTGATAACGGCGCCATCGCGAGCGCCGCCAGGGCCAGTGTGCGGGAAACGGCGTGCATGGGTTACCTCGCTTTGCCGGGCGCTTTGCCCGCGGCTGGACGCATTCTTCGCGGCGGGGCGCATCCCCCGGCCCGAGTCCTGCGGATGGGTTGTTGGCGGCCGCTCAATATAATTTCTGGTTGCGCGGATGGTGGGGCAGCCGCGCCGGCATCTGCGAAACGTTCCACATCCAGGCGGCCAGCAGCGCGCTGTTGGCGATCTCCTGCTTCGGCCGCAGCTTGTCGAAGGTGTCGGTCTGGCTGTGATGCGCCTCGCGGTAGTGCGCCGGAAGCTGCACCCCGAAATAGGCCGGCACCCCGGCGCGCAGGAACTCGACATGATCGGAGGAGCCGAAGTAGCGCGTGCTCAGCGGGCGCAAATCGAAGACCTCGCGCAGCGGGCGGTAGATTTCCCGCATCAGCGGCCCGGTTTCCCAGAGGTGTTCGAGCGCGATGGAGAAGATCTTGCCGGTGCCGGTGTCGTCAATCAGCGCGGCATCCATGTTGGGAATCTCGGCGGCGTGATTTTTCATGAACAGATCGGCGCCCAGCCCGCCCTGCTCCTCGCCGGTAAAGAGGATGAAGACCAGGGTGCGATCGGGCTGCCAGCCCAGCGCCTTGAGGGCGCGGGCGGCTTCGAGCACCGCCATCGCGCCGGTGCCGTTGTCGAGCGCGCCCTGGCCCAGGTCCCAGGAATCGAGATGGCCGCCGAGGATGACTTCCTGATGGGGATGCTTGCGGCCGCGGATTTCGGCGACGGTGATCGAAGCCGGCTCGCGGCCGGGGCTGAAGCGGTCGTCGAGTTGGACGCGCATCTGCACGGCCTGGTGGAAATCGTGCAGCAGGCGGTAGAGCAGGTCGTAGTCTTCGTGCGGCAGGAAAGCCAGCGGCACGCGCGAGGGCTGATAGCGGCTGAAGCTGCCCATGGTGAACAGGTTGTCGGTCTTGCCGCTGTCGAGCACGATCACCGCCGGGTGCTCGCCCATCAGCTTCTGCAGCACCTGAAAGCGCAGGCGCCAGCCGGCGGGGCGGGGCGTAGGCACGCCGCGGGGCGGCGGAATGACGGCGTCATAGGCATTGCCGGCGGGGGCGAGATTGACCGGGTGCGGCCTGCCCAGCAGCACGATGGCGCCGCGAAAATCTTGCAGGTGCGCTTCGAGAGCGCTGGGATGGCTGAGATCGGCCAGGCGCACCGGCGCGGTCACCGGCCCGGGCGTGGCGCGGCTCCAGCCCAGGGCGCGAATCGAAATCCGGCGGCGGATGGGCGATAGAATCTCGGCGCTTTCCCGGCCGCGCTGCCAGGCATGCGCAATGGTGGTGGTTTCCAGGTGGGCGTCGAGCCCGTACTGGCGGAATTTCGCCAGCGTCCAGTCGCTGGCGGCCTGCATCTGCGGCGAGCCGGTCAGGCGCGGCCCGATCATGGTGGTGAGGTAGTCGAGATTGGCGACCACCTGCTGATGCGCTTCGACCTCGGCCTGGATTTTCTGGTCGGCGCTTTCCATGCCGCGGCGATAGTCAGCCCGCGCGGCGGACGAGCGCGGCGCGGCGGCGTTGGCGGGCGCGGCTTGGCCGCGAGCGGCAGGTGCTATCAGGGCCGGAGTCAGGCCGCCGGCCAGCAGCAGGGCAAAAATTCGCAGGCGCATACGCCCCAGCATAATCCGGCTCGCGCATCAAATGCCAATCAAAGGCGCCCGGCAGCAGCGGGCTCCGCGCCCGCGCTCTCGACATTCAGGCATCTGCGGCTTACCCCACCCGGCCGATTTTGAGGTGATGGATCACTGCGGGCTGGTGTGGGCGGCTGCTGCCGGGCGGCGTGGGCAACTCCGAGATTTTCCGCGCCACCGCCAGCCCGCGCGCCACCTGGCCGAAAATGATGAAATGCTGGCGGTCGAGCGGAGGCGCGGGGCGCAGGGTGATGAAAAACTGCGATGCGCGCGACCCCGGCTCGCCTTCCACCTGCGCCAGGCTGAGCCGGCCGGCGCGGTTGAAGCGCAAGCGATTGGTTTCGACCGGAAGGTTGAAGCCGATCGAGCCGCTGCCGGTTTCGGCCGGATCGCCCGACTGTATGATGAAGCCCGGCACGACGCGGAAAAATTCCAGGCCGTCGTAAAGCGGCTGCCAGTTCAGCGCGCCGGTGGCGGGATCCTGCCAGGGACGGTTGCCGGTGGCCAGGGCGACGAATCCGGCGACGGTCTTGGGCGCGCGCCGGGGAAACAGCCGCGCGACGATGTTGCCGGCGCTGGTCTGGAAGTTGGCGTACAGGCCGGGCGCCAGCCCGGCGGGCAATCCGGCGGCGGCGGCCGAAACTACGCCCGCCAGCGCCGGCGCGGCGGCCGGCGAGGCCGCGGGCTTGGCTTTCGCGGCGCGATGAGCGGCCGTATGCGATTGACAGCCCGCGGCCAGCAACATGGCCAGCCCGAACCCGGCGGCCGCGACGGTGATTCGGCCGGAATTGAGCGCGCCCGCCCGGCCGGCATGCTGCCCATCCGCTCGCTCGCGTCGTTGCACGCCCGATGATTTCTCCGTCGTGCGGAAGTTGTCAAGCGCGCCGGCGGACGCCAGCGTGCAATCGGCTCGCCCGCGGCGGAACGGCTTTGCTACAGCAGCGCGCGCACGGCGGCCAGCGCCTTGTCGTAGTCGGGATGCTGGCCGACCTCGGGCACGTACTCGACGTAGCGCAGCGTGTCATCGGCGCCGGCGACGAAGACAGCGCGCGATTCCAGGCGCAGCTCCTTGATCAGCGTGCCCATCGCCAGGCCGAAGGAGCCGGATTGGTAATCGGAAAGCGTCTGCACCCGCTCGGCATGGGCGGCGCCGCACCAGCGCTTCTGGGCGAAGGGCAGATCCATGCTGACCACGTAGATTTTGACCTGCTCGCCCAAATTGGCGGCCTCTTCGTTGAAGCGGCGGCTTTCCAGGTCGCAAACCGGGGTGTCGAGCGAAGGCACGGCGGCGAAGACGCGCACCGCGCCGCGAGTCGAGGCCTCGGTTACCGGCTGGAGGCTGTTGTCGGTGAGGGTGAAATCGGGAAGTTTTTCCCCCGCTTTGCGTTCCGGCCCGAGCAGGGTGAAGGGATTGCCGCGCAGCGTGACCGCATGGGGACGTTCCAGGCTCATGAAAATCGCCACCTTCCTTTCCCTTCCAGGTTAACCCAGCCGCGCCGCCGGCCGCGGATCGCGCGGCACGGCAATCATCCGGCCGCCGGGCGGGGCGCGGGGGGCGCGGAATCGGCGCTTTCGCCGTAGATGGCGGGCACGCGCGCGCCCAGCGGGCGCAGGCAGGTGGAAAGCTGGCCGCGGTGGTGTATGGCGTGGCTGTTGGCGATCAGCAGGAAGCGCCAGGCGGGCAGGGTCATATTCCCGGGCTTAAAAAAGATGGGCTGGAGCAGCGCCTCGGCCGGCAGCGCGCGCACGCGCTCCAGCCCGGCGGCGCCGTTTTCCGCCAGCCACAGCACGACATCGCGAAAGGCCGGCGGGGGCGCGGCGCCGCGGCTTCTGGCGCGCTCGAAATCGAAGCCGCCGCCGGCAATGGCATCGAGGAAAAAGACCTGGCTGCTGGCAATGTGCCAGGCCAGCTCGAAGGCGGTGCGGGCGCGCGGTTCGTGGCGGAAATCGCGCCCGTATTCGGGCACCGCCGCGATCACCGCCTGGGTGATCTGCATTTCCCGCGCCAGCATTTCGCAGAGCAGATCGCGCAGCGCCAGCACCGATTCCGGAGTCATTTCATTCACGCGGAAGATTATACCCCGAGCACCGTGGTCAGCTCCTGCACCGCGTCTGCCGATTTCCGCAGTTGCGCCTGCTCCTCGGCGGTGAGTTTCACCTCGATCACGCTTTCGATGCCGCGCGCGCCCAGCTTGCAGGGCACGCCGATAAATAGCCCGCGGATGCCGTACTCGCCTTCCAGGTAGGCGGCGCAGGGAAGGATTTTTTTCTTGTCGCGTAGGATGGCTTCCGCCATTTCGCAAACCGCCGCGGCGGGCGCGTAATAGGCGCTGCCGCTCTTGAGCAGGGCCACGATTTCGCCGCCGCCGTTGCGGGTGCGCTTGACCAGGGCTTCGATCTTTTCCGCCGGCAGCAGCTCGGTCAGGGGCACGCCGGCGACGGTGGTATAGCGCGGCAGCGGCACCATGGTGTCGCCATGGCCGCCGAGCACGAAGGCTTGTATGTTCTCCACCGAGACTTCGAGTTCCTGGGCGATGAAGGCGGCGAAGCGGGCCGAATCCAGCACCCCGGCCATGCCGATGACGCGGTTGCGGGAAAACTTGCTCAACCGGAAGGCGGCCTGGGCCATGGCGTCGAGCGGGTTGGTGACCAGGATGAGGATGGCGTTGGGCGAAAGCGCCACCACTTTCTCGATCGTGGATTGCATCACCTCGTAATTTTTCTTCAGCAGGTCGTCGCGGCTCATGCCCGGCTTGCGCGGAAACCCGGCGGTGATCACCACCAGATCGGAGTTGGCGGTTTCGTCATAGCCGTTGGCGCCGGTGACGCGCACGTCTTTGCGGGCGATCGGGGTGGCCTCGAACAGATCGAGGCCCTTGCCCTGGGGCACGCCTTCGACGATGTCGGTGAGCACGACGTCGCCCAGCTCGCGGGTGACCATCCAGTGGGCGGTGGTGGCGCCCACGTTGCCGGCGCCGACGATGGTGATTTTCGGACGCATGTTTCCATCCTTTCCCCCGGCCCGCGGGCCGGGCGGCCCTCAGGCCTGCAGGTTTTCGATAATGGCGTTGGCGAACTCGCTGGTCTTCAGCTTGGTGGCCCCGGGCATCAGCCGCTCCAGGTCGTAGGTCACGCGCTTCTGGCTGATGGTCGCGGCCAGGCCGTTTTCAATCAGCCGCGCCGCCTCGTCCCAGCCCAGCGCTTCGAACATCATCACCCCGCTCAGCATCACCGAGCCGGGGTTGATGACGTCCTTGCCGGCGTACTTGGGGGCGGTGCCGTGGGTGGCCTCGAAGAAGGCGTACTCGTCGCTGAGATTCGCGCCCGGCGCCAGCCCCAGCCCGCCAACCTGGGCGGCGCAGGCGTCGGAGAGATAATCGCCGTTCAGGTTGGGAGTGCAAACCACCTGGTATTCCTGCGCCCGGGTGAGCACCTGCTGGAACATGGAGTCGGCAATGCGGTCGTTGATCAGGATTTTCCCCGCCGGCAGCTTGCCGTTGTACGGCGGCTTGGCCAGGTCTTCCTCGCTGATGCAGAGCGCGCCGAATTCCTCCTTCGCCAACTGGTAGCCCCAGTCGCGGAAGGCGCCTTCGGTGAATTTCTGAATGTTGCCCTTGTGCACCAGCGTGACCACGGTGCGCCCGTGGCCGCGGGCGTATTCGATCGCCTTGCGCACCAGCCGCTGGCTGGCGAAACGCGAAATCGGCTTGATCCCCACCCCGGAATCGGCGCGGATGTTCTTGCCGAACTCGCCGTTCAGGTAGCGGATCAACTTTTCCGCCTCCGGCGTCCCCTCGCGGAACTCGATGCCGGCGTACACGTCTTCGGTGTTCTCGCGGTAGATGATCAGGTTCATGTGCTCGGGATGCTTCACCGGCGAGGGCACGCCGGCGTAGTAGCGCACCGGGCGCACGCAGGCGTAGAGATCGAGCCGCTGGCGCAGGGCGACGTTGAGGCTGCGGATGCCGCCGCCCACGGGGGTGGTCAGCGGGCCCTTGATCGCCACCCGGAACTGGCGTACCGCGGCGATGGTGTCTTCCGGCAGCCACTGCTGGAATTTCTGGTAGGCTTTCTCGCCGGCAAACACCTCGTACCACACCGCCTGGCGCTTGCCGCCGTAGGCGCAATGCACCGCGGCGTCGAAAACGCGCCGGCTGGCGGCCCAGATGTCGGGGCCGGTGCCGTCGCCTTCGATGAAGGGAATGATGGGACGGTCGGGAACCTTGAACCGCCCGCTCTCCAGCGTGATCGCCTGGCCGTCGGCCGGCACGGGATTGTCATTAAATGCCGCCATGCGCGCTCCGTTGTTAGAATTTGCCTTTCCGGATGGCCGCGGCGTTCCAAGCGATCGGACGCGGTATAAAGTGTTCTCTTCCAGCCCGAAAAAGCCGAACTGAAAACCATAGCATCCGCTTTCCGCGCTTGGCAATCCGCTGTGACGGCGGGCACAAGGGAAACGCCCGCGGTCAAGGCCGGCCGGCCGCACACTTCCGCTTCCGCCGCCGCGGCCCCCGGCGCGCGCGCCCCCGGATGGAGGGGAAGTTTTTACCGGCTGACGCGAATGGGAGCGACCACGACGGTATGCTCCCAGGCAAAGCTGAGCCGGGCTTGCCGGGCGCCGGCCGCGCTGAGCGAGATCGTGAACGGATCCACCAGCCGCCCCGTCCGGTGCGCCGCCAGCGGAATGCGGGCGAAATCGTACTGCTGGCCCGGATAGGGAATGCCCCACTCGCCGGTCTTGCGGCTGACGATCAGCGTCCAGCGATGCGCCGCCGGGATGGCGAACAAGGTGTAGGTGCCGGCGGGCAGGCGATGCCCCGCCAGGCGCAAATCCTTGGTCGTAATCAGCGTGGTCGCCTGGTTGGCGCCCAGGCGCCAGACCTTGTCGAAGGGCACCAGGTAGCCCGGGCCGGGGCCGAAGATCTTGCGCGGCGCGCCGGTCTTCGGATTGCGGATCTTGGGGCGGTGATAGGTCACCGTGATCCGCGCCCCGGCGAGGCTCAACTGGGCCTTGCCCGGCGGGCTGAGCAGCTTGCGCGGAGCGGCGTAGGCGAGGCAGAACACGCTGCCAACGATGGCAACCAGGGGGAGCGGAAAACGGAAGTGCCGCATGGCAGTCTTTCTCCTAAAGCGTTAACGTCCGAGTCGGACAGCATCTCTGTTTGAGAACGCCGGCAGGGATCGCGCCACGAATCCAGCATACCTCTAGCGGCGGCCCACGAGTCCACCGATGGGAGTTAGATATGCCGAGGTCGAGTGGGAAGGTCGAGGTTTCCTGTCAGGTCCCGACCCTCCGCGATTCAGTAACGCCAAGGCGAAGGGAGAAGCGAGCAGAGCGAGGCGGGAGGCGCGAGGCAACCGCAGTGTACATAGACGTACATGAGGATTGCCGAGCGACGAACCAACGAAGCTATGCGATGCTTATCGCTTCGCCCAGCATCCAGCCGCCGGCCCCGGCCATGGCGCAGGCATACGCCCGCCGGATTCTCGACATTTGAATAAACGATTGGCTTTCTCCGGGCGGGCTTGTTAGATTTCCGTTTCGCTCAATCCGGACGCAAGCCCCAAAACGGCGCGCGCCCCGAGCGTAATCCCAAACCCCCGGCCGCCCGGCTGCCCTTCCCGGCCAGCCGGGGCGCCTGACCAGGAGCCCAAGCCGTGTCTACCCCCAAACAGGTGTTGGAATTTTGCGCCAAGCACGACGTCCAATTCGTTGATCTCCGCTTCATGGATCTGCCGGGCGTCTGGCAGCACATGTCGTTTCCCATCGGCCAATTGAAGGAAGAATCCTTCAGCGAGGGCCTGGGCTTCGACGCCTCCAGCATCCGCGGCTGGCAGTCCATACACGAAAGCGACATGCTGCTGATGCCCGACCCCGCCTGGCCGGTGCTCGACCCCTTCACCAGCGCGCCCACGCTGATCCTGTTCGGCGACGCCGTGGACCCGGTCACCGCCCAGCCCTATGGCCGCGACCCGCGCTGGGTGGCCAAGCGGGCGCAGGATTATCTCCAGGCCAGCGGCATCGCCGATACCGCCTGCTTCGGCGCCGAAGCGGAGTTCTTCATCTTCGACAACGTGCGCTTCGACCAGCGCGAAAACCACGGCTATTTCTACATTGACGCCGAGGAAGGCCGCTGGAACTCGGGCCGCGAAGACGACAACCTCGGCTACCGCCCGCGCTTCAAGGAAGGCTACTTCCCGGTGCCGCCCACCGACCATTACCAGGACCTGCGCAGCGAAATGGTGTTGAAGATGCAAGCCGCCGGGCTCCAGGTCGAATGCCATCATCACGAAGTCGCCACCGCCGGCCAGGCCGAAATTGACCTGCGCTTCGACACCCTGCTCAAGTCCGCCGACAGCATGCAGTTGTATAAATACATCGCCAAAATGACCGCCTACCAGTACGGCAAGACCGTCACCTTCATGCCCAAACCGCTGTTTCAGGATAACGGCAGCGGCATGCATACCCACCAGTCGCTGTGGAAAGACGGCCAGCCGCTGTTTGCCGGCGATCAGTACGCCGGCCTCTCGCAACTGGCGCTCTACTATATCGGCGGGCTGCTCAAGCACGCCCGCGCCCTGGCCGCTTTCATCGCCCCTACTACCAACTCCTATAAACGCCTGGTGCCCGGCTACGAAGCCCCCGTCAACCTGGCCTACTCCAAGCGCAACCGCTCCGCCGCCTGCCGCATCCCGATGTATTCCAGCTCGCCCAAGTCGAAACGGGTGGAGTTCCGCCCGCCCGATCCTTCCTGCAACACCTATCTCGCCTTCGCCGCCATGCTGATGGCCGGCCTGGACGGAGTGAAAAACAAGCTCGATCCCGGCCAGCCGCTCGATAAAGACATCTTCGAGCTCTCGGCCGAAGAGCTGGCGCTTGTGCCCTCGATGCCGGGGGCGCTGGACGAATCGCTCGACGAGCTGGCCCAAGACCACGCCTTCCTGCTCGCCGGCGGCGTCTTCACCCAGGACCTGATCGATACCTGGATCGAGTACAAGCGGCTCAAGGAGGTGGACGCCATCCGCCTGCGCCCGCATCCCTACGAATTCGCGCTCTACTACGACATCTAAGTCGGGCGCAAGCAATCCGTTACCGCTTCAATGCAGCATGGTGGGTCGCGATCCAGGTTTCAACAAGTTCATAAAATTCGGCGGCTTTCGCCACAATCTCTGTGGCTTCCGTTTGGGTCGCCACATTGGATTGCGTATAGTCAATCCGATTGCGTTTACGCCGGCAGATCTCAAAATAATCGAGCAGCTTCTCGCCCGAGGTTCCGAGGGCTAGCCTTGCGGCTTCCAGCGAGAGGCGGTGATGTCCGCTCCGGGCGGTGATTCGATAACCTGTACAAGCAATGGCCATATTGGCGGTAATTAAAGCCGCGTTATAAGCTGTGGCAAATTGCCGGTCCGCTGAAAGCTCCACTAAATTTGCATCGGCCAGATCGCGCGCGATCAGCTCGCGCATCCCCTCCAGCTCTGGCTTGGTGGTGACGTGCCTTTGTGCGTCATGGCTGGCGAGCAATTGCTTCCAGTTCACTTTGGCTTCCCTTCAGAAAATACTTCGCGTCTTTCACGACACGGGTCAGGAAATGATCGTGATTTCCGTATTTGTCTCTAAATTCCTCCGTCGAGAAGTTGATCACGTTGATTTCTCTTTGCAGGCGCTTTTCGGCGTCACGGAATCCGGGCGCCAGTTCGGCTAGCCCGATTTTCCCCACCACCATCAGATCGATATCGCTGCCGGCATGCTCTTTTGCGCGCGCCAAAGAACCATAGATAAACGCGGAAACGATCTGGGGCTCGAAAGCTTCAAGCGTCTGCTGCAAGATTGGGACGATGCCAACCGTCTTTTCCAATAGCGAGCGCAACTCGCGAAAAATCGGGGATTGTCTTTGCGCCCGGAAATAGACTCGCGTGCCCTCGCGACGGCGCTCGAGGATGCCGGTTTCAACCAGGGCTCGTAGCTCGCGCTGCAGGCTGGACGGGCGTGTGCCAATGTGATTGGCGAGTTCGGTCAAGTACCACCATTTTTCTGGCTGCATCAATGTGGCCGCAAGAATCCTTTGCCGGACGAATGGAAGTAATGCCTTCAATGTGGCCGTTTTACGCATAATGCGTATTTTAGTCTTCATTTTGCATAAATCCAAATCTGGCGGCGGCCGGGGGAGGCTTAGAAACCTCTGCTGCCGCCGGCCGGTAAAAATTTTTCTCGATTCTGCCGGCAAAACCGTTTTAATATGTTCCTTACCGTCCGGTCGGTAAGGGAAGCCGCGGCCTTGCATTTGCCGCGCAATTTACCAGGAGAACGACTGCCTTGGCCGCCAAAATTTACTATCAATCCGATGCCAACCCGCAGGCGCTGGCGGGAAAAACTTTTGCCGTCGTCGGCTATGGCAGCCAGGGCCATGCCCAGGCGCAAAACCTGCGCGACAGCGGCTATAAAGTCCTGATCGGACTGGAGCCGGAGCGCGCCTCGGCGCGCACCGCGCGCGCCGACGGCTTTGAAGTGCTGCCGGTGGCCGAGGCGGCGCGGCGCGCCGGCTGGATTCACATCCTGCTGCCGGACGAGACCCACGCGGCGGTGTACCAGGCGGCGATCCAGCCGCATTTGAAGGCGGGCAAAATCCTGGGCGTCTCGCACGGCTTCAGCATCCATTTCCAGACCATCGTCCCGCCGCCCGACGTGGACGTGGTGATGATCGCGCCCAAGAGCCCGGGACACCTGGTGCGGCGGGTGTACAGCGAGGGCAATGGCGTGCCGTCGCTGGTGGCGGTGCATCAGGACGCCAGCGGCCGCGCGCTGGAATATGCGCTCGCCTACGCCGCCGGCATCGGCTCGACCCGCGCCGGAGTGCTCGGCACCACCTTCAAGGAAGAAACCGAAACCGATCTGTTCGGCGAGCAGGCGGTGCTCTGCGGCGGGCTGGCGGCGCTGATGAAGGCCGGGTTCGAGACGCTGGTGGCGGCCGGCTACCAGCCCGAAAGCGCCTACTTCGAGTGCGTGCACGAGATGAAGCTGATCGTGGACCTGATCTACGAAGGCGGCCTGGAGCGCATGCGCTACTCGATTTCCAACACCGCCGAGTACGGCGACCTGACGCGCGGGCCGAAGATCATCGGCGCCGGCGTGCGCCAGGCGATGCAGGCCACTCTGGCCGCGATCCAAGACGGCAGCTTTGCCCGCGAATGGCTGGCGGAAAACAAAAACGGCTGCCCGAACTTCAACCGCCTGCGCCAGGCCGAGCGCCGGCTCCAGCTCGAGCAGGTGGGCGCGGAGCTGCGCCAGATGATGAGCTGGCTGCCGCGCGGCGGCGCCGTGAAGGCGGCGGCAAAAAAGTAGCGGCCGGTAAAGGCAAGGAGCGACGGACATGCCCAAAGGCGCTGAACTGGTCTGGCAGGCGGTGCGCGAGCAGGGAGTGGACACGGTCTTCGGCTACCCCGGCGGGGCGGTGATTCCGCTCTACGACGCGCTCGAAGGCAGCGGCGTGCGCCACATCCTCACCCGCCACGAGCAGGGCGCGGTGTTCGCCGCCGAGGGCTGGGCGCGCGCCACCGGGCGCGCCGGCGTCGCCATCGCCACCAGCGGGCCCGGCGCCACCAACCTGATCACCGGCATCGCCGACGCGCGCATGGATTCGACCCCGCTGGTCTGCATCACCGGCCAGGTGCGCAGCTCGCTGATCGGCACCGACGCGTTCCAGGAAACCGATATCTTCGGCATGACCCTGGCGATCACCAAGTGGAGCCGCCTGGTGCGCAGCGTGGAGGAAATTCCCGAAGTCATGCGCCAGGCCTTCGAAATCGCGCAAAGCGGGCGCCCGGGGCCGGTGCTGGTGGATATCCCGGTGGATTGCCTCAAGGCCGTCTGGGAGCCGGATGCGGCGGCGGCGCGCGAGGCGGCCTGGCGCCTGGAACACAGCCGCCAGGCGCCGGCGGCGGATGCGAACGCTCCCGCCTTTCCCGAAGTCGCGCTGCGGGCGCTGCTGCGCGAGGCGCAGCGTCCGGTGGCGCTGGTCGGCGCCGGCGTGAAGCTCGCCGGCGCGGTCAGCGCCCTGCGCGCGCTGCTCGACAAGCTGCAACTGCCGGCCGGCATGACCGTGCACGGCCTGGGCGCAATCGCCCCCGGCGCCGGCTACAACCTCGGCATGGTCGGCATGCACGGCACCCGCGCCGCCAATACCGCGCTGCACGAAACCGATCTGCTGCTGGTCTTCGGCGCCCGCCTCGACGACCGCGTCACCGGCGATCCGGCGCGCTTTGCCCCGGCGGCGCGCATTGTGCATTTCGAAATCGATCCGGCCCAGCTCGACCGCGTGCGCCCCGCGCACCTGGCCATTCCCGGCAGCCTCGCCGAAACCCTGCCGCGCTTCCTCCAGGCGCTGGAGCGCAAGCCGCTGCCGGATTGGAGCCAATGGCGCGAGCTGGCCTGCGGCCCGGAGCGCGCCGAGATGGCCGCCTCCGCCCTGGCCGTGCCGGCGCTGCAGTTGCTCGACGAACTCTACGCCCGGCTGCCGGAAGACAGCTACGTGGTCGCCGACGTCGGCCAGCACCAGATGTGGGCGGCGCAGCGCTACCGCAGCGCCAACCCCCGCGGCTTCATCACCTCCGGCGGCCTGGGTGCGATGGGCTTCGCCCTGCCCGCCGCCATCGGCGTCCAGCTCGCCCGCCCGCACAGCACCGTGGTCTGCATCTCCGGCGACGGCGGCCTGCAGATGAACATACAGGAACTGGCCACCATCCGGCGCTGCTCGCTGCCGCTCAAGCTGCTGCTGGTGGATAACAAGTACCTCGGCATGGTGCGCCAGTGGCAGCAGTTGTTCTACGACCGCAATTACGCCGAAACCGACCTGAGCGACAACCCCGACTTCCTCGCCCTGGCGCGCGCCTATGGCATCGCGGGCGAGCGGCTGCAGCTCGACCCCGCCGGCCCGCAGGGGCTGCCGCGCGACCGCGGCGAAACCTTGCGCCGCTTTCTCGACAATCCCCAGCCCCGGCTGCTGCTGTTCGAATGCGCCCCCGAAGCCAACGTCTTTCCGATGGTGCCCTCCGGCGCGGCGCTCTCGGAAATGCTGCTGCAGGAAAAAAACGTCCGCTGATGCCCAAGCTTTGATGAAACGCCGGCTGCGCGCCGGCCCCGGAGACGCTTATGCCCGCTCCCATCCTCTCCCAATCCCCCGCCGCCGACGCCCGGCTGCAGCCCGCCGCGCCCGCGCCCGCTCCGCCCGCGGCCTCGCGCTATCGCTTCGAAGTCCGCTACCACAACCGCCAGGGCGCGCTGATGCGGCTGCTGGGCGCGGCCTCGCGCCGCGGCCTCGATTTTGAAGCGGTGCGCGCCGATGCCGATCCCCGCGATCCCGGCCTGCACCGGCTGACGCTGGTGCTGCGCGCCGGCGCCCAGCACGTCGCCCAGATCTGCCGCGACTGGCGGGTAATGGTGGACGCGGCCGAGGTGCTGCAGCCGCTCGACCTCGACCGCGAGCCGGAATCGGCCCCGCGCACGATCTAGTCGCCCGGTCGGCAGGTGATCAAGGACGAAATTTACGGAAAGGTCGGCCAAAAGTTCTTTTACGTATGCCTCACGGCGAGCACGGATTTGCGGGGTGGACGCGCGGCATATGCCATGCACGATCTAGCAGACTGGCGCCGATATCGGGCTAAAGATTTGGATGCCACGGCAGCGCCGCCGGGCGCAGCGCGCTGCTGGCGGGCGAGGTGCTGCTGGACGCGGAGATCGTCTCGGAAGTCTTTTTTTGATCGTTTGCAGTTTGCGCGAAATCGCCGGCCCCTGGCTTATGCACGGCAGTACTGTAGGGTTGTCGTTTAGCGGCGGCCCACGAGTCCACCGATGGGAGTTAGATATGCCGAGGTCGAGTGGGAAGGTCGGGGTTTCCTGTCAGGTCCCGACCCTCCGCGATTCAGTAACGCCAAGGCGAAGGGAGAAGCGAGCAGAGCGAGGCGGGAGGCGCGAGGCAACCGCAGTGTACATGGACGTACATGAGGATTGCCGAGCGACGAACCAACGAAGCTATGCGACGCTTATCGCTTCGCCTAGCATCCCATTTCCCGGCCACGGAGTGCGCTTATGCGGCAACAATGCTACCTGGTCGCGATTTATCTCAATTGGTTGATCTATATTGCCGGGCTGGCCTATTTTCTTTCTGCGCGAAATTTCATCGCGGCTGCGGCTTGGATCATCGCCTTGCCCCTGGCGCTGTGGGGCTACATCAAAATCTTTCCCCGCATCTCGCCGGCGATGGGCTATGGCTCGGTCGAGGATGTTCCGGCGGCAGCCTCCACCGGCGCCGCCGCCGGTTCACCCGAGGTGCGGATTTATACCGCCCTGAGCTGTCCTTTTTGCCCGTTGGTGAAGCGGCGCCTGGAAGCCTTGCGCGCGCGCATGGGATTCTCCCTGGTCGAGGTGGATGTCACCCTGAAACCGGGCTTGTTGTTGGAAAAACAAATTCGCGCCGTGCCGGTGGTGGAAGCCGGCAGGGATCGCCTGGTCGGCAATGCCACCAGCGAGCAGCTCGCCCGCCTGATCGCCGGCGCCGCGCGCCGCTTGGCGGCCCACGAGTCCACCGATGGGAGTTAGATATGCCGAGGTCGAGTGGGAAGGTCGGGGTTTCCTGTCAGGTCCCGACCCTCCGCGATTCAGTAACGCCAAG
>JAJYIU010000072.1 GCA_021789895.1 Acidobacteriota bacterium | reverse complement strand
CCTTTCGCAAAACCTTCGGTTTTGCTTGGCTTCGCCTTGGCGTTACTGAATCGCGGAGGGTCGGGACCTGACAGGAAATCCCGACTTTCCCACTCGACCTCGGCATATCTAACTCCCATCGGTGGACTCGTGGGCCGCCGCTAATGGATTTGTACTAACTGAAAAATAAAAATTACGAGCTACCCTCATGCCAAAAAGCGCATCGCAGTCAGGGTTCCCAATTCCAAACTCGATTTCAGACGATCGCAGTGCTGGAATCGGAAGGAGTCCGCATGATTTCCCGCATCGTGCAAATCACGGTTCAGCCGGAGAAAATCCGGGAATTCAAATCCGTGCTGAACGAGGAATATCTGCCCAAAATCCAAGCACAGCCGGGATTTGTCGAGAATCTCGAAGCGCTGGATACGAACACGGGCAGATTCTGCTGCATTACCGTCTGGCAGACGCCGATGGACGAACAGCGCTACGGCCAAGGCTTGTTCCAGGAAATTTCGCGCAAACTGATGCCGCTGGCGAAGACCACGCCGACGGTGGACACGCTGCCGATTGAAAACTCTTCCGCGCTGAAGATACACGCGGGCAAAGCCGGACAGAGCGCGAGGCTCTCGGCTTAAGGCGGCCATTTTTCAAAAGCGTCAACCACGGCCGCGGCAGTGCGGTGAGTAAAGAGCCGGGGCCCGCAAGCCGGGCCCCGCCGTCAAAACCGACAGCTTTCAGCCATCAGCGATTGCCGCGCAACGCTTGCGGAATGGCCTGGCGGCGTTGCCATTCCGAGGCAGCAACCATTCAGGGACCCGCATGACGCCGGGGCGGGGGCAAAGCATACGCGGCGCCGGCCAACTCGCCGAGGGCATTGCCCACGGTGCGCTCGATCTGGCTCAAGCCGCCCAGGGGCAAGCTAACGCGGTTGGCATAAAACGCAAAGCAGAGGCGCTCGCCGGCGGCGGTGGTCATGTATCCGGCCATGCCTTTGCCAGTCACCATGAGATTGCGGTTAAGGGCGTCGTAGGCGTCAAAGGTGCCGGTTTTAGCGCGCACGTGACCGGCGGCGGGGGAATGGGTTTGGATATTGAACAGGGTGCCATCGCGGCCCATGACCGGCAAGGCGCGATAGAACCAGGGGAAATAGGGCTGGCGCGCCGTCCAGGCGAGATAGCGCGCCATGAAATCGGGGGTGAAGAAAGCGGCGGGGGCGCCGCCGGCGCCGTCGCTTTGCGAAGCGCCGGTGAGGTCGAGTCCGGCGGCAAGGAGCACATTGCGCTCGAGCGCGAAGCCTGCCCGGCCAATATTTTTCCGACGATGCGCCAGCAATGCGCCTTCGAGGTAGGGAACCATGCTGGCGTGAAGATTCTGGCTGACTTTGAGCGTGACCCGCACCTCTGCGGCGAAGGGCGGGGAGACGTAATCGGCCAGGAGGCGGCGCGGCAGGGATTCGGCGGCGAGAGCGGCGGGTGAAAGGCGGTCGCCGGCAGGCACTGACGCCTGGATGCCGGCGCGCCGCAATGCCGCCACAAAGGCATATTGGGCAAACCGGCTGGGCTGCGGCACGGCGTAGGCATACAGAATGGGCGGCGAGCCGGCGGGGAAGGAGCCGCTGAGCACGACCGTGTGCGTGCCGTCGGGCGCAGCCGTATCCCGGCTGAACTGGACCTGGGGCCGGCTTCCCGCCGCCGCGCCGGGAGCGATGGTGAGGTCCACCAGGTTGTCGTTGACGACAATGGGAGAGATCACCACGCCGGTGCCGAGTTCGCGGCTGCCTTCGGGAAATAAGCCGGCGTCCACGTAAATCCCGCCGGTCACGCGGCGCAGGCCCCGGGCATAGAGCCGGCGGGCGATCAGCAGGAGCACGCGCAGGGGATTGCCGGGAACGGCGCGGGTATAACGGCTGCCGTCATAGGAATGGTCCCAATTTTCGAAGCTCAGGCGGCCGCCGGGTTGGAGGCGCGCGGACAGATTGGGATCGCCGCCGGCCACCATCACCAGATCGCCATGCAATACGCCATGGCGCAGCGGGCCGGCGCGGTAGAAGCGGGTATGGAAGCGGAAGCCGGGGCCGAACAAGCGCAGCGCGCAGCCTTCGGTGACCAGCTTGGTGGTGGAGGCGGGAGTAAAGAGTTTTTGTCCGTTCCAGGTGAAGAGCATACGGCGGCGCGTGAGCGAGTAGAGCGCGACGCCAAACTCCGCATGCCGGTACAAGGGGAGGCGCATGAGCGCGCGCAATTGCGCCTGAAAGCGGGCTGTACGGGGCGAGGGCGCGGGCGGCGGGGCGGCCAGCGCGGCCGGGGCGATCGCCGCCAGCAGGAAGGAAGCGGAGAACGCGATGCAGGCACGGCGATGGCCGCGGAAGCGCTGCAGGCGAAGTTGCCGCGGAGCAAGATGGAATCGCGAAGCAAACGCCAGACGGGACATGGCGGCAGCATACTATGGTTGCCATGGCGCCGGAAGCAATGGAAGGTTCAGGAAGGCGGCTGCCGCATACTGCTGAAAGAAGGATTCCGGGGGAAAGAGAGAAGCGATGGAACGAGCGGAATGGATCGAGCTACCAACCAGCGATGGATCGAAACTGCGGGCCTGGACGGCGGCGGCAACGGGCAGGCAGCGCGGCTTGCTGCTGTTTCAGGAAGCGTTCGGGGTGAACGCGCACATACGCGATCTGGCGCAGCGGCTGGCGCGCGAGGGATATACGGTAATCGCACCGGAGTTGTATCATCGCACCGCGCCGGGGTTCGAAGGCGATTACGGCGATTTCAATGCGGTGCGAAAGCACATGGCGGCAATGACGCCGGCGGGGCTGGCGGCGGATATCGGCGCCGCCTACGGCTGGCTGGCGAAGGAGCAGGGACTGGAAGGACGGATTGGCGCGGCGGGCTACTGCATGGGCGGGCGGGTCGCCTGGCAAGCGGCAGTGGAAAAGCCGCTGCGCGGCGCGGTCAGCTTTTACGGCAGCGGGATTGACAAGATGCTGGAGGGGGCGGCGAAAGTTTCCGGACGGATGCTGTTTTTCTGGGGTGGGAGCGACGCACATATTCCGCCGGAGCAGCGGCGCGCGGTGGCGGATGCGCTGCTTGCGGCCGGCAAGCCGTTCGTGATGGCGGAATTTTCCGAAGCCGGGCACGGGTTTTTCTGCGATGCGCGGGGGAGTTACCATGCGCCTTCGGCGCGCCAGGCGTGGCGGCTGATGCTTGCCTTTCTGGACGAGTGCTTTCAGGCCTAGGCACGGCCCAGGCGGAAACGCCCCGGCGTACAGAAAGATTTCAGTTGCAATCGGTTGGGCAAGTACATAGAATCGCTGCGAATTGCAGCTCACTCTTCGGGCAAGGAGATTGCACGATGAAGCAATTGGGTCAATTCTGTTATCCGCTGGGGTGGATCCTGGTGGCAATCGCGGTGGTACTGCGGCTGTTAACTTACAGTCTTTCCGGGGTGCAAATCGTGCAGAAGATAATGATTTATCCGCACACCCTGCTGGAGCTGGGAGCGCTGGCGTTTCTGATCTCGATTGCCAGCTCGATGAAGGCGCAGCAAAGCTAAAGCAGGGCGGAAACGGCGCAAGCGTGCCCGGGCGAGCGCAGAAAAGCCGGCATAAAAAGCCGGCCAGGCATTTCCTTGCTTATTTAGATTTTGCCAGCGCGGGCAATGCCGCAACGGGAGAATTGCGCGTTAAGCGATCGGGGCGGGCAGTCCGAGCGCCAAACGATGGCGGCGCATGGCTTGTTCCTGGTGGGTACGCAGGCGAAGGAGAGAACGCGGGCGGGCGGTGCAGGGCAGTATGAAACCGGCATCGCGGTCGGCGGGGAAATAGCGGCGGGCGGAAGAATTATCAACTTCGCCCGATACCAGGCGGGCGGCGCAGGTCAGGCACCAGCCGACGCGGCAACGGGAAGGGAGTTCGACACCGGCGCGGGCGGCAGCGTGCCAGAGGAACTCACCGGCGCCGATTTCGAGCGTCACTTCGCCTTCAGGCAGGAGGAAGGTGACGGGATAAAGCAAAGCTCAGAATAGCAGGCGGCAGGGGCGGCAGGGCCGCCACCCAAGCACCGCGCGGGCACCCGTTCGCGGACAGAAACGCTGTGCGACCCGGCCGTTCACGCTTACGGGTTATAGAACCGCCGGTTTTTGCTATAGGGCGCCTCGCCCGGTTCGCCGCGGCGGAAATGTCCGGAAGGGATGGATTTGCCGTCGCGTTCGCGGGCGAGCAGTTCGATGAACCAGGCCTCGTGCTCGATTTCCTCGTTCAGGATGCGCGCCGCCATATCGTAGGTGCGCGGGTCCTTGCCAAAGGTCATGTCGCAGATTTCGCTCCAACTGCGGATGGCGCAGCGCTCGGATTCGAGCAGGAGGGTGAGGATATTGACGACCGTGGGCGGGTCGGGCAATTTTGCCGGGGCGCAGCCAGCCTGGTTATGGAAGGCGGGCAGGTCGTTGGGCAAATCGCCGCCCAGCTCATAAATGCGAGGGACGATCAATTCCCAGTGGGCGCGGTCTTCCAGCCGGGCGTCTTCGCAGATTTCCTTGTAATCTTCGTAGCCGGCCAGGTGCATGCGCAGGATGGTGTAGTAGTAGTAGGTGCTGGAGAATTCGGCAGCGGCGTTGGCGATGAGCTTTTTGATCAACAGGGCCACATCCACGCCGCGAGCGCGTATGACTTCGACGCCGACGCGCCCGGAAAGGTCGCCATGACCAATGGGTTGGTGCTGAGCCATAATTGCCTCCGTGAAATGGGAGGATGAGGGCCGTCATAGCAACAGTTTTCCGCTCATGGAGGCAAAAATGCTGGGCGAAGCGATAAGCATCGCATAGCTTCGTTGGTTCGTCGCTCGGCAATCCTCATGTACGTCCATGTACACTGCGGTTGCCTCGCGCCTCCCGCCTCGCTCTGCTCGCTTCTCCCTTCGCCTTGGCGTTACTGAATCGCGGAG
>JAJYIU010000047.1 GCA_021789895.1 Acidobacteriota bacterium | reverse complement strand
TTCCCCCTCCGCGGCCGTTCTCGCCCCCGGCGCCTGCCCGGCTGATGCCTGCTGGCTGCAAGCTGGCCGCTTTTATGAGCAATCTCTAATGAGAAACGAGACACCTGGCGTTTTCGCCCGCGCGCCTGTTCATCGTGTTAATTCATTCCCGCTCAAACCTTTGCCGCCGCCTTCGCCCGCTTCTTTTCCGCCCGCGTGTCTCATCCCGTTTGTTGTTGTATAGCTGTCCGCTAGCGGCGGCCCACGAGTCCACAGATGGGAGTTAGATATGCCGAGGTCGAGTGGGAAGGTCGGGGTTTCCTGTCAGGTCCCGACCCTCCGTGATTCAGTAAAGCCAAGGCGAAGCCAAGCAAAACCGAAGGTTTTGCGAAAGGAGAAGTCGCGAGCAGAGCGAGGCGCAATAGCAATTTCGCAGAAATTGCTTTTAGCAATGCCGCGAGGCGACCTGGTGTACATGGACGTACATGAGGATTGCCGAGTCAATAGCAAAACCGCAGGTTTTGCTTAAAGCATGAAAAAACAACGAAGCCCAGCGACGCTTATCGCTTCGCCCAGCATCGCTCTGCCGCGCAATGGCTGCCGCTGTTACTTTCCTGGCTTTTTTTAAAGTAAAAAAGGTTGGCTCCTCAGGTAGGACTCGAACCTACAACCCTCCGGTTAACAGCCGGATGCTCTGCCATTGAGCTACTGAGGAATCGAGGACAATGCACTGCGCCGCATCCCCGGCGCGTCTATTTTTTATAGCATTCTCCGCGCTTTCTGACAAGCCGCCGCCGCCTCGCTATCGCTCGGCTTCCCCCGGCCCCGCCGCCCCTATGCGTACGGTGATCGTCCCAATCTCGCCGTCAATGTTGTCCCGCACCACCGCCCGCCCGTACGTCACCACCCCCGCGCGTTCGACGAAACGGCCCTGGTAGCGGATCCGCCCCGCCTCCAGCGCGGCCGCCTGCCGCGCGCTCAGCGTCCGCCGGTAATGGTCAATCACCGGCATGCGCCTCACTTCCCCATCGGCGGTGGAAAACATCATCGTCGCCACGCTGAAATCGTAGGCGTAGCGCCCGTCGGGACGCCGGTGCAGCAGCCGCCGCGCGGAAATCGCCAGCGTGTAGGGCATCTCGCGTATGCGCTCGCCCGCCGGCGCCCCCCGCCAATAGGGAGCCCTCGGAGCGCTTACCTTCCCCGGCCAGATCAAGATCGGCAGCCCGCTCCAGTCCATCGGGCTGAGCGCCAGGCTGCCCAGCCGCAGCTTGGACGCATGCCCGCGGCGAAAATCCAGCCCCGCCTGCATGAACCCGCGCCGGTAGAGCAGGCGCGCGCCCTGCCGCCGCACCTGCACCTTCAGGCGGCGATACCGCGGGCGGCTCCGCCGGCTGGCCCGCGGCTTGAAGTAGAGCACGTACTGGTCTTGCGGATACTGCATCGCCGTCCGCGCTATGGCCTCGATGGCGTTGTTGCCGGCCAGTTGGAGGCCGCCGGTCTTGCGCGCCGCATGGTCGGAGTCGGTCTGCTCGATCATCTGCCCCAGCCGGAAGGCCGGGCCGCTGGGATCAATGGGAAAAATCGAGGTATTCGCCGCGTTCATCAGCCGCAGCGCCTGCTGCATCTGGCGGCCGTTCAGCGCCAGGTTCTGGTTGCCGACCGCGGCGAACGATGTATTGGTGGTGAACCAGAGTATTTCCTTGTGTCCGGAAACCCCGCTCAGCAGCCGGGCCAGCAGCGCCAGCGCGTCCATGCTGTCGTAGTATTGCTGCCGGATCATCGCTTCGTGCATGCGGCCCGCAACCGCCGCCAGGTGGGCGCGAATCATCGCCTCCGCCGCCGCCATCCCCGACCCGCTTTCCCCGCCGCTCAATGAGCGGTGCGGCATCACGATCACGCCCTGCATCCCCGCGCCGGCGCGGCGGTCGTGGCTGACCGACATGCTGGCGCTCTCGAGTCCGGGCAGGCCGGAAATGCGTTCCACCGCCGCGCTCAGCCGCGCGCGGTCGCGGGTAAATGGCTGCTCCAACTGCAAGCCCCCGCTCAGGTTGAAGACCGCCGCATCCACCCCCGCCGGCAGCGGGCGCGCGAACAGCCGCAGCAGGCGCTCGCGCAAATACGGCAGATCGCGTCGCCGCATGTGCAGAAAGTCGAAGAGAAAAACCACCCGGTTGCGCGCGCCGGTTTCCGGTTGGTTGGTCATCGCCCCGGCGGGCGCGCGCGGCGGCGCCGTCTCCGGCGGTAGCAGCCGGGTCACATCTATGGCCGCGATCCGGGTCGGCCGGCCGTCCACCCACAGGCGGAAGTCGCTCCGCTGCAGGCCCGGAATGAAATGTCCCTTGGCGTCCAGCACCGTTACCGGCACCTGCACCAGTTGCGCCTGGGCGTAAAAAATCGCCTTCGGCGCCGGCGGCAGGGGCGGTTGTTGCGCCCGCAGCCTGGCCGTCAAAATACCCGTGAAAACCAGCACCGCGGCTGTGGCCGTCCGCCGGCGGCGTTTCCCTTCGCCGCGCCCGTTCGCGCGCTCCGGCATGCGTCCTTCGGTCCCTTTCCGCCGCCTCGGCTCCATGTGTGCTCGGCTGCAGCTTATCCTATTTTTCCCGCCGCATGTAGCGGCGGCCCACGAGTCCACCGATGGGAGTTAGATATGCCGAGGTCGAGTGGGAAGGTCGGGGTTTCCTGTCAGGTCCCGACCCTCCGCGATTCAGTAACGCCAAGGCGAAGCCAAGCAAAACCGAAGGTTTTGCGGAAAGGAGAAGTCGCGAGCAGAGCGAGGCGCAATAGCAATTTCTCAGAAATTGCTTTTAGCAATGCCGCGAGGCGACCTGGTGTACATGGACGTACATGAGGATTGCCGAGCCAATAGCAAAACCGCAGGTTTTGCTTAAAGCATGAAAAAACAATGAAGCCCAGCGACGCTTATCGCTTCGCCCAGCATCCATCTGCCGGCGCGAGTGCTTGCCTAAGATCTCAAATCGTACGCTGTGTCCTATACAATGCTAGGCGTCAGTCAAGGAGCCGCCGCTATGCGATTTGCCCTCGGCATCGTCTGCCTCGGACTGGCCGGCGCGTCCGCCGGCCTGGGACAAGCCGCGCCGCCGGGCGCGGCGCCGGCAACGCTGCAAATCCTGCCGCGCGCCGTCGTCGTGCATCATGGCGCTGAAACCTTGCGCATCGCCGTCTGCGCCCCCGGCGTGATTCACATCGTCGCCGGCTTGGGCAATCCGCGCGGCGCCGCGCCCCATGCCCCTTGGATTGCGCATCCCTGCCTGCCCCAGCGCCCGCAGGTCTCGCTCACCGGCCGGCGCGCCGTCATCCATACTTCCCAGCTCGCCGTCGCCATTGATCTGCGCCAGGCGCTGCTGAGCATTCGCGACGCCGCCGGCAAGCCGCTGCTGATGGAATCCGCGCGCGTGCCGCGCCGCTATACCCCTGTCGTGGTGAATGGCGAAAAACTGTACCGCGTCTCGCAACGCTTCTTCCCCGGCCCGCGCGAAGGCATCTACGGCCTGGGACAGCATCAGGACGGCGTCTTTGACCAGCGCGGCAACGTGGTCGAGCTGGCGCAGGCCAATACCAACGTCGCCATCCCCATGTTCGTCTCCACGCGCGGCTACGGCTTGCTGTGGAACACCGCTTCGCGCTCCTGGTTCGACAATCGCTTTCCCACCGAGTTGAAGCTCACCGCCGAGGCCGCCCGCGCGATTGATTATTACTTCTTCTACGGCCCTTCCCTGGACCGCGTCATCCATCTCTACCGCAACTTGACCGGGCACGCGCCCCTGTACGGCCGCTGGGCCTACGGCTTTATACAGTCCAAAGACCGCTACCGCTCGGCTAAAGAATTATTGGATATCGCCCGGGAATATCGCCGGCGCCAGGCGCCGCTGGATTTCATCGTGCAGGATTGGTTTTGGTGGCGCCGCCAGGGCGACCCGCAGTACTCCGCCTCCTACCTGCAACCCTGGCCGGACGTGCCCGCGGCCTTGCGGCAACTGCATCGCGAGCATGTGCACGCCATGATCTCGGTCTGGGCCAAGTTCGATCTGCGCTCGCGCAATTACCAGGCCATGCTGCGCCGCGGCTTTATCATCCCCGGCACCGATGTTTACGACGCCACCAACCCGGCGGCGCGCGCGTATTATTGGCGTCACCTGGTCGGCGTGAAGTTCGCCGAAGGCTGGGATGGCTTCTGGCTCGATAGCAGCGAGCCGGAAATCTGGAATGGCCAGAGCGATGCCGTCCTCGCCGGCCGGCGGCTCTATATCGGCAATGGCGCCCTCTATGCCAACCTCTTCCCGCTGATGCACAGCCGCGGGGTTTACCATCACTGGCGCCAGACCACCCGCCGCAAGCGCGTCTTCATCCTTACCCGCTCCGGCTTTCTCGGCCTGCAGCGCTATGCCGCCACCGTCTGGTCCGGCGACGTGCTCGGCACCTGGATGAGCTTCCGCCGCCAGATCGCCGCCGGCCTGAATTACCAGATGTCGGGCCTGCCCTATTGGACTACCGACATCGCCGGCTATGGCTGGCCGCTCGAGCGCGATACCCGCGACCCCGCCTATCAGGAGCTTTACACCCGCTGGTTCGAATACGGCGTCTTTTGCCCGATCATGCGCACCCACGGCCATCGCGTCAACGACACCAACGAAATCTTCAGCTATGGCCCGCAGACCCCCACCCTGCTTGCCTATGACCGGCTGCGCTATCGCCTGCTGCCCTATATCTATTCGCTCGCCTGGCAAGTGACCCGCCGCGACTATACCCTCCAGCGCGGCCTGCCGATGGATTGGCCCGGCGACCGCCGCGCCCGCGACATTGGCGACGAGTTCATGTTCGGCCCGGCGTTCCTGGTCGGACCCGTCACCCAGCCCGGCGCCGTCAGCCGGGAAATGTACTTGCCCGCGGCCCCCGCCTGGTACGACTTCTGGACCGGCGCGCGCTTCCAGGGCCGGCAGACCATCCAGGCCGCGGCGCCGCTCGACCGCATCCCGCTCTATGTCCGCGCCGGCTCGATCGTGCCGCTGGGCCCGGTGGTGCAGGATGCGGATGAGCCGGTGCGCTCGCTGACCGTGCGCGTCTATCCCGGCGCCGACGGCGATTTCACCTGGTACACCGACGCCGGCGATTCCTATGCCTACGAGCAGGGCCAGCGCCGCGTCGTGCGCATGCACTGGAACGATGCCGCCCAGACCCTGCAATTGAGCGCGGCCGAGGGTAGTTATCCCGGCATGCCGGCGCGGGTTCGCATCCGCCTTGTCGTTGTCCGCCCGCAACACGGCGTGGGCGCGGGCGTCACCTCCGTCGCCGACGGCGAAGGCGTCTATCGCGGCCGGCCATTGACGGTCTCGGCGGTCGTTCGCCGCCTGGCGCAGCGCTAAATGGGCCGGTGCCGCATGAACCACTCGTTCATGATCAGGAAAGCCCCGATCCCGTGGAAGTCGTCGGTTTTCCGCGGCCGCTTCAGGTAAAACTGCAAATTGCCGACGTTGGTGCCAACGCAGATATCCGGAATGTGTACCCGGCCGTCGTGCCCCGCTATCAGCCGCGCCAGTATGCCGCGGCGCGCCTTCTCCGCGCGGCGTAGATAGCTGTGTGCAATGTAGCCGCGGGTGGCGGCGGCGGCGAGAAAATAGGCGTACATCGAAGACGCCGACGTTTCCAGCCAGTCCTGCTTCAGGTCGGCGCGATTCACCACCTGGTGCCAGAGCCCGGTCTTCGGGTCCTGATACTTTTTCAGCGCGCGCGCCAGTTGCCGCGCAATCGCCAGCAGCCGGCCGCGGTCCGGCGCGTTCCGGGGGAGATGGTGCAGCGTGATCGTCAGCGCCATCGCATACCAGCCGATCGAGCGCCCCCAAAACTGCGAGGAATGATGCGTGCCCGCTTCGACCCACTTCGATTGCCCGGATTCGTCGTAGGCGTGGAATAGCAGCCCGGTTTTCGGATCGTTCGTATGGCGGTAATAAATCAGCAGTTGGCGGGCGGCGGTGCGGTCGCACCAGGCCCGGTCGTGAAACGTCTGGCCGTAGCGCACCAGAAACGGCAGCATCATGAACGTGCCGTCCAGCCAGAGCTGGTGGCGGCGCTGGAAGGCGTGCCAGTAGCCGCCGTCGGCGGTGGTGGGATAGTGGTTGAACACCTTTCGCAGATAGCGCGCGGCAATGGCGTAGCGTCGGCGATGCGTCTGCCGGTAGAGCGCCAGCACCACCTGGCCGGGCATGACGAAATCGAGCGCGGTGATCTTTTTATCAATCGCGCCCTGGGCGTTGATATGCGCCTGCGCCCAGGCCTCGATATAAGGCAGAAGCTTCGGATCGTGCGTGCGGCGCCAGGTCAGGTAAGCGCCGTAAAGAAACAGCGCCGGCGCATAACCCCAGGGCAGGCGCGCAGCCTGCGGGTAGCGCTGCATCGTCGTGCGCGCCACCGCCAGCGAATAATCGAAATGCCGCCCGATGCGGGTCGGCGGGCCGGAAGCCGCGTCGCCCCGCGCTGCAACTTGCCCCGCCGCGGCGGCCGGCAGCCCGGCCATCGCCCCGGTCAGCACCAGCGACAGCAGTTGCCGCGCCCCTCGATATCCGCCGCCGCGAAACATGCCTCTTGCCTTCACAACTGTCTCCTTGATCAATCACCCCGCGCTGCCGCCTTCCCTGCCCGCGCCCTGCGCCCCCGGTCATGACCAGCTGACGCCAACCTTGTAGCGCTGCCGGTGCTCGCGGACATATAGCGGATCGATCCGCGGCTCGCCGGCGCATTCCACCGCGATCACCGATACCGGCGCATCCGGCGCGTGGGCGGGCAGTCCGGTCAACTGCACCGAAAGATCGTCCTGCCGGAACGCCACTTTTTGTCCCGTCTTCAGCACCCGGGCGGAGAGCGCTTTCGTGCGCAGGCCGCCGATCGCCGCCACTGCCGGCGGGCGGAAAAATGGCATCCAGCGCGAGCCGGGCGTCCTCCCCGGCCAGCTATGCACCTGTACGTACAGCGTGTTCCCCTTGCGTGTGAAGCTGGCAAAAGGGGTGGATTTGCAGTTGCACCGGTCGCTGCCGTAAATGGTCTCGCCGTTGCGCGCCATCCATCGCCCCACGGCGCGCAGCGCCTGCGCCTCCGGCTCCGGCGCCGAACCATCCCCGCGCGGGCCGATGTTGAGCAGGTAGTTGCCGCCGCCGCCGGCGCAGGTGATGAGATTGCGCACCAGCGTGGCCGGCGTTTTGAAATCGCGGTCGGCGCGCTGGTATCCCCAACTGTCGTTGATGGTCATGCAGGTTTCCCAGGCGCGGCCGCTTTGGGCGGCCTGGATGTGCTGTTCCGGGGTGGAAAAATCGCCCGCCAGGCCGTTGCGGTTGTTGACGATGATGTCGGGCTGCAGCGAAAACACCATCTGGTTCATCTTTTCCGATTCCCATTCGCGCGCATTCAGCGGCCAGTGCACGTCGTACCAGAGGACGTCAATCTTGCCGTATTGGGTCATCAGCTCGCGGATCAGCCCGTGGGTGTATTCCACGAAGCGGCGGCGGGCCGCGGGATCGGATTTGCAGCGGTAGCCGTCGGGATGGTGCCAGTCCATCAGCGAGTAATAGAAGCCGACGCGCAGGCCCTCGGCCCGCGCCGCGTCCACGTATTCGCGCACCAGGTCGCGCCCGCAGGCCTGCCGCGGCGCGCAGTAGTTGGTGAGCTTCGTGTCCCAGAGGCAGAAGCCTTCATGATGCTTGGTGGTCATCACCATGTATTTCTGCCCCGCCTCCCGCGCCAGCCGCGCCCAGGCGCGCGCCGCGTGCGGATGCGGATTGAAATGCTGCGCCAGCCGCTCGTATTGCGGAATGGGGATGCCTTCGCGGTCCATCGCCCATTCATGCTCGCCCAGCAGGCTGTAAAGGCCGAAATGGATGAACATGCCGAAGCGGGCGGCATGCCACCAGCGCATGCGGCGCTCGCGGTCGGCGGCGGTGTCCCACACGGGCGGCGCGGCGGCGATGCGCGGCGCGCCGGCCTCGGCCCACTCTCCGCGCGCCGGCTGGCTCCAGCCCGCCAGCCCGGCGCCGGCGAGTCCGGCGGCGCGGCGCAGCCATGTTCTGCGGTCGAATGCGTCTCGAGTCATGCTCTTGCTCCTGGTACGAACGGTATTGTAATCGCCCTCGGGGTTCGGGTTGCGGCCTGCATGCCCGCGCTTCATTCCCGTACCTGAACCGCTCCCGCCGGCGCTCCCTGCCTGAATCGAACCGTTTGCGCCGCGCGGCTCAGATCGCCGCCCTCGATGCGCAAATTGCGGCAGGCGCCGGCGGCTTCCAGAAACGCCGCCGCCGGGCTCAATAGCCGCGGGCTGTCGATGAGGCAGTCGGCAACCGCATCGAATCGCAGCGCGGCCGCGCCCGCATCGCCCGCCAGGCTGAGGCCGTTCAGCGCCGCATCGGCGACGGCTTCAAAGTGCAGCCCCGGCCGCGCGTCGGCGGCGGCCAAGGTCAGGCGCACATTCGCCAGCGAGAGGCCGCGGACGTTGCGGGCGTACAGCGCCCAGGCGGGCAGGATGCCGTTCTGGAAATATTCGCCGGAAAATTCCGGCACCGCCCGCGCCGCCATCGCCGCCGTCCCGCCCCCCGGGAAAACGATTTGCACGTCGTCGAAGCTGATGTCTTCCAGCCAGGAGTTGCCCATCCCGTTGAGCGCGATGCAGGCATAGATTTCGCCCGGCTGGTAATGCGTCGGATAAGGCATCAGGCTGGGGCGAAGCTGCGGATGCACCACCCGGGCGCGAATGTGGCTGAAGGATATGTTGCGCACCACGCCCGGGCTGGCTACCTCCGGCCGGGCCGGCGCCTGCGGCGGCTGCCCCCGCCGGCGCCGCGCGCGCGGCCCGTTGCCGATCTGAATCGGGCCGGTGACGTTCTCCATCGCCAGGTTGGAGAAGGAAATGTTCTCGAACCGCGAGCCGGGATTGCATTGCATCTTGATCGGGCAGCCGTACACCTCGTGCAGAATGCAGTTCGTCACGGCGATGTTCTCCGCCGCGCCGCCGCCAAAGCGAAAAACCGACCAGCGCGTGCTGAAGCTGCTGTTGGCGACGGTGACGTTGCGGCAGCTTCCGAACAGCGCGCAGGCATCGTCGCCCGACTGGATGTCGCAGCCGTCAATGTGTACGTATTCGCAACTGATGAAATGAAAGCCGTCGTTGTTCGAGAGCACGCGGCTGTGAATGTGCAGGTCTTCAAACCAGCACCGCCGGCTTTGCACCACGCGGATGGAATGATACGCGCTGCGCAGCAGCGTCAGGTTGCGCACGCGCAACTGCCGGCAGCGGTAGAAAAGCAGATGATAGGGGCGCCGGTGTCCGCCCCGGCCGGAGGGCGGCGGCGCGCCGCGCCGGGGGGAGCGAAAGCGCTCGCCTTGCCCGTCAATCGTTCCCGGCCCCTCGATTGTGATGTTTTCCGCGTTGACCGCATACAGCAGCCCGACGCGCCCGTCCACCAGCGTGGCGTCGCCGTGCAGCGGAATCTCGCTCGCCGCATGGTAGTCGCGCCCGTCGCCGCTGCCCAGCAGGGTGGCGCCGGCTTCCAGGCGCAGCGTCACCCAACTCTTCAGCTCGACCGTGCCAATCACGTATTTGCCCGCGGGCACCAGCACCACCCCGCCCTGCGCCCGATGGCAGGCATCCACCGCCGCCTGCAATGCGCGCGTGTTCAGGCTGTGCCCGTCGCCCTGGGCCCCGAAATCCCGTATATCGAAAATGGCGGCGGTTGGCGCCGCCGCGCGCGGGGCGGCCGCCGCACCGGCGCCCAGGCCGGCATAGGCCGCCGGCGCCAAGCCCAGGCCGAACAGCCCGCGACGGGTGAATTTCGTTTTCATCAGGGCTCCATTGGCTTTCTGCGGCGATTTGCCCTTCCGGGCGGCTTCAATTGCGCCAGCCCGCTCGCAGCCATTCATCCTGCCGGTATTGCGGCTCGATGCGGCGCAGCGCCGCCCGGTACGCGCCGCGCCGGGCGGCATATTGCCGCATCGCCAGGTAGAGCGCCGGCGCCAGGCCGCGCGGCGACCAGCGGGTGATTTCGGGATACGGCCAGGGCTTGCGCTTGAGGGCGTAGGGCAGCAGGTAATCGAGCGCGGGCTCGAGCCCGGCGCCGCGCGGCGTGCGATAACTCCAGAGCTGCACCCCTGCATGCCGCCCCAGCCAGGCCAGGGAAAATAATCCGCGCAGATTCATGATCGAGTACTGCATGGATTGCGTTCGCGCCGTCTCGAGCGGCTCCCGGCCGCTAGGCAGGATTTGGCGGGCGATGCGCCGCCGGGCGTTGAGCAGAATCCGCCGCGCCAGTGCCGGCTGGCGGGTGAACATCGCCTCGACCGCGGCTTGCAGATCGTAATAAGTGCCGTGATTGTTCGCCGAAGCCCGTTCCGCCCGGCCGTTGCGGCTATGCCGCAGCCAGTCGAGATAGCGCCGGAACCACGCCTGCATGCCGGCTTGGTCGGCGCCCGTCCAGGCCGGCGAGCCGCGCAGCAGGCCCAGCGCGTCAATTAAATGGGGAAATCCGGCGGTGTCAATGATGCCGATGCCGCGCCCGGTGACCCGCCCGGGAATCCCCTGGGCGTAGTTGAGGTTGGGATTCATCCGGGTGGCGGGCGCCAGAAACCAGGCGCGGATGAGCGCCGCGGCATGGGCCGCGTACGCTTCCCTGCCGGTCAGATAATAGGCCAGCGCCAGGATTTCGGCATCGGGAATCAACTGGTGCAACTGGTCGTGATCGGTGATTTTGCGGATTTGCGGATTGCGCCGGCCGTCGCGGCGGATGTACGGCAGCCCGTTCGAGGTATGCGGGTTGGGCCAAAAATAAGGCGCCCAGCTCATGTAATCGTGCTTGCTCCCGCTGGGCGGGGTCATGGACTTCTGCATCACCGAAAACGGCCCTGCCGCCAGTGCCTTGCCCGCCCGCGCCTGGAGCCGCGAGGCGAACGCGGCCAGCCCCGGCGTCCATTCGCGCCGCGGCCGGCGCAGCTCGCGCTCCAGCGCCGCCACCCCGGAGCGGCTCAACAGGAAGACGCGCGGCGCGGCGGCGGCCTGGATGGCGGGCGCGAGCAACGCCAGCGCCGCCAGCCGGAAAAAAAGCTTTCTGCCCGTTAAAGTTTTCGCGCCTGGAAATCGGAGCATGGAAATTCCCTGGACTGGGTACGAGTATAAAAGCCGGCGCGCCGCACGGGGTGTATGTGCGACGCGCCCGGCCTCTACCCCGGCAAGGCAGGTAGAGCTTAAAACGTCAGTCGCAGGGCGAGTTGGATCACGCGCGGCCAGCGGGTGCTGGTAAAGTCGCCAAAGCTGCTGTTCCCCAACTCCGTCTGCAGCTTGGAAGGGTTCACATGGTTGAAGGCGTTGTAGAACTCGGAGCGGAACTGCAGCTTCGTCCGCTCGCCCACCTGAAAGTACTTGTCCAGCGCCAGATCGAAGTTGTTGATCCCGGGGCCGATGAACGCCGTGCGGCCTTCATTGCCGATGCTCCCGATCGCGGGATACTGGAACGCCGCCGGATTGAACCACTCGGTGCCGCTGCGCTGCCCGCTGCTCAGGGTGGGATTCCATACGATTTCCGGGTGGGCGCCGTCGCCGCCGCCGGTGTAGTCAACCCCGTGCGTGTTCATGCTGACGAACTCCGGCGGCCCGCTTTCGAACGTGGTAATGCCCTGGAATTGCCAGCCGCTGAACGCCGCCCGGGTGAGGACATTGTTCCAGTAGCGGTCGAGCGAGGGCACGTCCCAAAGCCAGCTCATGTGCAGGATGTGTGTGCGGTTGTAGCCGGCCAGCCCATACGACCACTGCGATAGCGGCACGTAGGTGGGCAGCGTGCAGTTGTAGTTGTCGCAATAATCCATGGTCTTCGACCAGGTGTAGGCGGCGGTGAATTCAATCCCCCGGTTGAACCGGTGCGCCAGCGACAACTGCAGCGCGTGATAGCTGGAGTTCAGGTTGTAATGCTTGAAGTTGATGCTGTCATAGCCCATGTAGGGACGGAAAAAGTTGTCGTTTAGCGGATGCCAGGTCGCCAGGCTGGTATCCAGATTGCCCACCAGTTGCGGCGAAAACTGCCGGCAGTCGGAAAACCTGTTGGGATTGCCGGCGGTCGAATAGGGCGAGCCGTTGGCCTTCGTGTCTGACGGGTTCTGGTTTTGCGGCAGATAGCGCGAGCAGTAAGGCACGGTATTGATGTTGGTTTTGGCGTCGAAGTGGCGGCCGAAGCTGCCGACGTAGGCCACATCCAGTGCGGTCGAAAAGCCGATTTCATGCTGGAGGTCCAGCATCACATCGTAGGCGGCCGGCACCTTGGGGTTGCGCTGCACGCCGAACCAGTTGAATTTCTGCGGCGATTCGATGCCCAGATTGGAGCTGATGTCGTTGACCTTGCCGTAATAGATGTTGGTGATGTTATCCACCGGCGGGTTGAAGGTCAGGTTGCCCTCCTGCGAGCCGGCGCCCAGCAGCGTGTTGTAGATGATGGCGTAGCTGCCGCGCAGGGCGGTGTTGCCGTCGCCAAAGACGTCCCAGGCGAACCCGACGCGCGGCGCGACGGCGAAGTTCTGGCTGCCGACCAGGCCGTTGGGCCAGCCCTGGGCGCCGTTGGGAAATTGCGGGTCGCCGACCACGCCGATGCCGTTGACCAGGCTGCCGGTGCCGGGCACCAGGTTGCCAATATAGGCGGCGGGAAAGCAGGAACCCGGCACGGCGGGGTTGGTGGCGTTCCAACCGGTGTTTTTCTTGCCGTTGGGTTTGATGTAGGTGCAGTGGGAGAATTGATATAGCAAGGGCGAGTCGGCGGGGTTGAACAGCGCCGGATCGAAGTTGGCGCCCTGCGGCAAGGTCTGGGGAAACACCTTGGAGAAGCGCAGGCCGTAGTTCAAGGTCAGCCGCGGGGTCGCATGCCAGCTATCCTGCGCATACCACTCGAGCACGTTGGTCACCGGCTTGTAATCGGGACGGTTGGCCGGCTGGGAATAGGTGTTGTAGTTGCCGAGCAGCATGTCGCTATAGGCGAAATTGGTGGTGGCGTAGTTGGAACTGGGGCTGAAGTTGTATAACCCGTTGAAGTCGCCGGAAGTGTTGTGAAGCTGTATGTATTCGTCGCGCTCGTAGGCCAGGCCAAAGCGGAAGGTGTGCGAGTTGTGAATCCAGGCCAGGTCGTCGTTGACGGTGTCGGCCCAGGCGCTGTCCTGCATCGGTGTGCGGCCGGGCATGTTCCAGCCGGGGTTGTTGCTGGTGTCGCCGCCTCCGATTTTGACCGAGGGGAGAAAATCCAGCGGGTTTTCCGCCGGGTTCAAGGAGCTGAAGTTCAGCCCATAATGGCTGGCCTGGATGAGCCCCAGCGTCGAGGGCTGGGTAAAGATTTGCAGTTCCTTCCAGTACTCGGTGCCGAGGCTGATTTCGTTGACCACCGTCGGGCTGATGATTTCGGTAATGCCGAGCGAGGTGCCCGGGCTGGGGGTGTAGTAGTCGATCGGCGTGAATTGTTCCATCCACTGCGGCAGGCCGGCGGGGGTTGAAATGCCGCGCTCGTGCCGGTGCACCAGCTTGCCCATCCAGAACACGCGCCAGTTGGAATTGGGGTACCAGTCGAGCCGCAACTGCTCCAGGTCCACCGGCGTGGCGTCGGAGCCGCTGGTGAAGTAGTTGCAGGCGCTGCAGCCCGCGATCGCCCCGGCGGGCGTATTCGGCTTGGGGAAAATGCCCAGCAATTTCAGCATCTGCGGGTTGACGTCGGCGGCGGGCAGCGTGTATTGATTCGGCGCCAGGCCTTCGGAATAAAACGACTTGCCGGTGGCCGGATCGAGAATGACCGGGCCGCAGGTCACGCCTTTCGGGCAGGATCCGCTGGTCGGCGCATTCACGTAATAGGTGTACTGACTGGCGGGAAAGCTGACCGAGCCGTCGGCGTTGACCACGTAGGAAGGCATGTTCCAGTGAAACGTGCCGGAACCGGGCTCGGGCTGGGTGTTGGGATCTTTTTCCGCGGTGAAGAAGAAGAACAGCTTGTTCTTATGGGTGTTGAACACGCCCGGCCAGTAGAGCGGGCCGCCCAGGGTCCCGCCGAGCACGTTGTAGCGGTAAATCGGCCGGGCAATGGGAGAACTGACAATCTGTCCGGCGCCGTTTTTCTTGGTGGTGGCGTTGTTGAGCATGAAGTTGGCGTTGAGCGCCTCGTTGCGCACGTAATAGAAGGCGCTGCCGTGAAAATCCTTCGTGCCCGATTTGGTGACGATCTCGATCTGGGCGCCGGCGTTCTTGCCGTATTGCGCCTGGTAGCCGCTCTCGATGACTTTCATTTCCTTGACCGAATCAATGTCCACCGGGGTGTCCAGGTTGACCCCGCTGCGCACGCTGCCGGTCACGCCATCCACGCTGACGTTGTTGTAATCGTTGCGGATGCCGTTGACGTAGCCGGTGCCTTCGCTGCCCAACTGCCCGCTGCCGTGGCCGTCGAGCACCACGCCCGGCATGGTTTGCGTAAGCTGCATCACATTGCGGCCTTCGGTCATCAGCCGCCCGATCTGGTTGGCGTCGAGCGTCTCGCTGCGGCTGGAGGCGGTGGTCTGGATGGGGGTGGCGCGCGAGGTTACGTTGACGGTCTGCGCCACGCTGCCGATCTGCAGGTGAATGGTGCCGGCGGAGAGCGCCTCGGAGGCGAACAGCACCAGCCCGCTTTGCCGGTATTGCTTGAAGCCGGGCGCGGCGACCAACAGGGTATAGGTGGCGGGCTGCACCGCAGGGAACTCGAAGGCGCCGGTGCGGTCGCTGCTCGCCTGGTAGCTGGCGCCGCGATGCACATCCACCAGCGTCACCTTGGCGCCGGAGATGGCGCCCCCCTGGGCGTCCACCACCCGCCCCAGGATGCGGCCGTTGTAGCTTTGCCCCCAGGCAACGCCCGCCAGCAACATAACACTTAGCCACCAGCCGAATCTCGCGAAACGACGTAGTTTCATCATGCCTCCACGCGCGGCTTCGAATCCGGGAACCGCCGGCGGCCCGCCACGGGGCGAACGCGGAGGAGGCGTTCGCGAGGGCTGGGCGCCGGGCACCCGTTAACGTTGACGTTATCGTTAACGTATGTTATCGATAACGATGCCGATTTTCTGCCGGGAGCCGCGCCTTGTCAAGTTTTATTTTCCAGCCCGGTCCGCGCCGCCCGCGGGGCGGGCGGGGCCTGACCGCCGCCAAATTTGCCGCCGCCGCCCGGTGCCGGCGCCGAAACCAGATGCTATGATCGCCTTTCCAGCGCCCCGCGCCTGAGCCGCATTGCCCGCTTGCCATGGCCCATCACCCCATCCCCGCCCCTGCCGCCAACGGCCATAGCGCCACCATCCTGGATGTGGCCCGCGCCGTCGGCGTTTCCGCCATGACCGTTTCGCGCGCGCTGCGCGACCGTCCCGAAGTGCATCCCCGCACCCGCGCCCGCATCCTCGGCGTTGCCCGCCAGCTCGGCTACCGCCCCAACCGTTGGGCGCGCAGCCTGGTCAGCCGCCGTTCCTGGATCATCGGCATCGTCGTGCCCGACATCAGCCACGGCTATTTCGCCCAAATCACCGGCGGTATCGAGGAAATCACCGAAGCCGCCAATTACGATCTGCTGCTGTGCCATTCGCGCCGCGATGCGGCGCGCGAGCGCAACGAGATCAATATGCTGCTCGAAAGCCGGGTGGACGGCTTGATCGTCGCTTCCGAGCAGGAAAAACCCGACTTTTTCCGCCAATTGCTGCGGCATCGCACCGCGGTGGTGCTGATTGACCGCTGTTTCAGCGGCCTGCGCGTGCCGGCGGTGCGGGTGGACGACGTGGCGGCGGGCAGGATGGCGACCGAATACTTGCTCAAGCTGGGACACCGCCGCATTGCCTACCTCCGCGGCCCGCGCGTGAGCACTTCGGAGCTGCGCTTCCAGGGCTATCGCCAGGCGCTGCGCCGGCATCGCCTGACGCCGCGCGCCGACTGGGTCAGCAGCGGCGCCTACGACATCGCCACCGGCCACGAGGCCATGCGCAAGCTGCTGCGGCTGCGCCCGCGCCCCACCGCCGTCTTCGCCGCCAACGATCCGATGGCCTTCGGCGCGGTGCACGCCTGCCAGGCGGCCGGGTTGCAGGTGCCGCGCGACGTCTCCATCCTCGGCGCCGGCAACATTGAGGGCGACGAGCATCCCAACCCCTTCCTCACCACGATTGACTGGCCGCGCCACGAGTTCGGCCGCCAGGCGGCCAAGCTGCTGCTCGAGCTGATTGCCGAGCCCGGCCGCGCCCTCGATGACGTCGTGTATGCGCCCCGGCTGCTGGTCCGCCAGTCCACCGCCTCACCCCCGGCCTGAGCGCCGCCGCCGCGCAGGCGCAGTTTGGAAGATGCCCCATGTCCACCCTATCCGCCGCCCGCGAGCAACTGGTTTTCCGCCAAACCCACGCCCAACCCGGCCGCCATACTGCCGTCTCGCCCGCCAACAGCGCCATGCGCCACCTCAGCTACGGCCGCATCCGCCTCGAGCGCGGGATGCCCGCGGTCGAGTTTGAAAACGGCGGCCAGGAAACCGGCCTGATCGTGCTCGCCGGCGCCGCCGCGGTGGAAACCGGCGGCCGCGCGGTCGAGCTGGGGCGCTACGACGCGCTTTACGTCCCGCGCGGTTCCCGGCTGCGCATCCACGCCGCCGCCAGCGCCGATCTGGCCGAATTTTCCGCGCCGGTCGCCCGCGCCTATCCGCTGCAGGTGGTGCGTTTCGCCGAGGTGCTCGGCGATGCCGGGCTGCATTTCACCGCCGGCGGCCCTGCCAGCAGCCGCGAGCTGCACATGCTGCTGGGGAAAAACATCGAGGCCGGACGCCTGGTCGCCGGCTTTACCGTCTCCCAGCCCGGTCACTGGACCAGTTGGCCGCCGCACGAGCACGCCGCGCTGCTCGAGGAGCTCTACGTCTTTTTCGACATGCCGCCGCCGGCCTTCGCCTTGCAACTGGTGTTCAACGACGCGCAGGATCCGGAAGTGGCGGCGCTGGTGCGCGACGGCGATGCCGTGCTGATGCCATCCGGCTATCATCCCAACGTGGCCTGCCCCGGACATCGCGTCAGCTTTCTCTGGGCGATGGCCGCGCACGAGGAAAGTACCGGCCGCCAGTTCGGGGTGGTCAACGTCCTGCCCGGCTTCGACCAGGGCGGCAGCGGCCTGGAGCGCGGCCGCAAATAAGGCGCGCGCCGCGGCGGATTCCATTATGCCTTGCGACCTGTTTTCGCTCGCCGGCCGGAACGCGCTGGTCACCGGCTCGCGCCAGGGGATCGGCGCGGCCATTGCCGCCGCCCTGGCCGCGGCCGGCGCCGACGTCGCCTGCCACGGCCGGCATGCGGAGGCCGGCGAAGCGCTCGAGCGCATCCGCGGGCTGGGCCGTCGCGCCTTCTACTTCGCCGCCGACCTGGCGGAGCCGCAGGCCTGCGCGGCGCTGGTCGAGCGCGCCGCCGCCGCGCTGGGCTCGGTTGACATCCTGGTCAACAACGCCGGCGCCATCCGCCGCGCCCCGGCGGCCGAATACGCCGGCGAAGATTGGGAAGCGCTGCTGGCCGTCAACCTCAGCGCCGTCTTCCGGCTTTCGCAGTTGGCCGGACGCGGCATGCTGGCGCGCGGCGCCGGCAAAATCATCAACCTCGCTTCCCTGCTTTCGTTTCAAGGCGGCATCCGGGTGCCCGCCTACGCCGCCGCCAAAGGCGGCGTGGCGCAGCTCACCAAGGCGCTGGCCAACGAATGGGCGGCGCGCGGCGTCAACGTCAACGCCATCGCGCCCGGCTACATCGCCACCGCCAATACCGCCGCCTTGCGCGCCGACCCGGAACGCTCGCGCCAGATTCTGGAACGCATTCCCGCCGGCCGCTGGGGCGAGCCCCGCGACGTCGCCGGCGCCGCCGTCTTTCTCGCCTCGCCCGCCGCCGATTACATACACGGCCACGTGCTCGCCGTGGATGGCGGCTGGCTGGCGCGCTGAATTCCCCGGTCGCCCCGGGATTGTTGCCGGCTGCCAGAGCCGGCCTGGAAGGAGAACCACGATGCGCTTGCCCTCTTCCCCCGTTGCCCGCCTTTCCCTGATCGCCGCGCTGGCGCTGGCGGCGCCGGCGGCGCCGCCCGGCTTCGGGCGCTGGACCCCGGCGCAGTTGCGGGCCGCCGCCCGCCGCCTCGCCCATCATCTCGACCGCAGCCGCGCGGCCTCGGTCACGCTTGCCCGCTACGGCAATCACTGGACCATGCTGGCGTACCGCGAGGCCAGCGGCGGCGCTGAAATGCATGCCGCCGCAAGCGACCTGTTCGTGGTCGAACGCGGCTCGGCCACGCTGGTGGTCGGCGGGCGCATACTGCATCCGCGCACGGTTTCGCCCGGCGAAACCCGCGGCCCGGCGATTCAGGGCGGACGCCGGGTGCGGCTGCAACCCGGCGACATCGTCCATATTCCGCCCAACACCCCGCACCAGTTGCTGCTCGCGCCCGGCGTTCACTTCACCTATTTCGTCGTCAAGGTGCGGACAAAATGAGAATTGTTAACGAGAACAATGTGGTAATTTGAAGGGCAGCGATTCCGCCATGGCCACCCGCATGTCCACCGCCGCGCTCCGCCTGGTGCCCGCCGGGCATCCGCGCGCGCAGCGCGTGGCGGTGCTCGCCGCCCCGGGCCGGCTGGAGCTGGCGCACGCCGAGATTCCCGCGCCCGGCCCGGGCGAGGTGCGGGTCAAGGTGAAATGGGTGGGCATCTGCGGCTCCGACCTGGAAGCGTTTCGCGGCACGCGCCAGCCCGAATTTCTGACCACCCCGGCGCGCCTCGGCCACGAAGTCGCCGGCATCGTGGATCAACTCGGGCCGGAAACCGCCGGGCTGCGGGCGGGCGACCCGGTGGTTTGCCGCTACGTCTGGGGCGCGTTCGCCGAATACATCGTCTGCAAGCCTTTCAACCTGCTGCGCGTGCCGGCGAACGTTCCGCTGCGCGAGGCCAGCCTGATCGAGATTCTGCCGGGAGTGCTGCACGCCGCCGAGCTGGGCGCGATCGCTCCGCACCGGCGGGTGCTGATCATGGGCCAGGGCGTCAGCGGGCTGGTGCTGACCCAGGTGGCGCGGCTCTACAGCCCGCAGGCGCTGGCGGTCACCGATCTCAAGCCGCGCAATCTCGAACTCGCCCGCCGCTACGGCGCCACACACGCCTATCTCATTCCCCGGCCCGATGCGCCCACCCGGCCGGCGATCGAACGTGATTTCCCCGCCGGTTTCGACGTGGTCATCCCCTGCCTGCTCGAAGGCGACGGCGTCGCCGACGCCATTGACTGCGCCGCATTCGCCGGCCGCATCGTGCTCTACGGCTGCATTGGCGTCTGCCATCGGCCGCTGGATTTTTTCAAAGTCCACCGCCAGCGCCTGGATATCTTTTCGACCGAGCCCAAGCGCGACCTGGATATGCGCCGCTTCTTCGATGAAGGCCTCAAGCTCGTCGCCCAGGGACTGGTCAACACCGCGGAAATCGTGACCCATGAATTCCCGCTGGAGCGCATCCAGCAGGCGTTCGAGCTGCGCAACGATCCGCGCGGCGAGGCCATACACGTGCTGGTGGATTGCGAAACCTGATCGCCGCCGGCGCGGTCAGGGCCGGATCAACGGCGCCGGCGGCCAGGCCGAAGGCGAATTGGAGGCTCGATGAAATCGCTTGCATGGCTGCTCGGGCTGCTGCTTTTGCCCGCCCCGCCGCGCCCCGCGCCGGCGCCGTTTCTTCGCTGGCGCGGCCTGCGCAACCCGGTGCTCGCTTATCCGCGCTGGTCCATCAAAGATGCCGCGATGGCCTGGCGCGCGGGGCGCTTTTACGTCTTCTTTTCCGCCTTTTATCGCGACCGCGGGCAGGTCCGCAGCCACGTGGTCGAGGTTTCGACGCGCGGCTTCCGCCGCTTCTCTCCGCCGCTGGTCAACTTCGACGGCCGCCGCGACGGCTGGACGGGGATGTGCTCGCCCGACGTCCGCCGCCGGCCCGGCGGCGGCTATGTCATGACCTTCAATTCCTGGGGCGACCAGCCGCATCGTCCCGACCAGCTTTTCTACCGCACTTCCCGCGACCTGGAGCGCTGGTCGCCGCGGCGGCCGCTGGCCGCCGGCCTCACCCGCGGCCAGCGCGTGATTGACGCCGCGCTGGCGCCGGTTCGCGGCGGCTTTTACCTGATCTGGAAGGAAAACATGCACCCCATGCGCCCGCGCCTCGCCTTTGCCGCCCATCTGCGCGGCCCCTGGCGCTTCGTCGGCTCGGGCCTGCCCCGCCTGCGCATGGCCGGCGGGCGCGACGACGGGCTGACCCACGAAAATTTCACCTTCGCCCGCATCGGCGGCCGCTGGCGGCTCTATGCCAGCGATTACGGCCGCGGCCGGCGCCATCAGGTGCTCTATACCCAGGCGCGCGCCGGCGACTGGCTGCACTGGACGGGCGGCGTCAATTTACAACTGCCGCGGCAGCGCTTCAACCGCCGCACCGACGATGCCGGATTCATCATCAACTGGCGCCGCCACGACGGCTACGTTTACGTGATTTACGCCGGGCGCAACGAGACCCGCTCCTATTTGCACCGCGGCTGGAACCGCCTGGCGCTGGCCCGCTCGCGCGGCCTGCGGCATTGGGCCGCCGCCGGCCGGCCCTGATTCCCTGCGCTATGCCTCTTTCCGACGCATCGGCAGCGCAGCCAAGCCGGCCCGATTCCGCCGCCGGAAAAATCCCCGGATTGCGCTGGTGGATCATCGGCCTGGCCTTTCTCGCCACCGCCATCGCCTATCTCGACCGGCTGACGGTTGCGGTGCTGGCGCCGTACATCATCGCCGCCCTGCACCTTTCCAACCTCGGCTACGCCGGCATCAATACCTGGTTTCTGCTGACTTATTGCCTGGGCCAGAGTTTTTATGGCAAGCTGCACGACCGCATCGGCTCCCGCCGCGGCTACGCCTCCGCCATGAGCCTCTGGTCGCTGGCCGAGGCGGCGCATGCTTTCGCGCGCAGCCTTTCCAGCCTGAGCGTTTTCCGCTTTTTTCTCGGCCTGGGCGAAGCCGGTCAATGGCCGGCCGCCACCAAGACTGCGGCCGAATGGTTTCCCGCGCGGCAGCGCGCCCTGGGCATGGGCATTGTCAACGCCGGCGCCGCGCTCGGCACCGCCGCCTCTGCGCCCTTTATCGTCTGGCTGGCGCTTGCTTACGGCTGGCGCTCGACCTTTGCCGTGACCGGCGCGCTGGGATTGATTTGGGCCGCCGCCTGGCTGTGGCTCTATCGCCTGCCCGAACGCCATCCGCGCATTACCGCCGCGGAACGCGCGTTCATTCTCGCCGGCCAGTCCGAAGACGAGCGCGCGCAGCCGGTGGGCTGGCGGCGCCTGCTCCGCCAGGCCGATGTCTGGGGCATCGTGCTGGCGCGTTTTCTGGGCGATCCGGTCTGGTTTCTCTATCTTTTCTGGCTGCCGGAATATCTCTATAAAACCCGCCGCTTCACGCTGGCGGAAATTGGCGCTTCGGTCTGGGTTCCCTACCTCGCCGCCGGCGCGGGCAGTCTGCTGGGCGGCTGGAGCTCCGGCTGGCTGATCCGCCGCGGCTGGAGCGTGTATCGCGCTCGCGGCGCCGCCATCCTGCTGGCCACCGGGCTGGCGCTTTCCGGCTTTATGGTCGCCCAGGCGCGCTCGCCGCAAGCGGCGCTGGCGTGGATCAGCCTGTTGCTGTTCAGCTTCCAGTTCTGGGTCAACAATGTGCAGACGCTGCCCAGCGATTTGTATTCCACCTGCGCCATCGGCTCGATTGCCGGCCTCGCCGGCGCCGCCGGCGCCGGCGGCGCGGCGATTCTGACTCTCTCCACCGGCTGGGTAGTGGACCACTTCAGCTATACACCGATGCTGCTCGCCACCAGCCTGTTTTTGCCGCTTGGCACGCTGCTGTTGGCGCTGCTGGTGCGGCCCCGCCGATTTCAGCGCCCGCGCCCGGCGACCGGATCAGGCGGCATCATATAGAAACTTGGCTTCTTTGGTCGGGTTTGGTGAGCCGCCCAGGAATCGAACCTGGAACCTACTGATTAAGAGTCAGTTGCTCTGCCAGTTGAGCTAGCGGCCCTTCAATGACTTACCGACACTGCCAAAGTGCGAGTGGCAGTTTTAGTGGCAGTTGGTACCCCGGCCAAACCCCGGTTGGCGGCGTCCAGCCGCGCCATCGCCAGCAGCATGGCTTCCGGCGTGGGATGGACGTACCGCTCCGAAACCGTGACGCTGTGATGCCCTGCCATTCGCTGAATCAAAAATGCTTCCGCTCCGGCCTCTCCCAGCCGTGTGCAGAAGGTGCGCCTCAACGAGTGTATAACAAACGCTTCTGGCAGGCCAAGCTTCCGGCGAATTTGAAGATGCTGATGATCCAAACTGCTGACTCGGTAGGGTCGTTCGGAATTTTCAGCGAAAACAAATTCCGATTTTGACGTTCCATGCCTCGATTCCAGCATGCTCCGCACACGGGTGGTTAACGTAACGGCTCGCCAAACGTCATAAAAGCCACCAACGCGGGCTGCGCTCCAGGAAAACTATAATAGAAATCAATGAATACCCAGGATGTTCTGGCCGCCTGGCGTCGGGTCCTGACCGGCAGCGTTCCCATGCTGTCCATCGAAATTACCCGCGATTGCCCGCTCCACTGCCCCGGCTGCTACGCCTATGGGGAATCGCATCTGGGGACGGGCGTCAATCTGCGCCAACTCGGCGATTTTCACGGAGATGAACTGGTGGAGCGGACGATCGCCCTGGTGCGGCGTCACCGCCCTCTGCACGTCTCGCTGGTGGGCGGCGAACCGCTGCTCCGCCACCGGGAACTGAGCCGCATTCTTCCGGCATTGAGCGAGATGGGGGTCTGGACGCTGGTTGTGACCAGCGCCGTGATCCCGATACCGGCCGAGTGGCAAAACATCCCTCAAGTCACCGTCGCCGTCTCGGTTGACGGTTTGCCCGAGCACCATGACGCGAGACGCCATCCGGCGACGTACGCGCGGCTGCTGCAAAACATCGCCGGACGAAAAATCAAAATTCACCTGACGATCACCCGGCCGATGCTGCAGCGGGAAGGATACCTGGAAGAGTATTTCGCATTCTGGAGCGCGCGCCCGGAAGTGCAGGCGATCTGGGTGAGCACGTACACCCCGCAGGTGGGCGAACACACCCCCGAGATGCTTTCGCTGGAGCAGCGGCAGTGGGTCTCCGGCGCGGCGGAGGGCTGGCGCCGCCGGTTTCCACGGGTGCTGATGGACGCGAGAACCAGCCTTGCCCTGGCCCAACCGCCTTCCAGCCCCAAACAATGCGCCTTTGCCCAACTCTCGGTAAACTACTCGGCCGATCTCACTACGCGGGTTGAGCCCTGCATCTTCGGCGGGAAACCGGATTGCAGCCAGTGCGGTTGCGCGGTGAGCATCGGCCTCCATGGGATTCAGCAAATCCGGGTTGCGGGATTGATCCCGGTCGGCGCCATCGTCAAAGCATCCACCCGGACGGGAGCGCTGCTCAATCGTTTCAGGCCCGCACTCGCCAGGCCGGCGCGGTGGGACGACGCCCCGAAAGCCCCCGCGGATGGCCCCTACGCGCCTGCCGCACGAGGCTGAGTGAAGGCCGCGCGCGGCGACGCCGCTCACCAGGCGCCGCGCTCGCCCCAGGCCTGAATCACGCCGTAGAGCCGCTGCGCGCCGTTTTCCCAGTTCACTTGCATGGCGCGCTCGGCGGCGGCGGCTTCGCCGCGGTGCAGGCTGTTTATGATCTGCTCGTGCTCGGCGGTGGAGGCGCTGAGCTTATCAATGATGGCGCTCATGTACAGCCGCCAGTAGCGCTCGGTGAGCGGCTGTATGGCCTTATGCATTCCCTTTAGCCGCGGGCCGGCGCCGGCCTCCACAATCGAGCGGTGAAAGAGTTTATCGAGCTCGAAGATGCGCCCGGGGGTGCGGTCGCCGCCCGAGGCCAGCCGCATCAGTTGCCGGTTGCACAGGCTCAGCCGGTTGACCAGCGCGCGCCGCTTCGCCGCCGGCAGTTGCGCCGCGCGTCCGGCGGCCAAGCCTTCCAGCCGGCCGATGATGGCGTAGATTTCCGCCGCATCTTCATGCGTCAGCGGCGCCACCATGATGCGGGTCTTGACCTTGCCGGGCGCCGCCAGCACGTAGCCTTCGCGCTGTAGCCAGAGCAGGGCGCCGCGGATGGGTGTGCGGCTGAGATGCAGCCGCTCGGCCAGCTCGGATTCCGTCAGCCGGCTGCCCGGCGCCAGATGCCCCATCACGATCAGGTCGCGCAGCACCTGCACGGCTTTGTGCAGCCCGTTCACGGTTTCCGGAATCGGCGCGACTTCCAGTGCTTGTTTCGCCATGGCCGGCTTCATCATATCCCAATCCATTCGGCTCCGCGCCCCGGCCAACATCCAAAACCGCGTGCAAAGATAACGCTGAAAGCGCTTGCACTGAGGCCGTGATCTTCCTATGATGAATTCGAATTTGTATCCCACCATCAGCGGCGGCCCACGAGTCCACCGATGGGAGTTAAGAACGCTGAGGTCGAGTGGGAAAGTCGGGGTTTCCTGTCAGGTCCCGACCATCCGCGATTCAGTAACGCCAAGGCGAAGGGAGAAGCGAGCAGAGCGAGGCGGGAGGCGCGAGGCAACCGCAGTGTACATGGACGTACATGAGGATTGCCGAGCGACGAACCAACGAAGCTATGC
>JAJYIU010000046.1 GCA_021789895.1 Acidobacteriota bacterium | reverse complement strand
TGGGCTCCGCTTCGGCCGGAGCCTCAGAACATCATTCATGACTTCCAGGGGTGGGGAAAATTCAACCGGCGGTTTGAGGAATTTTAAGCCGACCTTGACACAACGCCGCCGGCGCCTGCCGTTGCAGTTGCAATGCAATCGTCTTTGGTTTTCGGCTTTCGGCTGATCGGCTGTAAGCGACCGCTGAAGGCCGTTCGAGTTTAGGCTACCGGATTGCTGGATTCTGCCGTCGCCAGATTCCAGGGCAGGAGTTCGGCAATTCGATTGATCGGATGGTTTGGCAGCCGTTCCAGAATGCGGCGCAGATACGCTTCCGGATCAAGCCCATTGAGTTTGGCGGTGCCGATGATGGTGTAGATCGCGGCGGCACGCTCGCGGTCGTGAAAATCAAAAGAAGTGTGCGCGCGTGAACCATGAAGCTCATCGAATCGAAAAAGACGCACCGGTAGATGAATAAAAAGTTGTGATTTAAATCCCCCGGCCGCTTTCATGACAAGTTCAATTACATAAGATTGCAACCCCGACTGCAAGGTCTTTCTGCGCTTCTTCCTGCCCCCCGGCAGCAAGAACTACTCCCTGGCCGCGCGCCGGCTGGGCCTGGCCTTCAACTCCCTCGAAGCCGACGAGATCTATAACCTGCTGGCGGCGATCCTGCTCGAAGCCATGCAGCGCTACGATCCCTACTACTCCGCCAAGATGCAGGCCCTCTGCGGCGAGATCGGCCGGCTGCGACAGGCGAAGCGGGACGGCATCGAGTTTCACGAGCCTGAGCTTTCCCAGAAGCTGGGTTTTTACACCGGTAGAATGCTGCAGGTGCTGGTCAAGCGCGGGCATCTGATCATGGACGATAATCCCGGCCGGGCGCGGGGCTATGGCCGCGATTCCAGGCGCTGGCCGCCCTCGCAGGCGTTGTTTGAGCGCCCGGTGGGCTTCACCTTCGTCACCCAGATGGGGTTCCGCTACGGCCTGCGCGGCTATGTCGACCAGGCGATCAATCAGCTGGAGAACCACGCCGCGCTGCTGCATCTGGAAGACATCCGCTCGAGCGAAGGCGCGTCGGAGATCGGCTGGGAGCCGCCGCACGCCGACGGCAACCTGGAGTTCACCCACCGCAGCGAGCGCGGCTCGCTCGGGCGCATCAAGGTGGACTTCGAGCTGCTCAATCGGTCTTTCGATCTGAGCCGGATGGACCTGAAATGGGTGGAAGCCACCCGGGATACGCTCTTTGCCCAGCTGGAGCCGGCCGAGCGGCACCTGCTTTACCTGGTCTATCACGAGGACATGAGTGCGGCGCAGATTGCCAAGGCCACGGGCCAGACCGAGCCTGAGGTTAGCCGGCAGCTGGAGCAGATTCTGGACGATCTGCGCTGCCTGGCGGGGGTGGAAGAGGAAGATTGAAGTGCCTAAGAAACAACTGAAGTGGTTCCAGGTCAAGGTAAGGTTCAATGCAAAAGCCACCGGCACTCTTGAAATCGAGGCCGATAGCGAATACCAAAGCTTGCTCGAAGTCTTCCGTCTGCGCTCGTTCAGAGGCGTGAAATGGGAACTTGATAGTGTTGAGCCGGGACGATTTCTCGAACTACTCAGCGTAACCCCGGTGAAGTCTTCCAAGCGCAAATGAAGATTAAAACCCGCTCCTTATCCGCCCAACGCCGGGCCTGGGTGCGGCCGCGGGTGCTAAAAGTGATTACCCGACGTCCCGATCTGGCCAGAATCCGGCGCCGGCTCTTGGCCCTGGGCGGCGAAGAAGTCCAGATCTGGGCCCAAGCTTACGGACCGGAGGAAGCCGAGTTGCTATGGCAGTACGGCCAGCTATGGAGCCCGAAGAAGTTGGAATATCGGCTCGGCGCTCCCTGCCATTGCTTTGACAACTCCCAGCTGCTGGCGGACGAGGGCTGCGGGGACCTGATTTACGGTTTCGGCTTGTCCCGGGATGGTCTTTGGCGGCCGCATGCCTGGGTATGGCTGGAGGATCGCATTCTTGAAACCACGGCCAAGCGACTGATCTATTACGGCTTCAATTTCACTCAATTAGTTAGAAAGGGGCTGTTTCACTCGTGAACTCGATCTAGCCGCCTAAGACATTGCAAGGCTCCGGTTACACTTCTAATCCAGGCCCCTGCCAACGGCTGATCGCGGCAAAGCGGCTTGGCGCCTGGCGAGGTCCAGTCTTCTTGGCTGCGTACGTCTTCCACCCGGTTGATACACGCCACCCATCCCCACTGAAAAAGAAATGGGGCGGCTGTAGCGGGCCTGTTGTCGGGCGTTATTCGGAGCTGACCTGCTGCATCCGGCTAGTAGGCCCCCAGGCCGTCTTATCCTAGCCTCCGCAGTATCCAAGTATGTCCCTATTACAGGACGGTCAGGCGTAGGCTATCTTTCGACGCTCTCCCGGATTGCTCCGGCACGTGTTCTTGGCACTATGGCCTTTCAGTGGTGGACCAGGACGTTGGTGGCGTTTGCAAGATCGACTACTTGCCCGTTGCCTGGGAACACCTGCACCCTGTGGCGCAGGCGAAACACGCTTTCGGTCGGCGGACAGCCCCGAGGCTTTTTCGTCAACCCCGGTTCAATTCCCCTGCTTGCAGCGGACAGCTAAGTGCGACAACGTCCTCTCGACGTGATCGTGGGCTTTGCCGCCGGCCGGTGGGGCAGGGACCGTTCATCACTATTCGCACTGGCTCCCGGGATAGGACGCGGAGAGGAAACGGGACTGCGGTGCCAGGCTACCCGACGATTGGGATCATCGTCCCTCACCTTTTACTTAGTATCCGGTTAGAGATGTCGATCCCTTTACCCAGCCCCGCTTAAGCTTATCCTGGGTGCGCCGTGGCCGGCGTCTTGTATAGCAGTCTCACTATAACCAGTGTAGCAGATTGTTGGTATTCATAGAGAGAAAACGGTCACCAAATGCATAGACACACGGTCTATGTTATCATTGAATTTCGAGACCGCTTTACAAACCCAGCCGCCGATCGGCTGCGAATCTCCTGGATGAGCTCAAGCGGAGCAGGGGAAGCCCTGAAAGGTTTTCCTTATGCCCCAACCCTCTGCGGAATTCACCGGGCAGCTGCACATCCTACCCCATAGCCTGCCGACCAGCGGCGCCTGCCCTGTACCCCATGCTGATTCCGTTTCCGGCTTCCTGCAGCCGGTCACGCATGAGGCAGCTCCAAACCCGTCCGGCAAGCTCCTGGTCGCCAAAGAAGTTGCTGAAAAATTGCGCGTGCCGTTGAGCTGGGTGCGCAAGCATGGCCATGGCCTTCCCGGTCTTGTTCGGCTGGGCAAATACGTTCGCTGGCTTGAGACCGCGATTGATGCGTTTCTTTACCAAGGCGGCCAACGTTCATGAGTAGCGTTGAAATCAGCCGACTTCATGGGCTGATGAGCCAGCCGTCTGTAAACGGCGGCTTAATCCCTAGCCCCGAATTCGGTTTGAGTGATGCCCCCGCTACCAGAAAATACGCCATAATAGCTGCCGAACCTGAAAGTGCATGGTACGCATATCGCCGGCGGGAGGTGCATATGCGTGCGAAATGGCAGGAAGGCAGCCTGATTAAACGTGGCAAATATCGCCGGGTCTGGGTGGCGCGCTACCGGATCAGCGTGGCCGGGCCGGACGGGAAAATCTCTCGCCGTCAGGTCGAGCGGATCATCGGCAGCGTCGACGATCTCAGCCGGCGGCAGGCCCAAGACAAGCTGCACGGGATCATCCGCGCGGTCGACGAGGGCTCACCGAGCGTCGCCGTGACGTTCGGCCAGTACACGGCGCGGTGGCGGGAGGCGATCGCGCCCCGCTTCAAGTTCAGCACGCGGCGGGGGTATGAATCCCTGCTGCGGCTTTATCTTTTGCCGAAGTTCTCTTTTATGCCGCTGGGCAAAATCAAACTGCTCGACGTCCAGATTCTGGCGGCGGAACTGGGCAAAACTCACAAGCCGGAGACGACCAAACACGTCGTGGACCTGCTGAGCGGGATGTTCCGGGCGGCAGTGAAATGGGGGTGGGTCCGGGAGAACCCCTGCAAGGGGGTGGAACTGCCGCAGCGTTACCGCCGTCCGCAGGCGGCGCTCGATCCGGGTTCGGTTGCCCGGCTCATCATGAGCGTCGAAGAGCCGTATGCAACATTGCTGTTGTTGATCTCGATCACGGCTCTCCGGAGATCGGAGATCTTCGGGCTCAGGTGGCGCTCGATCGACCGCCAGCGGGGCGGCATCAGCGTCTCCGAGGCCTACATCGACGGCCACTGGTCGGAACCCAAAGTGCAGGGGCAGATCAAGTTCTTTCCCCTGCCGGCCTGGGTGCTCGACCGGCTCGAGGCGTTGCGGGAGAACGCCGGGAGGCCGGCACCCGACCAGCCGATCTTCGCGACGCGCTTGGGCAAACCCGTCAACCCCAACAACGTCAGGAACCGGGTGATCGTGCCGGCCTGCAAGAAATTGGGGATTCCGCCGGTCAGCTTCCATGCCTTCCGGCGCGGGACCGCGACCGCTCTCATCGCCGGCGGCGCCGATCCCAAGCTGGTACAATCGTGGCTAGGGCATAGCGACGTCCAGGTCACCCTGGCGCACTATGCCATGCTCGACGCCTCTCGGTTGCGGACCGCAGTCGAGGGATATGCCGAGAAATTGAGAGGAAATTGTGAGGAAGTCGAACGCGCAAAGGGGCGTGGCCCGGCGACCTCCAATGAAATCAACAACTTACAGGGCGGCGGCGTAGCTCAGGTGGTTAGAGCGACGGTCTCATAATCCGTAGGTCAGTGGTTCGAGTCCACTCGCCGCTACCAAAGTTTCCGGCAACCCACATTCCGTGACGTACGGCTACAGCACCACTCTCGCCGGCTACGCCCGCGACCAGCGCCGGCGCGGACGGCTGGAGCGCGCCGACGCGGCGATCGAGTTGGAAAACCCGGTCTGCGGCGATCAGTTGCGGATGACGGCGCGGCGCGGCCCGGCGGGCACCATCGCCGCAGTGCGCTTCGAATGCCAGGGCTGCCTGGCGGCGCAGGCGGCGGCCGCGGCCCTGGCCGAGGCGCTGGAAGGCGCGGCGCTGGCAGCGGCGGCGAAGCTCGACGCCGCCACGCTGGCCCGCCGGCTGGACGGGCTGCCGGCGGCGGCATCGCATGCCGTGGCGCTGGCGCTCGAGGCGCGGGATGAGTTGCTGCGCCGGCTGGGATAAAAAACCGCCCGCAACATCAGCCATCCGCTTTCCGCCGGCGGCCGCCTGCTAAAAATCAGCAGCTAAATCTCTCAGCCGGCAGCAGCCGCTAAAAGCCAACCGCCAAAAGCCAGCCGCCAAAGCCAGCGGCCAGCAGCCGCCAAAAGCCAGCCGCCAGAAGCCAGCCGCCGAGCTGCCGCGGCAGCGCCAGGACTCAATTTTCCAACGGCAGCGGAAACGCCTGCGGTCGGGGAATGGCGGCGGCGGCGGGGAGGCCGCCGAAGTTGCGCTGGCGGCGCTGGAACTCGCGGCAGGCTTCTTCCAGGGTGCCGGCGTCGAAGTCGGGCCACAGCACGGGAGTAAACCAGAGTTCGGCGTAAGCGCATTCCCAGAGCAGGAAGTTGGAAAGCCGGCGCTCGCCGCCGGTGCGGATGAGCAGATCGGGGGGCGGCGCGGGTTCGGCTTCAGCGGGCTGGCCGGAGGCGCGGGCGAGCAGGCGAGCGAAGGTTTCGGGAGTAAGGGAGTCGGGCAGCAGGCGTCCGGCGAGGGCCTCTTCGGCGGCGAGGCGGGCGGCGGCGGCGATGGCCCAGTGGGAGCCGTAATCGAGTGCGAGGCGCAGATGCAGGCCGCGGGCGGCGGCGGTGCGGCGCTCGACCCATTCCAGCACGGTGCGGGCGGCGCGGGGCAGGCGATCGCGGCGCCCGATGGCGGAGAGGCGAATCTCCTGGCGGCGCAGGGCGGGCTCTTCGGCCAGCAGGAACTGGCGCAGCAATTCCCATAAGGCCTGGGTTTCGGCGCGCGGGCGGCGCCAGTTTTCGGTGGAGAAGGCGTAGAGGGTGAGCCAGCCGAGGCGGCGGCGGGCGGCGGCTTCGACGACGCGGCGCACCGCCTCGGCGCCGGCGCGGTGGCCGGCGGCGCGCTCCAGGCCGCGCCGGCGGGCCCAGCGCCCGTTGCCATCCATGATGATGGCGACGTGGCGCAGCCCGTCGCCGGGGACGGCAAAGCACTCTGTGTCGCAAAGCGCAGAAGGCGGGGCAGGGGTCAATTCGGGCATGGTGGAAATTTCCTAGGCGCGCAGGCTGGCGCCGGCGGCTTCGAGCAGCGCCTGCATCTGGTCGAGATAAGTTTTCAGCGCCTGTTTACCGCGCGCGGTCAGCGCGTAGGCGGTTTGCGGCTTGCGTCCGGCATAGCCTTTGTGGACGCGCAGGTAGCCGGCGATTTGCAGCTTGCGGGCGTGGTCGCTGAGGTTGCCGTCGGTGATTTCGAGCAGGGTTTTGAGCTCGTTGAAGGTCAGCGAATCGTTGACGGCGAGGGCGGAGAGAATGCCCAGGCGCAAGCGCTCGTGCACCATGCGGTCGAGGTCGCGCAGCGGCGGTTTGGCCGGGCGCGACTGGGGTGCCGGCGGCGGCGCCGGCGTGCGGCGGACGGCCAGGCCCGATTTGCGGGCCCGGCGGGCATCAAGCAAGGGCGTCATTCCGCCTCCAGAGATAGATGCCGCCGGCCAGATGCACGCCGCCAAAGCCGAGGCCGAGGGCGGCGAGGGCGGCGGCGGGCGAGGGCCAGGCGGCGGCGAACGAGCCGAGCAGCAGCAGCGACCATCCCATCCAGCGCACGGGCGGGATGGAAAAAGAAGCGCCGCTGAGCAGCGCCAGCGCATGCAGTATCAGCCAGAGCGGCGCAACCATCGCCCACCAGCCTTGCGAGACCGCGGCCAGGGTCAGGACGGCGCCCGCCAGCCAGGCGGGCAGCATCGAGCGCAGGGCGCGGCGGGAGGGGCCGACCCAGAGCGGCACGCCCGCCTGGCGGGCGCGGCGGTACATGGCGATGGCGGCGATGGGAGCGGCGAGGCTGGCGGCTGCCGACCAGATGATCAGGAACGGCTGGAAGGCCGCCGCGCTCCAAACCGCGGGGAGGCCGATGCGCCCGGCGGCGGCCAGCGCGGCGGCGACGCCGATCGCGCCGGCTAAGACCAATCCGCCGGCGCTGACCTGGGTAAAGGTCCCGGCTTCTTCCAGCGTGTGCCGGATGAAGCGCAGATTGTCTTCCACCTGCTGCAGCGCGTTCATGCAGAATCCTCACCGGCGGCGGGGGAGGCGGCCCGGCGTCTCCACGCCTCAACATACCGCGCCCGGCGCGGGGTTGCAAGCATAAACTTTGCGTCACAAAGTAGAATTTCGCGGCGCCGCCAACCCGCAGCCGCGCGTTCCGGCCGCCCGCAGCGCGGCCCGCGAAAAGGGCTCAGCGGGCGAGGCGCAAGGCGGCGCGGTAGCCGTCGAGCTTGGCGGCGTAGTTGGCCCACATGCGGCGGGCGTCGAGGCCGGTGATCCACTGCATGCGGCGGCGGGTGGGGGGATGGGTGAAGGCCAGGGTGCGCAGGTTGAGGCCGGGGCGGGGAACCGGGCGCGCGCGGGTGTAGCCCAGCAGGCGGGCGACGGCGATGGTATCCCAGATCACCCAGCGTCCGCGCCCGGCCTCGCGGGTGGTGAGGCGGGGGTGCAGGCGAAGCCAGCGATGGAACAAATGCGCCAGAAAACGGCCGATACGGCCGCGGCCGGCCATGAGGCGGTCCACCTGGGCGCGGTCGAGGGTCAGGTAGCGCTTGCAGACCGAGGTTGAGCCGATCGCCAGCGGCGCCGCCGAGCGCAGGATGATGCGGTAGGCGAGCGGATCGTTTTTGATGTTCCAGGGGTCGCCGCCCTGCGGCCAGCGGTCGAAGCCCATGGTGACGATGCGAATGCGTCCGGCCAGGCCGGGCGCAGCGAGCAGCGCCGAGCCGACGTCGGTGGTGGCGCCGATGGTCAGTACGGTCAAGCGGCGGCCGGGGTGGAAGCGCTGCGCCGAATGCAGGATGAAGCGGACGCCGGCATTGAGGCGCGGCTGCAATGCCTGCAGCGGGCGGTTGGCGCCGGCAAAGACGGGCAGCGGGCGGCGGACCCGCATCAGGCGCACGATCTGGCGGACGCAGGCGGCGGATTGGGACGAGGCGAGGCCCGGGGCGTGCGTGCTGACCACGCCCAGAAGATGAATTTGCGGGCTGGCGAGCAGATAGACCAGCGCCCATTGATCGTCAATATCGGCGCCGCAGTCGGTGGTGAGGATCACCGGAATTGGTTCGGCGGCGTTGGCGGCTGGCGGCTGGGGCCGGGGCGGCGGGAAAGGCGGGACGGCCCAGCCGCGGGGCGCGAGCGGCAGCGCCGCCGCCAGCAGGGCCAGCAGGGCCAGCGAGAATTTGCGCAGCGCGGGGCCAGTCATCGGGGTCGGCGGCGCAGGCGAGAGCCGGGCTCAAGTCTCCCGCGCCGTTCTATAGTTTAAGCTGCCCGGCCGCCGCCGGTGGAAGTCAGGCATACACCCGAGCGCCGGCCGGCGCCATCGCATGTAAGCTGGAAAATATGAAGTCGCACCGGCGCGTAATTGCGCCGCTGGCCTGCCTGGCCGCCAGCACCGCCCTGCTGGCAATTTATTCCACCGCGTCCGCCACGCATAGGTCGCCGTCTGCGCCCAACCGCTCGCGCCGGGCGGCGCTGGTCCACGTGGCGCGCGGCTGGTTTCGCGGCTGCGACGCCGCCGGCTGGGGCGGCGATCTGGCGCTCAACCGGCAAAAGAACCGCGGTACGGCGCCGCGGCGCTACCTGCCCATGCAGGTCGCGGAGATCAACGCCCTGCCGGAGCTGCCGCCCGCAGGGGTGGCGCTGCTGCCGGCGGCGGCGCTGAGACTGCCGGCGGCGCCGCGTTACCGGCCGGCGCTGCCGCGCGAGCGCAGCCGCTGGACGCCGCAGGAGCGGCGGGCGCTGCGGCGCTGGGAAGCGCGCGGGGTGGTGGTGCGCGGCTACCTGATTGCGGCCAACCGCGAGCGTTTCGAGGCGGGCAACTGCTACCGTCCCGATCTCTACGACGAGCATTTCTGGCTGGTGCAGAGGCGCGGGGAAGGCAAAGCGCAAGGGCTGATTGCCGAGATCACGCCGCGCTGGCGCGCCGCCCGTCCCGGCTGGACGCTGGGCTATTTGCGCCGCCTGGCGCGGCGGCAGGCGCGAGTGGAGATTCGCGGCTGGCTGCTGCTCGATCAGGCGCATCCGGGGCAGGTGGGCAAGACGCGGGCCGGGCTGTGGGAAGTGCATCCGGTCACCGGGCTCACCGCACTGCCGCGGAAAAATCCGGCGCAGGGCCTCCTGACGGCCGGCAATCGGAAAGCGCGGGCGGCCAATGTGAAGGCATTCGCGCCGGGCCGGCAGCGGCGATAGACCTAAAAGAATTAAATCGGCCTGTTCATGCCCTTCAATTTTTTTCCGCCTGACAGCTCTCGGCGCGGCGGATGGCGAAGCCTCAGGCGGCGCGCGGGGAAGCGAGGAACCGGGCGGCCTGGCGCAGGTCGGCGGCGAAGCGGGCGAATTCGCGGTGACGCTCGTCGCGATCGGGCATGCGCAGGATGGAGGCCGGGTGGACGGTGGCCAGCAGCGCCGCGGCGACGGGCAGCGGCTGCGGCAGGCGGGAAGCGTCGAGCAACTGCCCGCGCATTCGGGTCACGCGAAAGCCGGGGCCGAAGAGGGCTTGGGCGGCGCTGGCGCCGAGGCAGACGATCAACTGCGGGCGCAGCAGGCGGGTTTCGGCCTCGAGCCAGGGGCGGCAGGCGCGGATTTCGGCGCGGGTGGGATGCTGGTGGAAGCGGCGGCTGCCGCGCGGCGCCCACTTGAAATGCTTGACGGCGTTGGTCAGATAAATCGCGCTGCGTTCAAGGCCGGCCTCGGCGCAGGCGCGGTCCAGCAGCCCGCCGGCGGGGCCGACGAAGGGATGGCCTTCGCGGTCCTCCTGGTCGCCCGGCTGCTCGCCGATCATCATGATGCGGGCGCGCGCCGGGCCCTCGCCCAAAACGGTCTGGGTGGCGCGGCGATAGAGCTCACAGCCGCGGCAGCCGGCCGCGGCGGCGCGGAGCGAAGGCCACTCCAGGCGGGACGGCAGAAACTCCGCCGCCGAACGCGCCGGCGCCTTTTCCTCGCGCCGCATCGCCCGCTGCCTCGCTTCAGTCAATTTTCAGCGGACCGGCCGTTTCCTTTCCCGGCCGCTTCCTTTATAGATAGATGCCGTAGGGCAAAGTCCGGGGCCATGGGCAGCGCCGCGGCTGGAACGGTTTTCCAGCCGCGGCGGCGCGGGCGGGAAAGCTTTATCGCCCCTGCGACCAGGCGGGGCGGCCCTGTTCATCGCGCAAGGTCAGGGTTTTGCCGCCTTTTTTCACTTCGCGGGCGATGATCACGGCGTGGCCGCGGAGGGTGAGCTTGGAGCCGGTCACTTCGATGCGGTCGCCTTTGACGAACATGAAGCCGTGTCCCATGACATAAGCACAAGGGCCGAGGCGAACTTCGAAGGTGCCGGCCGCGCTTTTCAGCTTGAGCACGGTGCCGTTCAAGCCGTGGCTGCCACCCACGAAAGTTTTCACCTCTTTCACCGTGCCCTGAACGGTGGTGACCGTCGAAGGCTGATAAAGACGGTGGCCGGCTTGCGCCTGCGCGGCAGGAACCCATCCGAAAGCCAGCGCCGCGAACAGCGCCAGGGATAAAATTCGCAACGAACGCTGCATATTCCCTCTCCTTTCACTTCGGAACACTCTCTACCTCTATCCTCCGCCGCAGCCGGAGAACGCGAAGTAGCGGCAATCGCGTGGCGCAGTGATAGGCGTCAAGCCGGATGGCAGAGGGGCCGCCGCCGCGGAGCCGGCGCCGGGCAGGGCGGGCGGCAGCAGCGGCGGAAAATGCGCGGGCGCGAAGTTTAGCCGGCGGCGGTGAACAGGGAAGCGACGAACTGGCGGGGATCGAAGGGGATGAGGTCGTCGGCGCCCTCGCCCACGCCGGCAAAGCGCACCGGGAGGGCGAGTTCGCGGGCGATGGCGACGACGATGCCGCCGCGGGCGGTGCCGTCGAGCTTGGTGACAATGACGCCGGTGAGGCCGGCGGCCTGGCCGAACTGGCGCGCCTGCTGCAACCCGTTCTGGCCGGTAGTGGCGTCGAGCACGAGCAGGGTTTCGTGCGGCGCGCCGGGGACGAGGCGGGCGGCGGTGCGGCGCATCTTGGCCAGTTCCTGCATGAGGTTGGTTTTGGTGTGCAGGCGGCCGGCGGTATCCACCAGCACATATCCGGCCTGGCGGGCGCGGGCGGCCTGCAAGGCGTCGAAGATGACGGCGGAGGGATCGGCGCCGGGCTGCTGGCGTATGACCGGGCTGCCGGTGCGCTGGCCCCAGACCTCGAGCTGTTCGATGGCGGCGGCGCGGAAGGTATCGGCGGCGCAAAGCAGCACCTCGGCGCCGGCCTGGCGGTAATGGCGGCTGAGCTTGCCGAGGGTGGTGGTTTTGCCGGTGCCGTTGACGCCGACCAGCATGACCACCAGCGGATCGCCCTCGGCGGCGGCGGCGGGCGGCTGGCCGCGTTCCAGCATGCCGACCAGGATTTCCTGCAAGCGGGCGCGCAGGCGGTCGCCATCCCAGGCGCGGGGCTCGCGCGCGGCTTCGTTGCGGAGCTGGGCGACGATCTCGGCGGCGGCGCCGGCGCCGACGTCGGCGGCGATGAGCGCGGTTTCGAGCCGGCGCAGCAGTTCGGGATTCACCTCGGCCTGGCCGCGCAGCAGCTCGTCCACCCGCGCGGTGAGGTTTTCGCGGGTTTTTTGCACCGCGCCCGACATTTTTTCGCGCACGCGCTCGAGCAGGCCGGCCTTGGCGGGCGGCCCGAACAGGGTCTGAATCATGGTTTTAGTTTACCGGGGGAATGCCCGGAAGGAAGACCGGAAGGCAAGAACGCCGGGGGAAAACGTCGTGGAAAGATCAGCCTCGGCTTTTAGGGTTTGAGCGTGCGCGAAGGGTTACGGCGCAAATGCGGATTTGATATCGGCGCGGGTGAAATAATCGGCCGCGATCAGAGTGAAGCTGATCGAAAAAAGTTGGTTTATCAATTTCGACCAATATGGATACAGTGGCCAGAGTTTTTCGAACGCATAAATGGCGCAAACAAAAATTATAAAAAATCGTATCAGGCGCTGGTAGCGATATAGTTCCATGCCGAAAAGAATGCAGGCGATATTAAGCGGCATCAATAATAGATTGGACAAAAGAATATCAAAACTGAAGGAATGCTGTTCCAGCAGTGGAGAGCTTAATATTGAGCGATGTAATTGCAGGAGGAAAGCCCCAAAATTGAAAACCGATAGTATTAAGATCAGAAAAACGAAAAATAATAACCACCGCCGCGTCCACGATTTCAAACGATACAATTCCAGGCCAAAAATTATGCAGATTGCAATAAGACCCAAGTTTATTAATTTAAAGAGGATTTGAGGATACAGGTGGGATAATTGATCATTACTATTCCAAAATGAAGGCATCAATGACTTTGGGATGCCCAGCCAATATATAACCAGGGTCAAAGCCAAAAGGAAAGCTCGCGTCCAGACTTCAAGCGCAAACAATCGAACTCCCAGTGGGGGCGTTTTTTTCTTGAAGTGATTCATGGTCAATTCCGCGGCTCGGCCTGCGCGCGGAAAAACGCCGGGCGGCGCTCTTCCGCGCGGCCCCAATCACTGCAGCGGCGCCAGGAACTGATCGAGGTAGTCGGGCGCGCCCGGGATGCGTTCGAGGTGGGGATAACGCGGGCCGCCGCGGTAGTCGAGCGCGGCGGTTTTGAAGTAATCGTCATTGACCACCAGCAGGCGCATGGGGACGGGATGCGGGCCGGCGGTGGCCGCGAGCGCCTGGTTGAAGACGGCGGGGGAGAAGACGCGGCCGTTGACCCCGGCGATGCGCATGCCGCTAGTGACGCCGGCCTGGAAGGCGGGTGCGTTCCAGACCGAGTCGAGCACGTCGCCGTTGGGGGCGAGCATGAGGCCGACGGAATACTCGGCGTTGATGCCGCCGCCGAAGAAGCGGCTGGGCGCAGTGGGATGGGCATTGAAGGCCAGGCGCCAGCCGGAGCCTTGCACGCCGCCGAGCGGCGGCACGGGCGAAACCGACATCAGCCGGCGGTGAAAGAAGCCGGCCCAGTCGTAGGGCACGATCTGGTTGAGCGCCGCAACCAGTTGCTGGAAGGTATAGGGTTGAAGCTGGGGGCCGCGGTTGGGACCGCCGTAGAAAAGGCGGCAGAAGTCGTCGAACGATTTCCGTCCCTGGCTGAGGCGGTGTATGAGGTCGGTGACCTGCAGCCAGACCAGGTCGCCTTCCTGGTAGTAATCGGTGCCGCGTTTCCAGTTCATCCAGCCGGCGTAGGGAAACATGCCGGGAACGGCGGCGGCGGTATCGAGCAGCGGGCGCCAGGTGCGTCCGGGGCGGCCGGGGCCGAGCGAGGCGATGACGCCGGCGAGGTAGCGATGATAGTCCTGCAGGCTGAAGAGGCCGCTGCGGGTGGCGAGGATGTTGCCCAGGTAATCGGTCAGGCCTTCATAGACCCAGAGCAGATCGGTTTTTTGCGGGGCTTCGTAGTAGGGCGGGGAGAGGTCTTTGGGGCGGCGGAATTTTCCGTTCCAGCTATGCACGAATTCGTGCGCCAGCAGCGAGCCGACCAGGCGCGGCGCCGCCGGCGAGAGCAGCACGTCTTCGCTCAGGCGGCTGTCGTCGCATTCGTGGTGTTCGAGGCCGAAGTGGGCGACGTGATTGCTGAGGGTAAAGAGGAAGTGATAGTCGCGGTAGTGGCGCGCGCCAAAGAGCAGGCCGGTCTGGCGCACCAGTTGGATCAGTCCCTGCCGGGTCTTGTCGTTCATCGCCAGTGCGGCGCGGCTGTCGGCGACGATGTCGATTTCGTGATGGATGAGCTCGCCCGGCGGGGTGAGGTTGATGGCGCGGTAGTACTGGCCGGCAATCACCGGCGAATCCACCAGGCGATTGAGCGCGGCCGGGCGGAAGACGACGCGGTTGCCGCCATGCGACGCGACCGGCAGGGCGGTGCCGAACTTCCAACCCCGCGGCAGCAGCAACGTGGCTTGGTAGCTCAGTTGCTGCGCCAGGGCGCCGGCGGGATAGAGCAGGTTCTGGTTCCAGCTCAGGTCGAGCAGCTTGGCGGTGGCGGAGGCGCCGGCGGAGTAATGATTGCCGGCGCTGGGCTCGATATAGTCGAAATCCACGCTCAGGCGGCGGGCGCCGGCGGGCACGCGCAGATGAAAGGTGAAGACGTCGAGCAGGTCGCGGCGCCAGTTCAAGCGGCGCCCGTTGGCGTGAAACTCGAGCCCGGTGAGGTTGGCGATGGGACCGTCGGGCTGATGCTCGCCGGGAATCCACTTGGGGTAATACAAGGTCAGGGGGCCGGGTTGGACCGGCAGCACCATATGCGTGTGCAGTATCATCCGGGGCGAGCGGGTGGCGTCCACCGTCAGTTGAATCGCGGCGGGGGATTGCGCGGCGGCCAGGCCCAGGCTGAAGAACAGTCCCCAGGCCAGAAAAGCAAGACGAAAGCGGGGCGTCTGCATCGGCTAACTCCTGCCAATTCGGGGATCAGGCGGCGGCATGGCTGCCCAACGCAGTCATCTTAGCTCAAATTGCCGAATACGCAGCTTTTCGGCAGAGTTCGGTATTGACAGCCGCGCCGCAAGGCAGTATGTTTCATCCGACTCCCACTCGCGCCCGGAGCGCGGACAGGCAAGGAAAAAGGAGTTGGGTCATGAACAGAAGCAAGCAGGCGCGCCGGCTGCGCGCCGCGGGCCAGGCCATGCTGGTCGTGCTGGCGCTGCTGGCGCCGGCCTGGGGGAAAAAGCATCACGACACCACGGTGGACCAGAACATCGCCACCGAACTGGTGCAGATGCTCTCGACGGGCAATTTCCAGGGCATGGTGGTGCATTTCAATAAAGACCAGCGCAAGGAATACTCGCCGGCGAAGCTGAAGCAATTATGGTCGGCGGTGCTGAATGAGTACGGCACGTTCAAAAAGCAGTTGGGGCTGGACGCGGAAGACGTTCCCGGCTACGACATCATCAACGTGCACTGCTCGTTTCAATATGCGCCGGTGATCGTGCGCTTCGTCTTTAGCGATCACAGCCTGGTGGACAGCGTGTTTTTCGTTCCGGACACGCCGAAAAAAAACAATCCCACAACGTAAAGTAGCGAATTTTTTCGGAAATCACAGCCCGCGGCCGCTCTGCGGCCGCGGCTGCATGGCGCCGGAGCGCGGCGCCGGCGGGCATCAGCGCGGCGGCAGCGGGCGGGCGCGCGGCAGCGGCAGGCGGCGCCCGGAGATTTCCTGCTGCAAGCGATCCTGGGCCTGGCGGCGCAGGCGCGCGGCCGCGGCGAAGGCGAGCTGCGCCTGGCGGCGATGGCCGGCCAGCAGCAGCGCGCGGCCTTGCATATAGCGCACGCTGCCGCTCGACGGCGCCAGCCGCGCGGCAATGCGCAGCTCGCGCAAGGCGGCGGCGTACCGCTTTTCGCGCAGCCGCGCTTCGCCCAGCCCGAAATGAGCGCCGGCGAGCCGGGGGTCGAGCCGCAGCGCCTGCCGGAACCAGGCGGCGGCCCGGCGCACCTGGCCCCGGTTCAAGTCAATCTGGCCGAGATGCTCGGCATCGAAGGCCATGTCGGGCTCGAGCGAGAAGTCGAGCTGGAATTCCCGGGCCGCCGGCGCGAACTTGCGCCGGCGCTGGTAAACGACCCCCAGGCAGAAGTGCAGAAACGGCAGCCGCGGCGCCTGGCGGGCCGCCGCCCGGAGCAGCGGCAGCGCTTTTTTATCCTGCTGCAGGTTGATGTAGCCGCGCGCCAGTATCAGCTTGAGCACGGGCGTGCCGGCGCCTACTTGCGCCATGCGGCGCATGGCGCGGTGCGCCAGATGCGGGCGCCTGGCCTTGCCGGCGGCAATCGAGATTACGTAGAGATAGCTGAGATTGTTTTGCTGGCCTGTCCAGAGCGGCAGCAGGGCGCGAAGCGCCGCCCGGTATTGCTCGCCATAAAAACGGCAGAGGCCGAGCAGGTAGCGCGCCTGCGCGGAATCCGGCTGGCGCGTGAGATAGGCGTGGAACTCGCCCGCGGCCCGGGCGTACGCGCCGCGCCGGTAATCGAGCAGTCCCAGGTCGAGCACGATCCCGGCCAGGTTGGGTGCGCGCCGCCGGGCGCGCTGCAGATGCATGCGCGCCGCGCGCCAGCGCCGCTGGCGCTCGGCAATCACGCCCAGGTTGACTTCCGCTCCGGCCAGCCCCGGCCGCAGCCGGAGCACCGCATGGAAATCGCGCCGCGCCGCCTCCAGCCGGCCCGCGGCCAGCGCGCGCTGGCCGCGCGCAAACAGTTGCCGCGGATTGTCTGCCGCGGCGCGGCGCGAATGCGGCGGCGCGCTCTGCGCCGCCGGCGGCCGGCCGGCGCCGCGAACGGCGCCCGGCGTCAAAAACAGCAACAGCGCTCCCCCGGCAAGCCGGAGCCGCCGGCGCCATAAGTTGGCGAGGGGCATAAAAAGATGATATCGCTCCGTCCGTATGAGCCCGCGGCGGGGATCAGGCGGATATTTTTGCGTCCGTGGCGCCTTCGATTCTTCGGTAAGCCCCGGCCCTAAGCCGGCACTACGGGCGCTGGCGCGCTCGCGATTGGTGAGTGGAATGCTGCTTTTTTCAAACTAAGTAAAAAATACTGCTTTTTGTCTAAGGCCAACTCAGTATTTATCGCCGCCGCAAGCATCCCGGATAACCAAATCTTAAATCCAATGTTTCCGGCGTCAGGAGTACAGCTTCGACGCCATCGCCCAATCGCCCAAAGGAGGCAGGGTATGCGTGTGTGGATCGTGCGTTTACTTTCGATCGTATCCATTCTCTTACTCCCCGGCATCGCAGCCGCCCAAGCCGTTGGGCAGATTTCCGGCACCGTCAGCGACGTCAGCGGTGCGGTCATCCCCGGGGCCACGGTCACGCTGACGTCGACCGGCCAGGGCTTTACGCGGGCGGCGACGACCAACAGCACCGGAAATTTCCTGGTTGCCGCGCTCCCGGCCGGGAGCTATAACCTGGACGTCACGGCGAAAGGCTTCAAGAGCTATCACGCCGCCGGCATCGTGCTGCGGCCGGGACGGAAGGTGCGCACCCTGGTCAAGATGGTCGTGGGCGCGGTGACGCAAAAGGTCACCGTGCAGGGCACGAACATCGGGCATGTGCAGTTGGAGAGCGCTTCGGTTTCCAGCGTCATCACCGGCAAGCAGGTCTCGCAACTGATGCTGAACGGGCGCAACTTCAGCCAATTGGTGACGTTGACGCCGGGGGTGGTGAATCAAACCGGAAGCGACGAGGGCCACGTCGGGGTGTACGGCAACGTGGATTATGCCGTCAACGGCGGGCGCGTGGAATACAACAATTGGGAGATTGACGGCTCCAACGTCGAAGACAACGGCAGCAACGGGACGTTGAACGTTTATCCCAGCATTGATGCGGTTTCGCAGGTCAGAATCCTGACCTCGAACTACGGCGCCCAGTACGCGCGCGACTCCGCGGGCACGGTGCTGACCAGCATCAAGTCGGGCACCAACACCTGGCACGCCGACGCCTATGAATTCCTGCGCAATACCTCGTTGAACGCCAACAGCTTCTTCAACAACGCTTCCTCGCAGCCGCGGTCGCCCTATCATAAAAACGATTTTGGCTTTACCGTGGGCGGGCCGATCTTCAAAAACAAGACCTTCATCTTCTGGTCGTCGGAGTGGCGGCGGTCGAAAGCGCCCACCGCTTTCAACATCCAGGTGCCGTCGCTGGCGGAGCGGGCGGGCAACTTCAGCGATGTCTGCCCGGGGAAGAATTGCCCCATCGACCCAAGCACCGGAACGGCCTTTCCCGGCAACATGGTGCCGATCGATCCCAACGCCGCCGCGCTGCTGCCGCTGATTCCGCCGCCCAATAACGGCTCGGGCGCCAACTCCTTTTTCGTCAGCAGCCCCTCCTACCCCACCAACTGGTACGAGAGCCTGTTCCGCATTGACCAGAACCTGGGACAGAACTGGCATGTGTTTTTTACCTTCATTCACGATTCCTGGAACACCACGGTCGCGCCGACGCTCTGGTCGTGGGCGAATTTCCCCACCGTAGGCACCAACTTCAAGGGACCGGGGGTGGCGATGGTGGCGCACTTGACCACCACGATCTCGCCCACGTTGACCAACGAGTTCGTCGCCGGCTACACCACCGACCACATCGCGCTGACCAACACCGGGCCGATCGCGCGGCCCTCCAGCTTCACCATGCAGGGGATTTTCAAGAACGGGTACAAGGGCGTCCTGCCGGGCATTGCGCTGTGCTGCAACCCGCAAAACAACTTCGGCGAAGACACCGGCGACGAGCCCTGGTTCAACTCCAACCCCACCTACACCTACCGCGACCAGATGAACCTGATCTCCGGCGCCCATAACCTGACCTTCGGCGGCGAACTCGACGCGGCGCAGAAGAACGAGATGCAGGGCGGGGACATGCAGGGCTTCCTGTTTTTCAATACCGGCTCGCCCATCTCCACCGGCAACGCGCTGGCCGACATGTTCACCGGGCGGATCAACAGCTTCAACCAGGTGAACGTGCAGCCGAAGTACTACGACCGCTACAAAACCGGCGACGTCTTCCTGCAGGACGATTGGCACGCCACGCCGCGGCTGACGGTCAACTTGGGGATGCAGCTGGACCTGTTAGGCGGGTATTTTGACGCCAGAAACCTGCTCTACAATTTCGAGCCTTCGCATTACGTGGCGGGCGCGACCGCCATTGACCCCGCCACCGGAATCGTCAGCGGCAATTTGTATAACGGCCTGGTCAATTGCGGCGTGAACGGCCAGCCGCCGAGCTGCAATCAAAACCATCTCTGGAACTGGGCCCCGCGCCTCGGTTTTTCCTGGGACCCGACCGGCAATGGCCGGACTGCGTTCCGCGGCGGCTACGGCATCTTCTACGAACACACCAACAGCAACGAAGTCGTGGACAACATGCGCAACCCACCGCTGCAGCTCAGCCCCACCGTCAGCAACATTGTCGGCTACGGCAGCGTGGGCTCCTCGTCGGGAGCCAATTTCCCGCTCGGCATCGGCGCGGTGCCGGAACGAGGGGTCTGGCCGATGACCCAGCAGTGGAATATGAATATACAGCACCAGTTCCTCCACGGCCTGGTGGCGCAAATCGCCTATGTCGGGAGCAAGGGAACGCATTTAACGCAAAACTCGGATCTGAACCAGATCCACCCGGTCTCCAGCCTGGCGGGCACGCCCTATGGCCCGGGCGGAACGCTGGCGGGGCAGCCGATCAACTGCAGCGACCCGGCCAATCCCTTCCTCGTGTCGGGAACGCCGCCGCCGCGCTCGCTGCTGGGCACGGCGTCCCAATGGCAGGTGAACGAATTTGTCGCCTGCAACGGCGGGGACGCTCCGCTCTACGCTCCCTTCATCGGCTTTGGCAGCATTCAAATGCTGCCGATGGGCGCCAACTCGAACTACAACGCGCTGCAGGCGACCATCCGCGGCAATATCGGCAGCCTCTACCTGAGCGGCGCCTACACCTGGGGCCATGCGCTCGACGATTCCTCCGACCGCTACGACACCAGCTACGTCAACGCCTACAATCTGCACGCTATGTACTCGAATTCGAATTTCGACCAGCGCCAGAACCTGACCGTAAGCTGGGTGTATCCGCTGCCGTTTTTCGGCCACAACCGTTGGCTGGGCGGCTGGGAATGGTCGGGCATCGCATCCGCCTACACCGGGAACCCGTTCACGGTGACCAATGGCACCAGCCCCGGCGATACCGCCGGCGTGGCCAACTCCACCGGCACCGGCTCGTTCGTGGACCTGGTGGGAAATCCCTTCGGCCCGCCTGCGACCCCCGCGCCGTTTCCCGCCAGCCAGCTTTATTACAATCCCGCGGCCTTTGCGGTGCCGGTGGGCCTGACCTTCGGCAATAACGGCCGCAACACGCTCTATCAGCCCAGCCTGGTCAACTTCAATATGGGGCTGTTCAAGAGCTTCCGCATCACCGAGCGGCAAACCATTCAATTCCGCTGGGAAACTTTTAATACTCTCAACACCACCAATTTCTGGCACGTTGATCACGCGCTGGGCGACAGCGCGTTTATGCGCGCCACCGATGCGCACGACCCGCGCATCATGCAACTGGCGTTGAAGTGGATCTTTTAAAACCGGAAGGCGGGGCGGAGCGTCATTGGCGCTTCGCCCCGCCGCCCGTTTTGATCGAGCCGGTAAAACTAATTTAAGCGAAAATCAGTGCCCGCCGTGGGGGCATCCGGGAAAGCTGGGGAAATAGACCATGCCGTTCCAGCCCAGGGCGCGGGTGCCGGCTTCGGAAGAAAAATAAGAGCCGGCAATCCAGTTCTTCAAGTGCAGGAAATGGTCGTACATCGTGACCCGCCGCATCGGCTCTTCGCCCGTATTGGCGGTGGCGGGCGCCGGCGCGGGCGCCTGCGACGCCGCCTGCAGGATGGCGATCTGGCGGGCTTCGCTCAAATCTTTAAACGGCAGTCCATGCTGGCGGCGCGACACCGCTTCGAAGGCGCCGAGCGCATCGAGCAGGTTCTGCCGGGCCGGAGCCGGCACCGAAACCGTGCCCTGGGGGTCGCTGTCGCCGGTGGCAAAATATTGCGCCTGGTCTTCGGGAATCACGCTCAATAGACGGTCAATGAAAGCCACGGTTTCCGCGGCATCGGTTCCGGGCAGGATGCGCAGGCTCATCGCCTCCAGCGTGGCGCGCTGGTGCGGATCGAGATAGGAGGCCGGGGCGGGCGCAACGGAGGCTGGCGGCGTGGCCGTAGCGGCCGCCGGGGCCGCAAGCTCATGTGCCGCCGCCGCGGCCGGCAGCGCCAAACCCGCGCCGGATGCGGCCAGCAGTCCGCCCAGCATCTGGCGGCGGGTGGTTACCAGGGCGCGTTTGGAAGCTTTGCCGTTGCGCTTGGTCATGAGTGGGGATCCCCGGGTCGAAAGCTGGCGACGAAACTGCTTTCGATAGTAGCTGTCATTTTGGCATAAGCCCGGGGCATTGGGCAAAGGCGGGCAAACGCGGCGCCGGAATTTGGCGCAGGCGTTCATCGGCCGCCGTGAACTGCGCCGCGCAAAGTTGCGGACGAAGCGGTAAAACTCCCGTGCCGGAAAGCGGCGCGGTCAACGGGTAGGCGGCATTGTCGAAAGCAATCGCGAGCGTGCCGGCCTGGCGGCCGCCACCGGCGGGAGTGAAGGTCACCGAAATCGTGCAGGATTCGCCGCCGGCGAGGGCGTGATCGCAGGTGTTGGTTTGCGCATAGCCGGAACTGGCCGCGATTGAGGCGATGGCCAGAGGCGCGGCGCCCGCCGGGTTGGTCAGAACGACGGTTTGAGGCGCCGACTGATGGCCGGTCCCCACCTCGCCGAAAGCCAGGCCGGACGGCGTCAACTCGGGCGGAAGATTGAGGGTGTTGTCATCGCCGCTGCTGCCCACCAACAGCACGGATGCGGGGCTGCCGGGCGAGTCGCTTGGAATCCTGAGCGCGCCGGCGGTGATGCCGGGGGCGTAGGGAGTGAAGGTCACATCCACCAGGCACCATCCGGATTGAGGGCCGCCGCCGAAGCGCGCCGGCGCCAGATACCGGCCGCAGGGGTAAGCGGGATCGGGCGTGACGGCGAAGCCGAAGCCGGCGGCAATCGTTCCCAGGCGCGCGATTTTGTATTGCTTGTTGATGACGGCGATGCGCAGCGGCGGGGAAGGCTGGCCCAGGGCCGCGTGCTGGAAGGTCAGCACGTCGGGGTAGATCCAGAGCGGCGCGGCCGCGGGATAGGCGCAGGTGGTCGAATTCCAGCCGGTGTTGCCCCCGCCGTCAGCCAGCATGAAGCCGGAATCGCAGCCGCGGTTGAACACGCCGGCCGCGCCCAGGCCGCTGGCGGCGGCGCCGGCAATATAGGCCCAGCCGGCGCCTTGCTGGGCAAAGGCAAAAGTGCCGGCCTTGGCAATCACCGTGTCGGTGATGCTGAGATGTTCGATGCCGCCGGAGCCGAGGAATTGGATGGCCGATTCCGGGCTGTTCTGGACGAGATTGTCGCTGAGCTGTATGCCGGAATCGAGGCCGCCCTGCTGCGGCCAGAACCAGATGGCGCCGATGCCGAAGAAAAAGCCGGGATCGAACTGGCCGTCGCGGTTCAAGCGGTTGTGGGAGATGGTCAGGACGCCGGACATGGGCACGGCGCCGAAGCGCTGCCCCACATGTATGCCGCCGCCGCGGGTGACGGTATCCTGCAGCAGGTTGCCGCTGATGACCACGCCGCTGCCCCCGCCATAGACCGCGACGTTGTTGGCCAGGCCGGGCGAGTCCACGGTATTTTGCATGATCGCATCGTCGCTGTCGGCGGCATGCAGCGACCAGAGCGCGATGCCGTCGTCCTGGGTATTGCGCAAAAAACTGTCCTGCACCGACGAGTGCGTGACCCCGCCGTAGGCGGCGTCGAAATTGATGCCATCCGCTTTCAGATCCAGGATGCGCAGCCGGCTCAGCACGAGGTGGGTGGACGGGCCGACGATCCAGAGGCCGCATTTTTCGTTCTGGATCCAGACATGCGAAATGCTGGAGTCGCTGAAGCCGCCGTCGAAGCCGTTGACCGTGCCGTCCTGATTGCGGCGTACGCCGACGTTGCCGAAAAGCGCCAGGTGGGAGATGTGGACATCCGTGCTGGGGGGCGAAATATGGCCGGCAAACTCCACCGAGACGCCGGTCAGCACGGTGTACCATTCCCCGGCGCCCTCGATCGAGACTCGATCCACGGCGAGCGGGCCGTGAATGCTATAGACGCCGGCGGGCAGGAAGACGGTCTGGCCGGAGTTTTCCCCGGCGTAAATCGCAGCCTGGATCGCCGCGGTCGAGTCGCGGACGCCGCTATTGTCGGCCTGGTAAGGCCAGGCGGTGACGTCAATGGCCTGCGAGGGAGCCGCGAGCGGCGGCGGCACCGGCTCGAAATCGGCGGTGTTGATCGCGTACCAGGGGGCGTCGTCGCCGGCGTCCACCTGCAGTTTCACCACCGTGCCCGCGGGCAGCAGGGCGGGGAAGAGATAGCGCGCATCGTTATAAAAATCGTGCGGCGGATTGAAGCCGGGCATGCCGAGCGCCGGCTGCTTGCGAAAACTGTACGGCCCGTACAGCCAACTGTATTTCGAGGTCAGGCGGAGCGAAGTGACGAAGCGATCGTTGATGTAGAGGCTGAGCGGTTCGGTCAGGCCGCCGCCGGCGGGGGCGTCCGGAATGGCGTAGTGCAGCGTCATGCCGTTCGCCGGCGCGGTCAGGGTAAAGGAAACATACCGGCCCCGGCCGGCGAGCAGCACCGCCCGCCGGCCGGTCGCTTCCGCGGCCACCGTGCCGAAATTGAAGTTGGGGCCCAGCAGATGCCCGTTGGTGCGTACGCCCGCGCCGCCGGCCCTGTATTCGATAAACGGCGCCGGAGCGCCGGCGGTTGGGGCGATGGACTGGGCGGCGGCGGGCTGGGCGGCGGCGGAAAAACAAATCACTGCCAGCGCGGGCAGCACCCGCGCCAGCCGTTTCGCGAAGCTGCCTGGCTGCGGCGCGATTTCGCTGAGGGATAGGCGCAACTCTTCCTGCCGGGGCGGAAAAGTATTCATTATTGCCAGCCGCAGGAGAAAGGCTATAAGAGCAATCGCTTAGACGAAAGTAATGGAATGAGAACTTCTGTCGCCGCATGAAGAGCGTTGGCCGCGCTTAATGGCTTGCCTGCGGGCCCGGGGCGGCGGCACGCACTCGAAACGCGAGATAGCTGTGCGGCTCGATCTGTAAAGTGAAGCGGTAGCGCGGTCCGCGGCTTGGCCCTGGGAATGAGGGCTGCCGCGCGCCCGCTGCCCACTGGTGGGTGCGCAGGTTTTCGATGCGCGGAAATCCGCCTTCGATTTGCACCGTCGCCGGGCGGTCGCGGAACGATTGCAGCACGAACGCGCCATTGTCGTACGCAAACAGGCTGACCTCGGCGGGGCCGAAGAGGCGCACGGGGAGCGAGCGGGTGAGGTAACCGCGGATGGCGTCCAGCACCGGCGCCGGCAGCCGGTAGAGGTCGTTGAGGTTTTCCGGCATGGTCCAGACCATCAGCGTGCCGGCGCCGTAGCGGTCGGTGGTGAGCAGCGGGGCGCTGCGTCCGCCGGCCATGCCGCGCACCACGGCCCAGTCTTCATTGGTGTCGAAGCGGACTTGGGGAAAGAGAATCGGCGCCGGCAGGCGCTGCAGCAAGCGGCTGGCGCCGGCGCCAAAGCCGGCGCGAAACGAATCCACCGCCAGCGCGTGCGGGCTGACGCGAATGTCGCTGATCCGGTCGAAGCCATGGTCCTGCAGCGCGCGCAATAACCCGGTGGTGATGCACACGGTCTCGCCGGCCTGCAGCCGGCGCGCAATGCGCTGTACGATTTGGGGGTCGTAACGCGCGGTGCGGGTCAGCAGCAGCAGCGGCGCGCGCGCCAGCCGCGGCGACATTTCAATCGGCAAGCCCAGCATGCCGAAGTTGTCGCGCAGGAAGTCTTCTCCCGTGGATTGATACGGGCGGTAGGCGGCCAGGCCCAGCGGACGGCCCAGATCGCCTAGCAGGCGGTCCAGCTTGCCCAGGGCGTAAGCGTCTGCGTCGGCGAGCGTGGGCGCCTGGCCGGGGCGCAGATGGGCGGCGCGCAGCATGGCGTTCCAGTTGAAGCTGGTCGGCAGGCCGGCCCAGGCGGCGCGATGGCCTGGCCGGGCGGCGCGCAGCAGGTCGGTGTACTGGAACAGGTTCAGCGCCGGCGCCTTGGCCAGCAGCGTATCCCAAAGCTGCTCGGGATAGCGGTCGAAGTAGCGTATGTCGTAGGGGTCCACCCAGCCGCCGCCGTTGTGGCCGGGCGCGGCGTTTTCGAAGTAGCGGAAGATCTCGTAACTTTCGTACGGCTGCAATTGCTGATCGGTAATGAATGGATCGCGGGTTTCATCGCCGGTCCAGATTTCGCCGTACAGCCGCGGCTCGCGCTCGAGGTCGTAGCCCAGGCCGGGAAAGGATGGATACCAGTTGGGGAATTTGATAATCACCCGGACGCGGGGATTGGCGGCGCGGGCGGGCGCCAGCACCAGGTCGCGCGAGACTTCATCCATCAACTGCAGGCGGAACGGCGGCCAGGCGCGGTCGCCCCGGGCTTGGATATCGCGCGCGGTTTTGGAGTTGTCGAAGAAGAAGTCGTCGAGGATGATCTGATCGAAATGGCGCGCGGTCAGGGCGGAAACGCGGGCGACCAGGGCGCGGTCGCGCGGGCAGGTATAGCAGAGCGAGCGAAACTGGCCATGGCCGCCGGGCCCGGCAAAGGCGATGCCCCCGGCGGCGGCCACGCCGCGGGCGAGAAAAAAACGCTTGACCGCCTCCAATTGCGCTCCGGTAGCGAGGCGCCCGCCGCGAAAAGATTCGATGAAGACCTGGTTGACCGGCAGATTGCGGCTGATCGCGCGCCAGCTTGAGCGCATCCAGGCGGGATGGCGGGCCATGCGCTGCACCACCTGGACCGGAATATAAACGGTGAGCCGGAAGTGACGATATTGGGCCGGCGCGGCGGGGGCCGGCGCGGCGGGCGGCGCGGCCGCCGCGGCCAGCGCCAGGGCCGCGATGGCCGGAACGAGGCGGGGACTGAAGCGCATGGTGCGAGCTCCCGGGACTGCAGCATCATCATACCCGTAGCCACTACAAGTCAGC
>JAJYIU010000012.1 GCA_021789895.1 Acidobacteriota bacterium | reverse complement strand
GGCGGCGGGCCTGGGCAAGCGCCGCGAGCGCGCGCGGCTGCAGCCTGACGGCCATGCCGCCCCAGCGGCGCGCGGCCTGCGGCGCCGAAGCCTGCCAGCGGGCGGCTTCGGCGGCGGTGCGAAACACCAGCCGCGGCGGCAGGCGCACGCCGCGGGCCACATAGAGCGAGCCGTAATCGCGGAGCAATTGCCAGTTGACGGAATCGCGCTCGGCCTGGCGGGCAATCGCGGCGGGTATATGCGCCAGAAAACGGTTTGCCGCCCCCGGCGCCGGACGCGCCGGGGGAAGCAACCATGCGAGCGCCGCCAGCAGGGCCATGCCTCGCCGTAAGAAAAACATGGAAGTTGCCTCGTTTGCCGCGTGCAGGCGAACCGGAGCCAGAATGCCCGCCCGGATGGCGCCGGACTAGTTGGGCTGCGGCTCCAGATGGAGGCTGCCGACCTTCATATCCACATGCACGACGGGGCCGTGGCCATCGCCCAAGGCAAGAATATAGTTGCCGCCCTGGCGGGTGAAATGCGAGTGGGTGAAGGAATTATGCAGGAATCCCAGGTTTTTGCGGGCGATGATCTGGCCCGAGGCGCCGGGGGAAAGGAACAGATAAGCGCCGCCAAAATGGGTTTTCAGGTGGATATCTTCCGCCACGCCCAGGCCGCGCGGGAACTTCACCGCGCCATAGTCGCTCTGGAGTTTGAGCCGCGCCCAGCGCGGATTGTTGACGACGATGTCGCCGGCGGAGGTGAAGGCGTCCAACAGGCCATTGCCGGCCGGACCGTTGCCGCGGGTTTCGACATCGCCATAGATATTGCGCACGTAAACCGCCACCGTGGGCGGAGCGGTGACGCGGATCTCGGCCCATAACTCGATGCTCTGGCCGCTGCCCAGCTTGCGCACATGCACCGTCTGGTGTTCATAGCGGTTGGTATCGGTGCCGTGGAAAAAATGAAACATGGTGCGGATATAGGGATAGCCGTAGTCATGAAATTGCATGACCGGATAATGGGCGACGATGCGGAGCTGCTGGCCCACCAGGCGGGGCTGCAACTGCAGTTGATGAGAGAGGGTGCGGGCGAAAGTTTCGTCCATGCCGCCGGCATGGATGAGCGCCTCCACTTTGACGCTGGAAGTGGCCTCGGTGCTCAGCGTGACCGGCCCGTCCAGATTCTGTATGACGACGGTATGAATACCCGAGGCGGGAAATTTCGCCACCACGGGCCGGATATAGTGGATTCGCTTGAAGGCATAGGCGGGCAGGACGGCGACGAGGGCCAGCAGGGCAAAACGGACGATCGCGGACGGCAATTTACGATGCATGTTGCGATCATACTCCCAACCGCCATCCGGCCACGCCCGCCGGCACTCGACTACAATATAAGCAAGTTCGAACTCCGCCCGCGTTCCTCAGAGCACATGAGATTTTCATCACTGTACCGGCGCCTGCCCGCGCTCTGGTTGGCGATCCCGATCGCTGCCGGGCTGAGCCTGGCAGCCGCGCCGCTGCCGGCGCAATCCTACCGCATCGTGAATTCGGCCTCGCCCGCGCAGGCTGCGCCCGCGCATTCGGCCGCGCCGCGCCTGCCGGACCCGACCCCGGCGCGCATCGCAATCATCCAGCAAACCTTCATCGCCAAGGAAAAATACATTCGCCAACTGCTGCGCCACAGCTATACCTACAAGGAATCCATCGATCTGGATGAACTGGACACCGACGGCAACGTGGTCGGCAGCTACAAGCAGAAGAACGACATCCTGTTCAACGACAGCGGCGTGCGCAATATCGTCTGCACCTGGTGTCCGCAACCCACGCTGCGGCAGGTGGGGGTTTCCGAGCAGGATATCCACGACTTTTTCGACATGGATGCCTACAATCTGAACATCAGCCAGATTGCGGAATACAACATCCATTACATCGGCCACTTCAAACTCGACCAGCTCACCGCCTACGAGTTCGCCATTACGCCCAAGCAGATCAAGAAAGGCCGGCACTATTTTCAAGGCCACGTCTGGGTGGACGATGTTTCAATGCAGATCGTGAAGGCGACGGGGCAGGACGTGCCCAACGTGTACGACAAGCACGGCCATCCGACCAACGTGTTTTTACCCTTCGTGACTTATTACCAGCCGGTGGATAATCGTTACTGGTTCCCGGTATTCACCGAGAGCAAGGGCACGCTGCCCTACGGCGCCGGAGTGCCGGTGCAGTTGGTTATCCGCTATCGCGATTACAAGCGTTACGTGGCGACCCACACCATCACCCCGCTTCCCGGGCCCGTGCCCCAGCCCTGACCCGGCGTAACGGGCGCGCAGCCGCTGCCGGATCTCGAAGGGAGACGCGATGAAGTGGCTACGCTTTTGTCAATCGGGTGAGGTTGGATGGGGGGTGGCGCAGCCGGACGGGGTCGTGAAGATCTGTTCCGGCTCGCCGTTCGAAGCCGGCCACCACGTCACCGCCGAGCGCCTGCCGCTGGAAGGGCTGGATCTGCTGCCCCCCTCGAAGCCCGGCAAAATCGTCGGCGTCGGCCGCAATTACGCCGAACACGCCAAGGAACTGGGCAACCCGCCGCCGCAGGAACCGCTGCTGTTCCTGAAGCCGCCTTCGGCGGTGCTGGCGCCGCTCGGCGCCATCCAGTTGCCGCCGCTGTCACAACAGGTCGAGCACGAAGGCGAGCTGGCGGCGGTGATCGGGCGGCGCTGCCGCGGCTTCCGCGCCGGCGAAGATCCGCGCCCTTACCTCTTCGGCTTCACCTGCCTGAACGACGTTACCGCGCGCGACCTGCAGCGGAGTGACGGCCAGTGGACGCGGGCCAAAGGGTTTGATACGTTCTGCCCCTTCGGGCCGTATATCGAGGACTTTTCCCGCGGCTGGCCGGGGCCGGAGCCGGCGCCGCCGGAGTGGGATGCGGCCCGCCCCTGGCACGGGCTGCGGCTGGAGACCCGGGTCAACGACCAGTTACGCCAGCAGGGCAACACCGCCGACTGGCTGTTTCCCCTCGACCGGCTGCTGGCGGCGATTTCGGCGGTGATGACGCTGGAGCCGGGCGACCTGATTGCAACCGGCACGCCCGCCGGGGTAGGGAAGCTGGCGGCAGGCGACCGGGTGACCGTGACGATTGCCGGGATCGGGCAATTGGAAAACCGGGTGGAAGCCGGCCATTAGCGAGCGCAACGCCGCGCCGGCCGGGCCGCTGCCGGCGGCACGGGTGGTGCGTTCATGGTAGGTTGTAAGGTACCGGCCCGGGCAGGTGCGGCCCTCGGCTCGGGTGCTCAAGCAGTTCCGCATCGTTAACTTCATCCGGGAAGGCAGCCCCCTGGCCCGCATCCGCCCGACCCCGGCATAAGACGGCTAGAGAGTTTATGAGCGCCAAAAAATCAGCCAGCGCAGCGGAAGCGCCGCGCCTCATCCGCCTCGCGCACAGCCCGGATTCCGACGATGCTTTCATGTTTTATGCGCTGGCGACCAACAAGCTGCGCACGCCCGGCCTGCGGCTGGAACACGTTCTTTCCGATATCGAAACACTGAACCGCAAGGCCATGGCAGGCGAGTACGAGGTCACCGCGATCAGTTTTCATGCGTATCCGCGGCTGCAGGACCGCTACCGCCTGCTGGCGCATGGCGGCAGCGTCGGCTACGCTTATGGGCCGATGATCGTGGCCTCGCGTCCGCTGGGGCAGGAGGAGGTCAAAAAGCAGACCATCGCCATTGCCGGCGAGCTGACCACCTCGGCGCTGGTGCTCAAGCTGTTTGCGCCGGAATGCAAGACTCGCGTCGTCCCCTTCGACCAGATCATCCCCGCGATCGCGGCGGGCGAGGCCGAGGCGGGAGTGCTGATCCATGAAGGGCAGCTCACTTATTCCCGCGCCGGCCTGCACAAGGTCCTCGACCTGGGCAAATGGTGGCTGGAGCAGACCGGGCTGCCGCTGCCGCTCGGCGGCAATGCCATTCGGCGCGATCTGGAGCCGGCGCTGGCGGGCCAGCTTTCGACACTGCTGAAGGAATCCATCCAATACGGCCTCGATCACCGCGAGCAGGCGCTGGCCTACGCGCTGCAGTTCGCGCGCGATATGGAACCGGCGCTTGCGGACCGGTTCGTCGCCATGTACGTCAACGAGCGCACGCTCGGCTACGGCGCCGACGATCGCGAGGCCATCGAGCGGCTGCTCACCCTGGGTTTTGAGCGCGGCCTGGTGCCGGCCCGCCCGAAGCTGGATTTTTTGGATTAAACGCCCGGGGCGCATCGGCCCGGATCGAAGCGATGAGTTCCGCATTCCACGACCGCTATTCACGCCAGATTCGTTATGCGGCGATCGGCGAAGCCGGCCAGCGGCGGCTGCGGGAGGCGCACGCCACCATCATCGGCTGCGGAGCGCTGGGCAGCGCGCAGGCGGAATTGCTGGCGCGGGCGGGCATCGGGCGCCTGACGCTGATAGACCGCGACGAGGTCGAGCTGAGTAATCTGCAGCGCCAGGCGCTCTATGAAGAAGCCGACGCGGCGGCGCACCGGCCCAAGGCAGTAGCCGCGCGCGAGCACCTGCTGCGGATCAACTCCGAAATCGAAATCGAAGCGGTGGTGGACGACCTGCTGCCGGAAAACATTGCCGGCCGGCTGGCTGCCCCCGGGCTGCTGCTCGACGGCACCGATAATTTCGAGACCCGCTACCTGATCAACGACTACGCGCTGGCGCAAGGATGGAATTGGATCTACGGCGCGGTGGCGGGCGCCTACGGCATCAGTTTTACCATTCGCGCGGGCGAGACCGCTTGCCTGCAATGCCTGCTCGGCCCGGCGCCGCCGGAAGCGGGCGAAACCTGCGATCAGACCGGCGTGCTGGCCTGGGCGGCGCGCTGGGTGGCGGGCCAGCAGGTCAGCGAAGCGGTCAAGCTGCTGCTGGGGGAAACTTCGGCGCTGCGCGCCAGCGTCATCACCGCCGATCTCTGGCACAACCAGACGCGCGAACTGCCGGCGCCGGCGCGCCGGCCGGATTGCCCGGCCTGCCAGGGGAATTATGTTTGGCTGCGGGGCGAATCGCATTCCCAGGCGAGGGCGCTCTGCGGGCGCAATGCGGTGCAGATTCGCGCTCCCGGCCGGACGCTGGATTTGAGTTGGTTGAACCGGCAACTATCCGCCTGCGGGCGGCTGCAATCCACGCCTTATCTGCTGAAGTTCTGGCCGCGCGAAGAAACCGCGCTGCCAGGCATCGAGTTCACGATCTTTCCCGATGGGCGAGCCATCATCCATGGCACCAGCGATCCGGTGCTGGCGCGCAGGCTGTACACACAATTTTTAGGCATGTAAGCCCGGCCGCCCCGGCCGTGGCGCGCCCCGCGCCGGTTGGCCAGGCCGCGAATTAATTCTTGATTTTCAATAACTTAAAAGATCAGACGAATGGCTGCGGACGATAAAATCCTGCCCTGCGCCATTATCTCTCCATTGCGCGCATGCCAATATTTGCCACTTGCCTTTGCTATACGGCTTCGTATATATTCCCGCCGTGCATGACCTATTAACTGGCGGATGAGTTCCATCTGGGGTCAGTGCAGGTTGCCGGGAGGAAAAGGAGTTCGGTTGTGAGAGAAACAGGCAAAGTGAAATGGTTTAACGGCGCGAAAGGGTATGGGTTCATCCAGCGCACTACCGGAGAAGACGTTTTCGTGCATTATTCCGCCATCCAAGAGAGCGGTTATCGCACGTTGAACGAAGGGGACACCGTCGAATACGAAATCAAAGAAGGCCCCAAGGGACTGCAGGCAGCCGACGTAACGCGGGTATAAGCGCCGGCAGGCGGCCGGGAACGGCCAGGCCGGCATTCAGGCATCGCATGACAGATGTACGGGCTGGATTGCCGCGCTTTTTCTAATTTTCTTCCCCGCCGCCGCGCGGCCTGGCGGCGTGGCTGCTGTAGTTCTCCCGTCCAGTCTTCGCCGCCATCAACTTCGATCTATTTGCTGGTTGGCTGGAACCGCTGGCGGCTGCATGCCGGCGCGAGCTTGCTTTCCGGCCGCTCCAGGCAAAGCTTGGCCGGCGATTTATTCGACCTTGGCGGCTGGGGGCGGCTGGGCGAGGCTGAGGCCGGTCATCTGGGGCGGCTCGGGAAGCTGCAGCAGCCCGAGAATCGTGGGCGCCAGGTCGCGCAGGGCGCCTTGCGGGCTGAGCCGCCAGTGTTTGCGCTCTTCCGAGACCAGGATCAGCGGCACGGGGTTGGTGGTATGGGCGGTATGAGGGCCGCCGGTGGCCGGGTCCACCATCTGCTCGGCATTGCCATGATCGGCGGTAATCAGCATCTCGCCGCCCTTCCGCCGAAGCGCGGCATAGATATCGCTTAAGCCGGCGTCCACCGCCTCGACCGCGCGCACCGTCGGCTCGATCTTGCCGGAATGGCCGACCATATCGGCATTGGCGAAGTTGACCACGATGAGGTCGAAGGGGCCGTGCTCGATCGCGTCCGCCACCCGGGCGGCGATGCCGGCGGCGGACATTTCCGGCTTGAGGTCGTAGGTGGGAACCTTAGGCGAAGGCACCAGGATGCGTTCTTCGCCGGGAAACGGCGCTTCCGTGCCGCCGTTGAAGAAATAAGTGACGTGGGCGTATTTTTCCGTTTCGGCGACGCGCAGATTGCGCAAGCCGCGCTCCGCCAGGACCTGCGCCAGAATCTGCTGCAGGTTTTCAGGCGCGATGATCACCGGCAGGCCAAAGGTCTTGTCATAGCGCGTCATGCAAACGTAATGGAGGCCGGCGGGCATGGTGGCGGCGGGGATGGCGGCTTCCAGCGCGGCATCGGCTTCGCCGGCCCGGGTGAGCGCGCGCGTGATCTGGCGGGCGCGGTCGGCGCGGAAATTGAAATTGATGCAAACGTCGCCCGGCTGGATGACGCCCACCGGCTTGCCCTGATTTTCGAGCACAACGGGGATGACAAACTCGTCGGTGACGCCGCGCTCGTAGCTGGCAGCGAGGGCGGCGGCGGCGTTGGCGGCGCGCGGTCCGGCGCCGTGCACCAGGGCATCGGTCGCGAGCTGGATGCGTTCCCAGCGCCGGTCGCGATCCATGGCGTAATAGCGGCCGCTGACGGTGGCGATTTTGCCGGCGCCCAGCGCGCGCAATTTCTGTTCGAGCCGGGCGAGATAATCGCGGCCGGAGTGGGGCATGGTATCGCGCCCATCGGTGAAGGCGTGCACCAGGATGCGTTCCAGGCCGGCCTGGCGGGCCAGTTCGAGCAGGGCTTCCAAGTGGTTGAGATGGGAATGCACGCCGCCGTCGGAAACCAGGCCGATGAGATGCAGGCAGCCGCGGCGGGCCTGCTCGAATGCGGCGGCAACGACGGGGTTGCGGCCCAGTTCGCCGCCGGCGATGGCGCGGTCAATGCGGGTGACGTCCATCAAAACCACTCGCCCGGCGCCGATATTCAGGTGTCCAACCTCGCTATTGCCCATCTGCCCCTCGGGCAGGCCGACGGCCGGGCCGGAGGTGGCGATGCGGGTATGGGGAAATTCCCGCAGCAGGCGGTCATAAACGGGTTTGCGGGCGAGCGAGATGGCGTTCGCGGGGCCGGCGGGGGCCTCGCCCCAGCCGTCGAGGATGACAAGCACGATTGGGGGCATAAATGGTTGGGCGCCGGCCATCGGGGGCAGCCGGCGTTGCGTCTTATGCGGCGCCGGCGGCGCGCCGGCCGGCTAGCGCCGCGCCGCCCAGGTAGCGGGCCGCGCTGCCCAGCTCTTCCTCAATGCGCAAAAGCTGGTTGTATTTGGCGATGCGGTCGGTGCGGCTGGCCGAACCGGTTTTGATCTGGCCGGCGCCGGTGGCGACGGCCAGATCGGCAATGAAGGTATCTTCGGTTTCGCCGGAGCGGTGCGAGATGACGCTGGCATACCCATGGCGGCGCGCCAGACCGATGCAGGCCAGGGTTTCGCTGACGCTGCCGATCTGGTTGACTTTGATCAGGATGGCGTTGGCGACGTGCCGCTCGATGCCGCGCTGCAGATACTCGATGTTGGTCACGAAGATGTCGTCGCCGACCAACTGCAGTTGGCCGCTCAGCTCGCGAGTGAGGTGCTGCCAGCCGTTCCAGTCGTTTTCCGCGAGGCCGTCTTCGAGCGAAACGATGGGATACTGGCGCGCCCAATCCACCCAGAATGCGGTCATCTGCTCGGCGGTCAGGCTGCGGCGGTCGGATTTTTTGAAGACATATTGGCCGTCCTGGTAAAACTCACTGGCGGCGGGATCGAGCGCCAGCGCGATCTGCTTGCCGGGCTGGTAGCCGGCCTGCTGCACGGCTTCGAGCAGGACTTCGACCGCTTCCTCGTTGGAGCGCAGGCTGGGGGCGAAGCCGCCTTCATCGCCGACGGCGGTAATGAGGCTGCGTTTTTTGAGCGTGGCCTTGAGGGCGTGGAAGACCTCCACGCCCCAGCGCAGCGCTTCGCGAAAATTCGGCGCGCCCACCGGCATGACCATGAATTCCTGGAAATCCACGTTGTTGTCGGCATGGGCGCCGCCGTTGAGGATGTTCATCATGGGGGTGGGCAGCAACGTGGCCGATTCCAGCGCGCTGCCGTTGTTCATGGTGCGGGCGACGCGATGCAGCCAGGCGTAAAGCGGCAGCCCGGCGGCGGCGGCGGCGGCGCGGCAGGCGGCCATCGAGACGGCGAGAATGGCATTCGCTCCCAGGCGGCTCTTGGCGGGGGTGCCGTCGAGCTCGAGCAGGCGCGCATCCAGCCCTGCCTGATCGCCGGCCTCCAGGCCGCGCACGGCGGCGGCCACTTCGCCGTTCACATGCGCGACCGCCTGAGTGACCCCTTTGCCCAGATAGCGCTTTTTATCGCCATCGCGCAGCTCCAGGGCTTCATGCTCGCCGGTGGAGGCGCCGCTGGGCACGGCGGCGCGGCCGCGAATGCCGCCTTCCAGCTCGACTTCCGCTTCGATGGTGGGATTGCCGCGAGAATCGAGGATTTCGCGGCCGTGTACGCGCAGGATTTTCGTCATGATGAATGCCGGCTTTCGCTACCGATGAAAATTTCATTATATAAATTTCCCGCGCGCGGCCCGGCAATGCTGTCCGCCATCAGCCGGATGTGACGGCTCCGGCTCGCCGCTGCGCCCGGGCAAGGCCCCGCCGCGGCCGCGCCGGATAGCCGGCATGGCGCGGTTTTTGAGAGAATCGAGCAGCGGAAACCGTTATGCAAACCTTCAGCGCGCGCGCGCACGCCAAAATCAATCTCGGCCTGCGGGTGCTGGGTCGGCGCGCGGACGGCTATCACGAGCTGCGCACGATTTTTCAAACCTTGCGCCTGGCCGACCGGCTGCGGGTGCGGCTGGAGCCCGGGCGTGGAGTGGCGTTGGACTGCCGGCCGGCGGCGGGCGCGCCGGCGGCGTGGCTGCAAGCGCCGCCGGGCGCGGCCAACCTGGCCTGGCGCGCGGCCGAACTGGCGGCGGAGGCGTTTGGCCTGCGCCGGCGGATCACGATCGAGCTGGAAAAGCACATTCCGCTGCAAGCCGGGCTGGGCGGCGGCTCCAGCGACGCCGCCACCATCCTGGAAATTCTGGCCGCTGCGGCGCCTCGCCGCCCGACGGCGGAAACGCTGTGGCGGCTGGCGGCGGAATTGGGCTCGGATGTGCCTTATTTCCTGGTCGGCGGCACGGCGGTGGGCCTGGGGCGCGGCGAAGAAATCTATCCGCTGCCGGAGCTGCCGGCCTGGAGCTGCGTGCTGGCGCTGCCGCGCACCGCCGGCATCGAGACCCGGGGCGCGTTTGCGGCCTGGGATGCGGCGCATCCGGCGGCGTGGACGCCGGAGGCCACCTCTGCTAAACTTGCATTTTGTAGCTCGCTATGGCGAGCTTTGCCGGTGTCCCGCCCTCGGCGGGACCGCGGCCGGGGGGCGCGGACGACCGCCGCACCCGGGCCGAAAGTCCGCGCCGGAATCGCCAACGACCTCGCAGAGGTCGTCTTCCCGCTTTCCCCGGATTTTCGCGCCATCCATCGCGCTTTCGCGGCGGCTCCCGTGCTTGGGACGGGGCTGAGCGGCAGCGGCGCGGCGCAGTTTGCGCTGCTCTCCGATGCGCGGCAAGCACGGCTGTGGAGCCGGCGCTGGCAGCAGCGCTGGGGCCCGCTGTGGCTGACCGCGCTGCTTGGACGGGGAGCGTACCGCCATCGCATACGGCGGCTGCCCGCCTGAGCCGGCCGGGGGCGAGTTAATGGGGCGTCGTCCAAGGGTAGGACACATGCCTTTGGAGCATGGAATTTAGGTTCGAATCCTAACGCCCCAGCCAGTTGTTTTCGAGGGCTGTAAAAAATTCGGAACGGATTTGGGCGGATTATCTCAAGCCAACATGAGCGCCATTTCTCCATCCCCCGCCGCCGCCCCGCGCCGGGCGCGCAGCACGGAAGACAAGCTGAAAGTCTTCAGCGGCAGCGCCAATGAAGCCCTGGCGCAGGAAATCTGCGATTTTCTCCAGATGCCGCTGTCGCAGCGCCAACTGACGCGTTTCAGCGACGGCGAAAATTACATCCATATCGCCGAAAACGTGCGCGGCGCCGATGTCTTCGTCGTCCAGCCGACCTGCCATCCGGTGGATTCGCACCTGATGGAGCTGTTGTTGATGATAGACGCGCTGAAGCGGGCTTCGGCGCGGCGCATTACCGCGGTGATGCCCTATTACGGCTATGCCCGCCAGGACCGCAAAGACAAGCCGCGGGTGCCGATTTCCTCCAAGCTGGTGGCCGACCTGCTGACCACCGCGGGGGCGCACCGGGCGCTGACGCTCGATCTGCACACCCCGCAGATCCAGGGTTTTTTCAATATTCCGGTGGATCACCTGTTCGCCTCGCCGGTGCTGGTGGACCACTTTCAGAAGCTCAACCTGCCCGACCTGACCGTAGTCTCTCCGGACGCGGGCGGAGTGGAGCGGGCGCGATTTTTCGCCAAGAAAATGGATTCGGCGCTGGCCATCGTGGACAAGCGCCGGGTGGCGATGGACGAGAGCGAAGTGATGAACGTGATCGGCGACGTGAAAGGCCGCAGCGCGGTCATCCTGGACGACATCATTGACACCGCCGGCACGCTGGTGAAAACCAGCGAAGCCTTGCTGGCGCACGGCGCGCGGCGGGTCCTGGCCTGCGCCACCCACGCGGTTCTCAGCGGGCCGGCGCTGGAACGGATTGCCCACAGCCGGCTGGAGCAGGTGGTCGTCACCAACTCCATTCCGCCCTCGCCGGCGCTGCTGGCCGAGCCGCGGCTGCGCGTGCTCAGCGTCGCCGGGCTGCTGGCGACCGCCATTCGCAACATTCACGAGGAGAGCTCGGTCAGCCGGCTCTTTATTTAACGACCGGGCGCGCGGCCCGCCGCCGCCCCCGCAGAGGAAAGACGCATCATGGCCACACACACTTCCCCCGCCTCCCCTAACCGGCCGGAGCTGGAAGCCGAAACCCGCGCCGCCGAAGGCAAAGGCGCGGCGCGCAAGCTCCGCCGCGCCGGCATGATTCCGGCGACCCTGTACGGCGCCGGCAAGGCGCCGCTATCGCTGTCGCTGAACCCCAAGTCGGTGAGCCGGGTGCTGCACTCCGATACCGGTCACAACACCATCTTCGATCTCAAGGTCGCCGGGGGCGAAACCGCCGCCGCGATGATCGTGGATTGGCAGTTGGAGCCGGTGCACGGCGCGCTGCTGCACGTGGATATGAAGCGCATTGCGCTGGATGTGAGGCTGCGCGTGCGCGTGCCGGTGGTGACCCAGGGCGAGCCGGTCGGAGTCAAAACCCAGGGCGGCATCCTCGAGCTGGTCACCCGCGAAATTGAAATCGAATGCCTGCCGGGCGACATCCCGGAACACCTGACCGTGGACGTCAGCAACCTCTCCATCGGCCAGAACTTCCGCATCGGGGAACTCAAACTGGAGGACCGGCTGCAGATTATCACCGATACCGAGCGCGTGATCGCGCATGTGGTGGCGGTGAAGGAGGTGGTGGAGGCGCCTGCCGCGGCTGAGGCGGCCGCCGCCCCGGCCGAGCCGGAAGTGATCCGCAAAGGCAAGGCGGAAGAGGCCGAGCCGGAAGCGGCGGAAGCCAAGCCCGAGGCGAAGGCCGAAGGCAAGAAGGAGAAGAAATAGCCGGCGCGACCCGCCATGCCAGATTCCGCCCAGGCCGGTCCGGCAGCTCCCGACTCGCTCTGGATTGTCATCGGGCTGGGCAACCCGGGCATCGAATATGCCTTCACGCCGCACAATTGCGGCTTCCTGCTGGTGGACGAACTGGCGCAGCGCGCCGGAACGCGGGTGGAGCGGCGGGAGTGCCAGGCGTTGACCGGGCGCTGCCGGCTGGCGGACCAGACGGTGCTGCTGGCCAAGCCGGAAACCTTCATGAACCTGAGTGGAGTGGCGGTGAAAAGCCTGCTGGCCAAATACGATTGTCCCCGCGAGCGGCTGCTGGTGGCGTGCGACGATTTCGATCTGCCCATGGGCACGCTGCGCCTGCGGGCGCGGGGCTCGGCCGGAACCCACAATGGCCTGCGCTCGGTGGTGGGGCTGCTGGGCCCGGAATTTCCCCGGCTGCGGCTGGGCATACATCCCGGGCATCCCATCCGCGACGCCGCCCGCTTCGTCACCTCGCCCTGGCGCAAGGCGGAGCTGGAAGCCGCCAGCCGGATGCTGGAACGCGCCGGCGATGCCGTCGAGATGCTGCTGCGCGACGGACTGCCGCGCACGATGAGTTTATACAACGCCCCGCTTGCGGGCGAGGACGGCGCCGAGAGCGCCACTGGAATGGGAAAGGAATGAAGCATGCCACGTACCTATGAAGTGATGTTTATCCTGCGTCCCGACCTGCCGGCGGAAGAGGCCGACAATCTGGTGACCGGACTGCAGCATATCGCCACCCAGGCAGGCGCGACGCTGCGCCAGAGCGAACGTCTGGGCAAGAAGCGGCTGGCCTACACCGTCGGCCGTTACCGCGAAGGCGATTACGTCTGGTTCGATCTGGAATCGCCCCCGGAGGCGGTGCGCGAACTGGAGCGCCGGCTGCGGGTCACCGAATCGGTGATCAAGTACCTCACCGTGCGCACCGACGAGCAGGAGAAACGGCTGGCCCAGGACCGCCGCCACCGCGAAGCGCGCGCCCGCCGCAAGCCGGCGCCCGCCGCCGAAGCCGCCCCCCCGGCCATGCCCGCCCCCGCCATCGAACCGCGCTCCCCGCTGGATGAGCCCCAGGCCTGAATCTGATCGAGGAACTACGCCATGGAAGAACAGAAGGAACCGAAAAAATCCGCTCCCGCCCCCGGCGGCGGCAAACGCCAATACTTTCGCCGCCGAAAAGTCTGCAAATTCTGCGTCGAGAAGATTGACAAGATTGACTACAAAGACGCGCGGCTGCTGCAGCAGTTTGTGGCCGAACGGGGCAAGATCATTCCCCGCCGCATCACCGGCACCTGCGCGCCGCATCAGCGCCACCTGGCGCGGGCAATCAAGCAGGCGCGCAACATTGCGCTGCTGCCGTTTGCCGCGTCGCTTTAATTCCCCGCCGGGCGCCTGCCGGCGTCCAGGGAGGATGGTTATGGAAGTCATACTCAAACAGGACGTTCCCAAGCTCGGCCGCCGCGGCGATCTGGTCAAGGTGGCCGAAGGCTACGGCCGCAATTACTTGCTGCCGCATCGTCTGGCCATCGAGGCCACGGCCGCCAACCTGAAAAATATCGAGCAGATGCGCGCCGCCGCCGCGCGCAAGTCGGCGGCGGAATTAACTTCCGCGCGCGAACTGGCGCAGCAGTTGGAAGCGCAGGCGCTGGTCTTCCAGCGCCGCGCCGGAGAGCAGGGCACCCTGTTCGGCTCGGTCACCTCGATGGATGTCGCGGCCGAACTGGAGCGCCGCGGCTTCAATCTCGACCGCCGCCGCATTCATTTGCCCGAGCCGATCAAGAGCCTGGGCAAATACCAGGTGCCGGCTCAACTGCACGCCGAAGTCACCATCCAGTTGCAGGTGGAAGTGCAGCCGGAGAATCCCGAAGAAGGGGCGGCCTGAACGGCTCGATTCCGGCTCGTTTCATCGTCCTCCCTGCCGGCGCTCCCCGCCGCCAAACCGGCTGGCGGAGACGGCTGTATCCACTACAGTTAGCAGGATTTGCGGCGCCTCTTCACTCGGCCTGGGGGCTGAGATATACTTCATTCGGCTCTACTGAGCGCGCCTGCAAGGAGGGGTTATGACTCCGCTCCTACTCGGCCTGCTGATTGTTTGGGCCGTCTTTACCGCGTTGCTGATCGGGCTGTTGATCTATCGCGGCGTCGTCGGCATGCATGAAGAAAACCAGCTCTATCTGCATGAAGGCGAAGCCGGGCTGCAGCAAGATCAGGAACATACGGTCTCTACGCTGAAAAAGCTTCAGCCCTACGTCCGCACGCTAACCGCCTTATCCGGCGGGCTGATCGTGGTGATCGCGGGGATCTGGCTTTATCTGGGTATGAACCGCGTGCATTAGCGCGGCGTCAGCGGGAGTGGGCATTGGGCTCGGAGGCGGCGGCGCTCGCCTCCGGAGAGCCGCAATCTGCTTGCTGAAACCAGCGAATGGCGGCCACGCCGGCGGCGCCGGCTGCAAGGCAGTCGGCGGCGCGCGCGGCGTTGATGCCGCCGAGCGCGAGCACCGGCAAAGGCAGGCGGCAGGCTTCGGCCAGGCATTGCAAGCCCAGCGGCGCGGCGCCGGGTTTGGAAGGGGTCGCAAAAATCGGCCCCAGCACGGCAAAATCCGCTCCGGCGGCGGCGGCGGCGGCGACTTCGCCCGAGGTATGGCAACTGCGGGCGAGCAGGAAGCCGGGCGGCGCCAGGCGCCGCGCCGCCGCCAACTCCAATCCGGCGGCGGGTAAATGCACTCCCTGCGCGCCCGCCGCCAGGGCGACGTCGAGGCGGTCGTTGATCAGCAGCCGGGTGGCGGGAAAAGCACGCAGGCGCTCGACCGCGGCGCGGGCCAGTTCGAATTGCTCGCGCGCGCTCAGATCTTTTTCCCGCAATTGTATGTAATCCACACCGGCGGCAGCCGCCGCGGCCATGCGCTCCAGCAGCCAGCCGGCGCGGTTGGCTTGCCGTCGGCCGTCGGTAATGTAGTAGCGAAGCATGCGCGCCAGGTCAACCGCCGTCCCGCTCGCGTGCAAATCTGCAATCGCGCGGCGGATTCAATGCCGCGTCTCGCCGGCGTGGGGCACGATTTCCTCGGTGCCAAACCAGAGATTCAATAACCCCAGCCCGCTGATGGCTCCCCGCAGGTAGGGGTTGACCCAGTATCGCCACAATGCCGGCCAGCGCAGCGCCCAAAAATTGCTGTTCCAGTTGCGGCTCCAGGGCAGGATGAGCAGCAGCAGGCCGACCTCCAGCATGATCACCACCAGCAGCGCATGCCAAAAGCGGTGTTGCCGGCCGCTCGGCGCGGCCTTGGTGACGGCCACTGCATTCACCCCCGGAGCCGAAGGCGGAGTGGCCGGCTGCGATGCCAAAGGAGGGTTCATGGAGTCCTGCTGCGGCGGATCAGGATTTCGCCGCTGAAGAAATTGTATGCCGAGTTGGCGGGGGAAGGACGGGGGATTTCAACCTAGAGGCCGGCCACCGGCCGGCCTTTGTTGCAGATCGCGGCGAGCGCCGGACGATAATGGAAACGACGCATGCGCACCCGCGAACTATCCGGCCTGGGGCTGTTGACCGACCTTTACCAGCTCACCATGGGGGCGGCCTATCTCAAGCGCGGCATCGCCGATTCTCGCGCCAGCTTTGAATTGTTCGTCCGGCATCTCCCGCCGGTGCGCTCCTACATGGTCTTTGCCGGGCTGGAACCGGTGCTGGAATATCTCGGCCGGCTGTCGTTCAGCGCGGCGGAAGTGGAGTACGTCCGCCGCCATGAGATGTTTCAGCACGTGGGGCGGGAATTTTTCGAGCGGCTGCGCCACCTGCGCTTCAGCGGCGACCTTTGGGCGATGCCGGAGGGCACCGTCGCCTTTGCCGGCGAGCCGCTGCTGCGGGTGGAAGCGCCGCTGCTGGAAGCGCAACTGGTGGAAACCTTTCTGCTTTCCATGATCAATTTCCAGACCAGCGTGGCCACCAAAGCGGCGCGCATGACGCAGGCCGCGGCGGGGCGTCCGGTGATCGAGTTTGGCACCCGCCGCGCTCATACCCCCTATGCCGGGCTATACGGCGCGCGCGCCGCCTTCATCGGCGGCTGCGCCGGATCGTCCAACCTGGAAGCCGGCTACCTGTATGGCATCCCGGTGCTGGGCACCTTTGCGCATTCCTACACCCTGGCGTTCGACGATGAAGCGGTGGCGTTCCGGAATTTCTGGGACGTGTTCCGGCAGCGCACCACCCTGCTGATCGACACCTACGATACGCTGCGCGGCGCCGAGCGCGCGGCCAGCCTGGGGCGTCCGCTGCGGGCGGTGCGCCTCGACAGCGGGAATTTTCTGCAGCTCTCGCGCCGCGTGCGGGCGCTGCTCGATCGCCACGGGCGGCCCGAGATCGAGATCATGGCCAGCGGCGACCTGAACGAGTACCGCATCGAAGATCTGACCCGGCTGCAGGCGCCCATCAACTCCTATGGCGTCGGCACCGAGCTGATCACTTCCCAGGACGCGCCCGCGCTGGGCGGCGTTTATAAGCTGGTGGAAATCGAGCGCCAGGGGCGTCCGGCGCAGCCCGCCAAATTCAGCCCGCATAAGGCCACGGTGCCCGGGCGCAAGCAGGTGTACCGGATGATGCGCGCCGCGCGCGGCGGGAGAGCATCCTTCGACCACGATTGGGTCGAGTTGCAGGATGCGCCGGCGCCGGCGGCGGGCGAGCCGCTGCTGCAGCCCATGCTACGCGGCGGCAAACGGGTGGGGCTCGCGGCGCAAGAGACCGGGCTGCAGCCGGCGCAGGCCCGCTGCCGCCGGCAACTGGAGCAATTGCCGGCGCGCTTCCGCCGGCTGGTGGAAGCGGCGCATTATCCGGTGCGCCTCAGTCCCCGGCTGCAGCGCCTGCTGCGCGAGGCGCGCCGCCGCCAGCAAGGCGGCTAGTCCTCTAAACTAAGTTGTGCCCACGCCGTTGCCCATCCTGGCCATCCTCGGCCGTCCCAATGTCGGCAAATCTACGCTATTCAACCGGCTGACGCGCTCGCGCCGGGCGATCGTGGGCGATGAGCCCGGCATCACGCGCGACCGGCTCTACGGCGAAGCGGAGTGGCGCGGCCGGCGTTTTCTGCTGGCGGATACCGGCGGCATCCTGCCGGCAAGCGACGAGCCGCTGCCGCGGGCGGTGCTCGAACAGGCGCGCCGGGCGCTCGAGCCGGCGCGCGCGGTGCTGCTGGTGGTGGATGGACGCGCGGAACTGAGCGCGGCCGACCTGCAACTGGCCGAATGGCTGCGCCGCACCGGCAAGCCGCTGCTGCTGCTGGTCAATAAACTGGACGACCTGCGCCAGGAACAAAATCTGGGCGATTATTATCGGCTCGGCATCCAGCCGATTTTCGCCGTCAGCGCCGAGCAGGGACGCGGCCTGGATGAGGTCTTGGACGCGTTGGTCGAGGCCGGAAGGCTCGCGCCCGGGCCGGCCGCGGACGCGGCGGCGGCGGCCGAAGCGGCTCCGCCCTCCGCCGAGGAGGAGGAAGACGCGCCGCTGGCGATTGCGATTATCGGGCGGCCGAACGTCGGTAAAAGCACGCTGCTGAACCGGCTGCTGGGGGAGGAACGTTCGATTGTGACCCCGATTCCCGGCACCACCCGCGACACCGTGGATGCCGAACTGGAACGCCAGGGGCGGCGCTATCGCCTGCTCGACACCGCCGGCATCCGCCGCAAGGGAAAAACCCGGCTGCTGGCGGAAAAGCTGAGCGTGGTGATGGCGCGGCGCTATCTGCGGCAGGCGGATGTGGCGCTGCTGGTGATGGATATGGCGGAAGGCGTGACGGCGCTCGATGCCACCATCGCCGGCTATGCGGTGGAGAGCGGCAGTTCGTGCATCCTGGTGGGCAACAAATCCGATCTGGCGCGGCAGGCGGGCAAAACCCGGGTTGCATTCGAGCGTCAAGTGCGGTCGCGATGCAAGTTCCTGGCCTACGCGCCGCTGGTGACGCTTTCCGCCGCCGAGGGCAAGGGCCTGCCGGCGCTCTGGCGCGCCCTCGACGAAGTGGCCGGGGCGCGCCGCCGGCGCATCCCCACCGCCGAGCTGAACCGCTTCTTCAGCACGCTCGATTTCCAGCGCGCTTCCGCCCCCGCCGGGCGCAAATTGAAAATTTATTATCTTTCGCAGGTGGGAGTGGCGCCGCCGACCTTTCTGCTGTTCGCCAGCCGCGCCCAGCCGCTGCACTTCTCCTACCAGCGGTTTCTGGAAAACCAGCTCCGCCGCGCTTTCGGCTTTGCCGGCACGCCGCTGCGCATCCGCGTGCGCGCCAGCGGCCCGTCCGCCGGCTAGCCCGGCGCGCTTGACCGCGGGCCGGGGCGCGCCTACCATGACAAACTAGGCCTTGTACGAACCGCATTTTTAACGAGTTATCCACCATGCCTAAAGCGGCGCCCAGCATTCCCGATAAGCTCTACTTCCGCATCGGCGAAGCCGCCAAGCTGGTCGGGGTGGAAGATTACGTGCTCCGTTTCTGGGAAAGCGAATTCCCCTCGCTGCGGCCGGCCAAGAGCGCGTCCGGACAGCGCCTGTACCGGCGCCAGGAAATTGAGCTGCTGCGGCGCGTCAAGCACCTGCTCTATGACGAGGGCTACACCATCGAAGGGGCGCGCAAACTGTTGCGCTCGCGCCGCAATGGGCAGCAGCAATCGCCGCTGCCGTTCGCGCCGGCGCCCGCCGATCAGCGTGTAAAACAGCTTCGGGCCGAGATTGAAGGCCTCCAGGCGCTATTGAGCCGCAAGCTGCGCTGAACTTCCAGGCGCTCCACCCGGCTGCGGACGGCAAGCTTTCGCGTATTTTTATGGCTGTCCTCTACCGCGCGCTGCTCGACCTGACCCTGACCGCACATCTGCTGTTCATTTTGTGGGTCGCCTTCGGCTGCCTGCTGACTCGCGGCCGGCGCCTGCTGGCCGGCTTGCATATGGCTTCGCTGGCGTACGGCGTATTCATAGAGGTCGCGCCGGTGCCCTGTCCGCTCACCCTGGCCGAGCAGGCGCTGGAACGGCGGCTGGGCGAGCCGGCGTATCAGGGCAGCTTCCTGCAGCATTATTTGCAGTTGTGGATCTATCCCAACCTGCCCTATGCGCTGCTGGTGGCGGCGGCGGTGGCGGTTTGCGGCCTTAATTTTGCGATCTACTTCCGGCGCGCGCGGCGCGCCCGCCGGCAAGCCAGGCCGGAGCCGCTCCGCCGATAATGGCCTATGCGACGAATTCCCGCGCGCGAGTGGCTCGATGACGACCTGGGCACGCCGGAAGAAGTGCGCGCCAGCCTCGACGATCTCTGGTGGCTGAACCGAAAATGGGGCGGGTTGAGCAGCTATGGCGAACTGCTGCGTGAGGCGCTGGACGGCGCCCGCGGCCGCCGGCTGCGCTGGCTGGAAGTGGGCGCGGGCACCGGCCAGGTGACCGAGGCGCTGCGCCGCCAACTGGCGAGCGACGGCTACGCACTCGAACCCTGCCTGCTCGACCGCAGTCCCACGCACCTGCGGCCGGCGGGCGGCGTAGCCAGCCGGCTGCCCGCGGTGGCGGGAGACGTGCTGCGCGCGCCGTTCGAGGATGCCAGTTTCGACCTGGTGAGCTGCTCCTTGTTTCTGCACCATTTCAGCGGCGAAGCCGCGGTGGCGATGCTCGCTGCCATGGCCCGGCTGAGCCGCGGCGCCGTGGTGGTCAACGATCTGGCGCGGAGCTGGCCGCTTTACGTTTTTGTGCACCTGCTGGGCCGCTTCGCCGCCAGCCGGCTGACACGCCATGACGCCCCCCTCAGCGTCCGCCAGGCCTATACCCTCGAAGAGCTGCGCGAGTTGGCGCAGGCGGCAGGTTTGAAGCGCTTTAGCACACGCCGCGTCCGCCCTTACCGCCTGGGATTGGTGGCGCGCGTCGGCTAAGCACCGGCCGGCATGGCTTCGCCGTGCTTTCGGTTTTGTTGCAGCCTAATATTAATTAGTGGTGAAACTGGAACGGGAGGACATTGAATACCGTGATCCCCGAGCAGCCTGACCCACCCGCGGCGGTCGCACCCGCCACCAACTCGCCCCCCACGGATTCCCCCACCCCGGCGGCGATTCGCGCCGAACTGGACGCGTCCTACGCGCTGCCGGCCGGCCAGCTCGCGTTTTATCGCGAGCACGGCTACGTACACCTGCGCCAGGTGTTCAGCCCGGAGCTGCTGGCCTGGTATGGCGCCGAGATTTCGCGACAGGTGCGGCGGCTCAATACCGAACACCGTCCGCTGGCGGAGCGCGACACCTACGGGCGCGCCTTCCTGCAGGTGATGAACCTCTGGCGCCAGAGCCCGCGCGTGGAAGAGTTCGTCCGCGGGCGGCGGCTGGCGCGCCTGGCGGCCGAGCTCTGCGGCGCCGCCGGCGTGCGGCTGTACCACGATCAGGCGCTTTATAAGGAAGCCGGCGGCGGCATTACCCCCTGGCACGCCGACCAATACTATTGGCCGCTCGATTCCGACCGCACCCTCACCGCCTGGATTCCGCTGCAGGCCACGCCGCTCGAGATGGGGCCGCTCGCCTTCGCTCCCGGCAGCCAGCGCATGACCCAGGGGCGCGATCTGGAAATCGGCGATGAGAGCGAAGCGCGCCTCGAGCGCTGGCTCGAGGACTACGCCTTCGAGGAACGCGCCTTCGCGCTGGGCGACGTGAGCTTTCATTCCGGCTGGACGTATCACCGCGCCGGCGAGAACCGCTCCGGCCGCCCGCGCGAGGTGATGACGATCATTTACATGGACCGCGATATCCGCCTAACCGCGCCCAAAAACCGCCATCAGCAGGCGGATCATGCCGCCTGGCTGCCGGGAGTGCAGGTGGGGGCAGTGGCCGCCTCGCCGCTGAATCCGGAGCTCTTTCCCGCCGGCGAGAATGGCTAAGCTCGCCATCCATGTCCATTGCGCCGCGCGCCATGGTTTCCTCCATCCATTCCAGTGCGCTTCAGCCCTTGCCGCTATACGATCTGGCCGTGATCGGCGGCGGTCCGGCGGGCACGGCTGCGGCCTGGGAGGCGGCGCGGCGCGGCCGGCGCGTGCTGATGATCGAGCGCGGCAGCCTGCCGCGCGACCGGGTTTGCGGCGAATTCGTTTCCGCCGAGGCGCTGCCGCTCATCGAGCGCATGCTGGCGGCTGCCCGCCCCGGCCTGTTTGCGGCCGCACCGCTGATTTCCGGATTGCGCCTTGCAGGCCGCGATTTTTGCCTGCCCCGGCCGGGGCGCGGCATCCCGCGCCGCGAGCTGGATGCGGCGCTCTGGGAAGCCGCCCTGGCCGCCGGCGCGGAGGGCCGGCTGCGCACCGAAGCCTTCCGGCTGGAGCCCGCAGGCGACGGCTTTCGCATGGCCCTGCGCATGGCCGCAGGGAAAGCCATGGTGGCCGCTCGCGGCATCGTTGCCGCGCCCGGGCGCTGGTGGCGGCTGGAAGGCTTGCGCAGCGGCCAGGAAAACGTCCATGCGCTCGCTGCGGCCCCCTGGGTGGGGGTAAAGGCGCACTTGGACCATATCCAGGCCGATGCGGTCGAGCTTTATTTTTTTTCGGGCGGCTATTGCGGCCTGGCGCCGGTGGGGCAGGGCCGGGTCAACGCCTGCTGCCTGGTTCATCGCGACGCGCTTCATCGCCCGCAGGCGGGCCTGGGGGAGAGTGATGATTTTCCCGCCTGGCTGATGGCGGCGGCGCAGGATGCGGCGCTGTCCGCCCGATTGCGTTCGGCGCGGCAAACGACGCCGACCGTATTCACCGCTCCGGTGTGGCTGGGCCATGGCCGGCCGCGCTCCGGGCGGGTGGCGCTGGCGGGAGACGCCGCCGGCTTTCTCGACCCCTTCACCGGCGATGGCATTGCCCGCGCCCTGCTTGGCGGAAGGGCGGCGGCCATCGCGCTGCTCGACCCGGATGCGCGCCCGCGGCCGGCCGGCAGCGAGCGCCGCGCGTTCTACGCTGCCCGGGCGCTGCGCCGGACGCTGGGGCTGCCGGCGCCGTTCCTGGCCGCGCTGCTGCGGCTGCCCGGAGCGCCGGCGCTGGTGCGCCTGGCCTTTCATGGCACCCGCAGCCGCGCCGCCGCGCCGCGAAATGATGATCCATGCCCATGCCAGTAAAATCCCAGGGAAACGAGGAAATTCTGCCATGCCGCCGAGTGCCGACCAATACGACGCAATGATCATCCTCAAGCTTTACGAACTGCGCCGCGATCCGGAGTTGCGCAAAGCGCGCGACTGGGCCGCGGCCGGACTCTGGCCCAAGTCATTTGCTGATTTGCAGGCCATCATCGCTCCCGGCAGTGACGCCAATCGTTACTTCCGCATGGTCACCGGCTATTGGGAAATGGCCGCGGCGCTGGCGGTGCATGGCGCGGTGGATAAAGAGCTGTTCATCGAATGCGAGGGCGAGCTGTTTTTCCTTTACGCCAAAATTCAGCCGTTCCTGGCGGAATTTCGCAAGACCAATCCGGATTTTCTGGCCAATATCGTCCAACTGGTGCAGCGCAGCCCGGCGGCGCAGCAGAAGCTCGAGTTGGCCGCCAGGCGCGCGGCCCTGCTGCGCGAGCGGCTGGAAAAAGAATAGGCCCAACCGTAGCCGTTCCACCGCAGCGCCTTCCGATTGCGATGCCATGCGGACGGCAATGCTGACGGCGGCCGCTTTGCACTTTCCCCCGTTTCCCGGAATACTGTTAGCTCATGGCCTACGCCGATTTGCGCGAATACATCGCCGCCCTGGAGCGCGCCGGAGAGCTGCGGCGCATCCCCGCGGAAGTTTCCCCGATTCTGGAAATCGCTGAAATCACCGACCGCGTCAGCAAGCGCGGCGGGCCGGCGCTGCTGTTTGAAAATCCCGCCGGCTACCGCGGCCGCCCGCTGCTGATCAACCAATTCGGCTCAACCCGGCGCATGGCGCTGGCGCTGGAAGTGGACGAGGTGGATGAGATCGCCGCCCGCATCCGCAAATTCCTCGATCTCAAGCCGCCCGCCGGGCTGGTGGAAAAACTCAAGCTGCTGCCCATGCTGGCCGAGCTGGGCGCGTTTTTCCCGCGCCTGGTGAAATCGGGCGCCTGCCAGGAAGTGACCCGGCGGGATTCGTTTTCGCTGCTCGACTTTCCCGTCTTGCAGTGCTGGCCGGAAGACGGCGGGCGCTTCATCACCCTGCCCTGCGTCTTCAGCCGCGACCCGGAAAGCGGACGGCGCAATGTCGGCATGTATCGCCTGCAGGTCTTCGACGAGCGCACCTGCGGCATGCATTGGCAAATCCATAAGCATGGCGCCGAGCACTGGCGGCAGGCCTGGCGGCAGGCCGATGCGCAGAGCGCCGCCGTGGTCGCCGGCCGCGCCCATGCCCTGGCCGGCGAGCAGGCCGAACCGCCCAGCGCCGGCGGCCGCCGGCTCGAGGTCGCGGTGGCCATCGGCACCGACCCCGCCGTCACGTTCGGCGCGGTGCTGCCCGCTCCACCGGGCGTGGACGAGCTGATGCTGGCCGGCTTCCTGCGCCAGAAGCCGGTCGAGCTGGTCAAATGCCAGACGGTGGATCTGGAAGTGCCGGCCACCGCCGAGATCGTGCTGGAAGGCGTCGTGCAGCTTGACGAGCTGCGGAGGGAAGGCCCCTTCGGCGATCACACCGGCTTTTACTCCCTTGCCGACCGCTATCCGGTGCTGCACGTTAACTGCATCACCCATCGCCGCGATCCCATCTACGCCACCACCATCGTGGGCAAGCCGCCGATGGAAGACGGCTACATGGGACAGGCGATCGGCCGCATCTTCCTCCCCTTGATGCAAATGCAGTTGCCCGAGATCGTGGACGTACACATGCCGCTCGAAGGCGTCTTTCACCACCTGATGATCGTCTCCATCCGCAAATCCTATCCCGGCCAGGCGCGCAAGGTGATGCACGGCATCTGGGGGCTGGGCCAGGCGATGTTCACCAAATGCATCGTGGTCGTGGATGAAGACGTGAACGTTCAGGACTTGCGCGAAGTGACGCTCCACGCCTGCAACAATATAGACCCCGAGCGCGATCTGCAGTTCACCCTGGGGCCGATTGACGCCCTCGATCACGCTTCGCGCCTGCCCAACTACGGCAGCAAGATGGGCATTGACGCCACCCGCAAATGGCCGAGCGAAGGCTTCCTCCGCCCCTGGCCGAAAGAAATCAAAATGGATGCGGCCACCCGGGCGCGCGTGGACGCGCTCTGGTCGAGCCTGGGCTTGTAACATACGCATGCCCTTGGCCCTCCTGCCGCGGCGTAAAATAAGGCCAGAGGCGAGGCTTAGCTATGGATCAGGCGGTTTTGCAACTGGAATGCCGCGGGCGCGATCCCGAGGCGCTCGACGCGGCGCTGCGGCGCGCGGCCCAGGGCCGCGGGTTTGGGGTGATCAATACCACCGACCTGCGGCAAAAGCTGGCCGACAAGGGCGTTGCCTACGCCGCCGCGGCGCGCGTCTATGACGTCTGCAAACCGCAAGTGGCGGCGGCAGTGCTCCAGCGCCAGCCGTTGGTCGCTGCGGTGCTCCCCTGCCGGATTGCGCTGGTCGAGGGCGAAGGACGCCTGCGGCTGGTGATGCTACGCCCCACCGCCCTGGTCGCTTATTTCGAGCCAGCACTGCTGCCCCAGGCGCGCGAAATCGAGGTCCAATTGGAAGCGATGCTGGCGGAGGCGGCGCAAGCTTGAACCGCCGGCGCGAACACGCGCAGACGCGCCCGGCCGAATGCCGCCGCGCGCGCGCAGCCGGCGTCCTGCCGCTGGCGGTGTTGCTGCTCGCCCTGGCGGCGGTGAGCCAGCAATCCGGCCCGCCCACGCTGTTGCCGCCGATGCATGTCACCTTCGGGCAAAGCCGCCTGCCGCAATCCATGCTCGACCGCATGGCCCGCCAGCGCGCCAGGCGCAACCAGGCCAAGATTCGCCAGGAAACCCGGCAACTGCTGCGGCTTTCTGAACAAGTGCAGAAGCAATTGGCGCGCGCCGGCAACGGCGTGCTGCCGGCCGCCGTGCTCAAACAGTTGGCGGCGATTGAGAAATTGGCGCATAAGATCCGCGATCGTTTACGCGATGGCGGGCGTTAAGGCGCGGTCCGGTCAGATTGGGAGGGAACGATGTCTCTACGCCGCCGATTCCGCCTCCAACCGCGCCTGGCCTGGGGGCTGCTGGCGGTCCTGCTGCTGGCCGGCGCCGCCGCCGCGCAGCAAGGCCCGCAATCCCAGCAGACGCCGCCGGCGCATCATCCTCCCGCCGGATCGCCCTCGCTTTATCCGCCCCTGATGATGGATACGCCCTCCAGCCTGCCCGCGGCGATGCAGGCCCGCATGCGCTACCAGCAGGCGCAAATCAACGCCCGCAAGATCCGGCAGGAAAGCGCGCAACTGCTCGCGCTTTCACGCCAGTTGCAGCTCATGCTGGCGCATTCCAGCGCCAACGTCCTGCCCGTCCAGGCGCTGAAAAAGGTGGAGAAGATCGAGCAGTTGGCCAAGCAGCTTCGCTCCCGCCTGCGCCGCGGCGGAATCCAACCGCCGTCGTCCTAGCGGGCCCGCGGCGCGGCGGAGAATCAGGCAGCTTGCCCGCGCGGCGCCTTCTCCTTCTCGCGGCGGATGCGCATGCCGTAAAACGAGCGGTAGATAAAAAACGACGAGACCGCGAAAAACACCGCCGCCAGCGCGTGCGTCAGGGTGGGACCGCTGGTGGCGTTCAGCCGCACCGCCAGCTCCACCGCCAGCAGTCCGAACAGCGTCGTGAATTTGATGATCGGGTTCAGCGCCACCGAAGAGGTGTCTTTGAACGGGTCGCCGACGGTGTCGCCGACCACGGTGGCGTCGTGCAGTGGAGTGCCTTTTTCCTTCAACTCGACTTCCACGATCTTTTTGGCGTTGTCCCAGGCCCCGCCGGCGTTGGCCATGAAGATGGCTTGATAGAGCCCGAACGTGGCGATCGAGATCAGGTAGCCGATGAAGTAGAAGGGATCGAGGAAAGAGAAGGCCAGGGTGATGAAGAAGACGGCGATGAAGATGTTCAGCATCCCGCGTTGCGCGTACTGGGTGCAGATGCCGACCACCTTTTTGCTGTCCGCGGTCGAAGCCTTCTCCACGCCTTCCAGCCGGATGTTGGCCTTGATGAACTCCACCGCGCGATAGGCGCCGGTGGTCACCGCCTGGGTGGAAGCTCCGGTGAACCAGTAAATCACCGCGCCGCCGGTAATCAGTCCGAGCACGAACGGAGCGTGCAGCAGCGAGAGCTTGTCCTTGTGGACCGTCAGCCCGTCGGTGAGGGCCATGATGGTGGCGAAAATCATAGTGGTGGCGCCCACCACGGCGGTGCCGATCAGCACCGGCTTGGCGGTGGCCTTGAAGGTGTTGCCCGCGCCGTCGTTGGCTTCGAGCATCTCTTTGGCCTGCTCGAAATTGAGGTCAATGTTGAAGTCGCGTTTGATTTCCTCCCGCACGTTGGGCACGTGCTCGATCAGCGACAACTCGTACACCGACTGTGCGTTGTCGGCCACCGGACCGTAGGAATCCACCGCGATCGTGACCGGGCCCATGCCCAGAAAGCCGAAAGCGACCAGGCCGAAGGCGAAGACCGGCGCAGCCAGCATGACCTTGCCCAGGCCGTGCAGGCTGACCCAGGAGCCGATCGCCATCAGCGCCACCATCGTCAGCCCGAGATAATAGCTGGAGAAGTTGCCGGAAACGAAGCCGGAGAGGATGTCCAGCGAGGCGCCGCCTTCGCGCGCGGAGGTGACCACTTCCTTGACGTGGCGCGCTTCGGTTGAAGTGAAGACCTTGACCAGCTCGGGGATCAGCGCGCCCGCCAGGGTGCCGCAGGAAACGATGGTCGAGAGCTTCCACCAGAGGGTCGGATCGTTGCCGGCGTTGGGAATGATCAGCCAGGAGCTGAGGTAGGTCAGGCCGATGGAGATCAGCGAGGTGAGCCAGACCAGCGAGGTCAGCGGCGCCTCGAAGCTCATCTGCTGCGCCTGCCCGTAGCGGGCGCGGGTGACGACGGCGTTGAGGTAATAGGCCGCCGCCGCGGCGACCAGCATCACGATGCGGATCACGAAAATCCAGACCAGCAACTCGACTTTGACCGCGGCGCTGTGCACCCCCAGCAGGATGAAAGCGATCAGCGCCACCCCGGTGACGCCGTAGGTCTCGAAGCCGTCGGCGCTGGGGCCGACCGAGTCGCCGGCGTTGTCGCCGGTGCAATCGGCGATCACGCCGGGGTTGCGGGCATCATCTTCCTTGATCTTGAAGACGATTTTCATCAGGTCGGCGCCGATATCGGCAATCTTGGTGAAAATGCCGCCCGCGATGCGCAGCGCCGCCGCTCCCAGCGATTCGCCGATGGCGAAGCCGATAAAACACGGCCCTGCATACGCGCCCGGAACGAACAGCAGGATGAACAGCATCATCAGCAGCTCGACCGAGATCAACATCATGCCCACGCTCATGCCGGCGCGCACCGGTATGCGGTACACCGGATACGGCTTGCCTTCCAACGCGGCGAAGGCGGTGCGCGAGTTGGCGAAGGTGTTGACCCGTATGCCGAACCACGCCACCAGGTAGCTGCCGGCGATGCCGAACACGCTGAAGGCCAGAATGATCGCCACCCGCCCGGCGGGATAGTGCGACAGCACGCCGAAGTAAAGAATGATGATGACGGCGATGAATGCCCACAACAGCAGCAGGAATTTGCCCTGCTGCACCAGGTAGGTTTTGCAGGTTTCCCAGATCAGTTGCGAGATGTCGGCCATGCTGCGGTGTACCGGCAGGTTTTTCAACCGGGTGTACATCGCCAGGCCGAACAGCAGCCCGAGCCCGCAGAAAATCAGCCCATAGAGCAGCAGGTGATGGCCGTTCATGCCCAGGAACTTGACCTGGGCGAGCGACGGCAGCTTGAGATTGGCTTCCCCGGCCGGGGGCGAGCCGGCGGGCGTGGCCGCCGGCGGCACGGCGTGCGCCGCCCCCGCCGCCACGGTCTGCGCCGCTGCGCGGGCGCTGGCGGCCAGCGCCAATGCCGCCGCGGTCAGGCTCCCACTCCACCCCCGCCTGCCGCGCGGACACGAAGGCGTCAACTCCAATTCAGAATTCATTTTCCCTCTCCTTTTGTTCTTTCGTGCAGGCAGGGAGGCGTTCCCAAACCGCAAAGAGACTCTGCCTGGCAGGACTCCAGGCCGCATGAATTCTATATCATAACGTCGCCCTCGCAACCGCGGCAAGCGGGCGTCCGAGCCGGCGCGCCCGCCGGGACGGACTTTGGGCCGGCCGCGCTAAAGATACAATGAATGCAGTGGTCTTAAAATGGTATCGGTGCGCGCTTGGCGGCCTGCTGGCAGGGCTATGCGCCGTTGCCTTGGCCGCTGCTTCGCCGCCCGCACCGCCTCCGCTCGCCCAGCTGCTGCCCAGCCAGCTCGAACAAAAGGGTTTCTGGCATTTTTTCAACCTGGAATATGGCCGGGCGCTCCAGGATTTTCAAGAGCTCGCGAAACGCCGCCCCTGGAGCGCGGCGGTTTATAACCATATCGTCCAAACCCGGCTTTACATGGAGATGTACCGCATCGGAGCGCTTGAAAGCCAGCTCTATGGGCACGGCAACCCGTTTCTGAAACAGAAACTGCCGCCGCCCAACCCGGCGGCGATGCAGGCGATCCTGCATGACAACCGGCACGCCCTGCTGCTGGCGCAGCAGGTGCTGGCCCACCATCCCCACGATGCGCATGCGCGCTATAACGCCGCGGTGGCCTGGGCGCAGCGCGGCACCTACGATTTCGTGCTGCGAAAGGCCTACTTCGCCGCCCTGCACGACGCCCTGCGCGCGCGCCGGCAGGCCTCCCTGGCGGAGAAATACGACCCTCAATTCGTCGATCCGCGGCTGATTCTGGGCGTGCAGCAGTACGTCGCCGGCAGCCTGCCCTGGACGGTCAAGCTGGTGGCTCACTTTGTCGGCTACGGCGGCAGCAAAAAAAAGGGTATCGCCGAGATCAAAGATGTCATGGCTCACGGCGAAAATGCGCGCAGCGACGCCCGCGTGCTGCTGTCCGTCATCTACCGCCGGCAGGGATCGAATCGCCAAGCCGTACCGCTGCTGCGCTGGCTGCGGCAGCACTATCCGCGCAATGTGCTGTTTGCCGTCGAACTGGCGGAGGCCTCGGAAGCCGCCGGCTTGCACAATCAGGCGCGGCAGGAATACCAAGCCATCCTGGCCCGCGCCGCCGCTCATGCCCCCGGTTATGAGAAAGCCCCGCTCGATAAGGTCTGGTACGATCTGGGCGGCATTGACCGCCTGTACTCGCGCTGGGGCGCGGCGCTGGCCGATTACCGCCATGCGGCGCAAGCTCCCCATGCGGAGCTACGCTACCGCCAGGCCGCCGAGTTGGCTGCCGGCCAGATGCAAGACATGCTGGGCAACCGCAATGCCGCCCTCTCCGCTTACCGGGCCTGCCTTGCGCTCGGCTCCAGCCCCGCCGCCGCCGCCGCCCAACGCTATCTGGATCACCCTTACCGCCTCAAGCAAAAAAGCTAAAGCCCGCCTACGTATCCGACCGGCCCTCCGGCCATGGGGCCTGCTTCGCGGCTGCCGCTGATCGTGCGGCGCTCCGCCCGTCCTTCGGCACTACTGCTATCATCCTGTCTATGCGTATTGCGATCCAGGGCGAAACCGGATCCTTCAGCGAGGAAGCCGCTCTCCGCCTCTTTCCCCGCGCCCAAATCCTGCCCTGCGCCACCTTTGCCGATGCCTTTGACCGCCTCACCGCCGGGCGCGCCGGGCGGGCGCTGATCCCGATTGAAAACAGCCTCGCCGGTGCGGTCAGCGAAAGCTACGATCTGCTGCGGCTGCAGCCGGTGCGCATCGTGGGCGAGGTGCAGATCCGGATCGAGCACAACCTGATCGCACCGCCTGGAGTCGGCCTCAACCAGATCCGCCGCGTCTTGTCGCATCCGGTCGCCTTGCAGCAGTGCCGGCGCTTTCTGCAGCGCCACCGGCGCTGGCAGCCGGTGCCGTTTTACGATACCGCCGGCAGCGTGAAGCACCTGATGGAAGCGGGCGCCCAGGATGCCGCCGCCATTGCCGGCCGCCGCGCCGCCCAGGTGTATGGCGCCCGCCTGCTGGCGACTGGCATCGAAGACAATCAACAGAATTACACCCGCTTCTTCCTGCTCAATCGCGCCGGCGGCGCCGCCTCCTCCCTGGCCGCGCCACCGGAGGCCAACAAAATCTCCATCGTCTTTCTCGCCCCTAACCAGCCCGGCGCCCTGTTTAAATGTTTGGCGGTTTTTGCCTTGCGCGATATCGATTTGACCCGCATCGAATCCCGCCCCATCCCCGGCCGTCCCTGGGAATACAGCTTTTACGTTGACTTTCGCGGTAACCTCCGGCAAAAGACCACCCGGAATGCGCTACGGCATCTGGAAGAGATATCGGATTCGCTTAAGATCCTTGGTTGCTACCGCACCTCCAATAAAACCTTAGCTTGACATTATCAAATTTCCTGAGCATACTCAGCACATACCCAGCGCGCCCAAGTTGTTCTCATGACCAACCCCAATCGCATTGAAATTCCTAAGATTTTGCCCGTGCTGCCGGTGCGCGAAACGGTGCTGTTCCCGCATGCCGTGCTCCCTTTAACCGTTGGTCGCGCCTCTTCCATTACGCTGGTGGATTCGCTGGGTGAAAACAAGCTGCTCTTGGTCTTGACCCAGCGCGATGCGCATGTGGACGCCCCCAAGCCATCCGACATGTACCAGTTGGGCACGGTCGCGATGGTGCATAAGATCGTGCGCATGCCCAATCAGACCTTGTTTCTCTTTATTGAAGGGGTTCAGCGCACGCGCGTCTCCGGCTGGTTGCAACTGGAGCCCTACCTCACCGCCGAGCATCAGCCGGTCGAAACCACTCCCTCGCTTACCTCGGCCGAGTCGGAAGCGCTGCACCGGAATGTGGTCACCTTGTTTCAGCAGGTCGTCAGTCTTTCGCCCAATCTCTCCGACGAGCTGCAGGGCCTGGTCAGCAATATCGAAGATGCCGGCCGGCTGGCCGACTTTATCGCCGCCTCGCTGCCCTCGCTTTCCACCGCGGAAAAACAGGAGCTGCTGGAAATCATTGACGATCACCAGCGCCTGCTGGCGATCAACCGCCACCTCAGCCACGAGCTGGAGGTGCAGCAGTTGCGCAGCAAGCTGCAAAGCGAAGTCCAGGACCAGGTGCAGCAGTCGCAGCGCGAGTATTTTCTGCGCGAGCAGATGAAGGCGATTCAAAAGGAGTTGGGCGAGGGCGACGAGACCCAGCGCGAGATCGAAGATCTGAAGCAGAAAATCGAAGCCGCCGGCATGCCCGACGAGGTCAAGGCCGAGGCGTTGAAGGAAACTCAGCGCCTGGCGCGGATGTCGCCCGCGGCGGCGGATTATTCCGTCACCCGCAATTACGTCGAATGGCTGATCCTGCTGCCCTGGTCCAAAAGCTCGGCCGGCGAGGTGGACCTGATCAAGGCGGCCCAGATCCTCAACGAAGACCACTACGACCTGGAGAAGGTCAAGGATCGCATTCTGGATTACCTTGCGGTCTTGCGGCTGAAGCCGGAAATGAAAGGTCCGATCCTCTGCTTCGTCGGGCCTCCGGGCGTCGGCAAGACCTCGCTGGGGCGCTCCATCGCCCGCGCCCTGGGGCGCAAGTTCTACCGCCTCTCGCTCGGCGGCGTGCACGACGAAGCGGAAATCCGCGGCCATCGCCGCACCTACATCGGCGCGCTGCCGGGACAGATCATCCAGGGCCTGCGCCGCGCCGGCACCAACGACCCGGTCTTCATGCTCGACGAGGTGGATAAAATCGGCCGCGACTTTCGCGGCGATCCCTCCTCGGCGCTGCTGGAAGTGCTCGATCCGGAACAGAATTTCGCCTTCCGCGACAATTACCTCGACCTGCCCTTCAACCTCTCGCGGGTGCTGTTCATCACTACCGCCAACATGCTGGACACGATTCCCGAGCCGCTTCGCGACCGCATGGAAACCATCGAGCTGAGCGGCTACACCGAGGAAGAAAAACAGCACATCGCCTTCCGCTACCTGATCCCCAAGCAGTGCCAGGAAAACGGCGTGGCGCCGGAACGGATCGTCTTTCCGCCGGAGTCCGTCCAGACCCTCATCCGCAATTACACTCGCGAGGCGGGCGTGCGCAGCCTGGAGCGCCAGATCGGCGCGGTGGTGCGCAAATACGCCCGGCGGCTGGGCGAAACCCGCGAAGAAGGCGTGCTGCAGGTGACTCCGGCGCTGGTGCGCGAATTTCTCGGCGGCCCTAAAGTGCGGGTCGAGACCGAGATTGCCGAGCGCACTCGCCGCGCCGGTGTGGCGGTGGGACTGGCTTGGACCCCGACCGGCGGTGATGTGCTGTTTGTCGAAGTCAACCTTATGAAGGGCGGCAAGGGCTTTACCATGACCGGCCATCTCGGCCAGGTGATGCAGGAATCCATGCAAGCCGCTCTCACCTGGGTGCGCTCGCATGCCGCCACGCTTGGCATTGCGGAAGATTTCTTCCAGCAGCACGATTTGCATATCCACGTGCCCGCCGGTGCCATCCCCAAAGACGGCCCCTCCGCCGGCATCACCATGGCCACCGCGCTGGCCTCGCTGCTGATGGATCGCCCGGTGCGGCCGAAGCTGGCCATGACCGGCGAGCTCACTCTCTCCGGCGACGTGCTCCCCATCGGCGGGGTCAAGGAAAAAGTGCTGGCTGCGCGCCGCGCCGGCATCGAACACGTGCTGCTGCCGGAAGAAAACCGGCAAAACGTGGAAGAAGACCTGAAGCCGGAACAGTTGCAGGGCATCGAGCTGCACTATGTGCGCACGATGGAAGATGTGCTCAAGCTGGCGCTGCCGCAGGATTCGCAACAGCAGGCCAGCGATCGCCGGCAGCGGGATGAAATGCTCGAGCCCGCGCGCCGCTAAAGCAGTTTCCGGCCTCGCGGGAACCGCCAACGGCCGGCTCCCCGGCTGACCTTGGATTCCGCTTATTCGAGTATCCGGCGCACGCGCTCCAGCAGCGCTTCCGGGTTGAAGGGCTTGCGCAGCGGCTCGCCGAATTCCTCGCCCGGTTCCGGCTCATGCAGGTTGGAATTGTAAGCGGAAACCAGCATCGTCTTCACCCCGGGCCACTGCGGCCGCAGCCGCTGGATCATCTCCGGACCGGTCATTTCCGGCATCAACACGTCGCTGATCACCAGCGCCGGCGCCGCCCCGCCTTTGGCCTGTAAATCGAGTGCTTCGAGCGGCCCGCCGGCTTCGATGACATCGTAGCCGGCCAGCTCCAGCACCGAGCGCATCAGCCAGCGCATGCCCTCCTCGTCGTCCACCACCAGGATCCGTTGCCGCTGCGGGGGCGCGTCCGTTTGCACGGGCGCTGCGCATTGCTGCCACAGGATTTGAAATTCGGCGCCTTCCCCCGGCCGGCTTTCCACCAGCAGCCCGGCTTTGTTCTGTTCCGCCAGGCTATAGACCGTGGTCAATCCCAGCCCAGTCCCGCCCTTGAGGGTGCGGGTCGTGAAAAAAGGCTCGAACAGGTGCGCCAGGGTGGCCTCATCCATGCCCTGGCCGGTATCGCGCACGCTCAGCCGGACGTAATCGCCGGCAGGCAGCTCGGAAGTGAGGGTGGAGAGCCGGCGGTCGCTGTGCAGGGCGCAGGTGGCGATCTCCAGCCGCCCTCCCTGCGGCATGGCGGCCCGCGCATTCAGGGCCAGGTTGTGCACGATCTGGTCCACCTGCGTGGCGCGAGTGCGAATCCACAACCCCGCCGGCGCCAGCTCGATTTTCAGCTCGATCTTCAAAGGCTCGAGCAGGGCTTCGAGCGTCGGCGCCAGTTGATGGATCAGGCCGTTCAGCTCCAGCGTCTCGGGTGCGGGCGGAGGCTGCTGCCGCCCGATCGCCAGCAACTGCTCGGTCAAGGCGGCGGCGCGCTGGCCGGCGGAAACGATCTGTTCCAGCGGTTCGCGCCCGCCGGCGCGGCGTTCGCCCTGGCTGCGCGTCTGATTCTGCAGCTGGCGCGCGGCGCCGTTGATGATGGTGAGGTAATTGCTGAAATCGTGCGCCAGTCCGGCGGCCATGCGGCCGACGCTTTCCAGCCGCTCGGCGCGACCCAGCTTTTCCTGCAGCCGCACGCGCTGGGTGATATCCGTCACCGTGGTCAAAACGTACAGGCTTTCGTCGCTGGGCGCGTGTCCGCCGGCCAGCCGCATCAGCCGCCCTTGCGCCTCCGTCCAGATGGTCTGCCCGCTTTTGGCCAGATAGCGTTTCTGCAGGGAATAGGATTCGATCCGCCCCGCCAGCAGATCGTTATGCCGGGCGATATGGGCGGGAATGTCTTCCGGGCGGGTGAACTCGTAAAAAGGATGGCCGAGCATTTCCTCCGGGCGATAACCCAGCAATTCGCAAAAGCTGCGGTTGACCTCGTGCAAAATGTGCGCGCGGTCGCTGACCATGATGCCGATAGGAATAGTTTCCGCCAATTGGGAATAGCGGCGCTTGCTTTCGCGCAGCGAATTGAGCGCCCGGTGGTGCTCGCTTACGTCGCGCAGAACGGCCTGAAACTCCCGCCGCTCCTGGCGGCGGGTTTCGGTAAAGGAAATTTCCAGTTGAATTTCGCGCTGCTCGCGATGCCAGCCGGGCGTCACGACGGTTTCCCAGTCGAGCCGGCGCTGCCCGCTCTCGAGATAACGCTGGAAGCCGGCGAGAAAACGCGCCCGGAAATCCGGCGGCATCAGCAGGGTCAGGCTTTGTCCCGCCAGTTCCTCGCGGCTGTAGCCAAATATCTTTTCCACCGCGGCATTGGCGAACAGGATGCGGCCCTGCTCGTCCACGCTGAGCATGCCCACGATCGCGTTTTCCGCCATCGTGCGGTAGCGCGCTTCGCTTTCTTCCAGCGCCTCCGTCACCCGCAGGCTTTCGCTGACATCCTGCACTACCGCCAGGGTATAGAGCGGCTGCCCGCGCTCGTCGTGGATGCGGGCGGCATAGACGTCGGCCCAGAAAGCCTCGCCATTGGCGCGCAGATAGCGCTTGCGCAGCGAGATGCTCTCCGCGCCCTCGTCCATCCGTTTCCGCGCCGCCTGCGAGAGAGCAAGATCGTCGGGATGAGTCAAGCGGTCTATGGACATCGCTTGCAGGTCCGCGAAGCGGTAGCCGAACAGGCGCTCCGCCGCCGGATTGACGCGCAGCACTGCGCCTTCGAGATCCAGGATGGCCATGCCAAACGGGATTTCCTCGAACAGCCGCTCGAATTGCTCCGCCTGCAGGCGCCGGCGGTTTTCCGCCGCCGCCTGTTCGGTGATATCGCGCGCGATGCCGTGCACGCCGGTGATTTTGCCTTGTTCGATCATCGGGCGGGAATTGATTTCCAATTCCACCCGCCGCCCGTCTTTCGCGCGCACGGCCAGGCGGTAGCGCGTCGCCGGTTCGCCCTGCAGCTTGCGTTCGTGCAGTTCCCGCGCCCGCTCGCGGTCTTCCGGAACGACGATGTCGAGCAGGTCGCGGCCGTGCATTTCCTGGCGCGAGTATCCGGTCAGGCGTTCGCCGGCCTGATTCCAATCCAACACTCGGCCCTGGCGGTCGCGGAAATAGATCAGGTCGTTGGCGTCGAGAAATAATCCGTAGTACCGCTGATGTTCTTCGAGGCGCCGCTGCTCTGCTCCCGCCGATATGAGATCGCGCTGCCGCGGTTGAATCTGGCGTAGCGCCAAAGGCACGGTGGCCGAACTGATCTGGTGGCGCAACAGGTAGCCGCAAGCGCCGGCCGCCATGGCGGCTTCCCCCTGGGCATCGTCGCCGGCCAAGGCCAGGGCCGCGGCTTGGCGAAAGAGGCTGCGGGCTTCCGTGATGCCGAAGCCTTCCATGTCCAGCAGCACCGCATCGCAGGCCGTACATCTTTCCAAATCGGCCATCGCCGCCGGAATGCTGCCATATTCCCGCACTGCGACTGCCGCTCCCGCCAGGCTGCCGCTGATTTCCTGCGTCAGCGCGGGATCCTTGGTGATGCAAATCACTTCACTGGGTTTAAAGCGTACGGGTAGGGAAGACATGCAAAAAAGATATTTATCTGTCTTTTAGATGATCACTTTGGCGGATTTGGTGCAGTCCATTCGTTGTCTTTCATGAAATTTCAACGCAGATCGCTGCGCCGCCACCGGCCCGCTCCGCGGAGTGGATGGTTTTGCGGTTATATTTGCCCAAAGCGGCTGCGCGGCTGCAGAATGAAAAGCCAGGAAATGCCACCGCCATCTTTCGCCCGGCGCACTTTTTGGGAGATGTCCATCAGCCCGCTGCCGCAGGCTGCCGAGCGGTTGCGCGCGCAGGGACGGCTGCTCGACCTGACCGAATCAAACCCCACCCGCTGCGATTTCCACTACGATGAAGTGCGCATTCTGGCGGCGCTGGCAGATCAACGCAATCTGGCCTATGTTGCCGACCCGCGCGGCCTGGAGGCGGCGCGCGCCGCCGTGCGCGCCTACTACCTCGCTCGCGGAGTCGAAGTTTCGTTGGAGAATATCTGGTTGACCGCCAGCACCAGCGAAGCCTATTCCCACCTGTTCCGCCTGCTGGCCGATCCTGGCGCTCGGGTGCATGCCCCGCAGCCGGGCTATCCCCTGTTTGACCTGCTGGCCGGCTTGAACGATCTTGAGCTTGCCGGCTACGCGCTGCGCTACGATGCCGCTTGGGAGTTGGATTGGACAGATCTGGAAAACGCGCTGACGCCGCAATCGCGCGCGCTGCTCCTGCTGAATCCGAACAATCCCACCGGCTCGTACCTGCGCGCCGGCGAATGGCCGCGCCTGCAGGCGTGGGCGGCGCGGCACGGGCTGGCGCTGATCGTGGACGAGGTCTTTTTCGATTACAGCCTGGGCGACGACCCCAACCGGCTGCGCGACGCCACCGCCAATCCTGCCGCGCTCACCTTCATCCTGAGCGGGCTTTCCAAGGTGGCCGCCCTGCCGCAAATGAAGCTTGGCTGGATGCTGCTGGCCGGGCCGCAAGATCAGGCTGCGGCCGCCGCCCGCCGCCTGGAATTGATCCTGGATACCTACTTAAGCGTCTCCGCGCCGGTGCAAAACGCCGCCGCGGCGCTGCTCGAGACCGCGCCGGCGATCCAGGCGCAGATTCGCCTCCGCCTGGCCGCCAACCTGCGCGCCCTCGACGCCGCCCTGGCCAGCCTCCCGCACGTCAGCCGGTTTGCAATCGAAGGCGGCTGGTACGCCATCTTGCGGCTGCCTCGCTTGCATCGCGACGACGAATGGGCGCGCCGGTTGCTCGAGCACGATGCGGTTTATCTTCATCCTGGCCATTTTTATAATTTCCAGATGGAAGGCTGCCTCGTGCTCAGCTTGCTGCCGCCCGAAGCGGATTTCCAGGCCGGAATCTCCCGGCTGCTGGATCGCGTCGCCGCTGAAGTCGCCGGCGCATAAACGAAAAAAGAGACACTATTGCACGCGCCGCATTCTGCGCATTCTGCGTTTAATAGGGCATAAGCCTTTAAATGGTAATGGCTTAGACTGCCCAGCTACGTCTATAGTCCGCTTGCGCGTGTCCCACTCTGTCTCATCCTGCCGATGATCTCAACCCTGGCCGGGTCAAATGCATGCACACTCCTTTCTCCTATTTTTGGGTGCCGTTTGGGTGCCGTTTGGGTGCCGTTTTATTAAAGCAAACGGCACCCGGTTAAATGATTGAAACTAAACCGTTTAATTCGGATTTTTGGCTGCGGGTGCCGTTTTGATAAAAAAAATTGTATAAGTGTTTTTCTAAAATGCCAATGTGTCTCTTTTTCCCGGCGGTGGCGCTGTATCTATCATTGCCACAAAAACATAGCCTCGAAACCCAGTTGCATTAGGCGCATCCGTGTGTCTCATTTCTTGCCTGGTCCATTAAGAACTAAAGATTTAAATATCGCGCGTCGTGCATTTAGGCCGGTTTTATCGCTACGGGCCATGTTTTCAAAGAGGCGTCATCTTTGCGGCTCATTTGGGTTCTGTGTATTTGGTCAGTTTGGCAATAATCGTTCCCCAGCTCACCTTCGCCTTGACCATTACCGGCAGGTGGCGGGCATCATCGCTGAACCATATCCACATCTGCCCCGGACGCCGAAAAACCGCCGTATTGAAAATATGAGGCACGGCCCGGATGGTATGAAACGTACCCGCCGGCGTGATAACCGTTTCCTTCAAGTCAGGAATCAGCCGCACTTCCACCGTCCGGCCGCCTTCATTCACTGGAAAGTTATAGACTTCATTGATCTTCAGCGGCAGGCTGCGGACATAATACAAGGCTGAAAACAAGTCGAGCACGCAGCCGGAAATGGGCATCTGCGCGTGCTTATGCTGCGGGCGTTTGCCGCTGAGATTGGTCTCATCGAGGATGAGCCGGCGGCGATGTTGTTGGTAAACGATGCGGGTGCGCAGCTTGCGCCGCCCCTCGAGCGTATCTTTCCAGACCCTGTGAGTGCAGAAATCTTCGGGATTATAGGTAGATTCGATCTGGTCGCGGACCGGAAACAGCACTGAGACTACGCCGGCCGAGGCGGCCGAAAAGGTAATATCGCGCATTTTGCCCCGGCTGCCGAGGGTGAGCAGGGCATTGCCGGCCGGCCACAAGCGCCAGGTGGCGGAATAATATAACCGCTCGCCGGCAGGAATTTTCGCCGGCGCGGGCGCAACTGGCGGTGCGGCCGCGGCCAGTTGGCGGTGGGCCGATGACGGCATGTGCGGCCACAGCAACAGCATGGCCGCCGCCGCAAATGCAACTCGAGGTGGCAAGGCTTGCTTCAAGCGCTCGCTCCCGGGCAAAGCGGCCGTATCCCTGGACTTGCCGGGAACGGCACTGCCTTGCACCAGCCTTCGATCGGGGCATGCGGCACGGATCGTATCTTCGCTCTTCCCGCGCTGTCCGCCTGGGGACGCGCGCCGCGGGCAATTGCGGAAATTGCTCCGGGGTGAGTCGAGTCAATCGCACTGCGCCTTCATGCCCGGCCCCCGGCTGTATTAGCCGTGGACCCTCCACCACAACTTGAACATCAGGGCTGCGCCGACCAGCAGGTAGCCCATTAGGGCATTGTACTCGCGATGGCGAAAGTAACGGCTCCAGGAAAAGGCGGTGGCTTGGCGGGGAGAAAAATCTTGCCGCGCCAGCCTGGGCCAGAAGCGGGGTACGGCGCGGGCATACATGGTGAATTGTTCGCCAAAGCGTTCTTGCAGATAGCGTTCTTCGCGCCGTATAACGGGCAGGTACACCCCGATCAGCAAGGCCGCCGCCAGCAGTGCGGTCACCCAATCGCGCGCCGCCAACAGGAATCCGGCGGCCAGCAGCAAGCTGCCCAGGTAAAGCGGGTTGCGCATCCGGCGATATGGGCCGCTGGTGGTGAGAGCCGCATTCTTCTCGATGTATCCGGCGGCCAGGGCGCGCAGCGCGAGCCCGCAGAAGGCCAGCGGCAGGCCCCAAGCCAGGCTGCGAGCATCGGGACGGGCGCGCAGCAGAAACACCGCCGCCAGCGCGAAGCCCAGCGGCACCCGCCAACGCGCTGGATTCCAGCCGCTCATGCGATTTGCGGCGCCGTTGCCAGCAGTTCGGCGCAGGTGGCGGCGACCTCTTCCGTGCTGATGGCCAGCAACTCGGGCGAGGTGATGCGGCCGCGCGCATAGCGGCCGTGGCGGGAATTCCGCTTGCGGCCTTTATAGAGGATGCGCACGAATTCGCCGCGCGGTCCGTTGCGCGCCGGGTCGGTAGGGCCGAACAGGCCGATTGACGGCGTGCCCAGGGCGGCCGCCAGGTGCAGCGGACCGGTGTCGCCACCCACCGCCAGCCGCGCCTGCTGCAACATCGTGGCCAAGGGCAGCAGCCCGCCTTGAAATATACGGATGCCGGCTTGCTCAAACAGACGGTCGTGGGGCCCATGATTGACCACCGGGGTCAGTTCCAGCTCGTGTTCGAGCCATGAGGCCAGTTCGCGATAGCGCTCCGCCGGCCAGAGCTTGGATTCCCAGCCGCCGCCGGGGAGCAGGAAGGCGGCCGGCCGCGGGCAGTTTTGGACCCGCCAGGCGTGTGTCTGCTTCGTGATGGTTTCGGGAATCGGCAGGGAAAAAGCCGGCTGCGGCGGAATCGCTCCCAACTCGCCGGCCAGCTCCAGCAACTGGCCGGTGATGTGAATGGCTTGCGGCCGTACGCGCCGGGTATAGAACCAGGCGGCGGCATGCTCGCGCAGCCAGGGCGAATCCAGGCCGATGCGCCGGCGCGCTCCGCTATAAAAGCCCAGCAGGGCGGATTTGAGATTGCCTTGCAAATCGAGCGCGACGTCGGGCCGGTACTCCCGGACTGCGCTCCAGCGCGCCCCGTGCAGTGGAATAACCCTGTCCAGCGCCGGATGGTGTTCCACCAGCGGCAGCCAGCGCTGGCCCACCGCCCATGCCAATTCGGCCCGCGGGCAGGCGGCGCGCAATCCCGCCGCTACCGGCAAGGCATGCACGATGTCGCCCAGACTGCTCAACTTCAAGATCAACACGCGCTCGCCCATGCGGCTATTCCATACCTTCCGGGCGGCGCCGTAAGCGCTCCAGTAAGTCGGTGCTGGCATGCTGTTTCGGGTCGCCGGTGATCGCTATCCGGATTCCCAACTGTTCGGCCAGCGCCCGCTCGGGCACGCTTTGCGGAGTGTAATCGGTGCCCTTGGCATGAATGTCGGGACGCAGGGTTTCGAGCAGATGGTTGACATTGGTCCCGGAAAAAACGACCACCGCGTCCACGGCGCGCAGCGCGGCCAGCAAGCGCGCGCGGTCGGCGGCCGGCATCACCGGCCGCCCCGGCCCTTTCAGTGCCGCCGTGCCGGCATCGTCGTTGACGGCGACCACGAGGCGGTCGCCAAGCTCGCGGGCGCCGTCCAGATAGCGGGCGTGCCCGACGTGGAGCGGGTCGAAGCAGCCGTTCGCCATGACGATGCGTTCGCCGCGCGCCCGCCAGGCCGCAATCGTCCGCTGCGCCGCCTCCATGCTAAGGATTTTGCCGGCGGTAGTTTGGAATTCGCCCATGAGTCTCATCATCATGGACGATGCCGCCCGCCTATGGCAACCTGCGATGGCCCGCCTCCAGCCGGCGGTCTTACCCAAGCCGGAAAAGCGGCAGGGAAGAACGATCGCTTGCGCTTAGGGCTGCGCTTGCGCTTGCGCCCAGGCCGGGGCCAGCTCGTCGGGCGAGAGCGTGGCGGTGCCGCGTTTCATCACTACCAGTCCGGCGGCGCAGTTCGCCAGCCGGGTGGCGGTTTCCATGTCCGCGCCGGCCGCCAGGGCGGCGGTGAACAGCGCCATCACGGTATCGCCGGCGCCAGTAACGTCCACTGCCTGGTCCTGGCCGAAGATGGGGATATGCAGCGTCGGGCGCTCGGGTAGAAACAACGCCATCCCATCGCGGCCGCGAGTGATGAGCAGGCCCAGACTCTCCAACTCGCGCAACATCCGCCGCCCGGCCTCTTCCAGCCGGATTTCATCGTGGCCGATAGCAAGATGATACAGATCCTCGACTTCTTCTTCGTTGGGGGTGGCCGCGGCCACGCCGGCATATGCGGTGACGCCAGCGCGGGCATCCACCGTAACCGGCAACCCCGGCGGAAGCTGCGGCCGCAAGCTCTGCCAGCCGGCCGGCCAGACGGAGCCATAGCCATAATCGCAAAGCAGCAAGCCGTGGCTGCGGCGCGCCAGACGCGCCACATTCGCCAGCAGCCGGCGGCGCAGGGCCGGCGATTCCAGCGGCGCCGGTTCGCGATCGAGCCGGATGACCTGCTGGCGGGCGGTATGGGCATGGCCGGCCAGAATGCGGGTCTTGGTCGGGGTCTGCCGCTGGCGCACGCGCAAGACCCCGCTGATGTTCATGCGCAGCGCGGCAAACTGCCGCATCAATTCGGCGCCGGCTTCGTCGTCGCCAATCACTCCGACCAGGCTCACGCTGGCGCCCAGGGCGGCAAGATTGGCGGCGGTATTGGCGCCGCCGCCCGGCACCAGGGCGTGGTCGCGGTGTTTGAGGATCAATACCGGGGCTTCGCGCGAGACGCGGGTGATTTCGCCATACAGGAATTCGTCGGCAATAAAATCGCCCCAGACGACCAGATGCAGGTCCGCTAAACGCGTCACCAGATTCTGGCTGTCACGGCTCATGCGGGCTCCACCGCGGCGGGAGCGGGGTCAGCCGCCGGAAGCTCCCCGCCGCGGCTGTGCAGAATGGCCTCGACCGCCGGCAGGACGCCGGGCGAGACCAGGTCGGCGCGCGGCCCGCCCCCATGGGCGGCTTGGGCATCGAGTTCGCCCTGCCCGTAGCCGGTCAGCACCAGCGCGGCGCGTCCGCCTTCGCGCTGCATCATCTCCACCTCGCCCAGCCGGTCGGTAATCAGCCAGCAGTCGGAGAGGCGCAGCCGGTGCTCGCGCGCGGCGCGGCGCAGCATCCCGGGCCGCGGTTTGCGGCATTCGCAAGCCTGGCGGTAGGGAGGCTCGCCGGCTTCCGGATGATGAGGACAGTAGTAGATTCCATCCAGCCGGGCGCCGCCTTGTCCCAATTCGGCCTCGAGCCGGGCGTGGATGCGGCCCAGCGTGGCCTCATCCAGCAGCCCGCGCGCCACGCCGGCCTGGTTGGTCACGACGAGGGCCAGCCAGCCGCTGCGGTTCACCCGCCGCACCGCCTCCGCCGCCTCGGGGTAGGCGTGCAGCGCTTCAGGGCTGCAGATATAGCCTTGCTCCGGATTCAGCACCCCGTCGCGATCGAAAAAAACGGCGCGGTTCCGGCTGGGCGCGGCTGCTTTCATCTCCTCCTCATTGTATGCTGGCGGCTTCGGCCAATCACTACGGTCGCTACGGTCAAATCCAGCCGGCGGATAACAGCGATTCACGCACCCGGCGCAGCCGGCCGCGGCCATTCACCTTTGCGGCGATGACGATGCTGCTGGCAATGGCATTTAGCGCATTGGCGCGGGGGCAGTCGGGGATGGCGGAAGTGCAGGGCACGGTCCGCGACAGCTCGGGGGGGACAGCAGAGCGACTACACCGGCGCGCGCGGCTACCATCTGCAGCAGATAGTGCTGGTGAACAACGCCCCTCCCGGCCCGGGGCCGATCAATCCGCGCCGGCCCTATCAGACCGCAACCTATCTGCCGGGCACGCAATTCCCCGCCGGCGTTCCGGTCAGCTCGCTGACTTTTCCCGTTGCCGCCATCGCGCTGCCAGTTTGGTATGACGCCGGCTGGGTGGATGTGCGGCGGCGGTTGCAGCACGGCTTGACGCTGCTGGCCAATTTCACCTGGTCGAAGAGCCTGTCCACCGCCCCCGATTTTCGTTCGCCAATGTCGGAATCGGCGCTGCCGCAAAATAATAGCGACCTGGCGGCGGAAAAAGGGCTGGCCTGCAATGTGCCCGGCTGGTGCTCTAAAGCGAGCCAGCCCGGCGCGCTGCCGGCCATGCGCGGGCCGGCCTTGGCCTGCGCCATATCTGGATGAGCCGCCGGATCCGGCGCCGCGGGCGTGGTTGACAATCCGCCCGCGGAGGCCCTAAAGTTAATGATTGCCCTGCCTTCCACCCCTCCACCTGCGGCAGGGACTTGGATGAATGTGCCTCCGGCCGGAATTTGATACCGGAAATTGAAGACGAGGGGAGCGCAAGGCCGCGCATCGGCAGGGAATTTTTCCCCGGCCGACGCGAATTCGCCGGGCAGGAAAAATATGTGCTTTCCGCCGGGTAGCAGGCGGCGGGCGAAAATTGAGGACGGACGTGATGCGGACATATATTCCCAAGGCTGCCGAACTGGCGCCCAAATGGTACCTGGTGGATGCCCAAGGGCGGACGCTGGGCCGGATTGCCGCCCAGGTAGCCAGCCTGCTGCGGGGCAAGCAGAATCCCCGCTTTACGCCTTTTCTCGCTACCGGCGAGCACGTCATCGTCATCAACGCAGCCAAACTGAAGGTTACCGGCCGGAAAATGGAAGACAAGCAGTACCACCACTTCACCGGCTATCCCGGCGGGCTGAAAACCCGCCAGATGCAGACGCGCTTTGCCGCCCAGCCCGATGCCGTGCTGCGCGATGCCATCGTCGGCATGCTGCCAAAAACCACCCTGGGCAAGCATCTGGCGCGCAACTTGCGCGTTTACCGCGACGAACGGCATCCCCATTTCGCGCAACAACCGGAGCCGGTGAGCTGGGACTGATCCGCCCCGCCCGGCGGCGGTTTGAAGGACAATATCTCTATGGCATCGACCCAATACCAAGGAACCGGCCGGCGGAAAAGCTCGGTAGCGCGGGTTTGGCTGCGCCCGGGCAGCGGCCAGATCCGGATCAACGGGCGCGAATTCGAGCGCTATTTCACCACCCCGGCATTGCAACTGCTCGCCCGCTCACCGCTGCAGTCGCTGGAATTGAGCGGCCAGTTTGACGTGCACGCCAACATTGACGGCGGCGGGCTGGCCGGACAGAGCGGCGCCCTGCGCCTCGGCATCGCGCGCGCGCTGCTGGCGTATAACGCCGAACTGCGCCCCCGGCTGCGGGGGCTGGGCCTGTTGACCCGCGACGCCCGGGTCAAAGAACGCAAAAAGTACGGGCAAAAAGGCGCCCGCAAACGCTTCCAGTTCTCCAAACGCTAAGTTTTTATGGCTCCAGGTGTGGAAATCTTCCGCAAGGAACTCAAATCCCGTGCTGCGGGATTGCCAGCTTTATAAGGAGGTTGATTGGCCAGCATCACGATGAAGGAACTGCTCGAAGCCGGGGTGCATTTCGGGCACCAGACCCGGCGGTGGAATCCCAAGATGAAGGAATTCATCTTCGGCGAGCGCAATGGGATTTACATCATTGACCTGCAAAAAACGCTGAAGATGTTCAAAGAAGCCGCCCGTTTCGTGCAGGAACAGGTGGCCGGCGGCAAGACGGTGCTGTTCGTCGGCACCAAGCGGCAGGCGCAGGATGCGATTGCCGAGGAAGCCACCCGCTGCCAGATGTACTACGTCAATAACCGCTGGCTGGGCGGGCTGCTCACCAACTGGGTGACCATCCAGAAATCCATCAAGCGCTACCAGGATATCGAGGCGATGTCCACCGATGGGCGCTATGAGCTGCTGCCTAAAAAAGAGGTGATCCGGCTCGAGCGCGAGCGCAAGCACCTGCATCAGAACCTGGCCGGCATCAAGGACATGCCCGGGCTGCCGGGCATCCTCTTCGTGGTGGATTCCAACAACGAGCAGATCGCCGTGCGCGAGGCCCGCAAGCTGGGTATTCCGGTGGTCGCCGTGGTGGATACCAACTGCGATCCGAGCGAAGTGGATTTCGTCATCCCCGGCAACGACGACGCATTACGCGCCATCCGGCTGTTTACTTCGCGCATCTCCGACGCCTGCCTGGAAGGCAAGCAACTGCTGCCCTCCGAGGTGGAACCGGAAGCGGCCGAGGCTGAAGGCGCCGTGCCGGATGCGGATATCAGTCCCGAGTACCTGGCGCAGTATGAAGCCGAACGCAAGTACGGCGCGCTGGAGAGCGATACGCGGGCGCGCGCCGCAGTGCCCGAGGCTGAAGCTGAATCCGAAACCGAGGCCGAGTCCGCCGCCCAGCCCGAGCGCAAAGGACCGGATTCCGCGGCGGAAAACCCGGAGCAGGAAAAACGCGCTGACGCCGGGCCCGCGCTCTAACGCGGGCGGTTAGGAACCACTGAAACCGAGATGGAAATTTCCGCTGCTTTAGTCAAACAATTGCGCGATCAAACCGGCGCGCCGATGATGCATTGCAAAACCGCGCTGGTGGAAGCTAAGGGCGATCTCGCCCAGGCCGAGATCCTGCTGCGCCAAAAAGGATTGGCCAGCGCCCGGCAGAAATCAGCGCGGGTGACCAAGGAGGGCGCGGTCGGCGCCTATATCCACGCCGGCGGCAAGATCGGCGTGCTGCTGGAGCTGGATTGCGAAAGCGATTTTGTCGCGCGTACGCCCGAGTTCCAGCAATTGCTGCACGACCTGGCGATGCACGTAGCCGCCGCCGATCCGCGCTACCTCGACCGGGAGGCAGTGCCGGAAGAAGTGCGCGAGCGCGAGCGCGCCATCTACCGCGCCCAAATCGAGTCGCAGAACAAGCCGCCGGCGGTGCTGGAAAAAATCGTCACCGGTCGGCTGGAAAAATTTTATGAGGAAAACTGCCTGCTCGATCAGCACTTTATCAAGGATGACAAGCTGACCGTGCGCGAGCTGGTGGCCGGCAAGGTATCGCAGTTTGGCGAAAACGTCACCTTGCGCCGCTTCACCCGTTTCAAGGTGGGCGACACCTCGGCCGGCTAGGCGGCGGCCGCGGCGCGCAGCGGCAGAATCTGGATAGCGCATGGCGTATAAACGCATCCTGCTGAAACTTTCCGGCGAGGCGCTGGCCGGCAGCCAGGGCTTCGGCATCGATCCTGCCAAATTGGGCTTTCTGGCCGATGAAGTGCTGGCCGTGCAACGCAGCGGCGTGGAAACGGCACTGGTGCTCGGCGGCGGCAATTTCTTCCGCGGCGTCTCCCAACAGGCGCGCCACATGGACCGCGTCGCCGCCGACCAGATGGGCATGCTGGCGACGGTGATCAATGGCCTGGCAATGCAGGATGCGTTGGAAGCGCGCGGGCTCAAAACCCGGCTGATGAGCGCGGTCGAGATGCAGAAAGTGGCCGAGCCCTATATCCGCCGCCGCGCCATCCGCCACCTGGAAAAAGGCCGGGCGGTGTTGTTTGTCGGCGGCACCGGCAGCCCTTATTTTTCCACCGACACCGCCGCCGCCCTGCGCGCCATGGAAATCAAGGCCGATGTGCTGCTGAAGGGCACCCAGGTGGATGGCGTCTATGACGCCGATCCGGCGCAGGTGCCGACCGCCGTTCGTTTTCCCCGGCTCAGCTACCAGGAGTTCATCGAGCGCAACCTGCGGGTTATGGATCTTTCCGCCATCGCCTTGTGCCGCGATCACCAGCTTCCGGTCGTAGTTTTCAACTTGCACCAGCCCGGGAATGTGCAGCGGGTGGCCGCCGGAGAGCCGCTGGGCTCGCTCATCGGCCCGTCGCAGCCGGCCGCCGTTCCCGCGGTCTGATCCCCTATCGAGGAATCCGTCATGCAAGCCATTTCTGCCTCCGTACCCGCGCTGCGCGATACCTTCCAGCAACTGCGCACCCGCATGGACAAGGCCGTCACCGATTTCCGCGCCGCGCTGGCCTCGATCCGCACCGGCCGCGCTTCCGTTCATCTACTGGACGGCGTCCGGGTCGAATATTACGGCACCGCCACCCCGCTCAACCAGTTGGCCACCCTGCATGCGCCCGATCCGCAATTGATTACCGTGCAGCCGTACGATGCCGCCATCCTGCCCGCGATCGAGAAAGCGATCCGCGCCGCCGATCTGGGATTGAACCCGGCCAGCGACGGCAAGCTGCTGCGGCTGCCGGTGCCGGCGCTGACCGAAGAACGCCGCAAAGAATGGGTGAAGCATCTGCATAAGGTGCTGGAAGACCACCGCACCGCGCTGCGCAACATCCGCCGTGACGGCAACGAACTGGTGAAGAAAATCAAGGCGGAGAAGAAAATCAGCGAAGACGAAGAGCGCCGGGCCCACGACGATATACAGAAATTGACCGACGATGAGATCAAGCAGTTGGAATCCCTGGCTCAGTCCAAGGAAAAAGAAATTCTCACCGTCTAAGCCGGCAAACAAGCCCGGCCCGAATCATTTCGATTCAGTTGGATAGGTCCGAAAAATCATCGTCTTGGCGGGTATATACACTCTCACGGCGGCGACAGCCAGCCTGCCGTACCCACCGTGTTCGGGCTTTACCGGTGCGGGCATCCCGGCCAGCAGCAGGGCCGGCGCATCCCATCCTTCAGCTCCGAGCACACTCGCTCAACGTGCTGCTTTCGGGTTTCCGGCTTCTTCACCGAAGTCGTCCAGCAGATCCATTCATTGCGCGCCAGCGGTGTAATGTCTTCCCATTTTGCCCGCGCTTCCGCGTCGGCAATGAGCGCCGTGCGTAAATCGGCCGGTATTTTATGCACCGTGCCGGAGGAGAGTCTGGGATTGGGCATGAGTCATTTTACTTGACTCAAACCCGGCGGCTGCAACCGCTGCTGCCGCGCGCGTTTTCGCCCGCCGCCCGGTAATTTGTCGCATGCGGCAACTAATTCCGCCGCCACGCTGAACTTGTCTGGGAACATTCAAACTGCGAGGATAGTACCGCCAGCCTTTCGAACAGGAACCCGGTATGCAACCTTGGCTCATTTCGAATCGAACCCTCGTCCTTTTTTCGGGTATTTTCCTGGCCGCATCGGCGCTGCCATCGGCGGCGCAGTTTCCCGGCATGCATCTCACCCCCGCGCAGCGAGCCGCACTGCATACCCAGCGCCGCGCCACGCACGCGGATTATGAGCACATGCTCGATCTGCTGCACATCCGCCAGATGCGCCCCGGCGCCAACGGCATGAACCCGCATGCGGCGAATTATCAAAACACCGATGAAGCCAAGGCCAATCCCTATCCGCGTCTCCCCAACCCGCTGATCAGCAATCTTGGCGTCAGAATTTCGACCCCCGCACTCTGGTGGAAGCTGCGGCGGCCGGAAATCGAGCAGGATTTCGACCGCGACGTTTACGGCTATGTGCCGCGCAACACGCCCAAGGTGAGCTGGCGGGTGGTGAGCGTGGCGCATGGGATCAATGGTGGGATTCGCACCCTGGTTAAGCATCTGATCGGGCGCGTGGACAATTCCAGCGATCCGGCGATTCGGGTGCAAATCCCGGTGACGTTGACGCTGCCGGCGCGAGCTTCGGGCCCGGTGCCGGTGCTGATCCATTTCGGCTTCAATTTCAGCCCGGCAATGATGAAAGCGTTTCGGGCGATGCTCAAGGCGCGCGGGGTGAAATTCCCTTCGCCCAAAGGCCCGACCTGGCAGCAGCAACTGCTGGCGCAAGACTGGGGCTACGCCGTATTAGCGCCGACCAGCTACCAAGCCGACAACGGCGCCGGGCTGCGCCACGGCATTATCGGACTGACCAACCATGGCCGGCCGCGCCGGCCGTACCAGTGGGGAGCACTGCGGGCCTGGGCCTGGGGCGCCAGCCGCACGCTCGATTATCTCGAAACCGATCCCGGGGTCAACGCCCGCGAGGTCGCAATCGAGGGGCTGTCGCGCTACGGCAAGGCGGCGCTGGTGACCATGGCTTACGACCGGCGCTTCGCCATCGGCCTGATCGGATCGTCGGGCAAGGCGGGCGCCGCCCTTTATCGCCGTCATTTCGGCGAACAGATGGGCAACATCGCCGGCGAGGGCGAATACCACTGGATGGACGGCAATTTCCTGCTGTTTGACAGCCGTTACACCGCCAATGACCTGCCGGTAGATGCGCACGAACTGATCGCCATGTGCGCCCCGCGGCCGATTTTCATCAGCTATGGCTCGCCGCGGGTGGAAGGTACCTGGGTAGACGCACGCGGATCCTATATGGCGGCAGTGGCCGCCGATCCGGTTTACGCGTTGCTGGGCAAGCGCGGGCTTCCCGCCCACATGCCGCCCATCGCGACCGCGCTGCTCTCGGGCCAGATCGGCTGGCGGCAGCATCACGGCGGGCACACGGATATTCCCAACTGGCCGGCGTTCATGCGCTTTGCCAGCCGTTTCATACACGCCCCGCCGCCAAGGCAATAAGAATCGTCCCGCTGCTGGCAGCCTGCTCGTTCGCGGGCGCAGCGCTTAGCGGCCGGTCGGGTTCTTGACAACCAGCTTGTGCACGGTTTCCTGAATCGCGGCGGCATCAATTTTTTGCTGGTGAAGCAGCTCTTCCGGTTTGCCGCTGTGCGGCATCTCGCGCACCGCCAGCCGTACCACCCGCACGCCTTCCGGGCCGACCGCTTCCGCCACCGCGTCGCCCAGGCCGCCGGCGGCGTGATGGTCCTCGACCGTGATCAGCAGGTTGTGGCTGGCCTTCGCCGCCTCGAGCAGCAGCGCTTGATCCACCGGCCGCACGCTGAACAGGTCAATTACCCGTATGGCGATCCCCTGCTGCTTCAGTTCGTCGGCCGCCTTGAGCGCCTCGTTCAGGGTGACGCCGGCTGCGACCACGGTAGCAACATCCTGATCGCTCTGGCGCAGCAGCTTGCCGCGTCCGATTTCGAACGATTCGGCGGCGTCGTAAAGAACCGGCTGCTTGGGCCTGCCGGTCCGTATATACACGATGCCGGGTTGGCGGATGGCCAACTCGACCGCGCGCCAGGCGCTGGTGGCGTCGCTGGGGTAGAACACGGTGGAGTCCGGCAGGGCGCGGAACAGGGCCAAGTCTTCCAGGCCCATTTGCGAACCACCGTCTTCGCCAATGGAAACGCCGGCATGAGTGCCGACGAATTTGACATTCAAGCGCGCCAGTCCGGCGAGGCGCACAAAATCCGCGGCGCGGGTAAGAAAGCAGGCGAAGGTGGAAACGAACGGGATCCGACCGGCGGCGGCCAGGCCCATCGCCATACCCACCATATTCTGCTCGGCAATGAAGCCTTCGACGAAGCGTCCCGGCGCCTTGGCCTGGAAGTCCTGGGTAAAAGTCGAGTTCTTGACGTCGCCATCAAGGGCGTTCAGCCGCGGGTCGCCGGGCGCGGCCGCGGCCAGAGCTTCGCCAAACGCCTCGCGCGTAGCCGACGGCTTGGCGCGGTCGAAGGCGGGGGCGGGCATGGGCGCCGGTTGCGCCATCCGGGCGCGCGAGCGCGCCGGCGGCGGCGGCATGGGCCGGACCGCGTCCGGCTGCAGTCGGGGCTGCAGCTCCGCCAATGCCTTTTCCGCCTCGGCCGGCTTCAGCGCCTTTCCGTGCCAGTCCTCTTTATCCTCTAAAAACGAGACTCCGTGGCCTTTGAATGTGCGCGCCAGAATCACCGCCGGCCGCCCATGGGTCGCTTGCGCCTGCTCGAACGCCGCGAGCAATTCTTCCAGATCGTGGCCGTCCACGACCAGGGCGCGCCAGCCGAAGGCTGTCCAGCGCTGCTCGTACACTTCCATATCGTGCTGCAGCATGGTGGGCTGGCTCTGGCCCAGCCGATTGACGTCCACGATGGCGCAGAGCGAATCCACCTGATGGAAAGCGGCCAGCTCGGCCGATTCCCATACCGAGCCTTCTGCGATTTCGCCGTCGCCCATCAGCACGTAGCTGCGGTTTTCACGGTCTTCCATGCGCGAGGCCAGGGACATGCCCAGCCCCACCGCCAGCCCCTGGCCCAGCGAGCCGGTGGGCACGGCCACGAAGGGCAGCAGCGGAGTGGGATGTCCTTCCAGATCGGAATGGAATTGACGCAGGGTCTTCAGCCGTTCGCGGGGAAACAAGCCCAGTTCCGCCCAGGCCGAATACAGCACCGGCGCCGCGTGCCCTTTCGAGAGCACAAAGCGGTCGTTGTCGCGGTCCTGTGGGTGCTGGGGATCGAAGCGCATGACATGAAAAAACAGCGCCGAGACAATCTCCGCCGCCGACATGCAACTGGTCGGATGCCCGCTGCCGGCCGCGGTCGTGGCGGTGATGGAATCGATCCGCAGTTGAGTGGCGATGTTCTGCAGCCCGGCAATCAGTTCGCTCGTGGTTTTCGTGCTGGACATGGTGCGTATCTCCGCCGCCGCGGAGGACGCCGGTGGGGTCGCGCGGCTTTCTTTATCGTAACAGCAGCCTGCCAAGCCGGTTCATGTCCATGGGCCCCGGCATTCTTGGCTAAAATAGATATCAGCCGGCGCGCGCCTGCGTATGCCCAAAACCGTTTTCATCCTCAAGCCGCGGGGTTTTTGCGCCGGTGTGGTGCGCGCCGTCGAGGCAGTGGAGCGCGCGCTCGACAAATTCGGGCCGCCCATTTACGTGCTGAAGGAAATCGTGCACAACCGCGCCGTGATTGGGACGCTGGAGGCGCGGGGCGCGGTATTCGTGCACGCGCTGGAGCAGGTGCCCGAGGGGGCGCGAGTGTTTTTCAGCGCACATGGGGTCGCGCCGCAGCTCTGGGAACAAGCCCGGGCGCGGCGGCTGGAGATCATTGACGCCACCTGCCCGCTGGTCAGCAAGGTTCATTTCGAGGCGCGCGATTATTTGCGCCGGGGCATTGATATTGTCATCATCGGCCACCGCTCGCACGACGAAATCGTCGGTCTGCTGGGCGAAGTTCCGCCCGGCACGCCGGTGGTCGAAACCGTGGAACAGGCCGAAGCGCTCGAAGTGGCTCATCCCGGCCGCCTGGCCTATCTCACCCAGACGACGCTCAGCCTGGACGAAACCGCCGCCATCATCGCCGTCTTGCGCCGCCGTTTTCCCCGCATTCTCGCGCCCAAGGCGCAGGACATCTGCTACGCCACCCAGAACCGGCAGACCGCATTGAAGCTGGCCGCCCCGCGCCTCGACCTGGTGCTGGTGGTGGGCTCGGAAAACAGCTCCAATTCACTGCGCCTGGTCGAGGTCGCTCGCAACGCCGGCGCGCCCTCTTACCGCATCGAAAATGCGGCCGCCATCGAATCCGCCTGGCTGCGCAACGTCGAGCGCCTGGGTTTGACCGCCGGCGCTTCCGCGCCCGAATCGCTGGTGCAGGAAGTGGTGGAGGCGCTGCGCCGCCGCTTTGGCTTCGAGCGCGTGGAAGAAACCGGCGAGGTGGATGAAAATGTGCGCTTCAGCTTGCCGGCCGAAGTGCTCGCCGCCGCCCCGGCCGCGCGCTGCATTCGAAAACCGCAGATGAAAATCTGAGCGCGCCGCCGGGCGGCTATTTCAGCGCGGCTTCCACCGCCGGCGGCAGCTTGTTCGCATTGCGCAGCAATAAGCTGACCTGCCACATCTGCTCTTCCGACAACTTGGCGTGAAACGCCGGCATGCCGCTCAGCCGGATGCCGTTTTTCACTTTCCAGTACGTGATGCCCACCGGGTCGTCGGTGACCATTTCGTCGGGATTGAACAACTGCGGCGGGGGCGGGAACATTCCCTTGGCGATCTGCGAGGGGTGGTTGGGCTCGCCATGGCAGAAGGCGCAGTTATGGTTATACACCATCACGCCGCCGAAGAAATTATCGGAATTCGCCGGCAGGGGCGATTTCAGCCTGGCCGCGGGCGCGACCGCGGCATGCAGCGCCGTCTTGGCGAAAAACGTTTCCAGTGGCAGCGGTCCTGACTGGGTGGCGACCGGCGCATGCCCGGACCGGACGAACAAGTAGGCCCCGGCGATAATCGCGAGCCAGCCCAGAAACCATCCCAGCAGGAATTTCTTCATGCCGCATCCGCTCCTTATCCGGTGAGACCGCGCCGGCCGCAGCCGGGGCCGCCGCTTTCAGCAGTGTACGATAATTCCGCGCGGCTCACCGCGCAGCCGAGGGCTATTTTCACGCGTCCGCTGCAGTTTCATCGCCCCAGTACTCCAGCCCCAGCCGGGGCGTTTCCCACAGCTCGATGCCCAGGCGCAACTGCGCTGGCAGGTGGGGACGCAGCCGCCGCCAAATCCATTCCGCCAGCGCCTCGGCGCTGGGGTAGGGAAGCAGCCGGTTCAAGTCCTGATGATCCAGGGCGGCAATCACCTCGCGCTGCGCCAACTCGGTCAGCCGGCGCGCATCGAACAGCATTTTCCCCGATTGCGGCGCGCCCTCGAGCAGCAGCGCCAGTTCATAGTCATGGCCGTGCGGCTGGGCATCCAACCCATCGTCGCCGGGAAAGCTATGCAGGGCGTTGAAGTGAAAGCCCGATTTACGCAGGCGGCAGCGCGGCATCGAACGCCAGTTTAGCAAACCGGCCATAATGGAGCCCGGATGATTATTCCCGCCATCGATTTCGCCCATGGCAAAGTGGTGCAACTGGTGCAAGGCGAGCGCCTCGCCTTGGAACGCGAATTGGAGCCGGTGCTCGCGGCCATGCGCGGCTTTGCCTGGCTGCAAGTCATCGATCTCGATGCCGCCAAAGGCGAGGGCGACAACCGCGAACTGGTGCGCCGCTGCTGCCAGGCCGGGTATCGGATTCGCGTCGGCGGCGGCCTGCGTTCGCTCGAGCGCGCCCGCGAAGCGCTGGCATGGGGCGCCGAGCGCGTCATCCTCTCCAGCGCATTGTTCCGCGATGGCCAACCGGATGCCGAATTGCTCAATGCGCTGCAGCCGCTCGGCCGCAGGCGGTTGGTGTTTGCCGTGGACGCGCGCGCGGGCCAGGTCGCGGTGCGCGGCTGGCGCGAGCGCCTGCCGCTCACGCCGGTGCAGGCTATCGCCGGGCTTGAACCTTATTGCGGCGAGTTTCTCTATACCCACGTGGATACCGAAGGCCTGATGCAGGGGATGCCGCTGGAGCCGATTCGCGCCGTACGCGCCGCCACCCGCCGGCCGCTGACCGTAGCCGGCGGAATTGCCAACCTGGAACTGTTGCGCGAGCTCGATGAACTGGGCTGCCATAGTGTGCTGGGCATGGCGTTCTACACCGGCTTATTCGACCGGCATGCGCTGCTCGCTTTCAATGCCGCCGCTAAAACCCGCTTTGAAGAAGAGGCGGCGGAAACCTTCCGCTCATGAACGTCGTCATCTCGGTCCGCCACCGTTCGCCGTTGTGGAATTGGCCTCCCGCGGCCACCGCCCGCCTGCGGCAGGAATTTCCGCAGATCCAATTTCAGGAAGTGGCCGATGCCGCCCAACTGGCGGCGGCGCTCGCCGATGCCGATATCTACGTTGGCTGGCAGCTTACCCCGGATCAATTTGCCGCCGCTCCCCGCCTGGCCTGGATTCATTCCCCCGCCGCCGCCGTGCACCAGATGCTTTTCCCCGCGCTGGTCGCCTCTCCGGTGCGACTGACCAACGCCCGGGCAGTTCACGCCGGGGTCGTCGCCGGACATGCGCTGGCGCTGATGCTGGCCCTGGCGCGCGGCCTGCCGCTCGCGCGCGACCTGCAACTCCGCCGCGAGTGGTCGCCCGCCGTGTTGCTGCAGGCCTCGGGTGGCGTGCGCGAGTTGCGCGATGAAACCGCTCTGCTCGCCGGCCTGGGCGAGATCGGGCGCGCGCTGGTTCCCATGCTCAAAACCCTGGAAATGCGAGTGCTGGCCCTGCGCCGCCATCCTGAATTGGGCGCCGCCGGCGCCGATGCCGTCTTCCCGCCCGAGCGGCTGCATGAACTCTTCGCCCAAGCGCAATGGATTGTGCTGGCGCTGCCCATTACGCCGGAAACTCGCGCCCTGATTGGCCCGGCTGAACTGGCTCGCATGCGGCCTGACGCCTATTTGATCAATGTCGGCCGCGGCGCCCTGGTTGATGAAAACGCCCTGATCGAAGCTTTGCGCTCCGGCCGCATCGCCGGCGCGGGATTGGATGTTTTCGAGCATGAACCGCTGCCGCGCGACTCAGTGCTCTGGTCCCTCCCCTCGGTATTGATCACGCCCCACATGGCCGGCGCCACGCCAGTCTTGTGGGAACGCCAGCGCGAGCTCTTCGCCGGGAACTTGCGTCGCTATCTGGCGCATCAGCCGCTGCTCTACGAGCTGGATAAAAAACGCGGTTATTGACCCGCGCCGGCCGCCGGCATCACAGTCTGCCGGCGCTGAAAAACTGCTAAGGTTACCTATGGCCGATTCGAACCCTTTCGCCGCCGCCACTGCCTCTCCCCGGCCTCGGCTGGAGCAGGTAAAAGAACTGGAAAGCCGCGTCCTGCTGCGCACCTACGACCGCATTCCCCTGCTGGCGGTCGAGGGCAAGGGCCCCTGGCTTTATGATGCCGAGGGCCGCCGCTATCTCGATTTTCTTGCCGGCATCGCGGTGAACGCGCTCGGCTATGCCCACCCGCGCATCACCCGCGTATTGCGCGAACAGGGCCGCCGCCTGCTTCATCTCTCCAATCTCTATTACCACGATTATCAGGGGCAGTTGGCGGAGCGGCTGGCCAGGCTGGCCGGCATGGAACGCGCTTTTTTTGCCAATAGCGGTGCTGAAGCCGTCGAAGCCGCGATCAAAATCGCGCGGCTGCACGGGCGCGCCATCGCTCCGGAAAAGATTGAACTGGTCGCGCTGGAAAACTCCTTCCATGGCCGCACTTGTGGCGCATTATCCATTACCGGACAGGCTAAATATCGCGAACCATACCAGCCGCTACTGCCCGGAGTGCGCCTGGCCCCCTTCAATGATGCCGAAGGCCTGCGCGCCGTGGTCAGCGATCGCACCTGCGCCATTTTTATCGAGAGCATTCAGGGTGAAGGCGGAGTCTATCCCGCCGAACCGGATTTTCTGCAACTGGCCGCCGAGCTGACCCGCCGCCACCGGGCGCTGCTGGTGATCGATGAAATTCAATGCGGCCTGGGGCGCACCGGCCAATGGTTCGCCTATCAGGCCGCCGGCATCGAACCCGATCTGGTGACTGCGGCCAAGCCCATTGCCGCCGGCTTCCCGCTCAGTTGCCTGCTGGCGCGTGGTCCGGCGGCGGAACTGTTTCATCCCGGCATGCACGGGACCACTTTCGGGGGAGGGCCGCTCGCCTGCCGCCTGGCGCTGGAGTTTCTCGATATCGTCGAGCAAGACGGCTTGCTGGAAAACGTCCGCGCGATGGGGGCACTGCTGCGCGAAGGCCTGGAAAATATCGTCCGCCGCAATGCCATGGCGAGCGCCGTGCGGGGCCAGGGGCTGATCCTGGCTTTGCAGCTCGACCGCCCCGCCCGGCCGGTGGTGGACCAGGCCCGGCAGATGGGCCTGCTGCTCAATGCTACCCACGAAAGTGTAGTGCGCCTGCTGCCACCCTACATCATCGAGCCCCGCCATGTCCGCCTGGCCCTGAAGACCCTTTCGCGCGCCTTGCGCACAGTGCAACGCGAGCAAAAACAGCTACCCTGACTCGCGCCCTCGGCTTACGTTGACTTAAGCTGTGACCCGGCGCACGCCGGGTGGTTTAGCCGAATTCAGCTCACTTTTTGCATTCCTTATGCAACCCAACGCCGGGAGACGAATCCAATTTGCATAGAATCGCCTCTGTCGTCTGCACACGAGTCCGAGGGATGCGGCAGCATCCCTCTTTTTTTGCGCAGTGAAATGGTTGGCTCCGGCGGGAAGGCGGGCTATACTCACCCCGTCCTGTCCTATGCCCAACTTCACTCGACGCCGGCTCTTGTCCGTGGCGGCTGCCGCCGGCGCCGCCGCCGGCGAGGCGGTTTGGGGGAAGGGATTGCCGGTAAGCCCGGTGGTGCGGCGCGGTCGCGTACACCAATCCGTCGCCCGCTGGTGTTATCCCAAAATCCGCCTGCATGACCTATGCCGCGCCGCCGCCGCCATCGGCTTGCGGGGAATTGACCTGCTGCCGCCGTCCCATTGGGCGGCGCCCCGCCGCTACGGCCTGATCTGCACGATGGGCTACGCCGGCGCCGACGATATTTACAATGGCCTCAACCAGCCGGAAAATTTGCCGCCGATCGAGGCTTCTTTCCGCCGCAACCTTCCGCTGGCGGCGCGCGCGGGCGTCCCCAACGTGATCTGTTTTTCCGGCGCGCGCAAGGGCATGCCGGATGATGTGGGCGCCAACAACTGCATCGCCGCGTTGAATCGGCTCAAGCCCCTCGCCGAAGATCATGGCGTCACCATCTGCATGGAGCTGCTCAACAGCAAAATCGATCATCCCGATTACATGTGCGACCATGTCGCCTGGGGAGTCAGCGTGGTGCGCGCGGTGAATTCACCGCGGGTCAAATTGCTGTTTGACATCTACCACATGCAAATCATGGAAGGCGATCTGATTCGCACGATTCAGGCCAACCGCGAATGGATCGCCCACTTCCATACCGGTGGGGTGCCCGGCCGGCATGAGCTGAATGGGCACCAGGAAGTCCGCTGGGATGGGGTCATGCGCGGCATTCTGGCCACCGGATTCACCGGCTATGTTGCCCACGAATTCATTCCGGCCGGTCCCGATCCGCTCGCATCGCTGCGCCAGGCAGCCGAATTATGCGATGTTTAATACTGCCGGCGGCGGTTGCATCCCGCCGCCGCGATCGCTTCCGCCGGTTAGGCTTGCCATGCTGATTTCACGCCGCGACTTTTCCTCCCTGGCGCTGGCCGCCCTGGCCGGCGTCAAGCTTTCCCCTGCCGCCGGCAAGCGCCGCCTGGCTTGCAATAGCTGGCCGTTCCGCGGCTATTTCGATACCCCGGAGATGCATCGCTACCGCGACCCGCGCTTCCCACTGCTGCATCTGGAGCAATTCCCCGAATTTCTCGCCGATCATTTCGGCATCCATCAGGTCGAATTTCTGCCCCAGCACTTTCGCGCCACCACCGCCGCTTATGTGGGCCGCGTGCTTGCCGGCGTGCGTCGCGCCCGCTCGCGCGTGGTCAATTTAATGGGGGTCGAGATTCCCGGAGGACTGTACAATCCGCGGCTCGATCCGGCCGCGGCCATGCGCGCTGCTCGGCTCTGGATTGACATTGCCGTGCGCTTGGGCTCGCCCAGCGCCACCTTTCCGCTCTCCGGCCCGCGCCCCTACCGGCCTGCGATCGCTGCCCGAAACTTGCGTCCCATCGCCGCCTACGCCCGCTCCCGCGGCATCCGGGTGCTGTTTCACAATGACGATATCCATGCGGAAAGTGCGGATAAGATTCTCGCCGTGCTGCGCGCGCTGCAAGCGCCCAACGCCGGCACCTGCCCCGATTTCGGCAACTTCGCCGTGCGCAGTTCCGCGTATGCGCTCTGGACGTTGCGCCGTCTGATGCCGCACGCCGTCAACATCTGCCATGCCAAAGACGGCATCGCTCCCGACGGCCGCCACTTCTACGCCGATAATTTCCCCATGTCCATGGCTGTTGCCCGCCGCGATCATTTCTCCGGCGCCTATTCGCTCGAATTCGAAGGCGTCGGCGATCCTGTCCCCGGGGTCCGCGCGCTGATGGAAAAAACTCTCGCCCGGTTGTGAACCGCGCCTCAATCCTGGCCGGAAACGGGATGGCAGCCGGCTAGCTGTAAAATTGTGCTGTGCTATGATGCGGGTATCGGGTGAGTAGTGGAGGAGCATCTTCAGCAGTACTGATTGGCAAGCGAGTGCCCCTCGACCGCTGTTATTGGCGGTGAACGCGTTCGTACGCCTCCTGCTTCCCGCCCCTTGCCGCCTGTGCGCTCAGCCGCTGCGCCATGCCGCCCGCCTGCCGGTCTGTGACGATTGTCTGGATTCGATACCGCCGCTCGAGCCCGAAAGTTCATGCCGCCGCTGCGGCAAGGCGTGCTCGGAGCCGCTCTGCGCGTTTTGTCGCGTGCATCCGCCGGCCTACGATGCCGCCGCCAGTTGGACCGTCTATGCCGGCGCGGCGCGGGCCCTGCTGCACTTGTATAAATATGGACGGGTGCTGCCCGCGGGCGATTGGTTCGCCGCGCGCCTGGCGCCGCTGCTGGAGGCGGCGCATGCCGGCATGCTGGTGCCGGTGCCGCTGGGACGCGCCCGGCTGCGCGAGCGGGGTTTCAACCAGAGCGAAATCCTGGCCCGCCGGCTGGCCCGAGTGGCTGCGCTGCCCTGCGATCCGACGGTCCTGGTGCGCCGCCGCGAAACCTGGTCGCAATCCGGCTTGAGCCGGGAAGAACGGGAACGCAACGTCGCAGACGCCTTCCGCTGTCCCGAGCCGCGCCGTGTGGCCGGACGGCGAATCCTGCTGCTGGATGACGTGCTGACCACCGGCGCCACCGCCCAGGCCTGCGCGCGCACCCTGAAATCTGCCGGCGCCGCCGCCGTGCATGTCCTTACCATCGCCCGCGCCGACCTGGATGCGGCCGGGCTTGTTCTGGGCGCCAGCGCCTGATGCTATGTCCGCCGAAACCGCCAACGTGCTGCTGGCTCCCGTGCTGGTGCTCAATGCCACCTACGAGCCGATCAACGTCTGCGCCGCGCGCCGGGCGGTGGTGCTGGTGCTGAAGGGCGTCGCGCGCGCCGAGGAAAACAACGGCCATGTGCTGCACGGCGGCCATTTCCATCTCCCCCTGCCTTCGGTAATTCGCCTGCTCGATTACCGCCGCATTCCGCATCGCAGCCGCGCCCTGTCGCGCAAAAATATTCTGCTGCGCGACCGCAATACCTGCCAGTATTGCGGCCGCCTGGCGCCCGCGCCCGAGTTGACGCTCGACCACGTCGTGCCGCGCTCGCGCGGCGGAAAAAGCACCTGGGAAAACCTGGTGGCTTGCTGCAAGCCTTGCAACCACCACAAAAGCGATCGCCTCCCGTCCGAGGCGGAAATGATCCTGCTGCGCCCTCCCCGGCCGCTCAATTTGCACACCAGCCGCCACCTGATGCGAATGATGGGAAAAAGCGATGAGAAGTGGCGCAAGTATCTGTTCTTTTAACCGTTTCGGCGCGGCAGGCCGCCGCCGCCCAAGACCCGCTTATGGATTTCCTCTTCTCCCCCTGGCGCTACCGCTATCTCGCTTCCGTGCGCGAGATTGAAGGCTGCATCTTCTGCGATCATCTGGCCGCCGCCGACGATGCCGCCCGCCTGGTGCTGGCGCGTTATTCCCAGGTGGCGGTCGTTCTCAATCTATATCCCTACACCAACGGCCATTTGATGATCTTTCCCTGCGAGCATCGCGCCTGGCTGCACGAGCTGCCGGCGGCCGCGCAACAGCAAATGCTGGCGATTGCCGCCCGCGCCGAAAGCGCGCTGTTACGCGAATACCGCCCGGACGGCGTCAATGTGGGCATGAACCTGGGCGAGGCCGCCGGCGCCGGCATCGCCGGCCACTTGCATTTGCACGTGGTCCCGCGCTGGTTCGGCGATTCGAACTTCATGACAGTCGTTGGCGAGACCCGGGTTCTGCCCGAAGACCTCTCCCGCACCTACCAGCGGCTGAAACCCTATTTTTCGGAGTAAGCGCGCGCGGCGGCGCTCCCGGCAGGTGTGGGCCGCCGCAGCAGCCGGCCGGCCAGCATGCAGGCCAGGCCGACCAACGCTCCCAGCAGCGGTTCGGGCAAATGCCTCCAGTGCGATATGGGTTCAACGACGGCGCCCCCCGCTCTCGCGCCGGGGTTGCGCGCTGCCGCCGGCAACCGCCTGCGTGCGGTTCCGGCGGCGGCAGCGTGCGCGGTGCGAACTGGCGCCGCCGGCGCCACCTGCTGCACCGCGAGCAGATAGATACCCGAGACCAGGGTCAATAATAGTAGGATGCGTGGGACCAATCGCGACATCCGCAATCTCCTTCCTTGCCGCTGCATTCGTCCAAGCGCGGAAAATCCCAATTCGCCAATTGACGCAGCAGGTAAATGCGGCCGCCGGTGTGATTTCGGTTGAACAGCCGCACCACCGCCAGGGGCATATAATTCCCCACCAGCGCGGCCGGAATGCCGTGCTCGCGGGCGTACAGGCCGAGCAAGCGGTGTAGCCGGCGCCGGCGGGAGAAGCGCTGCATCGCAGCCGGAAGCGGGGTGCGCCATTGCAGCCAAAGGTTGTGCGCCAGCATGGCGATATCGAACAGCGGGTCGCCGAACGGCCGGTAATGCTCCCAATCAATCACCTGCAGTTCGCCGCCCGGCCGCACCAACAGGTTCCCCGGCCAGAAATCGCCGTGTTCCATCACCATGGGCAGCGCTTCCAGGCTCGCGGTCAGGCGCAGCGCTGCCTGCTCCAACCGGTGCAGCAGTTGCGTATTGCGCGCGTGGAGGTGGAATTGCTGCAACCAGGAGTCAATTTCAGCTTCGAGGCCGCCTGCGGTCCATTGCCCGCGCGCGCCCGTTTGTTGAAACCGCGACAGCCACCGCACCGCAACCGCGCATTCGCGCCACGCGCCGGCTCGTAGCGGACGGCCTTGCGGCGGCAATTCGCGGAAAACCGGCCAATTCTCCAGCTTTTCCTGCTCCACCCGGACGCCGCCAAAATATTCTGCCAGCTTTTCCTGGCGCTCGATCGCCCGCTGATCTGCGATCTGGCGCGGCGTCTTGGCCACCACCGCATTTTTATCGGTCGGCCGCAGCCAGATCACTTTATCCGAGCCTCCGACCGTTAACTGCCAATCGCCCAGCCGCGCTGCCAGCCGCGGCCGGCTGGCGCTTGCCGGAGTGGTTGCTATCCAGAACATGCCTGGCGCCAGCCAGCGCGATAATCGCCCGCTCGGGCGAATGGGAAAGCGAAGCCGGCGCAAGATGGCGCATGCCGCCGCCCGCCCCCGCGCCTCGAGGCGCAGCCCGGGATCCTGGGCGTGATGGCGGACCAGCGCCTGCAGGCTGACCGTCTCCAGCCGGCCGATGCACTTCGGAGCGGCAATGTCAGGCCAGGCCCAAAAGGCTTCGCTGCCGGCGAAGCCGCACGCGCGCAGCCGGCCGGGCCAGCTCATTCCCTCCCGGCGGACGGGCGCAAGCTGCATGTCCGCTTGCCTCCGCCCGCTCTTCCGCTCCAGCCCTAGAATCAGTCTTCCCCCGGGGACAAGCACCCGGCGGCATTCCCGCAGCCACATCCAAAATAAGGTCTCTGCCGGCACGCGGGGAAAGTGCGAGCGCAGCCTCGGCCATACATCCGGCGCAGCCACCAGCTCAAGACTGGCGTCGGCAAAGGGCAAAGACAGCGGGGAAGCCCGCAGCGGCCGTAATCGAAAACCGGCTTCGCGCTGCCGGAAAGCATTTTGAAACCGCAGGCAGGCGTCATCCCATTCGAGCGACCAGACGGTTTGAAAATAATGCATCAGCGCCCGACTGATGCCGCCCCAGCGGCTGCCCACCACCAGGCAGGCAGATTCCAAGCCCAATACGGCGCAGTGCTGGAACCAGTCCGCCTGGCGCGGATCGAGCAGCCGCTGGCGCCATTCCGGATAGGCGCCGGCCAGCAATTCCGCTCCCGCATCATAGCCGTACATCCCGGCTAGACGAATCGCCGCCTCGACGATTCCCGTTGAGGCGGGAAGGGAAGCGGGCGCCGCTAGACCGGCCGGCGCCGCTTTTCTGGCGCCGGCAATCAGCCGGTGGAAGTTTCGCGGGGCAGCCGGCGTTCCAGCCGGGCTGAGAGATGCAGCAACCGGCGCCGGGCGCGGTGCATTCGCAGCCGCTCGATCCATCGGCGTCCGCAGCCATGCCGTTGCCACCCTCGCTCCGTCCACCGCACCAGCGCGCGCATCCGCGCCCATTGCTGCAATTCCATTCGCCATCGTTCCAAACCGTATTCCGCCGGGCCGTAGCCGCGGTAAAATGCCCGCCACTCGCACCGCCGCCGCCGCGGCAAGCGCAGATCGCAATACGCCAACCAGGAGGCGAGATCTTCAAAATCCATGCCTCGGCGCGATGAGGCCAGGTCCAGCACCGCCAGCCCCTGCGGCGTCTCCAGAATTTGTGCCGGCGAAAAGTCGCCATGCAGCCGGCACTGCGGCCAAGCCAGCGGCGCCTGCCGCTGGCGGCAGCGCAACTGCCGCAAGACTTCCGGATGCAACTCCGGCAAGCCCAGGCGGCGCAGTCCGGCTTCAACGCTGGGCTTTTCCCAATCCGTGATCAACCCCGACCAGGGATCCGCCCTGCCGCGGCGGCTGAGCCGGTGCAGCCCGCCTAACCACCGCCCCAGCGCCTGCCATTCCTCCCGCCGGCGCTCCCGCGTGCGGTTGCAGGCGCCGGCAAACCGCCAGCGCCGTCCTTCAATCCATTCCCGCCAGAGCCGGTGGCCGGCGGCATCATAACTCCAAACCTGCGGCAGGCGCACTCGCGGTTCCCACTGCCGCAGCGGCGCCTGCCAGGCGCGGCTGACGCGAAATTCCGTCGCCAATGATTGCCGGCTGGGCCGCCGCGCCGGCCCTTTCACCAGTCCCCAGCCCCCGCCTAGCCGCAGTTTGCGGAGTTCAAATACCCCGGCGTAATCCAGCCGCTGCTCGCTCGGCGGGGCGAAGCTCACGTCCCCGCCTTCATCGCCAACTGCCGTCCCTGCCGCCGCCCAAGCCAAAGCCAAGCCCAGGGCGCCAGCGAGCGCCGCCGCAGGCTGGCCGCCAGCGCCCACAGCCCCAGGCCGCAGTTCAACCAGCCGTACCAAACGCGCTGCCGCCGCCAGTGCCGCCAGTAAAGATAGGCGTGCACCCGGCTGCATTGCTGCAACGCCGGTTCTCCTTTCCGCCCGCTCGCGGTTTTCAAATGCCGCAGCCGCGCCTGTGGCGCGATTGCCAGCCGCCCGCCCCCCGCCAGCCGCAGGCAGAAATCCACATCTTCGCCTTCGCTCGCCCCCTGCAGCCGCTCGTCAAAGCGCAGCCCGGCAATCCGCGCCGCGCGAAAACTCATCAGCCCTCCACCCAAACGCGTCACCCGCAATGGCTCATCCCCGCGCGGCTGGATCGTTCCCCAATACACCGGCTGGCGGTCGTCGCGAAACGGGCCTTGCTCGAAGACCCGCAACCAAAGCCGCCGCCACCGCGGCGGCGGCGAATAGTTGGTGACCCGTCCGGAGATGCCATCCAACTCCGGATGCCGCTCCAGCGCGGCTCCCAGCGCGGCTATAAAATCGCGCTCCAGCTCGACATCGTCATCGAGAAAAAGCCAATACTCGCCCCGCGCCAGCTCCATCGCGCGATTGCGCGCCTCCGCCGCGCCCCCAATCTCGGGCGCATGGACGTACTGCAACGCGATCGCCGGCCGGCCCGCCAACTGCGCCCGCGCCACTGCCGCGGACGACCCCCCGGGAGTCTGATCGATCACGATCACTTCCGCCGGCAAGCGCGTCTGCCGCCGCAATTCAGACAGCGTTGCGCATAACTCCCGCCGCCGGTTCTTGGTCGGGATGATGACCGAGATCGCCCCCGGTTCCATGCGTGCTCAGTCCTGGCTGACTCGCTCCGCCCGGCCCGCGCCGCAGATGCGGGCCCGGCCACATCAGCCGCCCTAACCGCTTGAATTCCGCTCCGCGGTAGCCGGCCCATCCGAAATAGACCGCGCCGCCCGCCAGCCAGAGCAGCACGCCCTGTTGCCATTCGATGCGGCCGGCATGCGCGCTCCAGAGCGCGGTCAGCGCAATGACAGTGAAATACACGCCCGGATTGCCCAATGCGGAGAGCGAAATCGAACGCAGGTTTCGTAATAGGAAATAACTCGTCAGGTAATAGGCCCATTCCCCCAGCCCCCACGCCGCCACCGCGCCAGCCAGCCCCCAATGCTGCCACAGCGGCCAGAAACTGCCGATAAATGCCGCCGCCTGCAGCGCCGTTCCGGCGAGCGCCCGCTGCGCCCGCCCGCTGGCGTTAAACAGCAGTCCATGAATCGCATTTGGCGCCTGCATCGAGGCGCAAACCACCGCCCAGGGCAGCACCCGCATCAGCCCCAGGTACGGCCGGCCCAGCAGCCAGAGCAGCGGATGCGCGAAGCACAATACCAGCGTGGCCGACAGCATCGCCATCGGATACAGCAGCCGGGTGTAAGTCTCTAGCACCTGGCGCGTGCTTTCTCCATCGTTCGTGCCCAGCGTGTGCGCCAGCGAAGGGAAAAGACTGTCCAGCAGCATCTGAAAAGATTTGCGCAGCGTCTGCGCCAGGCTTTTCAACGCCACATACTCGCCCAGCGCGCTCAAACCGCCGGCGCGCAATACCAGGAGCAGGTCAAACCGGTTGGCGAAAAAATTCAGGATGCTGTTGCTTTGCAGGCTGAGCGTGTAAGGCCAGAATCCGGCAGGTAAATGCCGGCCCGGCGGCGCCGCCGGCAGATGCCGGCGCAGCCGCGCCAGCCCCAGCGCGGCGCTCGGCAACAGCAGCCCGAGATACACCCCCCCAATGCCCAACAGCGTGTGCTGCCGTAGCCAGGCCGGCGCCTGCCAGCACAGCCACGCATAGATGAAAAAGGAAAAGATTGGCAACGCGCGATTCAGGCCTTGCGCGAACGCAATCTCCAGCAGGCCATTGAGCGCCGCCAGAATGAGCATGTAAACGATCACTAGCGGCGCCAGCCAGATCAGCATCAGGTCGAGCCGGGGATCGGTGCGCTGCCCGAACAACCCGCGCAGCCATTCCGGATGCAGCGTGGCCAACACCAGCCAGGGAACCAGCGCCAGCGCCACGATGCCGCTGTAGCTGCGCAGAAATTGGCGCTGCTGCGGCGCCGCCAGCCGGGGTAAAAAGGCCATCACCACCGCGTCCCCGCCCAGATACAGGAAAACGGTGGCCAGGCTGGTGTACACGCCCAGCAGGCCGAAGGTTCCTAAAATCTCCGGCCCGGCGCGCGCCAGCAGGATGCGCGTGCCCAGGCTGAACGGAACCGCGGCCGCGGCCAGCCAAAACGACCAGCGCATGCCGGAAAACAAACGCCGCTGCAGCTTTGCGCCACTCTCCGGGGCCCGCCGCGCGATCGCCGGCGGCTTCATTGCCGCCGCCGCGCTTGCCGACTGCGCCCTCGGCTCCATCGCCGGCTCCAACCCGCGATTTTGCGATTGGCGGCGGTGACCGCATCCACGAAATCGCCGTAATCTCGCGCTTCCCCGCCAGTCGGGTAATTCCAAGCGTCGCGGCCGCGAGCGCGCCGGGCCTCGCGTCCGTCATAAGCATTGTCCCGGGCGCTGACCAGCCCCCAATTCATCTTCTCCGCCCAGGAATCGGCGAAGGCCCAATCCTTGATCCCCAACACCGGACAGATCCCCGCCGCACATTCCCGGAATGCCGTCTCCAGCGCCCGCCGGTACGCCCGGCCTCGCGCCGCCTGGCTCGCGTAAATCCGCACTCCCGGCGCCCCGCGCGGATACCGCCAGAGCGCGGAATCCGGGTTGGCCGCCAGCCCCAGCCAATACACCAGCGGCCGCCCGCCATCGGCGGCCAGCGTCAACTGGAGCATCCGCCGGCTGCCGGCATTCACCTGCAATACGTCCACGCTTTCGCCCGCGGCGCGCAGGATGCCGCTGCGGGTCAGGCCGCCCCAGCCGTTCAATGTTGCCGGCCCGAAAACCAGGTGTCCTGGCGCCGCACGCCGTAAAGCTTGCGTGGTGGCGCGGAAGTATTGCCGCGCATACCGGTAAACGAATCGCTCCAGATCGCGGCGCACCGCCGGCGCCGCCGTCCGCAGCCCGCAATTGTCGCGTCCGATCCAGGCATGGCGGCCGTCCTCATCCAGCCAGCCCCGGCCCCGGCCCCAGCCGCCGTCGTCGCCAAAGCGGCTGTAATCCGCTCCCCAGGCGGCGTTCAAGCGGGCAATGCTGCCGTACTCGGCGCGCAGCCTCCGCTCCAGCGCCAGCTTGGTGTACACCCGATGGTCGCGATAGCGCACGCCCCAGCGCGGATTCGCCGCTTGTTCGTAATCGGTCACTGCCGTAATCCAGCCCAGGTTCGGACTGCAGCGCGACGCCCGCGGCTCCGGCCCCGGCCCAAAACCGGCCAGGTTGTCGGCATCGTCGCTGGTCAGGCCGATCAGCCAGCGTGAACTCCGCACCGGCGGCGGCAGGGCCGCCGCTTCGGCGCGCGCGTAGGCGGCGAAGTTGGGGTCGAATACGTCCGGCGCGGCGGCGCCTCGCCAGCCGCGGTAAATCTTCCGGCTCACCCCGGCAAGCACGTCTTTGACCGGTTCGCGTGCATAACCATATTGGTTGCGCAGGCTATAAAGCGCGGGACGAATCATGGCTACGAAGGGCAAGCGGGTATGAATGCGCCACCTTCCGCCCCAAGGCCAGCGCGCCGGCAGCACGTACTGGCTGGCGTATTCGCCCAGGCTGTTGAATCCCCACGCCAACAGCCGCCGCGCGCTTTGTTCCGCCCAGGTTTTTTCCGAGCCGTACTTCGCTTCCGCCCGGGCGGCATAACTGCTTCCCGCCGCGTTGCGCGAGCGGCTGGGATTCACGTCATCCACCGCCAGCATCCAGAACACGCGTCCGCCGGGCGTCAGCAGCCACCATCGCCCGTCTTGGCGCAGCAGGCTGAAATACCGCTGCGGAGGGCGCAGCGGCCGGCCCTGGCCGCCAAAACGCGGCGGAGCCAGCCCCGGCGACAGCCCGCAAAAAATGCCGCCGGCCAGCAGCCGCATCGCCGCCCTGCGCAGCCTGGGCGCCGCCTTCATGCCGCCGCCTGCCGCGCCGGTTCGGCAACGCGCGCCGCCAGCGGCGGCAGCGCCAGCGCCAGAAAGAGGGCCAGCCAAAGCAGCTTCTGATACTCCGCCGAGAGAAAGAACATGCTCACGGCATAGCCCAGCAGCCCTGCCTGCAATCCTTCCGCCGACGCCCGCACCAGGCTTTCCGGCGGCGCCCGCCGGCGGCTGCGCTCCAGGCTGCGCCAGCTCGCAATCCATAACAGCAGCCAGGCGGCGAGCCCCGGCAGTCCGAGTTCGACCGCGATTTCCAAGTAGGTGTTGTGCGCGATCGAGCTCACCGTCGCGCCGCCCCCCGAACCGTTTTCGTAGTTCGCGACCTGGAGTTTGAAATTACCCAGCCCGACGCCCGCCAGCGGATGCGCGGCCAGCATGCGCAGCCCGGCGCGCCAGACGATTTCGCGCTTTTCCACCGCCGTCCGGTCGCCGGCGCTGGGATGCAGCAGGCGCAGCAAAGGCGAGCGCGCGGAAAGCAGCAGCAGCGGCAGCAGCGCCAACCCGGCGCACAGCGCCTGCGTCCGCCGCCGTGAATGCCACGCCAGCCACAGCGCGCCCGCGCTCAATCCCAGAAAACCGCCGCGCGAGGCTGCCAGCAGCGTCGCCGCCGCGATCACCAGCATCGCCGCCAGCAGCAGCCGGCGTTCGCCCGGTTTTCGGCTGCGCTGCCGCAGGCTCCAAGCCAGCGGCAGAATCAAGACTGCGGCAATGGTGAAATAATTCGGATCGCCGGCGATCCAGCCCGGACGGAAAGACGCCTCGCCGCGGTGCCGCTGCCATTCGCGCAGCACGTACAGCGATGTCACGCCCATCCCCGCCGCCATGGCCCATAGCGTGGCCTGCAGCCGCCGCGCGCTGTTGACCAGCAGCACCACGATCGGCAGCAGCATCAGGAACGAAAGATAGCTGGCGCCGGGGCTCAGTCCCCAGGAAAATGCCGGCCCGAGCAGCGCCTGCGACAGCAGCGCCCAGGCCGCCAACGCCAGAAACCAGCCGCAGGCCGGCTGGCGTAGCGCCGGCCCGAGCCGCTGCTTTCCCGCCGTCACCAGCGCCAGCACCAGGCAGGCGAAGCCCAGGTATTTGATGACGCTGACGCCGCTGAAAAAATGTTCCAGCAGCCGGCTACGCTCCAATGGCATGACCGCAACCAGCAGGTAAAACAGCCCCATGCGCACCTCGTTGACAGATTTTGTCGCCGAACCCGGCGGCCAAACCCACCGCCACCGCCTGCCGCAGATTGGCCGGGCTGTAGTCCGACTCCAGCCGGCGGCGGGCGGCATTGCCCAACTCGCGACGCCGGGCCGGATTGCGCATCAAGGCGAGCAGCGCGGCGGCAAAATCTTCGGCGCGATCCGCCAGTTCCAGCTCCAGCCCCGGGCGAAACGCCAACCCTTCCGCCCCCACCCGGGTGGAGACGATGGCCCGGCTCCAGGCGGCCGCTTCCAGAATCTTGAAACGCGTGCCGGCGCCAATGCGCAGCGGCACCACCGCCGCCGCCGCCACGCTGAGCCAGGGCGCGAGGCTGGCTTGCGCGCCGGTGAAGCGCACTCCCGGCAGCCGCTGCCAGCGGCGCTGCCAGCGCCGCGGCCCCTCCCGCCCGGCGATAATCCATTCCGCCTCCGGCAACGCCGCATGCACGCGCGGCCAAATTTGCCCGCCAAAAAACTCGACTGCATCCCGGTTCGGCCACCAGTCCATCCCGCCGGTGTACACCACCCAGGGCCGCTCCAGCCCGGCGGGCGGCGACGCGGGGGGCGCGACGACGTTTGGCGCCACCACGATCTGCGCCCCGGCCGGCAGTTGGCTGCGCAGCAGCTTCGCTTCCTGGCGCGAACAGGTCAGCACCATCGCCGCCCGGCGATAGACTTCCAGCTCCCAGCGGCGCAGCGCCCACGCTTCCAGGCTGGCGTAGGCGCGCCGCCAGCGGCGCGGTTCCCGCCCGCAATAGCGCTGCCATAGCCGGTATTCCAGGTTGTGCGTGTTGACAATCAACGGCAGCGGCGGCGGCCAGGGCAGGTTGATGGCTGGATAGGGGCTTTCACACCAGATGGCGTCGAATCGGCCCGAGCGCAGCCAAAATTCGATGCGCCGTTGCCAGCTTCGATTGCGCCAGCGCTCGATGGTGTAAGCGCGCCCGCCCAGCGCCGCTCGCGCCCGCCCGCCCCACGCCCGTGGGCTGCTCAAGGGCGCCGCCGGACGGGTCACATACTCTGTCACTTCACAGGCCGGCGCCGCTTCGCCCGCCGGAGCCCCTGCGGCAATCAGCACCAGGCGATGGCCTTCGTCCCGCAGCGCTTCGAACATCGCGCTCATGCGCATCCGCAGCCCATTCGTAGGCGGATAATGAGCATCCGGCGCCAGCGCCAGCAGCCGCAGGCTGCCGCCGCCTCCGCCACCGCTTCGCATGCCGTGTTCGTCTTGCATCCTTCGCTTCCGCTTTCGCCGCTCCGGCGAGGCCCCACCACCCGCTTCCGAAACCTAGCTCCGCGTTCCCACCAGCAGGCGCCGGTAATTCTCCGCCAGCGCGCTCTCCCACCCCGGCGTGCTGGCCGGCAAGGGCAGCCAGGGAGGCAGCGGCGCCGGGCCTTCGCCCGGGATCAGCAGGCGCTCCAGGCCGGCATAAACCCAATAACGCGGCGAAGCCGGCCAGCCGCGACTCAGCCATGCCGGCCATCGCCGCCAGCCGGCGCCGCCGGCTGCCCGCGCCGCCGCCAGCCAGCCGCGCACGCGCGCCCGCGCCGGCTGCCGCCGGTACCAGTTCGCCAACTGTGCGACCCTGAGTTCTTCACTCCCGCCGCCAGCCATCTGCGCGCGCTCCCACGTCCAAAGCCGGCCCGCGTCCGCCAACGCCTGGCGGTTCAACTCCTGCCAGACGGATTCGGCCAGTTCGGCTTCCCCGAGCTTGTAAGCCGTAGCCTGGAGTACCCGCTCGGCCCAGCCGCGCCAGGGCGGCTCTGCCTGCTCCGCCCAGGCGCGCAGCCGGCGCCGACGCCGACGGTAGCCGGGCTCGCAGCCGTGCTCGAAAATCAGCCGCGACGTGCCCATATCCGCGTAAAGCTTGCTCAGCGCATAGCGCGCTGCGCACGTACAGCGCGCCTCCAACCATTCCAGCAAGCGATGCGCCAGCAGCCGCCAGCCGTCTTCCAGCGCGATCTCCGCCGCGCCATAAACCGGCACCTGCCGCAATACCCCTCGATCGCCCGCCAATACCTGCCCGCAGAGGCGCAACTCGCAGGCAAACAGTTCGGGGCCGAGGCGGCGCAAAAAATGCGTCGTGACCGGACTGACTTCCACCGCCGCCTGAATTTGATCTCGTCCCAGCGCCTGCTGGAGCCGGCGCTGGAGCGCATCCCGATCGCTCCGCGGGGGCAGGTGGCGGCGATGCGCGAAGACGGCCAGCAGTTCGGCGTCGCCGCGCAGCCATCTGCCGCCGGGACCCGTCCAGGCTTCCTCTTGCCGCGCCAGGCTTCCGGTCAAAACCAAGGCCTGCCAGCGGCGCCCCCACGCGGCTTCATAAACTGCCAGCGTGGCGCTCAGCAGCCGGCTTGCCACCGCACCCGCCGCGGCCGCGCCGATATTGCCTCCGCCGGCGCAGGGGGGCCGCGGCCATTCCGTCACGATTGTGCTCATGATCTTGCTCCCCACGTGCACGGCGCCGCGCGTTGATGCCCGGCGCCGGCCGCCGCTTGGTAAATTTCGGCGGTGGCCTCCACCTGCTGCTCCAGGCTGAAATGCTGCTCCACCCATGCCCGGCCGGCGGCGCCCATGCCTTCGCGAAGTTCGCGATTGGAGAGCAACTCGGCAATCGCCTCTCCCAGCGCCCCCGCCTTTCCCGCCGGCGTCAGCAAGCCATTCGTTCCATGCCGCACCACTTCCGGCATGCCATCCACGTCGCTGCCCACCACCGGCCGCGACATCGCCAGCGATTCCAGCGCCGCCAGCGGCAGCCCTTCGTACCAGGAAGGCAGCACCGTGATCCAGGCGGCGGCCAGCCAGTCGCGCGGATCCGGCGAGTAGCCGGCCAGGCGTACGACGCCGCGCCGCTCCATGCCGGCGATCCGCGACTCCAAATCGCGCCGCAGGCTGCCCTCGCCCAGCAGCACTACATGCAGATTGGGAAAGCGCTCCCACAAACGCGGCAGCGCGTCGAGCAATACCCCATGCCCTTTCTGCGGCTCCAGCCTCCCGATCTGCACCAGTAGCGGATCGTGCTGGCTCCAACCCCACGCCTCCGGCCAGCAGGCGCGCCGCGGGCGCGGGCGCCAGAAGTTCAAATCGCAGCCATTGGGAATGACCGCTACCTTGGCGGCGGGCAATCCTTTCTGCTCGATCAGATATGCCGCATTGGCCTGGCTGACCGCGATATAGCGGTCAATCAGGCGCGAATGCAGGCGGTCCCAGAGATAGCTGCGCTTCCAATGGCGCCAGCCGCGTCCCTCGCCCGCCGGCGGCTCGCGCCAGGCTTCGCGCACATGCGGCGTTTCGATGATCCGGCCAACCCCCGCCAGCGCCGCGACCCAGGCCGCACAGGCGCTGGCGCGAAACATGTGAGCATGCAGCACATCCACACGCCGCCGGCGCAGCCAGCGCGCCAGCCGTACGGCGGCGCGTCCCGGCAGCGGAGATTGCAAATCGACCGCCAGAGCCTCCACCTCCGCCGGCCAGCGCCCGGCGCCGCTGGCCAGCAGCGCCGCCGGCGCGGCCAGCAGCGGCTGGATCCGCTCCCGCGGCAGATGCGCCAGCAGCCGCGCCATGTGTTCTTCGGCTCCGCCCCAGGCGCGGGCGTTTGAAAAATGGGCCACCACCAGCCGTCCGCCGTTCATCGCTGCACCGCCCCGGCAGACGCGGTTGCCGGCGCCGCGGCATCGAACCCGGCGATGCCGGCGAGCGCGCACAGCCCGCCGTACATCTCGATCAGATTGCGCGGAGGCAGCGGCGTATCCAGCTCGCTCAGCCACACGGCATCGGAATCCGCGTCATCGGGGTGGTAGCCATGCATCGCCGCCGGCTGCCAGCGGGTGTGAAATCCGCTGCCAGCCACCATCCAGCCCGGATCCGCCAGCCAAAGGCTCTCTCCATAACGCGCGTCGGCGAACCCCAACCCCTCCGCTTCCAGTTCCTGCGGCGTCAGCAGCCGTCCGTGCGGCCATGCCCGCAGCCGCGCTTCCATCGCCGGCCGGGCCGCGGGATGGGCGTACCAGCAGCGGTACATGGTCGCGTCGGCTACCGCCAGCACGTCTTCCGGCATCCGCCAGCCGTCTGGCAATTTGGCGCGCACCACGCCCTGCACCGGCGTCATGCCGTGGTCGGAAATTACCGTCAGGCGCGCGCCGCCAATTTCCGCCAGCCGATCGAGCCGTTGCGCGTAAAACGCCAGCCGCTCGACGATCGCCGCCTCGTCCCGCCCCAGCTTTTCATGCAGCAGGTGATCGAGCTCGCAGAGGTAAAGAAAATAAATCTCGGCGCGGCCGGCGCGCAGGTCGGCTTCGGCGCGCGCCATCAGGCCGGCGTCGCCGCCGCCGGCATAGGAATACACCCGCCAGCGCCGCCCGGCCCGCTCCAGGCGGCGGAAGAAAAATTCCGGCTGCGGCATGCCGTCGAGCGCATATAGATGACGCGGCTCGGCCCAACTGAACCAGCTCAGCAGCCGCGGGCTGATGACGCAATCGAATCCCGGACCCGCGCCTAACCACCGGCGGCCCAGCACCTGCATCAGTTTCCGGCCGGCGCGGTGATCGCAACTCCACGCGGGCAGACGCCGCATGCCGCGCAGCCGCCGGAAAGGAGAGTTTGCAGGATCGCGAAAGAGCAGGTTCCAGCGCCCATGGCGGGCCGGCGGCAGCCCGGTCAGCAGCGTCGGTATCGCTCCCGAACTGTAACCCAGCACGGTGCGCACCGCCTGCCGGCAACTCAGCCGGCGATGTAGAAAACCGTAGCGCTCGGCCAGCGTCCAGCCCAGCGCGTCGATCAGCACCAATAATTGCGGCTGCTCGCCCATGCCTTGCCGCCTAGCGCACCCGTTCCCAGGTGCCGTCACGCGGCGGACGCAGCGAGCGCCACCAGCCCTGCAGGTAGGCCAGGTTCATGCCCAACAGGTAATAGGCCAGCCCGCGCCGCCGCACCAGGGCGGCAGCGGCCAGCGCTGCGCCGGCGCCTAATACCACCAGACTTGCCGGCCGCGGCACCAGCGCCAGCGATGCCAGCAGCAGCAGCAGCAGAAAAAACGGCGTCAGCCAGCGCAGCAGTTTGTGCGAAACGAATGCCCAGGCGGTGGTCGCGTTCATGGGAGTTCTCAGCACCTGATACAACGCGCGAAAACTGCCTTGCGCCAGCCGCCGCCGCCGTTTCACCTGTCCGGCGGCGGTTCCCGGGCCGCGGTCGTGCGCCACCGCTTCCGGATCGTAAAGCACCTCGAATCCCTGCGCCCGCACCAGCATCGGCAGCATCAGATCGTCCACCAGCGTGCGCTCGTCCAGCCGCCGGTAGGCGCTGCGGCGAACCGCGTACAACCCGCCGTGCGCCGTCAGTGTGACCCCCAGCCGCGCTTCTAACATCCGCAGCCCGCATTCGTAGCGCCAGTAGCGGGCTTCGGTGCGGATCGTGCCCGGCGCCGGATCGAACTCCACCCGGCCGCACACGGCCCCGGTGGCGGCGCGCCGGAAATGCCGCGCCAGTTTGGCCAGGCTGTCCGGCTCCAGCCGCGTTCCGGCGTCGGTGAACACCAGCAACTCGCCTCGCGCGGCGGCGGCGCCCTGGTTCAGGGCATTGGCTTTGCCCCGGCGCTGTGGCAGTTCCAGCACCCGCAGGCGGGCATCGCCGGCCGCGCGGATTTCCTCCGCGGTCCGGTCGCTGCAGCCATCCGCCACATACACCGCTTCCCAGTTGGAGTAAGCCAGCCGTCGCAGCGACTCGAACTGTGCCGCCAGGTGGCTGGCTTCATCGTGCGCGGCAATCACCAGGCTGATGAAAGGCGGCGCGGCCGCCGGCTCGGCGCGGCGATTGCCGGCCGTGCGCAAGTAGCTCCAATCGCGCGCCGACTGCCGCGCGGTCGCCGCCAGCCAGAGCAGCGCCGGATAGATGGCATAGGCATACGCCAGCAGCCCTAGCGCCAGCCAGAAAACCGTGGCTGCCAGCCCGGCCATCATTGCCCGCCTCGCGACAGCAGCAGCACGCGGGGCGTGCGCAGCAGAATGAGCAAATCCAGCCGCCAGCTCGCGTGCCGGATATAGAACAGGTCGTAAGCCAGTTTTTCCCGGTTGTCGTCCAGCGAGTGGCAGTAGCCGCGGTGGATTTGCGCCCACCCGGTCGCGCCCGGCGGCACTTGCCAGCGTAAACGGTACCCCGGCAGGCGGGCTGCCAACCTCCGCTCCTGCTCCTCCGCAAAGGGGCGCGGGCCCACCCAGCTCATCTCTCCGCGCAAAATGTTCCAGAGCTGCGGCAGTTCGTCCAGCCGGCAGCGGCGCAGCCAGCGCCCCAGCCGGGTGCAGCGCGGGTCGTTTTTGACCGCCGGCCGCCAGCCGGCCTCCGGATCGCCCGGCGAGCGCCGCATGGTGCGGAATTTATACAGCACGAAAACCCGCCCGCGCTCGCCCACCCGGCGCTGGCGGAATAAAATCGGACGCCCCGCATCCAGCCCCACCAGTGCCGCCACCAGCGCCAGCAGCGGGGCCAGCAGGACCAGCGCCAGCGCTGCCAGTGCGGCATCCCGCCAGCGCCGCCAGCGGCGTCGCGCGGGCAGGAGGAGCACCCGCGTCGGCGCCGCTTTGCCCGTGACTTGCTCGAAGAATTCGCCGGCCGGGTGCACGCGCGCGCCGGCCGCCGTCAGCTCCGCCCGCAAGGCTTCCGGCAGCGGCTGCGCCAGCACCAGATGGCGCGCTCCCGCGCCGGCCAACTGCCGCCAAAGCCGGAGCCATTCCTGCGCGGCCGGCCAACTCGCGCGCGCGACCACCCGCCAGCCCCATTCCGCGTGCCCGGCTAACTCGCGCTCCAGCGCCGGCCAGAGCGCGCTCTCGCCCACCAGCGCCAGCTTGCGCCGCTGCCCGCCCCAGCCCGCCAGGCCATGCATGCCCATCATCGCCGCCAACCCCATCGCCGCGCCCGCCAGCATCCGACCCCGCCCCAGGCATAATGCCGGCCAGATCAGCTCCAGCCCGCTCCAGAGCCACCAGGCCGCGCCCATGCCCAGCAATAGACGCTCCAGCATGCGGCGCCAGTCGCGCCGCGCCAACATGCTGTAAAGATCGGCCCAGCTCAGCGCCATTACGCTCAAGCCGCCCAGCAGCGCGAATCGCCCCCATGCCGCCCAGAGGTTCTCCTGCGGCGACAAGCTCACCCCCCACAGCGCAATCCAGGCCAGCCAAGCCAGCAGCCGAAAGCCGCGTTCGCGATAGGGCCGCCCGATCGCGCTCAGCGTCAGCCCATCAATCGCCGCCATTCGCCGCCTCCGCGCGCGCCCATTGATCCGCCGCGCCGGCCTGGTTCAATACCCAGCCCAGCCGCTTTGCCGGCGCCAGCCGAGACCAGGCTTCGGCCAGTTCCGGCCTCCGGCTGTGGCCCACCCGCGCCACCAGCAGCACGCCATCCGCCCATTGCGCCCAGTGCATCGCCTCCGCTACCGGCAACATCGCCGGCCCATCGAGCAGAATCCAGTCCAGCTCGGCGCGTAACTGCGCCAACAGCGCACACATCGGCGCCGCCTCGAGCGACTCCAGGCTCCAGCCGCCTTCGCCCGCCGGCAACAGATACAGCGGCCAGGGAACCAGCCGCAGGCAAAAACGCTGTATCGGTTCCTGGCTGCGCAGCCAATCCGCCAACCCCGGCCGCGCCCCCAGCCCCAGCCACGCTGCCAGTGCCGGCGCGTACCCGGCGGCTTCGACCAGCAGCACCCGCCGCTGTCCGCTACGCGCCAGCGCCGCTGCCAGATTGAGCGCAACCGTGCTTTTGCCCGCGCCTTCCGTCGCGCTCGTGATCAGCACGGCGCGCGCCGTCCGCGGGCCCGGCTGCCAGGCCTCCAATTCCAGAGCCAGACGGCGAAAACCCTCCGCCGCCACGCCCGGCGATGCTTCCCACATGCACGCCCGCGCTGACGGCGCCGGCCGCGCTGCCACGCTCGCGCCTTCGTCCAGCCCGGCCGCCGGATGCGCCAGTGCCGTCATCACCGCCGCCGCCGGTTCGACGGTTGCCACGCCGGCGGCTTTCGCCGCTGCTTCCGCCATCAAGGGCTCGAGCGCCGCCGCGCCATTGACCCGATCGCGTTCGGCCTGTTGCAATGCCTCGTAAATCCTGCCCATCCGCCCACCTCTTCCCGGTCCGCCACGGACCGCTTGCAGTCGCTTACGCCAACGCCGGCGCCGCCGGTTCCGCCGCCAGCTCCAGCTCCGCCGCCACCTCCGCCACCATCGCCGGCGATACGGCCTTCAACTGGCGCGCATAGGCGGCCAGCATCGCCTGGTCGCAGAGCAGATTGATCAGGCGCGGGATGCCCCCCGCGGCGCTTTGCACCGCCGCCATCGCCGCCGCCGGAAAGCATGCCTCCGCCGCTGCCGATCCCGCCCGCCGCAGCCGCTGCCGAATGTAGTCCTGCGTCTCCGCCGCGGAAAGCGGCGCCAGCCGGCAACGCAGGCTGATGCGCTGCCGCAATTGCCGCAGCCGCGGTTCGGCCAGCCGGGCTTCCAGCTCCGGCTGCCCCAGCAACACCACCTGCAGCAGCTTCTGCCGCGGTGTTTCCAAATTGGTCAGCAGCCGGATTTCTTCCATCAGCCCGATCGGCAACTGCTGCGCCTCATCCACTACCAGCACCGTCGTCTGCCCCAGCCGGTGACGCGCGATCAGAAACGCCTGCAGCCGCAGCAGCCGCGCCGCCTGGTCCGGCTCGGCCAGTTCCAGGCCGAGATCGTGCAGCACGAAATGCCAGAATTCGTCGCGGCGCAGCCGCGGATCGAAGAGGTAGCTAAACGCCAGCCCCTGCGCCTGCAGCCGTTGCAGCAGGCAGCGCGCCAGCAACGTCTTGCCGGTGCCCACCTCGCCCGTCAGCAGCAGGCAGCCCAGGCGTTCCTGTATGCCGTAATAGAGCCGCGCCAGCGCTTCTTCATGCGCCGCCGTCGGACACAGGAAGTAGGGATCGGGGCTGAGCGCGAACGGGGCGCGTTCCAGGCCGAAATAATTCCAGTACATCCTCCGCTCCCTTCAGCGCAGCACCAGCCAGCTTCCCGCCGCCATCAGCCCGCAAACCAGTCCCACCGCCGCCCAGCGCCAGCCCAACCGCCATTGCGCGCTGCGGCGCTCCTCATCCGTCGCCAGGCGCGGAATTGCCGCCCAGATCGCGCCGCCGGGCAGCGCCGCGCGCGACCAGAGGCGGTCATCGCGGTTTTCCTGCCACATGGCCGCCGCCGCCCCCGCCGCCAGACCGAGCAGCAGGCCCATCCAGTTCCATCGCGCCCGGTCCGGCCAACTGGGCGCGTGCGGTCGCGTGGCCGGCGTCAGAATGCGCGTCTGCGCGCCCTGCTGGCGCAGCTCGAGCGCGTTGGCCAGTGCCGCTTGCTGCGCCTCGGTCGCCAGCGAACTGTAAGCCGCTTGCGCCTGCTGCAGCCGCGATTCCAGCGCGGCCAACTCCTGGCCGCGCAGCGGAACTTGCGCCAGTTGCCGGCGCCGCCGCGCCAGCCGCGTAGCCAGCCGGCGCTCGTCCGCCTGCGCCGCCGCCAGCGCCAGGCGGTTGGCTTGCCGCTGGCTGGCCAACTGCATCATCTCCGCCGTCAGCGGCAGCTGCGCCGGCGACGCCGCCGGCAGCCGGTTTTCGAGCTGCGTCAGCGCCGCCAATTTCTGGCGCAGCGCCTGCAGGTCGGGATTGTCCGGCGTGTCTTCGGTCGCCAACTGCGCCAGTTGCGCGGCAATCGCCGTGCGCTGCGCTTCCAGCGCCTGCCGCGCCGGCGAATGGCTGGACGGATCGGCCGCCATCTGGCGCTGCAGCCCTTGATAGCGCCCCAGCAACGCATCCAGATAGAGCTGCTGCTGCCGCGCCTGGTGCGCCTGCCGTTGCGCCGCCGCCAGGCGGTCCTGATCGCCGCTGATTTCCTGCTGCAGCGCCGCGGCCTGAACGGGCAATTCGCCGCTATAGCGGTGCTGATAGGCTTCCACCGCTCGCGCCCGTCGCGCCTGCCGGGCCGCGGCTTGCTGCGCCTGCTGTTCGAGAAACGCCGTCGTTTGCGCCGATCGCCGCTCGGCGTTCCGGCGCAGCTCGCGCACCCAATCCGCGGTCAGCGCCTCCACCACGCGCTCGGCTCTTGCCGCCTTGGCATCGCGGAAGCGGACTTCCAGCAGCGCCGTCGCCGGCGCAACCCGGGGGCTGCCGGTCGAGGCCAGCGGCGCCAGTCGCAAGCCCGCGCGCAGCCGCGCCGCCGCCGCCGCGGGCCCGCCGCGCGCCATGCGCCGGGGATAAAGCCGCAGCCGCTGCGCCTCGCGCCCCAGGTGCGCCGGGCTCATCAGCCGCTCCATCAATGCCGGCAACTGCGCCAGCGGCGGCGCGCTGAGATTGGGCAGCATGGCATCGCGTGATGCCGCCGCGGGCGCAATCTGGATTACGCTGCGCGACTCGAATTGCGCCGGCAGCAGCCAAGCCAGGCTCCACGCAATCGCCCAGACGCCGGCGGCGACCGCCGCCGCGCTCCATCCCCGCCGCCCGAGCAGCGCGCGCAACTCCGGCGTCGCCGCGGCCGGTTCGCCATCTTTCCAGCGGCTCATTTTATTGCTCCCAGCCCCAATGGGGCAGTTGATAGTGCAGACTCAGCGCCAGCCGGCTGCGGTCCTGGTTCAATCCCAGCCGGCGTCCGCCGCGATGCTGCTGCCACAGCCGCGACGCCTGGAATCGCAACCATAAACCCCGCCGCAGCCGGCGCGCGAGCGCCGGACCGGTCCAGGCGCTGAACAGCCGCTCGCGTGGGCCGGCAAGATTCAAGCCGAGCGTGTCGGCGACCGCCGCCTGCCAGCTCCAGCGCCAGTTCCGGCCCAGATCGCGCCCCAGCCGCCATTCCGCCCAGCGGCTCATCCCCGGCACCGACAACAGCCCCGCCGCCGAACTTTCCTGTTGCATGAACTGCGCTTCCAGCCGCCATTCCCCGCGATAGGTCACCTGCCCTCCCGCAGCCCCCAGCCAGCTCACCTTGCTGCCGCGCGGCATGACCGCGATCACCGCCCGCTCCGGGCCGGCAAAGACCGACAGCCTCCAGTACGGCGCCGGCTGCCAGCTCAACTCGCCCCAGCCGGCCAGCAGCCGCACCCGCGAGCGGCCCCACTGCTCCTGCTGGCGCAGGAAGCCGCGCGCCCGCCAGCTCCAGCGCGGGCGGAAGCGGCGGCTATATTGCACTCCGGCTTCGCGGCTGCGATGGCGCACGGGCGAAATTTCCAGTTGCGGGTTGAAGTCGTAGTGGCGGTTCCCGAGGGCGAGATAGGTCTGCCACCAGGAACGCGATGAGGCCGCGTGCAGCCATTCCAGCCGCCCGCCCAGTTGGACTTCGCCCGCCTGCGGCCCCGCCGTTCCCAGCCCGGATCCCATCGCCGCCCCGCTGCCTTCGCCGCCATCGCGCCGCAGCCAGCCCAGGCTGCCCCGCAGCCAATCCTGCGCCCGCAGTTCCAGCCCGGCGCTCGCATTCAAGGTCTGATTGAACCAGTTGCGCCCCGGCTGGCGGGCAAAGCGCCACCACCAGGGCGCATAAGCGAAACTCCACTGCCAGCGCCGCCCGCCCGCCCACCACTCCACCTGCGGCCCTAATTGCCAGTCCCGATCCCGCCGGACCGTGTTGGCGCCGCTATAGGCATCCCACGCAAAACTCTGGTTCCAGCTCAGCCGCACCAGATCGCCCGCGACCGGCGTGGCCGCGGCGGCGCCGGGCGCAGCCGCGCTCGTGGCCGGCCCCAGCAGGGGAGGTTCGCTTGCCGCCCAGGGGCTTGGCGCATACCGGTTGGTTTGCGCCGCCAGCCCGAGCGCCAGCCCGCCCAACAGCCACAGCCCCCGCCAGTTCATGGCACCACCAGGGTGTCGCCTGAATTCAGCCCCGGATCGGGCGTTTTGCCGGCCAGCACCGCAGCCAACGGCACGGCGACGCGCTCGCCCGTCCAGCGCAAAATGTACAGCTGGTTTTTATGCGCAAAGGGCGCGAAGCCGCCCGCCAGCGCCAGCGCATCCAGCACCCGCTCCGGACGCGCCAGCGCGAATGCGCCCGGATGCATCACCCGTCCCAGGACGTTGAAACTGCGGCTGCGCACCTCCAGCACCGCCACCGTCACCCTTGGCTGGTCAATGTAGCGCTGGAGCCGCCGCTGGATCACCAGCGCCAGCTCCAGCGGCGTCCGCCCGCCCGCGCGCAGTTCGCCCACCAGCGGCAACGTAATCCGCCCATCCGGACGCACCGGCGCCTGCAGGCTCAATTGCGGCTGCCGCCAAACGTTGATCGCCAGCATATCCGCCGGCCCGATGACATATCCCTTTGCCGGCTTCGGAACCGTCGCGCTGTAGGTTCCGCCGGCAAGAAAAAACGCCGCCCCGGCGCCGGCCAGCATACGCGCCAGTCGCCGCGGCCATCCCGCTCGTCGGCCGGGCTTCAATGTAATGCGTAAGTTCATTCCGATTTGGATGAAAGCCCCCCTGCGTAGGACCGAGGGTGTGGACAACGGCGGGCCAAAAGCTGATGTGAACAGGTTCAGAACGGGAGTGCAGTTCGAGGTCGGGAACTAAAAGGGAACCGCGCCGGCCGCGGTGAGTCAAAATATCGCTATGCCAGGCGGCCGCATACATGATCTCGCCAGTCCCACGGTTCCCGTGCCGGCACGCGACCAGGGCGCTTGCCCGCCCGCGGCGGCGGCGGCTGCAGATTCCGCCGAATCCCTCCTGGTGCAGGTGGCCTTGCCCGCCGCGCACGGCGACAGCTTTACCTATAGTTATCGTTTCGACCTGGAGCCCGTGCCCGGCTTGCGCGTGCTGGTGCCGTGGCGCAAGCAGCATCGCGTCGGGATCTTGCTCGGGCTTGCGACGGAGCTTCCCTCCGGCCTGCGCCGCGATCAGGTGCGTCCCGTCGCCTGCCTGCTCGATCGGGAACCGCTGCTCGATCCCACGCTGTTCGAGCTGCTGCGCTGGGCGGCGGATTATTACCAGGCCGGACTGGGCGAGATATTGCAATGCGCCCTGCCTCCCGACCTCATACGCCCGCGCCGCCTGGCGCTGACCGATGCCGGCCGCGCCGAGATCGAGCGCCTGCGCGCCGCCGCCGCTCCGGCGCAGATGGCTCTGCCCGCGCTCCCTTCCGCCGGCGCGCCGGCTCATCCAGAACTTGCCTGCCTGCGCGCGGCCGAGCGCGGTCTGCAACTGCCCGGCATTCTGCGCCACCGCGGCTTGCGCCCGCTCGATTTGCAACGCGCCCTGCGCCGTGGCTGGATCGAGTGCCGCAACGATGCCCCCCGCCGCCGTGCCGCTCCCTCAGAAATCTATTACCGGCTGGCGAGCCTCCCCCGCAGGGAAGAATCTTCCAGAAAGGCTACCGGTAGAATCTCCCCCGCCCGCGCCCGCGTCCTTGCTGCCCTCGAAGCCGCCGGCGGAGAGCTCAGCGCCGCCGCGCTCGCCCCGCTCGCTTCCCGCGCCGTGCTGCGCGCGCTGCTGCGCCGCCAAGCCATTTCCGCTTGTCCGCGTCCGCTGGCGCCCGCTCCGCCGGAATGGGCCGCGCGCCCGCGCATCACCCGGCTCAATTCCGCCCAATCGTCTGCGCTCGAAAGCATCGTCGCCGCGCTCGACGCCGCTGCCGATAATCCCGCCATCCCAACCTGCGCCATGGGCGCTCTCGCCCCCGCCGGCTCCAACACTGCCGCCTCTGCAGCCGGCGTTCGCAACGCCGCCGCCGCTGCCTCGGGCGCCGCGCCGGCCCCGCCGGTGTTTTTACTCCACGGCGTGACCGGCAGCGGAAAAACCGCGGTCTATCTCGAGGCCATCGCTGCCTGCCTGGCGCGCGGACGCTCGGCGCTGCTGCTGGCTCCGGAGATCGGTCTGACCCCCGCCCTGGAAGCCGATTTCGAGCAAGCCTTCCCCGGCCGCGTCGCCATCCTGCATTCCGCACTCGGCCCGGCCGAGCGCAGCGCCGCGTGGTACCGCGCCCGCCGCGGCGAAGCGCGCCTGGTCATCGGCACCCGTTCTGCCGTCTTTTCTCCCCTGCCCGATCTGGGCATGGTCATCGTGGATGAAGAGCACGATGCCTCCTTTAAGCAGCAGACCTCGCCGCGCTATCACGCCCGCGATCTCGCCCTCATGCGCGCCCGCCGCCAGCGTGCCGTCGCCCTGCTTGGCTCCGCCACGCCTTCGCTCGAAAGCTATCGCCACGCCCGCGCCGGCAAATACCGCCTGCTGGAGCTGCCCCAACGCGTCGATGCCCGTCCGCTGCCGCGGGTCGAGCTGGTTGCCATGCGCGAGATCTTCCGCCGCCAGGCGCAGTCGGAGGCGCCCGCGCCCGGCCAGTCCCGCCCCGAACTGGTGATCTCGCCGCCGCTGCGCGACGCGCTCGCCGCCCGCCTCGATCGCGGCGAGCAGTCGCTAGTGCTGATCAATCGCCGCGGCTATGCCCCGGTGGCGCTTTGCCGCTCCTGTGGACAGACCCTTGCCTGCCGCGACTGTTCCGCCCCGCTGACCTGGCATAAGCGCTCCGGTTGCCTGCTTTGCCACCTCTGCGGATTTTCCCAGCCCACCCCGCGCGTTTGTCCCGCCTGCGCCAGCGAGCACATTTATTTTCTCGGTGCCGGCAGCGAAAAGGTCGAAGAACACTTGCGCGGCCTCTTTCCCGCCGCCCGCCTGGGACGCCTCGACCGCGATACCGTGCGCGGACGCCGCGACTTCGCCCGGGTCCTCAACGCCTTCCGTCAGGGCGAGTTGGATATCCTCCTCGGCACCCAGATGATTGCGAAAGGACACGACCTGCCCGGCGTCACCCTGGTCGGCGTCGTTCAGGCCGATCTCGGCCTGCTGTTTCCCGACTTCCACGCCGCCGAACGCACTTTTCAGCTCCTCACACAGGTCGCCGGCCGCGCCGGCCGCGCTGCCCTCCCCGGCGAAGTCTATCTGCAAACCCTGTTTCCCGAGCACTATGCCGTGCGCGCCGCCGCCGCCGCCGATTACCCCGCGTTCTGGGAGCGCGAAAGCCATTTCCGCCGCCAACTGGCCTGGCCTCCCTTCGCCGCCATGGCCCTGGTGCAACTGCGCGGGCCGGAGGATGAGCCCGTGCGCGAGGCCGCCCTGCGCCTGCGCCGCGGTCTCGATGCCGCCCAGGCCGCCGCCGGCGCGCCGCCGCCGGTCCGCATCCTCGGTCCCGCTCCCGCCCTGGTCGCCCGCATCAAGCGCGAGTTCCGCTACCAGTTGTTGTTGAAATCGCCGCGGCGCGCCGCCTTGCGCCAGCTCTTGCAGCGCTTGCGGCCGCTTGCCGCCGCGCTGGCGCTTTCCCCGGCCAGCCTGGTGGTGGATGTGGACCCCGTCACCCTCGCTTGAGCCGCAACACTACTTGCCATTGAATATAGAGATATAAAGAAAATGGCTGTGGAATGTATTGCTTCGAAATCGCTTCAGCCCACCCGCACCGGCACGATCGTAAACGTGATCGCCAGTATTATTGCCCCTGCCACTACCAGCGCGCGCCGCCGCCGGCCCAGCGGCGGACCGTACGGCACGCCCGGATGGCGTCCTTGCATCAGCAATACAAATCCCGCCCAGATGTACCAACCCTGCCAGTACCGCCAGCCGGCCAGCGCCAGTGCCGGGGCCAGCAGCCATGAAACCCAACGGTGCAGCCGCGGCGCCACGGCGTAGAGGATGTGCCCGCCGTCCAGTTGTCCGGCCGGTATCAGATTCAGCATGGTCGCAAGAAAGCCAAACCAGGCGGCGCGGGCCACCGGTGAAAGATAGAGCTGCCCCGCCGCCACCCCCGGCTGCGCCAGCGGCAGCAGCAGGCGCGCCGCCGCCGGCCAGCCGAAATTCAAACCTGCCGCCGCCGCCGGAAAAGGACGCAGAAACGATTCCCGCAACCCCAGCCAGAAGCACGGCGCCGCAATCGCAAAACCCGCCAGCGGCCCGGCAATGCCGACATCAATCAGCGCCCGCCGGCTGGGAAAGGGAGAATGGATGCGTATAAACGCCCCCAGCGTACCGAGCAGCGTCGGCGCGGGCAGAAAATAGGGCAGGGAAGCCGCCATCCCATAGTGCAGGCAGGCGATATAGTGTCCCAATTCGTGCGCCAGCAGGATGGCCAGCAGCGTCGCGCAGAAGGGCGCACCCAGCAAAAGCATGCCCGGATGCCGCCAGGCCCAGAGAAACGGCAACACGTCATTGAAAGTGCGGAATGGCGGGCGCACCCGGTCGAAGTTGTACTGCATACGCGCCCCGACTACCAGCATGGATAAGGCTGTCAGCAGGAACAGGACTGCCGGCAGCAGCCGGCGCGGGCGATAAATCGCCGGCGGCACGATCACCGGCAGGGGTAAGGCAAAATCGCTCTCCGCGGCTGGCATTCCCTCTAGTTTAGGCCAGCACCGTCCCGGCGCCGGCGTCTCCGCCGCCCTTGCGGGTTTCTCAAGGCATGACATCTCGCCGCACTGCTCACGAAACGCTGGGAATATCTATATTTAGATGCACGCAGCTTGGCGGCGCCTGCCCGCTCCCCGGCGGGAAATCGCGCTGCATAAATTTAATAAACAGCCCGGCCGGCGTCCGGCGTTATTCGATGATCGAGAGCTCTTTACCGGGCTTGAAGCGCACCGCCCGGCCCGGCGGAATCGTCACCTGCCGGCCGGTGCGGGGATTGCGCCCGATGCCGGTCTTGCGTGGGCGTACCTGAAATACGCCGAACCCGCGCAGTTCGATCCGCTCGCCCTGCTCCAACGCTTGTTTCATGCGATCGAATATGCTTTCCACCGCTTGCTCCGCCTTGGCTTTGGGCAGGCCGGTGCGATGCACCACCTCGTTGACAATATCTTGTTTGATCACTTTCCTAACCCTCAGCTTCTCTCGCGCTGCCGCCCTGCGCCTCTGCCGGCTCTCTCGGGACGAACCGTAGCCGGAGGCTTAAAAGCAGCCGCCCCGTCATCTTGCCATAGAAGGCGGCGCTTGACCAGCTTCCGTCAACCGCGCGCAAGTTGTTAGGATCTCGATACCTCGCCCGGAGGTACGCTCTCGCCGGCCGCTTCCACCCAGCTCAGGCTGCCTTCCTGCTCCGGGCGCAACAGGCTGTGCGGCGGCTTGCGGGCGTTGCGCCGCGTCAGTTGCCGTGGAATCGAGCCAATCGCCAGCGTCAAGCCCAGCAGGAACAGCCCCACCGCCAGGTTCGACTGGTATTGCACCAGGCTATGCCGCAGCGAAAGCAGCATCTCTTGAATCGCCACCCCGAAATACACCAGGATGCCCGTCCAGATCACCGCCCCGGCCAGGTTGCAAAGCAGAAACAGCCGCCGGCGGATATGCATTGCCCCCGCGGCGCAGGGAATCAGCAGCCGAAACCCCCACATGAAACGCGAAAACATCAGCGTCAGGCGCCCGAAATTCCCATGCAGCCAGCGCCGTACCCGCGAAGCCGAAACGTCGGGCAAATAGCGCCGCCCGCCGTGCCGCCCCAGCTCATACAGAATCTCATTGGCCAGGAAACTGACGCCGAACGCCAGGCCCGCTACCCAGCGCAGACTGAAATAAGCGTCCCCGGCCAGAATCACCGCCGCCACCAGGGTCGCATCGCCTTCTAGAATCAGTCCCAGAATAAGGAAGGCGTATCCGTAATGAAGTAATAAATATTGCACGCGGATTCTTCAGCTCTCATTAATGTCCGGCGCTATTATCCCGCGCCTGTCCGCTGGCGCTGCTCTGGCTTCCTACCAGTTTTAGTAGTAATGCAAACTGAATTCTATTAAAAGCGGTAGAGGACTGCAAATTTTATTTACCAGGGGACTATTAACTACTCAGTGAATTTGTCCCTTGGACTGCCAAAAGCCGTAAAAGCTACTTCCGTCCCGCGACTTGCGGTTTGCGCGTCGCCGCTCCGCCGGCGCGGCTTGGCAATACCCGCCTGCTGCGATTACGCTGGTAGAAGCATGCCTTCCTCTGTCCTGCCGCCCCGCGCCGAAACCGCCGAGTTGCTGGGCCGCCTGGCCGGCGGCGAGCGCCTGCAGCCGGAAACAGCCCGCCGGCTCTGGCACGAGGCCCACGATGCCGATTGGCAGGCGCTGGCTGGCGCCGTGCGCGCCCGCTTTCATTGCCCGCATGACTGCACCTACCTGATCATGCGGATCATCAACTACACCAACGTCTGCGTCGCCCAGTGCGACTATTGCGCCTTTTACAAACTTCCCGGCGAGCCCGGCGGGTATGTGCTCGACCGCGAAGCCGTCTTCGCCAAAATTGACGACCTGCTCGCTCGCGGCGGAGATTTAGCCGGCTTTAACGGCGGCTTCAACCCCCATCTGCCGCTGGATTACTACTGCCGGCTGTTTGCCTCCATCCGCGAGCGTTATGGCGAGCGGCTGGAATTTTACGCCCTCACCGTAGCCGAGTTTCTTTACCTGGCCGACCGCGCCCGGCTCAGCCTGGACGACGCTGCCGTACGGCTGCGCGATGCCGGCGTGCGCTGGGTTACCGGCGGCGGCGCCGAAATCCTCACCGAAGACTTCCGCGCCCGCCACAGCCGTTTCAAATACCGCGTCGCCGATTTCTTCGACGCACAACGCGCCCTGCTCGCCGCCGGCCTAAAAACCACCGCCACGATGGTGATCGGCTTCGACGAAAGCCTGGAGGAGCGGATCGAGCATCTGGAACGGGTGCGGCAGTTCCAGGATGAAACCGGCGGGCTGGCGAGTTTTCTCTGCTGGAGCTACAAGCCCTACAACACCGTCCTGGGCGGGAGCGAAATCGCCGCCGAAGAATACCTGCGCCACCTCGCGCTCTGCCGCGCCTACCTCGACAACATCCCCCGCCTGCGCACCTCCGTGCTCACCCAGAACGAGCGTGCGCTCGAAGGCCTGGCCTGGGGCGCCGACGACTTCGATCTACCGCTGGAAGATGAAGTTACCGAATTGGCCGGCGCCCGCATCGATACCGATCTGGAGCGCCTGCTGCAGCGCGCCCGCGCGCTCGGCTTCACCCCGCGCTATCGCCACGTCGCCGCCGCCGCCGCGCCCGCCAACTGACGCGATCAATCGCGCGTGTGCGGCAGCCCCTTCCGCACCCAATCGCGGGCGAAATTGGCCGGCAGTTCGATGACCTGCACCCGCCGAAAGCCCATTTTCTGCAGGACCTGCCACGCCGGGCGTATATTCGGGCACTCGGTCATCGGGCAGCAGCCGCAGTAAATTAAAATCCGCGTCCGGCGCGGCCAATGCGCCACCAGCCGGCGCAGGCGCTGCCGCCCAGCCGTGCTGCTGGCCGGCCCGGCATAAATCGCTCCCGGGATATGCCCGCCTTTATACAGCACCAGGAACCCGACCTGGATCACCTTCGGCCGCGCGGCGCCCGTCCGGCGCAGTTCCGCCGCCGCCTGCCGCGGCGTGATCGCCCGGCTTGCCGGCCAGGGCGCGGACCCCGCCGCCGGCGCCATCGGCACCAGCGTCAAACAAGCCAGTAAGCCTGCCAGCAAATACAACCAGCCCCGTCGCAACATTTTCCGCCTCCAGCGATTCAGCAGCAGGGGATTGATCCTCGCCGCCTGCTTTCATTGTGCGCCGCCTACTTGCCGCCCAACTCGGGCTGCAGCGGCCCATTGCCGTTCGTTTCCTCCGGAGGGATTACGCTGGCCGCCGCCACCCGGTCGCCTTCATCCAGTCGCAGCAGCCGCACTCCCTGCGTCGCCCGTCCCGCTTCCCGTATCTCCGCCGTGCCCACGCGTATGATCTTACCCTGCTGGCTGATGATCATGATCTCGGTGTCTTCCTCCACCGCCATCACGCCCACCACCCGGCCGTTGCGCTCCGAGGTGCGGATGTTGATCACCCCGCTGCCGCCGCGGCTTTGCAGCCGGTAGGCGCCCAGCGGGGTTCGCTTGCCGTAGCCGTTTTCGGTCACGCTCAGAATCAACTGCTTGTCGTGGCGCGCGATCTCCATTCCCACCAGGTGGTCGTTTTCCGCCAGCGTCATGCCGCGCACGCCGTAGGCATTGCGGCCCATCGCCCGCACTCCGCTTTCCGAAAAGCGTATGCTCTTGCCCTGTTCGCTGGCGAGGAAGATTTCGCTCTTCCCGTCGGTCAATTTGGCCTGCACCAGGTAGTCGCCGGGCTCGATTCCCATGGCGATGATCCCGCCCGAGCGGGGGTTGGAAAAGTCGCTGACGGCGCATTTTTTGATCACTCCGTTGCGCGTCACCATCACGATGGTTTCGTCTTCGCGGTTCAGGTCGCGCACCGGCAGCAGGGCGCAGTGCTTTTCGCCCGGCTGGAAATTGACCAGGTTGGTAATGCCTTTGCCCTTAGCGTTGGCCGCGGCGTCCGGCGTTTCATACACCTTGAGCCAGTACACCCGTCCGGTCTGGGTGAAGACCAGGATGTAGCTGTGGGTCGAGGTGATGAACAGGTGCTCGACGAAGTCTTCACCGCGCGTGCCCGCGCCGATCCGCCCGCTGCCCCCGCGCCGCTGGTGCCGGTAGGTGGAAATCGCGGTGCGCTTGAGGTAGCCCGAATGGGTGATGGTCAGCGCCACCGTCTCTTCCTGAATCAGGTCTTCCAGGCTCAGTTCCCGCGCCTGGTCTTCGAGCCGGGTCCGCCGCGGGTCTTTCTCCCCGCCATACTCGCTGCGGATTTCCTTCAGCTCGTCGCGAATCACCCCGCGCAGCTTCTTATCGCTCGCCAGGATGGATTCCAGGTACGCAATGCGCTTGCGTATCTCCTCCAGCTCCTCCAAGATCTTCTGCCGCTCCAACCCGGTCAGCCGGTGCAGTTGCAAATCGAGGATCGCCTGTGCCTGCTTTTCCGTGAGCGCGAACTTGGCCACCAGGCCCTCGCGCGCTTCCTTCGGGCTGGCCGAGGCGCGGATCAGCTTGATGACCGCGTCCAGGTGATCGAGCGCGATCTTGTAGCCTTCGAGGATGTGCTCGCGCTCCCGCGCCTTCGCCAACTCGTAGGCCGAGCGCCGCCGCACCACGTCCACCCGGTGCTCGATGAAGCGCCGCAGCGCGTCGGCCAGCCCCAGCTCGCGCGGCTGTCCGTTGACCACCGCCAGCAGGATCATCCCGAAGCTGGTCTGCAAATTGGTGTGCTTGTAGAGCTGGTTGAGGATGATTTCCGCCTGCTCGCCGCGCTTCAACTCGAGCACGATCCGCATGCCATCGCGGTCGCTCTCGTCCCGCAGGTCGCTGATGCCTTCGATCTTTTTTTCCTGCACCAGCGCAGCGATGTGCTCGATCAGCCGCGCCTTGTTCACCTGGTAGGGAATTTCGGTGACGACAATCGCTTCGCGCTCCTTCGCCAGCGTCTCCACGTGCGAGTGCGCGCGCACCATGAAGCTGCCGCGCCCGCTGGTGTAGGCCTGCCGGATGCCTTCGCGCCCGTAGATCACACCGCCGGTGGGGAAATCCGGCCCCTGGACGTGCTGCATCAACGCCTCCAGCGGCGCGTTCGGCTGCTCCAGCAGCAGCAGCGTGGCGTCCAGCACTTCGGTCAGGTTGTGCGGCGGAATCTTGGTCGCCATGCCCACCGCGATCCCATCGGCCCCGTTGATCAGCAGGTTCGGGATGCGCGTCGGCAGCACCACCGGCTCCTCGGTGGATTCGTCGAAGTTCGGCGTGAAGTCAACCGTGTCTTTGTCGATGTCGGCCAGCATCTCCTCGGCAATCTTCGCCAGCCGCGCTTCGGTGTAGCGGTAGGCTGCCGGCGGATCCCCGTCCACCGAGCCGAAATTCCCCTGGCCATCAATCAGCGGGTAGCGCAGGTTGAAATCCTGCGCCATACGCACCAGCGCATCGTACACCGCCATGTCGCCGTGCGGATGGTACTTCTTCAGCACCTCGCCCACTACCCCGGCGCACTTCGAATACTTCTTGTTCGACAGCAGCCCTTCGCGAAACATTGCGTAGAGAATCCGCCGATGCACCGGCTTCAAGCCGTCGCGCGCATCCGGCAACGCCCGGCCGATGATCACCGACATGGCGTAGTCCAGGTAGGACCGCCGCATCTCTTCTTCAATGTTGATGGGCAGAAGGTTTTTCCCGCCGTCTTCGCCGCCGCCGAGGGGTAGTGTCAGATTGTCGTCAGGCATGATGAATGAGCGCTTGCAGGCAGGTCGTAACTTCTTATTTTACTGGAATATGCGCCACTCTACCAGGGCTGTTTTCGCACCGTTTCGCCGGGTTTACGATTTGACATCAGGAGTCTTGATTGGCCGCAACTTATTCCTGCCCGCCGGGTTTTATCCAACCATGGTCAAGGCTGGGTCTGTACGCATGTGGGGAAGGTTGAGCTGGCGGCTGAAATCCGCCGCCGTGGTGGCGCTAGCCTGCGTTTCCGCCGGCGCCGCGCACTCGCCGGCAAGCACTGCCGCCGGCCGGGGCGCCTCGCGCCGGCGGATTCTTTACGCCCTCGATCGCCTTACCTGGGGGCCGCGCCCGGGCGAGGCCGCCGCGGTGGAAAAAATCGGCCTGCGCCGCTGGATCGACTTGCAACTGCATCCGGCGCGCATTCCCGAGAATCCCCAGCTCCAGCTCCGGCTCGATCTCTACGCCACCTTGCGCATGTCTTCCCGCCGCCTGGCGCACATGTTTCCCCCGCCAGGCGTGGTCAAGGCCATTGCGCAAGGCCGTTTGCCGATGCCGGAAAGCCCCGTGTCCCGGGCCATTGTCCGGCGCGAGATCGAGCAATATCAACGGCGGCTCAAGCGGAAAAACACGCCGCAGGAGCAGGCGCAGCGCCGCCGCCGGCGCATGCAACAGTTGCGCAACCTGCTCGGCCCCAGTACGTTCCAGCAACTACTGCGCGCTCCCTGGCCGCGCCGCCTGGCCGCCTGGGAATCGCTCGACGCCTCGGCCCGCAGCCAGGCGATCGCCCTGCTGCCACGCGGAGCGCTGATGCAGCTCGCCGTCTGGCTGCCCGCCGATCAGCAGCGCGCCGTCGAAATCGAACGCGCCCCGCAAATCGTTCCACTGACCGACCTGCAGCAGGCGCGCATGCTGCGCGCCATCTATTCCCGCCGCCAGCTTGCCGACGTGCTCGCCGATTTCTGGTACAACCACTTCAACGTTTACTTTTTTAAAGGCGCCGACCGCTACCTCGCCACCGCGTTTGAAGAAAACGTCATCCGCCCGCATGTGCTGGGCAAGTTTTCCGACCTGCTGCTGGCCACCGCTCAAAGCCCAGCCATGCTGTTTTATCTCGACAACTGGCGCTCGGTGGCGCCCGCTTCGGCCCGCCCGCGCGCGTCCCGGGCGATGTTCGGGCGCCCGATGCGGCCCGGCTTCCGCCCCTTCGGCTTTCCCGCCGCCTTTTTCCCCTCTCCCCGAGCGGCGATGCGCGCAGCTTCGGCAGGGCGCGCCCGCCGGCACCCGCGCGCCATCCCCCGCGGCGGCGTCAATGAAAACTACGGCCGCGAGCTGCTCGAACTGCACACCCTCGGCGTGGATACCGGCTATACCCAAAAAGACGTGGACCAGGCCGCGCTCTGCCTCACCGGCTGGACCATCTACCGGCCGCAGTTCTCGCCGCGCTTCTGGTTCAATGCCCGCGTGCATGCCGCCGGCAAAAAAGTCGTGCTCGGCCATGTCATCAACGCCGGCGGGGTGCAGGACGGGCTGGAATTATTGCAACTGCTGGCCAACTCGCCCGTCACCGCGCGGCACATCTCCACCGAGCTGGCCCAGCGCTTCGTCTCCGACCATCCTCCCGCGGCGCTGGTCAACCGCATGGTGGCCGCCTGGGAATCGAGCGGCGGCGACCTGCGCCAGGTGATGCGCGCGATGATTGACGCGCCCGAATTCTGGCAGCCCGCCTTCCGCCGCGACAAGGTCAAAGCCCCGTTCCAGATGGTGGTCAGCGCGGTGCGGGCACTCGATGCCCGGGTTACCAACCCCGAGCGCCTGGTGCAGATCACCGCCGCGATGGGCGAGCCTTTGTTTCTCGACTTTCCGCCCAACGGCTACTCCAATCAGAATCCCGATTGGGTTTCGAGCGCCGGGCTGGTGGACCGCATGAATTTCGCGCTCGCCCTCGCCCACAATCAGGTTCCCGGCGCGCAGGTCAAACTCGCCCGCTTCGCCGGCAGCGCCCAAGCCGCCGGCGCCGGAGACTCCATGCTGCGCCTGGTGCTCGGCGGGCAGGTTTCCGCCTCCACGCGCGCCGCGCTCGATCAGGCGCTCGCGCGCCAGGCATCGTCTTCCGGGCGCTTTAGCGCCTCTCCGGCCGCGGCCCGCCAGCTCGCCGCCGCCCTGCTCGTCGGTTCCCCCGATTTCCAGCGTTATTGAGGACTCCGCCATGGCCATCACCCGCCGCATCTTCCTTCGCCAATCCACGCTCTCGCTGGTCGGAGTCGGCGCGCTGCCCGCCTGGCTGGCGCGCGCCGCCGCCGCCGAGCCTGCGCAGCGAAAGAAAATTCTGGTCGCCATCTTCCAGCGCGGCGCCGCCGACGGCTTGAACATCGTCATTCCCCACGCCGAGCGCAATTACTATCCGGCGCGCCCCACGATCGCCATACCGCGCCCCGCCGCCGGCGACCCGCGCGCCGCGCTCGACCTCGACGGCTTCTTCGGATTCCACCCCGCGCTCGCTCCGCTCAAGCCGCTCTGGGACGCCCGCCACCTCGCCATTATCCACGCCGCCGGCTCGCCCGACCCCACCCGCTCTCATTTCGATGCCCAGGACTACATGGAATCCGGCACGCCGGGGGTCAAGGCCACCACCAGCGGCTGGCTCAACCGCGTCCTCCGCGCCCGCTGTCCCGATTGCGAGCAGGGCGCGCGCCTGGCGCCGGCCGCTTCCGGCGCGCCGGCCTGGTTGGGCGCCGGACAATCCCCTCTGCGCGCGGTTGCGATTGACGCGCAAATGCCGCTCTCGCTGCGCGGGCCCGCTCCCGCCGTGGCGATTGCCAATCTCGCCGCCTTCCGCGTCGGCTATGGGCCCGCCGCCGCCCCCGCCGCCCAGGCCTTTCAGGCGATGTACGAGAGCTCCAGCGACGCATTGCTCGAGCCCGCCGGACGCGATACCTTCGCGGCTCTGCGCATCGTCCGCCAACTCGATCCCAAAAAATATCGTCCCGCGTCCGGCGCGCATTATCCCCGCCAGGGCCTGGGCGCCAGCCTGCGCCAGATTGCGCAGCTCATCAAAGCCGATGTCGGCGTCGAAGTCGCCTACGCCGACGTTGGCGGCTGGGACAATCATGTCGCCGAAGGCGGGGCCGAAGGGCAGCTTGCCGCCCGCTTGCGCGAGTTTGCCGGCGCACTTTCCGCTTTCTGGGCCGATCTCGGCGACCGCGCTGAAGACGTCGTCCTGGTTTCCATGTCCGAGTTCGGGCGCACGGTGCGCGAAAACGTCACCGCCGGCACCGACCACGGCCACGCCAACGTCATGTTCGTGCTTGGCGGGCCGGTGGCGGGCGGCAAGGTTTACGGCCGCTGGCCCGGCCTCGAGCCGGAACAACTCTATCAGGGCCGCGACCTCGCCCTCACCACCGATTTCCGCGACGTGCTCGCGGAAGTGCTGACCCGCCATTTGAGCGTCGCCGCCAACGATCCCGCCGGCCTGGCCGCGGTCTTTCCCGGCTACGCCGCTGAGGTAAAAAACTTCCGCGGCTTTCTGGCGCGCGCCTGAGGCACACCGACTGCCGAGATTGCGGGAGTAAACCGCGTGCAAGCTCCATATTCAGGTCCGGCTGGCCAGCCGCCGGCTCATTCCCCCCGCAGGCAGCCGACGGGAGGGAGGCGCTTCACATGCATCGCGGCGGGCAGGGGCGATAGCAGCGGCGGTCTGCCCGGGAATGATTTCGCGGCGGACAATCACTTCGGTGTTGCCCATCCGCGCCATGTGCTCGAATGCGGGGACCTGCCATGCACGCAAATGGCCTGGCAAGCCTCCTAGCGCTAACAATCGCCGCGCATGCGGAAACGGCAAGGGATTCATGACGGCGAAATGAATAAGATTAAAGACCGCGGTGGCGCCGCCCATGCGATACCCAACATCAGGATCAACGGCGGCGTATTGCGCTTCTGGCGCCAGCAATGGCGCCAAATTCTATGCCCTGTTCGCATGTTCTATGCCGCTTATAAACAACGGCAATAAATCTGAAAGCTTACTCAACCTCCCCGGCGCTGTCCGGCCTTTAAGGTTTCAACCTTTTGGATTCCAGGTTTTTGGGGCACATGAAAAAGCCGACCGCGTGAGCCTGCTCGATCATGAAACGGCCGTTGCGGTTGAATTCATATTTCAAGCGGTCGGGCATCAGGCGGGAAAGGCCGCACAAATTGCCGCCGGAAAGTTTGTCCACGCGGAGCGCGGTTTTCAATATGGTTTTGCCGACGAGAGTGGTTTCGACGGAGCTCACGGCATACGGTCCGGAGTGATAAAACGAAACCTGCACGCAGGAGTTGTAGATGCCGGTACGGGCGCGGCAGTTACTATTGCCGGCGGAGGTAAAACCGAACACGCCTTGAGCATCGGGCCAAGCCGTTTTGCGATTGATCGCGAGGGCGATTACTTTTCCGCCTAAATAATGGCCATAGGTCATGAGCGGGTAAACCAGCGGGTAGCGGCCGCCGGGCGTACGGCGATGGCGCGCCACGAAAGAAACCACGGCAAATTGGTTGGTCCAATGATCGAAGATGACATACAGCAGCGCCAAGTAGTATTTTTGCCGGTAGTCCATCACCGAAAACTGCGCCGCCAGGGCTCTTTCCGCCAATAAATTGCCGGAAGCGCCACTGCCGCCGGCGGCGATCAGCCGCAGAAAACCGGCGCAGGATTTGGCGGAGACATCGCCGGGGCAGGCGAAATTTTTGGTCAACGCCTGGGCGCGCGCCGCCCATTGGGGGATCAATTTGGCGTTCAGCAATTGCTGGCTGACCGCCGGCGACGGGGGCGCCGGCGCGGGCGCCGGCATCGCCTCCACGCGCTTCCCCTGCCCCAGCGCCGGCAAGGCTACCAAGAGAATGCAAGCTAAAGTCCAGACAGCTTTTTTCATCATTTTGGCGTCCCGAGCAAGCGCAGTTTAAACCTTTTCCCCCATGACCGCCAATGAAGGATGGCGGCTGGCGGCGGGCGATAACCGACCGCCATGAGCCGCAGGCCGGCGGCTTAGCTCACCACCAGCGTCTTGCCGGCAGCGACGGTTACGAGCGCGGGAAAATCCAGCCGGGCGGCTTCGCCTTCGCGCCGCATTTTCATCGCGAGCGGCATTCCCGCCAGCGCAATCCGCGGCGCGGCCGCGCCGTTCGCGCGCACCCGCAGGGTTTGAAACTCGATTTTGCCGGCGCGGCAGGCAAGCGCCAGCCGCCCGCCGCGGCGGCGAATCTGCCCATAGCCTTCGGCGGTCACCCAGGGGGCATGGAAATCGTCCGGCACCGCAGGCAGCAGCGTGAGCGCGCGCGCCGGGCGGTCGGGCTTGAAGCCGGTGGCCGCCAGCAGCGTCGTCCAACTGCTCATCGCGCGGGTGTAATGCGTGCCGCACTCGACGTGGTTCCAGGGCATGCCGGCGCGCAGGTAGCGGCGGTGGACGGCGGCGACAATGCGGGCGCCGTCGGCATAGCGGCCGTGGTCCATCAAAAACGAGGCGAAGGCGTATTCAATGCCCGACCAGACGCCGCCCGCCTGCAGATTATCCATCACCAGCAGCCCCGGGCCGCCGCGCGGCGCGGTGGCGTTACGCAGTCCGGTTTCGGGGCTGAAATTATTTCGCCAGACGCTTTCCGCCGCGCGCGCCAGGTGGGCGGCATCGGTGGTCGTGGCGAGGCCCATCAGGCGGCTGAACCATTCGCCGCTCATCTGGTCGCTCATGCAGATCTCGTCGCGCTTGACCCCGCCCGCCGCCGCGGTGTCATCCACCCACAGGCTGTAATACTCGCCGTTGAAGAGCAGGCGGTCGTAGCTGGCCGAGGCTTTTTCCAGCCAGCCCGACCAGCGGCGCGCCGCGGCCGGATCGCGCAAATCCCCGGCCAGCCGCACCACCGCCCGCAGCGCACCGATCCAGAGCGAGGCGATGTAGGAGGGGCTGCCGCGCATGCGCCAGGCGTCATAGGTCTGGAAGCCGCAGTTTTTATCAGGCAAACCATCGCCGTTGGTGTCGAGCGAGGCGGTATATTCCATCGCTTTCAGCACCCCCGGCCACACCGCCCGCAGGTATGCGCGGTCGCCGGTCCAGAGATAGTCGCGGCAGACCATCATGACGAACTGCGGATTCATGTCCACCCGGCCATAGCCGCTCTCGTCCACGGCATCGAAGCCGCGGCTATAGTTGTGCGGCACCTGGCCGGCGGCGTTCTGGAAGCGCAGAATGTCGCGCATCTGCCGGGTCTTCAACTCGGGAAACAGGGCGACGATGGACGAGCTGCCGTCGTAATCCACATCGGTGGTGCTCAGCCCGCAGCAGCCCAGGCCTTCCCAGATGGCATAATGGCCGTCCCGACTCCACCAGGAATTTTTGATCAGCGTGCCGAGATGGCTCGACCAGGCAAACGCCAGCGGGGCACCGAGCGAGGTTTCGGCCAAGGTGCGCGCGAAGCCCTCGGTGCGCGCGCGGTGGCGCGCGTAATTGCGCTCGAGGTAAGCATTGACCGCGGCGGCGTCGGCGAACCAGGCGGCGTAGCGATGGCCGATGTCTTCGCCGTGCTGATTGCGGTGATCGGGAAAATGCCAGGCGAAGGTGAAGCGCGCCTGGACGCGCTCGCCCGGCTCGAGCCGCAGCGTGGAGGCGAGCGCCGCCGCGCCCCAGGTCGAGTGCCGGCGTTCGCCGCCGGCCAGGTCGCCATCGAGGTTGGCGGCGATTTCATGGAGCAGCGTCCGCATGGACTCGGCACTCAAGGCGTGCGCCGGCGCCGCCGCGCGCGCTTCCTCGATCACGCGGCGAAAGAGCGCGTCGGCGGCGAGGCGCTCGAGCCAGCTCGCCATATCCGCCGGCGAAAGCGCGTCAATGGCGGCGCCGCGCAGTTGGAAGAGCCTCGCCGGATCGCGCCCGGCGCCAGCGTTGGGCAGCCGCCCGGTCCGATAAAAATCCTGCAGCAGGTCGAGCAGCATCCAGTACATACGCCGGCTGTTCCAGCGGCACAAGCCGGGCAGCGCGTACTGGCGGAAGGTACCGCTGATCCAGGACGGCTCGCCGCCGGCGACGGAAAGGCAAAGGCTGCCCAGGTCGCCGCGGTTTTCCGGCTCCGCCTCAGAGGCGAGCAGCAGCCGGGCGCCGGCGGGAGTGCGGGCGACGGTGTTGCGCAGCCGCCGATCGGCGAGGGTCGAGACGATGGGGTTATCGAGCGCCGCGAGCAGCGAGGCTTCCACCGCCTGGCGCGAGCGGTTATGCAGCGTAAAAACGAGGTGAAAGCCGGGCGTCGCGGAGGCGCGCGCATGGCCGGGGAAGAAGGGCGAAAACGCCGCCGCGCTCACCTCGACCGGGAGCGTGCGGTCGCGGTAGCGCAGCCCGATCATCGGGAACCAGGCCTCGTATTCGATGGCTTCGACGTCTTGCGCGTAGGCGAGCGAGTAGAGATCGTTTTCGCGGGCGCGCAGGTAGAGGCGGCGCAGTTGCGGCGGCGCGCCGGCGCGGGCGGTGCGCAGCAGGAACTCGAGGTGGGGCGCAACCGGCGGCTGGGCGCGCTCGCTCGCCGGGGGCGGGGGCGCGGCCGCCCAGCGTCCGGTGTTCATGATTTCCCAATCGTGGAAGCAGCCGTCGGGGCGCAACTCGACCGAGCCGGCGCCCAGCCCGCCCAGGGGCGCGCCCGAGGCCAGGGCCACGTTGGAGGCGAGCTGCAGCGGGGCGGCGCCGCCGCTTGGCGCTGCCGGCTCGCCGGAAGGCAAATCCGCCGAGGCCTCGCCCGCGGCGGATGCCCCCGTTCGGCGGACGGTGATGCGATAGGGCGCCGCGACGCCCCGGGACCAGGCGGTGGACAGCGCCAGATTGGCTCCCGTCCCGCCCGCCGCGCTCAGAAATTCACGCCGCTTCATGGTTTTCCATTATGGATCCGATGCAGGCAACGCCATCCGGCGCGCCCGGTTTCTGCCCAAGCATGCAACCGTACACGGCCTGGCTGCACATGGCCGCCCGGGGCGTGGCCGGCGCCGGCCTTCGGCGCGGCGTCCGCCGTTATATGTGAAACCCGGCCGGTGCGCGAGGTAAAGCACGCCCGCGGCCGCCTGCCCCTGGTTGCGCTCGAAGCCGACCGGCAACGCACCGTAGCCCCGCTGCGCCAGCGCCGCTTGTCCGGCGGCGCGGCGAGCGCCGGATGCCGGGCGCGTGGACGAGCCGTTTTGGCGGGAGCGGTTGCGGGCCAGACTGGCCTTGCTCCGGGCGATCAGCCCTGCCGGCCGGGCGGCGCCCGGCGGCCGCCCAGCCAACGCCGATGCGGATAGCAAACCGAGGAAGGGAACGAGTGTCTTGAGGCCCAATTTATGCATTTTTCACCAGACACGCCGCAATTCAAATTTGAATGTTCGCAGTATAGCTAAAAACATGGCACAGATGACCCTATGGCACTTAAAGGCATAGTTTTCAGATACATAGTTAGTGCCATGTTGCATTTTGAGATGACCCTAAGATGACCTTGAGATGACCTTTTGCGACTCATTGCATTTCGAGGCTGATTAAGCGCTTGCCATTATTCCGGGAAAAGCCGAGGCGGACGCCGCAGGCGGCGAAGATCGGCTGCAAGCGGCGGAGCTGGATGCCGAGAGCGATGACGGCCGAGCGGGAGGCGGGGGCATCGAGGGCGGCGAGGAGGTCTTCGGCGGCGCCCTGCCAACGGGGCTGGCGGGCGAGGAGGGCGAGCAGGGAATCCACGAGCGGCTCTACTTCCAGCAGGGAGTCGCGCACGCGCGCGGCCTGGGCGGCGAAGGCGGAGGGGAAGGCGTCGGGAGGAAGCTCGAGGACGGCCGCGACCGCAGCACCCCAGGCGGCGAAGGCGGGCCAGCGGGCGAGGGCGGGCGGAAGCGAGGGGACGGTTTGGGCATGGGCAAGGGCTTCCGAATTTTTTTGAGCCCGGGCCTGGTAATGGGGCAGGGCCTGGCAGACCAGATCGAGCAGGGCGCCGAGCAGGCGGGGGCGGAGGAAATAGAAGTTAGTCCAATAGGCGTCTTCGATAAAGAGGCGATCAGGGCCGGGGGGCGGGAGCGGGAGGATGAGGGCGCGGTCGAGGAATTCGGGGGCATGGGAGGGGAGTTCACGGGCGGCGAGAACGATGGGGCGGCGGAAGGGGAAGAGCTGGAAATCTCCATCGGGCTGAGGGACGGCGAGGGAATCGCCGGAGACGGCGCGGCAGAGCCGATCGAGCTGGGCGGGGGCGAGAGGGGAGAGGTGGTCGAAGATGGGCAAGGCGTAATCGTGGAGCGATTGGGATAGCGCGGCAGGGGAAGCGAGCGGGAGGGATTCACGGCGGCTGGGGTCGAGCAGGCGGCGGAGGAGGAGGGCGAGGGTGGATTTACCCGAGCCGGAAGGACCGAGGAGGCAGAGCAGCGGGCGGGGGAAGCTGGGAAGGCAGCAGGCGGCGAGCCAGGCGAGGAGCAGGAGCCAATCGGGAGCGGAGAGAGCGGGCAGGAAGGGGCGGAGGCGGTCAATCTGGCGGGCGTTTTGCGCGGGGTCGGGGAGGAAGCACTGGGGGAAGGGGAGCGGGAGCTGATGGCGGGAGCGCAGGAAGAGGGGGGCGGGATTCTGATAAACGCTCCACCGGCCGGGGGCGAGCTCGACGGCGCGTCCGCGGCGGTCGCAGAGATCGAGCCAGCCAACGCCATTGACGATGGCAAAGCGGTTGAAGACGGGACGCTCGGCGGAGGGCTGGAGGGCCTCCAGGCGCAGCAAGGCCAGGGAGCGGCGGAGCAAAGGCTGGGGTGGCAGCGCGCCGGCGGAGAGGTAATGCAGACGGGACAGGAGCGGGGCGGCTTCCGCGAGCGGCAAGGCGTGGAAGACGGCGGTTTGTTCGCGATCGGCGGCGGAGAGTGCGGGCAGGGGCGAGGCGGCGGCAGGCGAGGCAGGAGCGCCGGGCGAAGCCGAGGCGGGCGAGACGGCACCGGCGGGCGGGGCGGCCTCAGGCGGGGATGGGGATGGGTCGAGCAGGAGGCGGAGGAAGGGGCGGCGATTTTCGTCGTGAAAGGCCTGATATTTGCCCAACAAGTCGAGCAGATTTTCGGGAGACGCCGGCTCGGGTTCGTCCGCGGGCGGCGGGGCCAAGAAGCCGGCCAAAGCGGCGCGCAGGGTTTGCGGATCGGCCTGGTCGAAGAGATCAGGGCCATTGCGATCGAACAATTCCGGATCGCGCAGCCAGGGCATGGGGTCGGCCGGGTCGTAAGGGGCAGCGGGATCGGGCGGAGTTGGCGGCCAGCCTTGCGACGAAGCGGGCGGAGTGGCGGGGGGAGCGGGCGAGGGGGAAACGGGCGTGGCAGACATAGAAGGACTCCTTCGAGCGATGAGCTATAAGCCGACCGCGATCAGCCGCAGACAACGCCAATGCAAGCGCGCGCCGGCGGGGGAAGCCATTCCCCCACCGCGCTCGAGTCTTCTGACTCCACAATCTCATTATAGCATGGCACTTAATAACTCGGATTTTATCGAATAACTCCAATGACATCATGGGTATATGCGCTTATTTTAGCGAAGAATAAGCGAATCCAAGAATTTGCGCATGGATACTATATTAAATACAAGAAAATCGCTGAAACATGCATTTTAAAAATAAAACGTTATCACAATAAATATTTTCTCTTAGATTTCTATGGCTTGCAGGCGCGGTTCGGAAGGGCCTGCGGCGGGATAGTAACTAACCTATAAACTTCGATCATGGAGAGCGGGCGGGAGGGCGGACGAGGGCGGCGGCGCGACGGCGGGAGTTCAGGGCTAAGTGGCTGATTGGACAGTAGTTAAATGCTTTTCAAGGGCGGCATGGAGGTGGGATTTTACCAGTGGCGGCAAAGGGTAACGGACTAGTCAACCGGGATGCGGGCGGCGGGCCGCCGGCATAAAACCCGCATAAAAGCTGGACGAAATTCACTCGGTGCGGGTGGCTGGCGGCAAAGTACAACCGCATTTATGCGAACCGGCCACGGCCACGGCCACGGCGTGAGCTGGGATTATGAACTATACATATGCTGATCGTGGGCATTATAAGAAACTGAATAGAGGGCGAGCCGACAGGGATCAGTCCGCGATTAAGAAGTCCGATGCTATTTTCATTTCGAGCAAACCGGGGACGTCCCTGAGATTAACGGGTTTTTGTACCCGAAGATGGGGATGGCATTTGGGCGCAGGCCGGGCCACAATCGTGGCATGCCCCGCCGAAATCGATGCGTGGTCGCCGGGATTCCCTATCACGTGACACAGCGCGGCGTGGATCGCTGCGAAGTCTTCCTCGATGACGAGGATCGGCGAACCTACATCAGTCTGCTGCGCCAGCACCTCGATCCGGAACATGCCCGGCTGTTGGGCTGGTGCTTGATGAGCAACCACCAGCACCTGGTGATTCTTCCGTTGAAGGCCGATGCCTTGGCGATCAGCCTGAGCCGGATTCACGGCCGCTACGCCCAATACTCCAATGCGCGCTGGGCGCATAGCGGGCACTTGTGGCAGAATCGGTTTTTCTCCTGCGCGCTGGGCCCGATCCACCTTTGGCGGGCCTTGGCGTATGTGGAGCGCAACCCGGTTCGCGCCCGGATGGTGGAGAGCGCTGCGGACTACCGCTGGTCGAGCGCGCGGGCGCATATAAACGGGCAAGATTTGGACCACTTGCTGGAGATGGAGTGGTGGGAGCGAGCCGGCCCAGCGGAATGGGCGGCGGTCCTCGGCCAGAGTGAGATGGGGGCCGATGAGCTACGGAGTTGTACGTATGCAAGTCGGCCCTTCGGCGACGAGCGGTTCGTGGAGGAGATGCGGGAACGCACGGGCCGGCAATGGCGTCCCGGCCGCCCGAAGAAGAAGGCTCCGAATCAAGCCAAGGCGGAAGATGAGCAACAACAGCTCACGCTATTTCGCTGAAAACCCGTTAACCCCAGGACGTCCCCAGTTTTCCCCAGGACGTCCCCAGTTTTCCCGAAAACCCGTTAACCCCAGGACGTCCCCAGTTTTCCCAGGACGTCCCCAGTTTTCCCAGTTTTCCACCAGTTTTCCAGGACGTCCCCAGTTTTCCCAGTTTTCCCCAGGACGTCCCCAGTTTTCCCCAGTTTTCCCCAGTTTTCCCCAGTTTTCCCAGGACGTCCCCAGTTTTCCCCAGGACGTCCCCAGTTTTCCCCCCCAGTTTTCCAGGACGTCCCCAATTTTCCCTAGCTGCTGGTGCTCTTTCGGTGTAGCGCGCCAGAGGTCGATTTGGTCTGGAGTGGTAGGCATGTTCAACCTGCGGCTCCCATCATTGCTCAAGAACTACGCCTGTAACACTCGATTCCTGCGCCAGGAATTTCTTAAGTAGATACCCATGCAGTTTCTCCAACACACCTTTAACAGTTGTCCCAAAGAGAAAATTGGCAACCGTGAACACTAGGCAGAAAGCGGTTCCGGCGATCAAAACCCATCCAAGCAACTGGTTCATGGTTTTGAACCCGATTCCGGCAACCAATCCGACGATGAGCAAAACCGTGATGGCTATACCAATGGATACCGCGATTCTATGGGCAGATTTGTCACACTTCCAATAAAGCCGCTCCTGCAGCCGGCTCCGCTTCTCACTCTCAGAATTGAGTTCTTGCTGAGTGTTTTGGTGCGCCAATACTTCAGCCGCAACTTTCGTGGCTTCCTCGCGCTTAATCTCCGAGGTTACGCGCTCCAATGTTTCGATAATGGTTTCTTCTGTTAAAGCTGCATCATCTCCGAGGGTGAGTTTCATCAATTCTTCATGGGCCAATGTGCTACTTCGGAGGAGTTGATGGTCACGCTCAGTAATCCTTCGACCTTTTTCCAACTTCTCGACTTCGACCAGGAACTTGTCTAGCAGCCTGTGGTGAAAGTCTGGATACGGATCTAAAAAAGGTTTGCGCGAGGAGGGGTGTGAGTGAGTAGAATGCGCGCATGGCAATGGGACGGAAAAGGCGACAACGGCGGCAGG
>JAJYIU010000011.1 GCA_021789895.1 Acidobacteriota bacterium | reverse complement strand
CACGGCAATGCGAAGCGTAAATAGCGATTCGGACTGGTTTCCAGTGCGTCGCATGTTTCTGCGTCGGAGTTTATCCTCGCTCGATGCATTGACACCTGGAAGGCACTTCTACCACGGGCTGCTAGGTGCCATTGCCTTTCCCGCACTGTCGTGGTCGATGCACGGAAGGACTCCACTTAGCTTGCCGTGGCCGCTTCCGGCGATCACGCTCGGGTATGTGGCCGTATTAGCCGTTCTCGTTGGCACGCTGTGTTACTGGCTGGGCAGAGGCCTTGTAGCCCTTCGGAAGCGGCAACATCCGCCCAACGCCCTCGGCAGTCGGTAAGCGAAGCCCCTTGTGGGCGTTAACGCAGAGCGCCCAAGGGTGCCCGGAATGCGGTGCCTGCGGCACCGGCCCAACAGCAGAGGACTGATACAGTGACCGTTGAGGAGGTGAAGGGACAAGGCGGCAACGTGTTCAATCACGCGGCGATCAGCGTGGACGGAAGGCAAGCGGTTGGGCTTGAACAGAAAAAGGACTCGGCAGCAGCGGCGCTCGAAGACGAAACGACTCCCGGTGCGGTGAGGGGTGTAGCTGCTAACCGCAAAGTTCTGGCAAAGGTAACCATTCGCATAACTCGCGACCAAGCACGGCATATACAGGTCTTCCTGGACAAAGCCGCCAAATCACCACCCAACTACAATCTCTACCACTCCAACTGCGCCGAGTTCTGCGAGGCCGCCATGCGCGCGGGCGGACTCAAGGCACCGAGTGACATGACGCCCGGCGGGTTGCTCAATGACCTTAAGAAGCTATACCCGCAACCATGACAGGCGATGGAGGACTGATCTCATGTTGAAGAAAGCATTAATCTGGGGAATTGTAGGACTCGGCGTCGCTGTAATTCTCCTCATAATCTCCCTGTTCACTCAAGCGCTGGCGTATGTGGAGCTTGTTCTATGGCCCGCTAGCCTCGCCTTCATGGCCTTAGATAACGCGACCACTACGCGGCTTGATTGGGTAGGAGGTACTGCTTTCCTAATCCTAACGAACTTCGTCCTGTATTTCGTCGTCGGGTTGCTCGTCACCGTTGCCTGGAAAGGTCTAACTAGGCTGAGGGGGCACCGCACGGCTCCCTCGGACTTGGGATGAAGGAGCGCCCGTCGATTAAAGCGGAGCGCCGGGGAGAGCCGGAAGAGCCATGCCTGCGGCATGGGGCGAGGGATGTCGCGGTAGGGATACGAATCACTCCGTACCCCCCCGCACAGATCCGTGCGAGCGGATTTCCCGCACACGGCTCTTGCCTCAGGTCGTGACGCGCACGCGGTGCCAAGGATAGGGATGGCAGTATAAACCATATATAAGCTTGCATTGGACTATGTGCAGTCAACCGACTTCCGCAATATGGGCAAAGAAAGTAACTATTTTTTTTCCCACTGTATAAGCCACGCAAATTGATTTCTTTCATACAAATTGGACATATTCTCCATCGGATACGCTTATCCAGCCAATTCTTGGGTTGGGGCCTATCGGCCATTTTGCACATCGTGGCTGTCATTGCCAGTAGTATTTATTGCGATGTTTTATCCGGCAGGGCGGAGTAATGCACATGAACCAGCCGCCAACGGCCGGCAATTTTCCAGTACACCTGGGTTTCGATGCCGCGGCTGGTCACGGTCTGGGCGCCATGCCGATACCGCCCATGGAAGGTCCAGCTAAATTCCGCCCAGGCCTCGCCACCCCTAACGTGAATCGAGACATGGCGAACTACCAGATCGCGCCGCAAGAACGTGCGCCCCATCGCCTGGGCATAAACCTGGCGCTGGATTGCGGCGAAGCCATGCACCCAAACCATGGGATTGATGAACGACACCCGCGGCGAGTTCCACCAGACTCGCGCCGCCAATTTGGGGCTGGCCGCATCAACGGATTGCACATATTCGGAGATCAAGCGCCGGATCGCAAGCTTATCGGCCCGCAACCGAGCCAGAGATGAAATGCGCGCCGTGGCCATGCCAGGCACGGGGCGCATGGAGGCGGCGCCGGCGGGCATGATCATCAGCAAAGACAGGCAAAGCCAAATTTCCTGGCCGATCCGGCTGGAGACTCCGGAGGTCGTTTGCATAGCTGGGCCGAATCCTACGCCAATGGCAACACGACCGCAATCGAAATCATGCATGCAATGCGGCTTAAACCACAGGGCAGGAGCGAGGATGAAAGCATCGCCAGCCATAGGCGCGCGCTTGCCTTCCTTAGCTTCGGCCTTGCACAATAGCTGCCATGCGATCGCGGGCCAAAGCCGGGTGGGCGGGGATCGGCATGCTGGCGCTGCTGGGGGCCGGCGGCTGGCGGCTCGAGCGCCGCATACAGCCGCTGCAGCCGCAGTTGGCGCAAGCGCGCAATCCGCGCCTGGCGCTGCCCTCGGCGCGCGCGGTGCGGGCGCTGTTTTTGAACTACAACGGCCTCGCCGCCGACGTCTATTGGACGCGCGCGGTGCAGTACTTCGGCCGCCAACACCTGGCGCACCGCAACGCCTATCCGCTGCTCTGGCCGCTGCTGCGGATCTGCCAGCGGCTCGACCCCGACCTGATCGCGCCGGCGGAGTTTGGCAGCTATTTTCTCGCCGACCGCCCGCCGCTCGGCGCCGGCGAGCCGCACCAGGCGGTGCAGCTGCTGCAGCGCGCGATCGCGCGCCATCCCAACCACTGGCGGCTGTACTTCGATCTCGGCTTCGTTTACGGCCTGAATCTGCACCAGCGGCGGCTGGCCGCCGCGGCCTTTGCCGCCGGGGCGAAGCGTCCGGGGGCCAACCCCGTGCTCTATACCCTGGCGGCGGAATGGTACGGGCAGGCGCACCAGGATCAACTGGCGCTGGCGCTCTGGCGCGAACTTTACCGCTCCACTGCCAACCGCATGCTGCGCGAAAACGCGCGCGATCATATCCTGCAGCTCGAAACCCGGATCGCCATGCGCCAGCTTGAAGCCGTAACCGCCGCCTATGCGCAGCGCTATCATCGGCCGCCGGCGAGCTGGCAGCAGGTGGTGCGCGCCGGGCTGCTGCCGGCGATCCCGCTGGATCCGATGGGGAACGCCTACCTGCTGCGGCCGCAAGGCAAAGTGGGGCTCAACCCCGCCACCCGCCTGCCGTGGATGAAACACGCCCTCGCCAAGACGCCGTAGAAACCGCCCATACAGCCGTCAACCGCCAGACAGCGGACGAACAGCTATGGCTTCGCCCCCGCTTGCGATTTATTGCACGGTCAGATGGACCGCCGGCTAGCAACGAACCGCCGGCTCAGGTTGGCATGCGCAGCAGCAGCAGGACGCCGGCGGCGGCGAAGAGCAGGTCGGGGGCCCAAGCGGCGACCACCGGCGGCAGTTGATCGAGATTGCCCAGCGCCTGCAGCAAGCCGGCGCTGATCCAATAACCCATAGCCACGGCGAAGGCGAGCGCGATGCCGCCCACCGCGCCGCGGCGTCCCACGGCCAGCGCGAAGGGAAAGGCGAGCAGCACCATGATCAGCGTGATCAGCGGGAAGGCCAGCTTGCGGTTCAGCTCGACGCGCAGGCCGTTGACGTCATAGCCGCCGCGCGCCAGCCGGGCGATATAGCGGCGCAGCTCGAGGAAGTTCATCTGCGCCGCCTGCGGCGCTTCGGTGGAGAAATAGGCGGGGGTTTCGCGCAGCGAGCGGAAGGAGGCGACTTGAAACGCCTGGTAGAGATTGACGCGGGTGCCGGTGAAATCGCGCACCCAGCCGTCTTCCAGCACCCAGCCCTTGAGCCGCGGGTCCCAATAAGCGCCGCGGGCGCTGATCATGCGCTGGAGCTGAAATTTCGGGGTGGTGAAGGAATAGACATCCAGGTGGGCGAAGGTATGGAGGGTGGGATCGTAATAGTGGAAGAAATAGAGGTGGCGGCCCTGGCCGAAGAGCCAGCGCTGTCCCGGGCGGCGGAAGGTTTCCGCCGCCTGGCCTTTGAGCCGGGCGCGGAGCGAGTTTTGCAACTGGTTGGCGTTGGGCAGGATGGTTTCCTGCAGCACGAACTGGCCGGCGGCCAGCAAAATCGCCAGCATCAGCAGCGGGTAGAGCAGGCGATGGATGCCGATGCCGCAGGCCTTGAGCGCGGTGATTTCGTTGGCCTTGGACATCAGCCCGCAAACCAGCAGGACGCCGATCAGGACCGCCAGCGGGATGGCGAGATAGAGCAGATCGGGGATGAGGTAAAACAGGTAGCGGCCGACCAGGGCCAAGGAGGCGTGGGTGCGTATGATGTTGCCGAGCAGCTCGAAAAAGGTGAAGGCGAGGATCAGCACCAGAAAGCTGGCCAGGGCCAGCAAGACGTAGCCGACGAACTCGCGCAGCACATAGTAATCCAGCAGGGAAGGGAAAAAGCCGGGGCGGCGGCGGAGGGGTGCGCCGCGCAGGAATTTCCGTTCCAGCCAATGGCGCAGGCGCGCGAGCGGCTGCAGGCGGCGGGCCAGCGCGCGGGGGATTTTCCCGGCGCGGAGCAACAGCAGCACGCCGGCGGCGAGGAAGATCAGATTGGCGGCCCAGACGCCGAGCGCCGGCGGCAGGCGATGCTGGTGGGCGAGCGCGGTGCCGGAGATCAGCAGGATGTAATACGCCAGCACCAGGATCAGGGTGAGGACGACTCCGCCGGCCTTGCCGCCCTTGCGGGTGGAGAGGCCGAGCGGCAGGCCGACCAGCGGCAGCATCAGGCAGGCGAAGGCGAGCGCGAGCCGGCGATAAAGCTCGATGCGGGCCTGGCGCCAGTGGGGGCCGTAGCGAAAGCGGGCGAGCAGGGCGGAGGTGGGCTGCGCCGCCCAGGTCAGGTGGGGCATGCGCGGGGGCGGCAGCAGCAGCGGGATTTCGCTCGATTGGAACGAGCTGACCAGCAGGGCATTGCTGCGGCGGCGGGAGAGCTGATAGCTGGCGCCGTATTCGAGATGCAATTGCAGCGCCTGGGGGCCGTTGCGCACCAGGCGTCCGGACTGCGCCAGGGTGACGTCCGGCGTATCCGGGTTGTGCATGTCGGCGACGAACACCTGGCGCCAGAGGCGTCCGCCTTCGCGCGTATCGCCGACATACACCACCATCTTGGGGATGCTTTCAATGAAGACTCGCGGCTGAACGGCAAAGGCGATCTGGGAATTGCGCAGCTCGGCCTCGAGCTGGAGGAATTGGCGGTTGGCGGCGGGCGCGATCCAGAGCCCGGCCGCCATGGCCAGCAGCCAGGCGGCGCCGACAAAGACCGCCAGCGGGCGCAGCAGTTGGCCGTTGCTGAGCCCGGACGCGTGCAGGGCGAGGATTTCGTTGTCGGCGGCCATGCGGCTGAGGCCGATCAGAATGCCGACCAGCACCGCCATCGGCAGGGCGAACACCAGCGCCGTGGGCAGCAGATCGGCCATGGCCTGGAAGACGCGGCCCGAGCTGCTTTCCACCACGACCTGCAGCAGGCGTCCCAGATCGCGCAGAAAGATGACAAAGGTGAACAGCAGCAGGCCCAGCGCGGCATGCACCAGGACTTCGCGGCGAAGATAGCGGCCGAGCAGCTTCACGCCGGCCCGCCTTGCGCGCGCTGCGCATCAAGGGTCATGCAAGCAGTCTAGCAGCCGGGAGCGATCTGCCGGCGGCGGCCGCCATCAAGCCAGAGCGCCCGGCCGCGCATTCAAGCGGTCGAGCTTTCGCCGGCGACGCGCAGCAGGCCGGCGCCGGCGAAGCCGTCGTGCTTGAGCGCGATCAGCGCTTCCGGAAGCTGGTCAAAATCGAAGCGGGTGACGCGGGTGCGCACCGGGATGCGGGCGGCTGCGGCGAGAAAATCGCGTCCGTCCTCGCGGGTATTGTTGGCGACGGTGCGCACGACGCGCTCGCGGTAAAGCAGCGCATAGGGCAGCGGCGGCAGCGGGGACATGTGAATGCCGCCGAGCACCAGCACGCCGCCGGGGGCGAGGGCTTCGAGCGCCGGCGGCACCAGTTCGCCGGCGGGGGCGAAGATGATGGAAGCATCGAGCGCCAGGGGCGGGGCGGCGGCGGCGTCTCCGACCCAGGCGGCGCCCAGTTCGGCGGCCAGCGCCTGGTGGCGCTCGCGGTCGCGGGTGCAGACATAGACCTCGGCGCCGCGGGCGCGGGCAAGCTGGATGGCAATGTGGGCGGCGGCGCCGAAGCCGTACAGGCCGAGGCGGAGGCCGCGCCAGGATGGCAGCGGATGATCCGGGCCGGCGGCCGGGGCGGCCTGATCGAAGCCGGTCAGGCGCAGGGCGCGGTAGCCGATGATGCCGGCGCAGAGCAGCGGCGCGGCGTCGTCATCGGCGAAGCCGGCGGGGAGCGGATAGGCGAACCGCGCGGGCACGGTGACGTATTCGGCATAGCCGCCATTTACCGTCCAGCCGGTGAATTCGGCGCGCTCGCAGAGGTTTTCGCGCCCGGAGCGGCAGTAGCGGCAGGCGCCGTCGGTGCGCTGCAGCCAGGCGATGCCGACGCGCGCGCCCAACGGGACGCCGCGCACGTCCGCTCCGGCGCCAACGACTTCGCCTACCACCTGGTGTCCGGGGACGACCGCCGGGCGGCGCTGCGGCAGCTCGCCTTCGGCGATGTGGAGATCGGTGCGGCAGAGGGCGCAGACGCGCACCCGCACCAGCAATTCATCCGGCGCGGGGACGGGTATAGACAGCTCGCGCTCGACCAGCGGGCGGGATTCGATCGCGGCCGGACGCTCCACCACCCAGGCGCGCATGCCACCAGTTTAGACGGTTCAAAGCCGGGCGGGAGGGCGGGCGGCTGCCACGCCAGCCGGCGCTCCACTTGGCGTCCACCCGGGAATGCAGGCGGCGCAAGGCGCCACAAAAAACGGCAGCGCCGCCGCGCGGCGCTGCCGGGAAGGGAAGCAGAGCAACCGCGGCTCAGCGGGCCGCGCCGGCGGCTTTGCCCACGCCTTCGGCGGCGAGGGCGCGGACGATGTCGCTGACGAAGGCCTTGGCGTCGCCGAACAGCATCAGAGTGTGATCCATGTAATAGAGCGGGTTATCAATGCCGGCAAAGCCGGGGTTGAGGCTGCGCTTGATCACCATCACCGTGCGCGCCTGGTCCACTTCGATGATGGGCATGCCGTAGATGGGGCTGGACTGATCGGTTTTGGCGGCGGGATTGGTGACATCGTTGGCGCCGATGATGAGCGCCACGTCGGTTTGCGGCATGTCGGAGTTGGCGTCGTCCATTTCGATCAGCTTGTCGTAGGGCACATCGGCCTCGGCCAACAGCACGTTCATGTGGCCGGGCATGCGGCCGGCGACGGGATGAATGGCGAAACGCACATTGACACCCGCGCGGGAGAGGATGTCGAACAGCTCGCGCACTTTATGCTGCGCCTGGGCGACGGCCATGCCGTAGCCGGGCACGACCACCACCGAGCTGGCGGAGGCGAGAATCGAAGCGGCGTCTTCGGGGCTGGCGCTGCGCACCGAACGCTGCTCCTGGACGCTTTTGGCCGAGACCTGCAACTGGCCGAAGGCGCCGAACAGCACGTTGGTGAAGGAGCGGTTCATCGCCTTGCACATGATCACCGAGAGGATAAAGCCGGAGGAGCCGTCGAGCGCGCCAGCGACCACCAGCACCTTGGAATTGAGCACGAAGCCGAGCAGGGCGGCGGAGAGGCCGACGTAGGAGTTCAACAGCGAGATGACGGTGGGCATGTCGGCGCCGCCGATGGGCATGACCAGCATGACGCCAAACAGCAGCGAGATCACCACCATGAAGGGGAAGAGGAAGGTGTAGGCGGGGTGGAGGACCAGGATCAGCGCCAGCGCCACCGCCGAGCCGAGCACCGAGAGGCTGAAATAGTTTTGTCCTTTATAGACGATCGGCCGCTGCGGCAGCCATTCCTGCAGCTTGCCGGCGGCGATCAGGCTGCCGGTCAAGCTGAGCGAGCCGATGATGACTTCCAGCGCAATCTCGGTCATCTGGAAGGCGGAAAGATGGTGCTGCGCCACGTCCACGTAGTATTCCGAGATGCCGATCACGGCGGCAGCGAGCGCGCCGAAGGCGTGGCTCATGGCAGTCCGCTGCGGCACCGCGGTCATCTTCACCAGGCCGAGCGGGATACCGATGATCAGGCCGATGCCCAAGGCCAGCAGGATCCAGTGGAACTGATGCAGGCGGGGGTCTTCAAAGGTGGTGATCACCGCCAGGCCGGCGCTGATTTCGCCGAACAGCACCCCGCGCCGCGCGGTGGCGGGGGAACTGAGCCACTTCAGCGAGAGGATAAAACCGATGACGGCGAATACATAGACGAAATTCGCCAGGGTTTGCGCAGCCGCGGCATTCATGATTTTTTCCGTCCGCTGGTGGATTTGAACATGCGGAGCATGCGATCGGTGATGAGGAATCCGCCGATCATGTTGCTGAAAGCGGCGGCGACGGCGATGGCGCCCAGCAGGGTGGACAGAGGGGATTTGGCCTCGCCGCAGATGATGATGCCGGCCACCACGACGATGGCGTCGAGGGCGTTGGTGAGCGACATCAGCGGCGTGTGCAGCAGCGGCGAGACGCGCCGAATGACCTCGAAGCCGAGAAAGCCGGCCAGGACGAACACGAAGAGGTTTTCAATAAATCCGTGAGGCATGATCAGGTCCCTTCATGGTCAGGCTTGAGCGGCCGCGGCGGGCAGCTTGAAAAACTCGCGGACCCGCGGCTGCGCGATATCGCCGCCGCGCGCCAGCACGGTATCGGCGGCGATCTGGTCGTTCCAATCCGGCTCCCGGCGGCCGCCCTTGAACAGCAGGCCGAGATAGTTGGCCAGGTTGCGGGCGTAGAGCTGGCTGGCATGGTAGGGCACGTAGCCGGCCAGATTGATCAGGCCGATCAAGTGCACGCCATGGCTTTCCGCGATCCGGCCGGGCTGGGTCAGCTCGCAGTTGCCGCCGCGCTCGGCGGCCAGGTCCACCACCACCGAGCCCGGCGCCATGGCTTCCACCATGGCGCGGGTGACCAGCACCGGCGCCTTTTGCCCGGGCACGACGGCGGTGGTAATCACCACGTCGCTTTCCGCCACCGCCTGGTGCAGCAGCTCGCGCTGTTTCTGGTAAAACGCCTCGTCCTGCTGGCGGGCGTAGCCGCGCGCGTCTTCCGCGTTCCGGGTTTCCAGCGGCAGCTCGACAAAGCGGGCGCCCAGGCTCTGCACCTGCTCCTTCACCGCCGGCCGCAGGTCGTAGGCGGAGATGGCCGCGCCCAGCCGCTTGGCGGTGGCGATGGCCTGCAATCCGGCCACGCCCGCGCCGATCACCAGAATCCGCGCCGGGGTGACGGTGCCGGCGGCGGTGGTGAACATCGGCAGCAGCCGCGGCGACTGATTGGCCGCCAGCAGCACGGCTTTGTAGCCGGCGACGGTGGCCATCGAGGAGAGCACGTCCATGCTCTGCGCGCGGGTGATGCGCGGCATCAGCTCCAGCGCCAGCGCCGTCGCGCCGGTCGCCGCCACCGCCTGCACCGTGGCCAGCTCGCCCAGCGGGCGGAAAAAGCCCACCCAATACTGCCCGCGCCGGATGCGCTTCAAATCCTCGCCGCCGGTGCGGTCGTTGGCGCCGGGGCAGAGCACCTGGGTGACGATCTCCGCCTGCTGGAAGACTTCCTCGCGATTTGCCAGGCGGGCGCCCTTGGCGGCGAAGGCTTCGTCGGGATAGCCGGCGGCGGCGCCCGCGCCCGCTTCCACCACGAACTCAAATCCCGCTTTGATCATCGCGGGCAGGACGGAAGGCACCCAGGCCACCCTGGATTCGCCGGGATAGGCTTCCTTGGGAACTCCTATGATCATTTGCGAACCTCGCCGTTTCTATTCTGGAATGAGTTCAGCCGGGCCGGGCCATGCGGGGGACGGAGGGCAGCGGCGACAGGCAGGCATCGCCGGCGCGCCGCGGAGATTGGATTGGCCCAAAACATGCGCACGAACCAACCGCCGGCGCTGGCGTCCTCTCCCATCACCGCGCGGAATCCAAAGCATACCTATAAAATGGGGCGGCTGCCAAGCCGCGCGGCCGGCCACTCGGGCTAAAATAGCAGTAGCCCGCCTGCGCGCCGGCTGGCCGGCCGAAGCGCGTTCACCGCGCGCAAACCCGCGCCCATCGCAGAGCAGGCGGCTACTTGAAGGAGTGCCTTTGGAAACCATCATCGTCGCCATTCACGTGCTGGTCAGCTTGTTTTTGATCACGGTCATCCTGCTGCAGAGCGGACAAGCCGGCGATCTCGCCTCCGCATTCGGCGGCATGGGCAGCCAGACCGCTTTCGGGCCGCGCGGCGCGCAGACGCTGCTGGGCAAGGCCACGATCGTATGCGCGGTGGTGTTTATGCTGACCAGCATCACGCTGGCGATTTTGGCGACGCGCAGCCGCGGCGGCAATTTGGGCTCGGTGCTGAACGGGCATGCCACGCAGACGCACGCGCCGGCCAAGCCGGCCAAGCCCTAGCGCTCCCCGGCCCGCCATGCTGCGGATCACTTTTCCAGTCGGGCCGCTGGCCTGCAACTGCTCCATCGTCGCCGACGAGGCCACGCGCGAGGCGCTGATCATCGACCCCGGCGATGAAATTGACGAACTGCTGCGCCGGGTGCGCGAGGCGGGGCTGACGCCGCGGCTGATCGCGGTGACGCACGCCCACATTGACCACATCGGCGGCGCGGCGCAGTTGAAGGCGGCCACCGGCGCGCCGCTGGCGCTGCACGACGACGATCTGCCCATCTACGACCAACTCGACTGGCAGGCGCAATGGCTGGGGCTGGCGCCGCCATCGCGGACCGCGGTGGATCTGCGACTGCGCGAGAGCGAGCCGCTGCGGCTGGGAAGCTTGAGTTTCCAGGTGCTGGAAACGCCCGGCCATACTCCCGGCAGCGTTTGCCTCTACCAGCCCGGCGAGGCCCACCTGTTTGCCGGCGATACCTTGTTCGCCGGCAGCGTCGGGCGCACCGACTTGCCCGGTGGCGACGGCCGGCGGCTGCTGCGCTCGCTGCACGAGAAGCTGCTGGCGCTGCCGGACGCGACCGCGGTCACGCCCGGCCACGGCGAGTTCACCACCATCGGGCGCGAGCGGGCGGAGAACCCGTTTCTCAACGGGCGGGTGCGGCTGATCTGAGCGGCCGCATCAATCGCCAGCGCCGGCGCGGCCGCTCAAGCCAAAGAAATTTTCCTCGCGCTGGATGCCACTGCCCACCCGCATGGTGCAGAACAGCATGCGAAGCCTGGGGTACTCCCAAAAATCGCCGCCGCGGGCGCGAGCGGTTTGCGGCGTGTCCTGGTCCAATTCGACCCAGAAGTAGCCGAGCGATTGCGTGCCGACGATCCGCCCTTCCCGCCGTTCGATGACTTTGAGCAATTCACGGATGCACTGGAAACGCTTGGGCACCCGGGCTGCGTCCGTTTCATTCACCTTTTTTATTCACGCTTGGAAACGTGAGCCCTTTCGCCGTTGCTTCCTGCGGGTTTGAAAAAAAGCGCCGGGGCGCCCGCATTCCGGTTTACTCAAGCCGGGGGGGAATTTACAATACGCAATCATGCGTACCGGGCCGCCGCCCGGCGCGCGCGGGCGATGGCCCATGGAAGCATTGAAGCCTCTCGATTACCAGCAACTGCTCGACTTTCTCCATCGCCTATACGCCGCGCGCAGCCTGGCCGAGTACCGCGCAAAAATCATCACCGACCTGCCCCGGCTGGTGCGCGCCGATCCGATCGGCTACAACGAGTTGGAGCGCGACCAAGCGGGGGTGCGCCTGACGGTATTCCAAGCCACCGCCTGGTTTCAGCCGCACCAGGATTTAGAGCTGTTCGGACGCCTGGTTCCCGAACATCCACTGATTGCGCGCTACTGGATGGGAGGCAGCGACGAGGTGCTGAAGTTTTCCGATTTTCTCAGCCCGCGCGACTATCACCGCTTGGGGCTTTACCAGCAATATTTCCGCCGGTTCGAGATCGAAGACCAGATGGCCGTGACCCTGCTCACCGGCGCCCGGAACCTGATCGGCATCGCTCTCTGCCGCACGCGCCGCAATTTCCGCGAGCGCGAGCGCCAGATGCTGGCGCTGGCCCGCCCGCACCTGGTGCAGGCTTTTCACAATGCCAGGGCCTTGGATGCGGCCCGGCGCCGCGCCGCCGAGGGGGACGGCGCGCCGGCGGAGCCGCCGCTGATCGTGCTCGATGCGAGCGGCCGGCGGCTGATTTATCCCGAGTCCGCCGGACGGCTGCTGCACAAGTATTTTGTCGCGCGGAGCCGCGGCGGCGGCATTCCCGCCGGCCTGATGCGCTGGGCAGCGGCGCAACGCGAGGCCATGAACCGGCTGCAGCCCTGCTCACCGCTGGTGCTCGAGCGGGAGGGCAGCCGGCTGGTGGTGCGATGGGTGGCGCAGGAAGAATTTACCTGCCTGCTGCTGGCCGAGGAGCCGGCGACCGCTTCCGGCGCGAGGTTGGACCTCAGCCCGCGGGAAATCGAGGTGATGCAATGGGTGGGGCAGGGGAAGACCAATTATGAAATTGCGGCGATTCTCGCCATCAGCGTCCGCACGGTGCAGAAACATCTGGAAAATATCTTCGTGAAATTAGGAGTCGAGACGCGCACCGCGGCGGCGGACCGCGTCTGGCGGGCCCAGCGCGGCGGTCCGGCTTCAGAAAATTCGCTGTAAATCCCCCTCGAATTCGCACGGGCGCAAAGCGCTGCAGGCCGCGCAGCCGCGGCGTCAATGATCCGAATCCTGCGCCGCCCGGCTGCTCTGCCGGCTCATTAGCGGTATGGTAAAAGATTCGCAGTTGGCTGAATCCGTACCGCGGGCCGGCCACGGCCGGCGCAGGGAGGGAAAGATGCGCGCGCAATTTGCCATGGCGGTTTTGCTGCTGTTCGCGGGCTTTGCTTCGGCACAGCCGGCGGCGGGGCCGGCGGCTTTGCCGGTGCTGCGCCCGCGGGGGCCGCTGCGCCTGACCCACAGCGCGCGCATCGCGCCCGGCGTTTACCGCATTCCGGCCGCGCCCGGACAGGCGGCGATTACGCTTGCCGGCGATCATCTCAAGCTGGATTTACGCGGCGTGACCATCGAGAGCGGGGCGGCGCGCCCGGAGGCGCGGCGCGGCATCGGCATCCTGGCCGAAGGCCGGCAGGACGTGGAAATTGACGGCGGCGCCATCCACGGCTACCGCTTCAATCTCGTCTGCCGCGATTGCGCGCGGCTGCGGATCGAGGGCGTCAATCTCGATGGGAGCTATGCGCAACGCCTGGTTTCCACCGCGCGGCATTTCGACGCCCGCGATTGGGTGGATATCTTTCATCTTCGCGCCTGGCGGCAATATGGCGCCGGGCTGTGGCTGGAGAACGTGCGCCGGGCCTGGATTCACGGCGTCCGGGCCGAATCCGGCCAGAACGGCATCCTGCTGGTGTTTTCCCGCCGGGTGGTGCTGGCGGCGAACCAGGTCTCGCATAACTCCGGCTGGGGCATCGGGCTGTTCGATTCCTCCGACAATCTCATCGTCCGCAACCATGCCGACTGGGACGTGCGCTGCGAGACCGCGGCGTACTCGGCCGGCTGCGACTCAGCCGGCATGCTGCTGATGGAAGGCAGCAACCACAACCAGATTCTGCACAACAGCCTGCAGCACTCGGGGGACGGATTTTTCCTCTCGCGGGCGCCGGGCGGCCGCGCCAGCGACGACAACCTGATCGCGTACAACGACGCTAATTTTTCGCCGCACAACGCCTTCGAATGCACCTTCAGCCGCGGCAACCGCTTCATCGGCAATCTCGCCGACGGCAGCGATTATGGCTTCTGGCTGGGCTTTTCGCGGGACTTGACGCTGGCCTCCAATCGCGCCGACAACAACCGCCACGACGGCGCCGCCATCGAGCACGGCCAAAACAACCGGCTGTTGTACAACTTTTTCTATCACAACGGCCATGCCGGCGTGCGCCTGTTTTTACGCCCGCCCTCGCCGGTGCGCAGCTTCGGCTACCTGATTTCCGGCAACGAATTCCTCGGCAATCGCGCCGGGCTGATTCTCAGCCAGACCACCGGGGTGACGCTGGCGCTGAACCGCTTCACCGACAATCGCGTAGCGCTCCGGCTCGATGCCCATACGACCGCGCCGGCGCATTACGGCAATGTCTATCGCTCCGGCGCGATGGAGATGCGGCAGACCCGGATCGAGCGGCGCAACCGGATCACCGCGGTGCATTAAGCGCACAGGGATAAAGTCGGGGGGCCGCGGCCGGCATCCTCCGCCGCGGCTCAATGCGCCGGCTTGGGCCGGGGGCGCAGGATCTGCAGCGTCTGCATGGGCGGCGGCGCCGCCTTTTCCGGCCTGGCGAGATGGGCATCGAGATAGAACTGCCGCATCCAGTCAACGTATTGATCGCCGGCGTCCAGCACCAGATGGTTTTGAGTGCCGCCGGCGACCACCTGCAGGAACTTCGGCTGCGATGCCGCGTCATAGACCTGGCGCGAGAGCGAGGCGGGCAGGTTGGGGTCGCTGGTGCCGTAGAGAATCAGCTTAGGGCCGGAATAGCGCCGCACGTCATGCAAGGTGTTGGGGTGAGAGGGCAGGAACCAGCCGCCCAGGGGAAGGATCGAGTCGCCCCACTGGCGGAAGCTGGGGAAGGGGGATTCCAGCACCAGCCCGCCCACCTGCGGATGCCGCGCCGCCAGCCAGGCGGCGACGGCGCTGCCCAACTCATCGCCATCCAGCACCAGCCGCGCCGGCGGCAGGTGCAACTGCTGTACCGCATACTGGTACACCGCTTCGCCATCGGCAAAGGCGCCGGCAATGCCCGCCTGGCCGCTGCTTTTGCCGTAGCCGCGGTAGTCGGCAAGCAGCACGTTCGAATCCAGCGCCCGCAGGCGCAGCACGCGTTCGTTCTGGCCGGTGATGTTGCCGCGGCGGGCGTGGAAGAACAGGGTGGTGATTTTGGCCTGCCAGGCCGGCACCCACCAGGCATCGAGATGATTGCCGCCAGGCGCGGGGATGCTGATATCCCGGCCGCGCAGCATCGCCAGCGAAGTCCAATCGCCACTCGGATAAGGCGCCGGGGTCAGCAGCCAGGCGCGCATCTGCAGGCGTAAAAAGACCAGATAGAGCGCCGCCAGGATGAGGACCGCGATGGCCGAATTACGCAGCAGCCGGGCCATTATCCACCAGTATATCCGTTTGCGCACCGGGCCGCGAAACCGCGCGCGGCCGGCGCCGCCGGGTTGCTGTTATTCTGATCTTTAAGCGGTAACGGACGAAGCCGGACAGAAGCTTATGCCTGAGAACGGGTACCCGCGCACGGCGCGAGTGGGCCGAAGGATGGAGATTCTTTACCGGCTGCGTTCCCATAGCGGTTAAAGATTTTCGGCGCCCATAACTTTTCACCGTGCGTCCGGCTGCGGCCGGGCCGCTGCGAAAGCACATGCGCGCTATAACCTAAACGCGGCCGAGCCGCTCAAACGGCGGCGCGCGCAATGCGCGCCGCAGCATAACTTTCGGGAAAGGTGAAGCATGGCGAAATATCTGTACTTTTTTGGCGGCGGCCGCGCCGAAGGCGACGGCAAAATGAAGGACGTATTGGGCGGAAAGGGCGCGGGATTGGCCGAAATGACCAACGCCGGGCTGCCGGTGCCGCCGGGCTTCACCATCTCCACCGAAGTCTGCCGCCTGTGGATGCGCTCCGGGCGGCAAACCCCGGCCGAGGTTGACATCGAAATGCGCCAATACCTGGAGCGGCTGGAAGCGCTGCAGGGGCAGAAGCTGGGCGCGGGGGAGAACCCGCTGCTGGTCAGCGTGCGCAGCGGGGCGAAGTTCTCCATGCCCGGGATGATGGATACCATCCTCAATCTCGGCCTCAACGACGCCAGCGTCGAAGCGCTGGCGCGGCGCAGCCGCAATCCGCGCTTCGCCTACGATTCCTACCGCCGGCTGATTCAGATGTTCGGCAACGTGGTGCTGGAAATCGAGAAGAAAGAGTTTGACCGCGTCTTCGACGCGAAAAAGAAGCAGCGGCGGGTGCAACTCGACACCGAGCTTCGCGCCGAAGACCTGAAGCAGATCATCGCCGAATATAAAAAGCTGGTGAAGAAGCACTCCGGCCGGGATTTTCCGCAAGACGCCTATCTGCAACTGCAGATGGCGCGCGACGCCGTGTTCCGCTCCTGGTTCAACGAGCGCGCCTATCATTACCGCCGCATGAACAACATCTCCGACGACCTGGGCACGGCGGCCAACGTGCAGGCGATGGTGTTCGGCAATCTGGGTGAAACCAGCGGCACCGGCGTCGGCTTCACGCGCAATCCAGCCACCGGGGTGAAGGCCTTCTATGGCGAATTCCTGATGAACGCCCAGGGCGAGGACGTGGTGGCGGGCATCCGCACGCCGGTGCCCATTTCCGAGCTGAAGATGCTCATGCCGGCGGTGTACGAGCAGTTGCGCCAGATCACCACCCGGCTCGAGCGCCACTACCGCGACGTGCAGGATTTCGAATTCACCATCCAGGAAGGCAAGCTGTACATGCTGCAGACGCGCAACGGCAAGCGCACCGGCCGCGCCGCGCTGCAGATTGCCATGGACATGACCGCCGAGGGCCTGATCACCCGCGACGAGGCCATCTTCCGGGTGGATGCGGGGCAGATCTACGAGCTGCTGTTCCCGCGCTTCGATCCGAAGACGCTGGCCAAGGCCGAGCCGATCGCTGCCGGCCTGCCCGCCTCGCCCGGCGCGGCGGTGGGCCAGGCGGTGTTTACCGCCGCCGCCGCGGTCGAGTGGGTGGAAAAAAAGCGCGGCCCGGTGGTGCTGGTGCGCGGCGAAACCACTCCGGAAGACATCCACGGCATGGAAGTCGCCGCCGGCATCCTCACCTCGCGCGGCGGCATGACCAGCCACGCCGCCGTCGTCACCCGCGGCATGGGCAAGTGCTGCATCGCCGGCGCCAGCGGCATCCAGGTGGATGAGCCGGGACGGCGGCTGGTGATCGGCAAGCAGGTGCTGAAGGAAGGCGACTGGCTATCGCTGGACGGTTCCAGCGGCAAGGTTTATGCCGGGCAACTCGCCACCGTGCCGGCCGACCCCAACGATCCCATGCTGCTCGAATTCATGAGCTGGGCCGAGCCGTTCCGCAAGCTGGGCGTGCGGGCCAACGCCGACATTCCGCGCGATGCGCGCGCCGCGCGCAGCTTCGGCGCCGAAGGCATCGGGCTGTGCCGCACCGAGCACATGTTTTTCGGCGAGGGCAAGATCGAACACATGCGCGCCATGATTCTCGCCAAGGACGAAAAAGAGCGCCGGGCGGCGCTGAAGCGCCTGCTGCCGCTGCAGCGCCGCGATTTTCTCGGCATCTTCGAGGCAATGGACGGCCTGCCGGTCACCATCCGCACGCTCGATCCGCCGCTGCACGAGTTCCTGCCGGCGCGCGAGCAGATCATGGTCGATCTGGAAAAGCTGGCCTCCGCCTCGGGCGCGGCCAAGCGCAAGCTGGCGGGCGAGCTGCGCAAACGCTACGCCGATTACGGCGTCCGCGACGCGGCGGGACTGCGCAAACTGCTGGCGCGGGTCGAGGACCTGCACGAGTTCAACCCCATGCTCGGACTGCGCGGCTGCCGGCTGGGCATTCTCTATCCGGAAATCACCGAAATGCAGGCGCGGGCCATCTTCGAGGCCGCCGTGGCGCTGGCCAGGAAGGGCAAGCAGGTGCACCCGGAAATCATGATTCCGCTGGTCGGTACGCCGAAAGAGCTGGAGCTGCAGAAGGAGATTGTCAACCGCGTCGCCGGCGAAGTGCTCAGCCAGGCGGGAATCAAGCTGGATTACCTGGTGGGCACCATGATCGAACTGCCGCGGGCGGCGCTGGCGGCGGGTGAGATCGCCGCCCAGGCGCAGTTCTTCAGCTTCGGCACCAACGACCTGACGCAGACCACCTATGGCTTCTCACGCGACGATATCGGCAAGATTCTGCCGGTGTACCTGAAAACCGGGGTGCTCAAGCAGGATCCCTTCGCCACCATTGACCAGGAGGGCGTCGGCAAGCTGGTGCGCATGGGGGTGGAAAGCGGCCGCAAAACGCGTCCGGAGCTCAAGGTCGGCATCTGCGGCGAGCACGGCGGCGATCCGGCCTCGGTCGAATTTTTCCACCGCGCCGGCTTGAATTACGTATCCTGCTCGCCCTATCGCGTGCTCACCGCGCGGCTGGCGGCGGCGCAGGCGGCGGCTGCCGAAGCGCTGAGCGAGAAAGCCGCCGAAGCCGGCCGGACGCGCTAGCCGCGCCCGGCAGAGTGCGAGCCGTCTTGCCGCCGCGATTCCAACCCAGCGAAGTGCGCCCGCCGCTGGCCTGGCTGCGCGGCGCAGCGGCGGAGCACCTGGGCCGCTCGCTGCGCGCCGTAGCCGGCGACCAGGTCGAGCTAGCCTGGGAAAGCCGCGTGCACCGCGCCCGCATTCGCGCCGTGCGCCGCGGCGAAATCGAGCTGGAGCTGCTGGAATCGCGCCCGGCGGAAGCGCCGCGGCTCGTAGTGGAGCTGGCGCCGGCGATCTTCCGCTTTCACCGCTGGGAATGGCTGCTGGAAAAAGCCGTCGAGCTGGGAGTGGAGCGCGTTCAGCCTATCCTGGCGCGGCGCTCGGAGGCGCACCTGGCCCGCGCCGCCGCGGCCCGGCGCGAGCGCTGGCAGCGGTTGGCGCTGGCGGCGGCGGAACAATGCCAACGCGACCGCCCGCCCGAGGTCGCCGCCCCCGTCGCGTTGCAGGAATATTTAAGCGGCTTGGAGCCGGCCGCCGCCAGCGAAGCGCGGCTGTGGCTGCGCGAGCCGGAAGGAGATGCCTTGGCGAGCGCAAAGACTCCCCCCGAGCCTTTAGGCGCCTGGCTGCGGCGGCAGCCGGAGATTCCGGCAGGTCCGCCGCCCTGGATACGCATCCTCTCCGGGCCGGAGGGCGGTTGGGCAGCGGAGGAATGCAGCGCGCTGGAAGCCGCCGGCTGGCTGCCGATCTCGTTGGGGCCCACGGTGCTGCGGGCCGAAACCGCGCCACTGACCGCGTTGGCGGCAGTGGCGATCGGGCGATAACCCTCCGGAATACGTAAAATTATGCGTATTCCGGAGGCGCGAACCCAGGGCCGCTCATTCGCGTCCCGGCGCGGCGGCGTGCGCTTTCTCCGACACCGCCGGCGTTACACGGTCCGCCGGACTCATCCAGAGGAAGGCGTAGGCGGCGCAAGCTCCACCCAAAAATTCGGCCAGCCAGTAAATCCAGAGCTGGGACCAGGCGGAGAGTTTTAATAATGAAGTGCCCAGCGCCACGGCGGGATTAAACGCGCCGCCGGAAATATTGCCCACGGCGAAAGCGCCGGCCATGACGGTAAAGCCGATGGCCAGGCCGTAAAAGGAATTGCCCTCGGTCCCTTTCGCGGTGGCGGTGCTGATCACGACCAGCACCAGCGCGAAGGTGAATAGGAATTCCGCCAACAGCGCCGGGCCGCGCAGCAGATTCATGGTAGTGATGGGCACCCCGGCGCGCAAATACTGCACCGCCAGCGCCGCCAGCAGGGCTCCCACAAGCTGAAATGCCCAATACGCCAACAGATCTTTCCCCGCCATTTTGCCGCGCAGCCAGACCCCGAGCGAAATCGCCGGGTTGTAATGCGCGCCGGAGATATGACCGCCGGCGAAGACCATGACCATCAGCACCGTGCCGATGGCCAGCGGCGGAATGACTCCGCTGCCGCCGCCCACGACGGTCAAGCCTACCGTCAGCACCAAAAAAAAGGTTCCAATCAACTCCATCACATATTTGTTCATGGCCGCCTCGCTTTCCTGAACGCGGGCCAGACCCGCCCCTTCCACGGCACGATGATGAGATTAAATCTGCTCTGGATGCTGAAACAATCAATAAATTTAAAAAGCCCCGGGGGGGGCGGCGGCCAGGAAGCAAGAAAGGCTTTCTATTCAGTCAGTTTGCGGCTCAAACCCGATCGAGGCGGAGCGGATCGCCGACGCTGAAGCCGGCCTGGCGCAGCACGCCGGCCAGGGTTTTTTCCGTCAGGCGGGTGGCGTCAATTTCGACCGTCAGCCGATTTTGTTTTTCATCCAGATCAATGCGGCGAATGCCGTAGATCGCATAGACCCGGCCGAGCGCTTGAAACTGCTCCGGCCGCGGCGGCTGCAAGAGGGGAAAGACGACGTCGAAGGTAGTCATAATTTCGTTTCCATGAACTTTCGATTGTAAACCAGGCGCGGCAGGCGCACCGTACCCGCAAGCAGCATGGCGGGCTTGCTATACTGTCGCTTAACCGCCATGGCAGAAACCAACGAGCCGCGTATCGAAAACACGCCCGCTCCCGCGCCCACCGCCGATCCCGCGGCGGTCATCAAGGGACTCGGCGTCACGCTCAAGAACATGTTCCGCCGCCCGGTGACGGAGTTTTATCCGGACGAGCCGGTGCATTTTGAAGAGCGTTTTCGCGGAGTGCACGTGCTGCAGCGCGACGAGAACGGGCTGGAAAAGTGCGTGGCCTGCTTTCTTTGCGCCGCCGCCTGTCCCAGCAACTGCATATATATCGAGGCCGCCGAGAACACCGCCGAACTGCGCATCAGCGCCAGCGAGCGTTTCGCGAAGGTCTACAACATCGACTACAACCGCTGCATCTTCTGCGGCTACTGCGTCGAAGCCTGCCCGACCGACGCCATCACCCACGGCCACGGCTTCGAGCTGGCCACCTACGACGTCGGCAACATGGTCTATCGCAAAGAGCAACTGCTGGCGCCGGTGCCAGCCGCGGAATCGCAATCCGGTTGAGGCTGCGCCGGCCGCAGGGAGACGCCGCGACGGCTCCACAAGCATCCCACCCGGCGGCCGGATGAAATGAATCCGCCTCAGCGCTGTTTCGGCTTGGGCGCGCGCGGCTCGGTCATGGCGCGGGCGTCGAGAATGCGGTTCAACTCGGCCTCCGAGAGCAGGTTCTTTTCCCGCGCCAGCTCGACCAGCGAGCGATGGCTGGCGAGGGCTTCCTTCACCAGCTCGGCGGCGCGGGCGTAGCCGATGTAGGGATTGAGCGCGGTGGCCTGAGCCAGGGTAGCGCCGGCATAGAAGCGGCAGCGCTCGGCATTGACTTTCAGCCCGCGCACGCAGCGCTCGGTGAAGACGGCGAGCATGTTGCCGAGAATGCCGGCGGCGTGCAGCACCGCGTGCGCCATGGCCGGCATCATCACATTCAGCTCTAATTGCCCGGCCTGCACCGCCAGCGCGACGCTGACATCGTTGCCGACCGCCTGGAAGGCGACCATCGCCGCCAGCTCCGGCATCACCGGGTTCACTTTGCCGGGCATGATCGAGGAGCCGGGTTGGAGCGCGGGAATCTGGATCTCGTTGAATCCGGTCATCGGCCCGCTGGCGAGCAGCCGCAGGTCGTTGCTGATGCGGATCACCTCCAGCGCCAAATTGCGCAGCGCCGAGGAGGCTACCGCCATCGGCAACTGGCTCTGCATGGCGTAGCGCATGTCCACCGCCGGACGCCAGGCATGGCCGGTACGCTGCGCCAGCAGCCGCAGCGCCAGCGCGCGGTATTTGGGATGCGTGTTCAGCCCGGTGCCGACCGCGCTGCCGCCCAGCCCCAACTCCAGCAGCCCGTCGGCGGCGTGGCGCAGTTCGTCGGCCGCGCGCTCGAAGGCCATGGCGTAGGCGGCGAATTCCTGTCCCAGCCGGATCGGGACCGCGTCCTGCATATGGGTGCGGCCGGATTTCAGCACTCCGTCGAATTCTTTGGCCTTGGCGGCAAAGGCCTGGGCGCAGGCGCGCACACGCGGCAGCAGCCGGTCCAGTTCCAGCCGCGCCGCAATCCGCATCGCCGAGGGAAAGGTGTCGTTGGTGGATTGGCCGAAGTTGACGTGATCGTTCGGGTGCACCGGCGCGTATTCGCCCAGGCGGCCGCCCAGGATCTCATTGGCGCGGTTGGCCAGCACTTCGTTCACATTCATGTGGAACGAGACGCCGGCGCCGGCCTGGTAAACGTCCACGACGAATTGGCTGTCCCAGCGGCGAGCGGCGACTTCCAGCGCGGCTTTCTGGATTGCGCGCGCCAGCCGCCGCGGCACCATTCCCAGTTCTTCGTTCGCCCGCGCCGAGGCCCATTTCTGCAGTCCATAGGCCTCGATCAGCGAGCCGGCAGCGCGTTGGCCGCTGATGGGATAGTTTTCCACTGCGCGTTGCGTTTGCACGCCATAGTAGGCGTTGCGCGGCACCGGATGAGTGCCCAGCGAGTCTTTTTCCTGGCGCATGGCGGGGGCGTTCGGCATGGCAATCTCCGTCCCGAAGGCTGTCTGCCGCATTCGGGAACCCTGTAGTGTAGCGCCGCCAGCCGCGCGCTCCGGGGCTTTCCCGCCGCCGGCCTGACGGTTGTCAATCCGGACCCGGCTCGGTTAATCTAAATAAGAGGTGGACGAATCCATGATTACGCTTACGCCCAAGGCGGTCGAAAAGGTCAAGGAAATCATGCAACAGCAGCAGCCGGCGCCGGAAGGCTTGCGCATTGCCGTCATGGGAGGCGGCTGCTCCGGCTTCAGCTATTCCATGGCTTTCGACAATGCCAATGCCGGCACCGACAAAACTTATGAGTACGACGGGCTTAAGGTCTTTGTCGATCCGATGAGCCTGATGTATCTGGAAGGCGCGGAAGTGGATTTCGTCGAGGCGCTGGAAGGCTCCGGTTTCCGGTTCAATAATCCCAACGTCAAGCACACCTGCGGCTGCGGCTCCTCGTTCGAAGCCTGAATCGCACGCAATTGCTTTCTTAACTTTGCGCGGGGCGGTGAAGCCGCACCCCCGGGCGAAGCGTTTCCGTTCGCTTGGCTTCAGCGGCTCAATCCGGCGTAGCGCTGATAAACGCTGATCTTCTGCAGCACATGCTGGATCTGCGGCTTCTCCGGCGCATCCGGCTGGAAATGCAAATAGGCCAGGTATTCCTGCTTGGCTTTTCCGTACTGCTGCAGCTTGATATACACATTGCCCAGCACGACGTGGCAGATGAAGGCGCGCTTCGGATCGCGATCCAAGGCCAGTTTCAGATTCGTGCCCGCCAGGCGATAGTTGCCGGTGGAATAATTCACCCGGCCCAGCTCATAGTAAGCCTGCCAGGGGCTTGAGCGGCTGATGATGGCGTTGTGCAGATAAAACACCGCCTGGGCGTACTGATGCAGATGGCGATAGACGTCGCCGATGGCGGTCAGCGCCAGGCCGTTTCCCGGTTCGAATTTTGCCGCTTGCACCAGATCGTGCAGGGCCTGGGCATAAAGATGCGAGCGCAGGAACACTACCCCGCGGGTGTAATACGGCCTGGCCCATTGCGGCGCCAGCCGGATGACATCGCTGAGCAGTTGCAGGCATTTATCGCGGTGGTGTTTCCGGATGGCTTTGATCGCCCGGTTCAATTCTTTTCGGGCTTTTCTCGGCGCTGCAAGCTGCTGTACCGATACGATATTGCTCACCGGCGTCTGCTCCGCCGCATCCGCCTGGGCGGCCGCCGGTTGCGCGCTGAAGCCGGCGAGCAGCAGCATCAACGCGGCGCCGCATAGGGCCGCGCCGCCGCGGGTTTCAGTTTTTTGGACACAGTAACTCCAGGTTTTCCCCCGGGCCATAGCAATAATCCCCCTGGCATCCACAGTTAGCCGACTTACTGCGGTCGGCTTTAGCTTTGCTTTGGCGCGGCCGGAAAGGCTGCGGCTGCAATTAACCTGATTGGATGCAAAAAAGGAATGCCGTCGAAAAAGGGCAGGCGGGAATGCGGCCGAATGACCCTAAGTCATTTAAATCCAGGCGAAAAAATATTTAACCGGAGCGGGCTGGAGCCGCCGGCGCCGAATCCGGAAGCCGGACGCCGGTGGGTGCGGCGGCGGCATCCAGCGCTGCGAGCAACTCTTGCGCGCGGCGGCGACCGGTATGCCGTTCCAGCACCCGCTGGCGGGCAGCTGCGCGCAGCCGCGGCAGGGGATCGCGCTGGCGCAAAATCTCCACCACCTGGCGGGTTTCGCCGGCCACCAGGATCTCAATCCCCGGCTGAAAAAAGGTTTCCAGCCCCGGCCAGGGGTCGCTGATGATCGCGGCGCCGCAGGCGGCGGCTTCAAACAGCCGGATAGACGGGGAATAGCCGGCCTCGACCATCGCCTGCCGGGTCAGGTTCAGGCAGTAACGGCTGCCGGCGTAGAGCGCGCGGTGATCGCGGGGGTAGAGATGGACGATATGGGTGACGTTTGGCGGCCATTGCGGCGCATCGGCGTAGAGCGGCCCGGCGACCAGAAAACGCTGCTCCGGGAGCCGTGCCGCGGGTTCCAGCAACAGGCGCCTCAACTTCGCCTGCCGGTCGGGACTATAGGTGCCCATGTAGCTCAGGTCGCTGACGAGGGTTGCGGCAAAGCGTTCGCCGGCACGCGCCGGGTAGTAGAAATCGGGATCGAAGCTGCAGTAGAGCGGCGCCGCCCGGCGCGCGCCATAATTTCGGGCCAGTTCGTCGAGCAATGGCCCGCCGGTAAAGCTGAGATAGGCGGAGAGCGCCGGAATCTGCCCGGCGCGCAGGTATTCGCAGCGGCCCTGTTTGAGCGCGGCCAGGGTAATCGGGGTATCAATATCGTAAAACCCGATCCGCGCCCCGCCGGCGCCCAAAAGAAGATCCAGCAGCGGTATGGCATGCGGGGTAAAGCTGCCGACCAGCACCGCATCGGCTTCGTGCGCCGCCGTGCGCGCCGCCGCCAGCGCCTGGTCGCGGCCCTCGAGCAGCCGCAATTCGCAAAACTCCGGCTGCGGCAGATCGCAATTGGATTGGTACCACTCCTGCTTCTGCTCGTAAAACACGGCGTGGTGGCCGAGTTGGCGCCAGCCGCGCAGCAGGGCGCGATAAGTGACGGCATGGCCGTTGCCCCACGACGACGATAGCGCCAAGCCAAAGACCGCCAGCCGCATCAGGCCGCCTCGGCGGTGCGGGTGGGCCGCGGCCGCGTACGGTTTCGCAGCAGCAGGGTTTCAGCTTGCCGGGCGCGCTGGGCGTAGCTGTGCTCCCGCAGCGCGCGCCGGCGCATCCGTTCGCCCATTTGGCGGGCGGCGACGGGGGTCAGCGTGCGCAATAAACTTGCCAGCCGCAAGCCGTCTTCAATCTGGAAAATTTCCTCCCCCGGCGTGAAAAACTGCTCCAGCCCCTCCCAGCGGTCGCTGATCACGCAGGCGGCGGCGCCGGCGGCTTCGAAGATGCGCGTCGGCGGGGAATAACCGTAATCCGCCATCGAGCTGCGGTTGATATTCAGCACCGTCTCAGCGGAAGAATTGGCGGCATTGTGTTCGCCGCTGGTCACGTGCCCCCGGTAAATCACATTCGCCGGCAGCGGATAATCCCGCCAGCCCTCGCCGCCGAGCAGGAAGCGGTATTCGGGCAGGGCGCGCGCGATTTGCATGAAGAAGCGCTCCACCCGCTCTTCGCGGTCGGGCAAGCGGTGGCCCAGGAAGGTCATCTTCGCCTGCCAGCGCGGTTCGGGCGCGACGGGATAATGAGTTTCCGGATCGAGGCCGTTATAGATCGGATAGCAGCCGCGCGCTCCCAGCTCGCGGTATTCGCGCACCACCCGCATGCCGCCGCCGTAAGTGAAAACCAGGTTGAACTCGGGCAGGCATTTCGCCAGCCGCGTGTCGCGGCCGTTCCAGAGGTCGCTCAGCGTGGCCGGCGCGTCCACGTCCCAAAAAACGCACAGGCGCGCGCGCGCGCCGGCGCGGGCGGCATCGAGTACCGCCCCGGCCAGGAAGGCGTCTTCCACTCCCACGCCGCTGTGCTTGATGATGACGTCGGCTGCGGCGGCCGCGGCCAGGCTGCGCTCCAATTCGCCGCGGTTGCGGTAGATCACCGAGCCGGCATACGGCACCCGGTCGAAATCGCGATGGCGTTGGCGCTCGAAGGCATCAGGCTCGTGAAAGACGATTTGGTGCCCGCGCGCATGCAGATACTTGTAGATTCCGCGGTAGTAGGTGGCGGCGCCGTTCCAATAGCTCGAGAGCAGGCTGGAGCCGAAAACGTGCAGTTTTAAGCTCAAGCGGCGCAAATCGCCTCCAGTTCCCGGGCCCGATGCTGGCAAGTGTGGCGCCGTAAAACCGTTTCCCGGCCCTGGCGGGCCAGCTCCCGCCGCTGCCGGTCGTGGGTCAGCAGTTCCTCCAGCAGGGCGGTCATCTCGGCGCCGTTGCGCGCCACCCAATAATCGCGCCCGGCTTCGAACAGGCCTTCCTGATCCTGCCAGGGGCTGGAAAGCAGCGCGATGCCGCAGGCCAGCGCCTCGAAGACCCGGATCGTGGGAATCCCGCCCAAGCCGCCGGAGTAGGGCTGGCGGGGAATGTGCACGCTGACCCGCGCGCCGCCGTAAACTTCCATCGCGCGCAGGTTGGGCAGGTAGCCGGCATAGCGAATGCCGTGCCGGCGCATCTCCGCCTGCGCCCACTCGGGATACCTGACCCCGTGCGCCAGGAACCGGTATTGCGGCAGGCGCTGCGCCGGCATCAGCAGAAACTCGCGCAACTGGCCGGTGCGCTCTTCATCGCCCCAGTTGCCGATCCAGACCACATCCGCGCCGGCGGCGCTTTCCGCCGGCTGCGGCTGAAACACGGAAACGTCGGCGGCTTCGTGAAAGCACCAGGCGCGCCGCACCTGGAAGCGGGTGAGGTAGAGCTGCCGCAGGCTTTCGCCAAAGGCCAGCACGCCGTCGAATTCGTCCAGCGGAAAGCGCGCGATCGCCTCCGGCTGGCTGAAGCCGCGGTGATGGGTGTCGAGCAGCAGCAGCTTGAAACCCAGGCGCCGGCGCAGACCGGCCAGAATGGCGGCCAACTCGGGCTCGTTCCACTCGTGCATCAGCACTACATTGGCATCGCGCAGCCGTTCTTTCAGCCAGGCTTCGGCCACTTGCGGCCAATGCCGCGCGCAGGGGAAAAATTCCGGCTTCAATTCGGGATAGAGCCGGCGGAATTCCTGAATTGCGCTGGCGGCCATCATCGGCTCTTCGGCAAACAACTGCGCCAGCGACCAGGCGCCCCAGTGGCCGGGCTGGCCTTCCAGCGCCAGCACCTGATGGCCGCGGGCGATCAGGGCGCGCGCCAGCCCGCGCAGGAAATGCGCGTTGCCGTGGTTCCAGTCCGAAAGCCAGGTATGGGCGAAGATGGCTAAGCGCATGGGGCTACCGCGCTTTCCGGCGGCTGCGGCACGCGCGCGCCGCGCGCCATCGCCTGCCGATAAAGTTGCCGGTACTCGCTCGCCATGCGATAGCTGCCGTAGCATTCGCGCGCCCGCTGTCGCGCCTGCTGCCCGGCTTCGGGCGTTTTCACCAACCGTTCCAGCAGGGCGCAGAGTTCCGCCTGGGCGTCAGGGTGGGGAGGAACCGGAAAGTAGCCGGCCGCGTCGCCCCAGATTTCGCGCTGGCTCTCGATATCGGCCAAGGCCAGGGCGCAGCCGGAAAGCGCCGCTTCCAGCGCCGACAGCCCGAAGGGTTCATAACGGGCGCAGCCGACGTAGATCTTGGCCCGCCCCAGCAGCCGCCGCCGCGCTGCTCCGTTCAGCTCGCCGAGATAGCAGGAATCTTGCGCCGGCGGCGCCGCCGCTTGCCCGTTTTGCGGATGCTGCAGCGGCCCGGCGATGGCCAGCGGCAGCGGCCAGCTACGCTCCCCCAGCCAAGCCAACTGTTTGGCTTCGTCCCAGACTCGTCCCATCGCGGCGGCGAAGTTCGATTTCTCGCCGCAGCAGGAAAAATCCCCTGCCGACCGCCCGTTATAGATCACCTGCACCGGCCGCGAACAGCCGTATTCGCGGCGCAAGTCGCCGGCCACGGCGCGCGTGGGCGCGGCGACGATCGCCGCCTGCTCCAATCCCTGGATCACCAAATCCCGGTACCAGGCATGGAAGCCGCTGGGCGGCGGCTCGCAGTTTTTCACCTGGCGCCACCAGGAATACAAATCGCTGTGCGCGGTGAGCACCGTGGGAATACCGGCGTCCAGCCCGGCGAAGGCGAAATGGTTGGCATGCACCAGGCCGGCGCCGGAGGAAACCGCCAGCCGCGCCAGTTCGCGCTGCGCCGCTGCCGTCTCGCGCTCGGCGCCTTGCATCCATTCCATCTGCCACGGCAGGCAATGAATCGAGATTCCCCAGCGCTTCAGCGTTGCCAATGACTCTTCCGCCGGCCAGGGGCCGAAACTGGCCAGCGTGACCTGGCAGCCCTGACGCCGCAGTTGCACGCTCAATTCCAGCGTGAACGTCCAAATGCCGCCCCAGGTGTCGGTGGTGACCAGCGCATGCATCGCGTCACTTCCAGCTCAGACCGGCTGCAAATCCGCATCCGCCGCCGCCTTCGCCGGCTGCGTTTGCCGCCGGCAATACCGGTCGGCGACCCATCCGGCAAAGCGTACGAATTCCTCCGTCCGGCTTGGCGGGCTATTGTGCTGCGGCTGCAATCCCAGGTGCGCGGGGGTGTAGCACAAGGTCAGCGTCATGTCGAACTCCGCCAGCATGCGCATTTGGGTGTCGAACCAGGCTTCCGCTCCGGGACGGTACCAGTCCGCCCAGCTCAGCCCGGTGCGCAGCTTGCGCACGCCCAATTGCCGCATCAGTTGAATCGCCTGGGGCAGGCGCGGGTCTTCAAAGTGGAACCATTGGCAAAGACCCATACCGGCGGGGAAGCGGTAAAACGCGGGCTTGCAGTTGCCGTCGGCGCGCACCAGCCCCATATAGTAATGCCGGTAATATGCACTACCTTCGCTTTCGCGGTGGCGCGTGGTCGCCGGCCAGGCCGGCGGCAAATCCATCAGGCTATACCAATAAACGCGCTCGACCCGGTTCAGCAGCAACCGCGCCGTAGTTTCTAGGCCGAATAGCTGGACTTCATCCGCTCCGAAGGATGAGCAGCCGGCTTCGGTCACCCAGACCGGCCGGCCGCAGGCCTGCTCGATGGATTCCACCTGGCGCGGCCATTCGTGTATGTTCCAGTGATTCCAGTCGAGCGGAAAGCCATGCAGCGCGATTACGTCAATTTCGGCCAGCGCGCCGTGGCTGTCGAGCAGGCGTATGAAGGCTGGATCGATGGGCGAAATGCCGCCCAGCGAGATGCGCACGCCCGTCGCCCGCCGCCGCACTTCCGCCGCCGATTCCCGCAGCAGCCGCGCATAAATCCGCCAGTCGCGGTCCAACTGGAAATCCCAATGCGAGAGGTTGTTCGGCTCATTCCATAGCATCAAGGCTTCAATCATTCAGCCGCTCACCTGGCGCTGGCGGTAATCAACCTGGCGCACATGATCCAGCCCTAAACGATGCCGGGCAGCATGCGAAGTTTGTTCCTTTTCGGTTGCTATCGGTACAATTTCGCGATTTGGCTAGGGATAAACCTCGAATTCCGAAGCCGCGGGCGAGCCGTTTTCAACTGCGCGGCGCAGCATGGTTTATGCGGGCAGCCAAAGCCAGCCAGCGCGCCGGCGGCTTTATACTCCAGTTGAGATGGGCAAAGCCGAACAAGCCCGCCGCAGGCTCAGCGCCGCGCTCGGCGCGGACGCGGTCGTCTGCGACCGCATCGGCCGCATGCTTTATGAGTACGACGGCGGAGTGGACCGAGCCCTGCCCGACCTGGTGGCCTTTCCCTCGAGCGAAGCCGATGTAGTGGAAATCGTCCGCATCGCGGCGGAATGCGGGCTGCCGTTGATCCCGCGCGGCGCCGGCACCGGCCTGAGCGGCGGCGCGGTGGCGAGGGAGGGCGGCATCGTCGTCTCCTTCAACCGCATGCGCAAAATCCAGGCGCTCGACTATGGCAATGCCCGCGCGGTGGTCGAGCCGGGGGTCGTGAACCTCGAACTTTCCCAGGCGGCGGCGCCCGCCGGCTATTTGTTCGTCCCCGACCCTTCCAGCCAGCAGGCCTGCACCATCGGCGGCAACGTGGCTGAAAACAGCGGCGGCCCGCACACGCTCGCCTATGGCGTGACCGTCAACCATATCACCGGGCTGCGCGCGGTGCTGGCCGACGGCCGCGTGGTTACGACCGGCGGCCTGGCCCTGGACGTTCCCGGCTACGACCTGACCGGGACCCTGGTGGGCTCGGAGGGCACGCTGGCGATGGTGACGGCGATCGCCGCCAAATTGACCCGCCTGCCGGAAGCCGTACGCACCCTGCTGGCGGTCTATTCGCGCATCGAATCCGCCGCCGAAACCGTTTCCGCCGTCACTGCCGCCGGCATCACCCCGGCGGCGATGGAAATGCTCGACGGCTTCACCCTGCGCGCGGTGGAAGCGTACATACACGCCGGCTATCCGCTCGATTCCGCCGCCGTGCTGCTGATCGAACTCGAAGGGCTCGCCGAAGAAGTGATGCAGCAGGCCGAAGAAGTGCGCCGCGTCTGCCTGGCCTGCGGCGCCGCCGAAGTGCGCCTCGCGCGCGATGCGGAAGACCGCGCCCGGCTCTGGAAAGGCCGCAAGCATGCTTTCGGCGCGGTCGGCCGCATCAGCCCCAATTTCTACGTCATGGATGGCGTCATTCCCCGCACCCGCATCGCCGCCATCCTGCGCCAGGGCGACGCCATCGGGCGCCATTATCGGCTGCGCGTCGGCAACATCTTTCACGCCGGCGACGGCAATCTGCATCCCCTGGTCTTTTACGACGGCCGCCAGGCGGACGAATTCCAGCGCGCGCTCGCCGCCAGCCGGGAAATCATACGACTCTGCGTCGAGGCCGGCGGCTCGATCTCGGGCGAGCACGGCGTGGGCATGGAAAAAGACGAATTGATGCCCTGGATGTTTTCCGAAGCCGACCTGGATTTCATGCGCCGCCTGCGCGCGGTCTGGAACCCGGCGGGCCGCCTCAATCCCGGCAAGCTGCTGCCCGCCTTCCGCCACTGCCGCGAAACCCGGCTCAGCACCCCCGCCGCGGCCCCGCTCGAAGCGCCGGCGCGCAATCCCGCGGGCGGGCCGCCATGAGCGCCGCCGCCCCGCTTTCCGCGCCGGACTGGCGCGAGCTGGAAACGCTGCTGGGCGCGGCAGCGCTGCGCCCGCGCGAGCTGGCGGTCTGTCCCGCCTCGGTCGAGCAGGCCGCCGCGCTGGCGCGCTGGGCCGCCGGCCGCGGCTGCGGCCTCGTGCCGTGGTCATCCGCTTCGCCCGCGTTCTCCAGCGCAGCCTCAATACCCTCTGCGGGCGCCGGGCCGGGATTGCGCGTGGATCTGGCCGGCCTGCAGGCGGTGCGCTTTTACGAGCCCCAGGATTTAACCGCCGGCTTCGAAGCCGGCATCGGCCTCGCCGCCGCCGCCGCCGCGCTCGCCGCCCGCGGACAGTTCCTGCCGCTTGACGTTGCCCGCGCCGCCGGCCGCAATCTCGGCTCCGCCCTCGGCGGACACGCCTTCGGCCCCCTCCGCCAGGCCTATGGCTCGCTGCGCGATTTCACCATCGGCATCGAATTCATTTCCGGCCGCGGCGAAATCGTGCATGCCGGCGGCCGGGTGGTCAAAAACGTGGCCGGCTACGATCTGATGAAGCTGCTGATCGGCAGCCGCGGCAGCCTGGGCCTGATCGTGGCCGCCAACTTTCGCGTCTTTCCGCGCCCGGCACTCACCGCCACGCTGCTGCTCCGCCTGCCCGATCTGGCGTCCGCCGAGCACCTGCGCGCGGCGATGCAAGCTTCCTGGCTGCGCCCGCTATCGTTCGAGCTGGCTACCCAGGCGCCGGATTCGGCGCCCGCGGCAGCCCCGGACGGCGCCGGGTTTTGGGCCGCGATTCGCTTCAGCGGGAGCGAGGCCGTACTCGCCCGTTGCCGCAAAGATCTCGAACGGCTGGCCGGCGGGCTTGGCTTGCCGATGGAAACCGTGCCGGCGGAAACCGAGGCGGAATTCTGGCAGGCCTGGAACGCCTGGCCGCAATCGCTCCCGGGCGCGTGGCTGAAACTCGCCGCGGCGCCGGCGCTAGCAGCCGGCGCGCTCGCTGCCTGCGCCGCTCTCCTGCCCGGCCTGCGCTTTCAAGGCCGCCTGGGGCTGGGACTGTTTTCGCTGCACCTGCCAGAGCTTGTTTCCGCGCCGCTGGCCGAATGCCGCCGCCGCTTGCGCCGACTTTCCGGGCCCGGCTGGAGCGGCGGCGCGGACGCTTTTCTGACCTGGCCCGATGCCGCCACCGCCGCCGACCGCTGGGGCGAGTTGGGCCAGGATCGCGAGCTGATGCGGCAGCTTAAAATGGAACTCGATCCGCACCGCATTTTTCCCGATCCGTTTGGGCTAGTTTCCGAATGAATGACGTCTCAAATCCTGGCGGCACAGCCACCTCCAAGTCCAGCGGCGCTGAAGCGCCCGGCGAAGGCGCTATTGCCGCGCTGGAGATGCCACCGCCCTCCGCCGGCGCCGTCTCCGCTTTTCAAACCGCCGACCGCCCGCGCTGGGAAGATTATTCCCGCTGCGTGCATTGCGGGCTTTGCCTGAATGTCTGTCCCACCTTTCGCCTGCTGGGCGAGGAGATGGATTCCCCGCGCGGCCGCATTTACCAGATCGCGCAGGCCGATGCCGGCCGGATCGGCCTAGACGAGCTGCGTATGCACCTGGAGCGCTGCCTCGACTGCCGCGCCTGCGAGACCGCCTGCCCTTCGGGAGTGCAATACGGGCGCATTCTCGAAGCCGCGCGCGCCGAGCTGGCCGCCCGGCCCGCAGGCTCCGCTCTCCGCCGCCGCCTGCGGCATTATCTATTCGCGCGTGTGCTGCCCAGCCGCGGCCGCATTCGTTTCTACGCCGCCCTGCTCGCCGCCGCCCAGCGCTCCGGCCTCGAAGCCTTCGGCCGGCGCAGCGGCCTGCTGCGCGCGCTCGGCCTGGAACCGGCGGCGCGGCTGGCGCCGGCAGTTTCCCGCCCCGTTTTCCACTCCGAGATCGGCCGCACTTTTCCCGCCCGGGGCGATCGCCGGGCGCGGGTGGTGCTGCTCGCCGGCTGCATCCAGAACGTTTTTTGCGCCCCGCTCAACCGGGCCGCGCTCGGCGTGCTGCAAGCCAACGGTTGCGAAGTATCGCTGCCCGCGGGACAGACCTGCTGCGGCGCGCTGCACGTGCATGCCGGCGAGCGCGAAACCGCCCGGCGGCTGGCGCGCCAGAATCTGGCGGCTTTCAATCCCGGCGATTATGACGCCATCGTGACCGCCGCCGCCGGCTGCGGCTCGGCGTTGAAGGAATACGGCGATTTGCTCGCCGGCGACGAGCGCGCCCGCGCATTTGCCGCCAAAGTGCGCGACATCACCGAATTTCTGGCCGCGCTTGGCATGCGCGCCGAAGGCCTGCGCCCGCTGCCGGTCAGCGTGACTTTTCAGGACGCCTGCCATCTGGCGCACGGACAGCGCATACGCTCCGCCCCGCGCGAGTTGCTGCGCGCTGTGCCCGGACTGAAGCTGGTGGAAATGCGCCGCGCCGACCAGTGCTGCGGCAGCGCCGGCATTTACAACCTCGAGCAGCCGGAGATAGCCGTCCGGCTGCTGGAGGAAAAAATGGAGCTGGTGGCGGAAACCGGGGCCGCGTGGCTGGTTACCGCCAATCCCGGCTGCCAGCTACAGCTTCAAGCCGGCGTGCGCGCCGCCGGCCGCAGCCAGCCGGTGCTGCACGTGGTCGAGTTGCTGGCCAGGGCGTATGGCCTGAACGAGTAAATCTTTATAGATCTTTTTAACTTTCAACCCTCAGCGGGGTCGGCAGGGGCGAAATGTATGCGGTTGCGCACCGGGTCAATGCGCTCGACGATCACCTCCAGCCGGTCGCCGATCGCCAGCCGCCGCTGGCGTGCGCCCATCCAGGCGCGCGTGCCGGGATGGAAGCGGAAGTGATCGTCTTCCAGCGTGGCCGCCGGGATCAATCCTTCGATGAACAGATCGAACAGCTCGACGTAGCAGCCGTTCTTGCCGGCGTTGGTGACCAGGGCGGGGAAGCGTTCGCCCAGGCGGGTTTCCATGAAGCGCACCTTCTTCCAATCCATCAGGTCGCGCTCGGCCTCCTCCGCCCGCCGCTCGGCGTCGCTTGATTCGCGCGCCAGCGCCAGCAGCCGCTTGAAGGTCAGCGGCGAGCCGGTTTCGGAGAGGGCCGGGGCGGGCGGCGGGGCGGCATTGGGCGCATAGCGGCGGGCGCGGTAGAGCCGGCGCCCGCTTCCGCCCGGCGGCAGCAGGCGTTTCAGGATGCGGTGCACCAGCAGGTCGGGATAGCGGCGTATGGGCGAGGTGAAATGCGTGTAGGTGGCCATGGCCAGGGCGAAATGGCCGAGGTTGGCGGGGCTATAGCGCGCCTGCGGCAGCGAGCGCAGCATCAGGTACGACAAAATGCGCTCTTCCGGCTTGCCGCTGATGCGGGCCGCCAACTGCTGGTAGTTGCGCGGCGCGATCTTCAGTTCGCCAGACGAGGGAATTTCCAGCCGCCGGCCGCGGCGGTCGCGCGCCGGCATGCGTTTCGCCGCCGGCGCGCCCGGGCCGAGCGAATAGCCGAAGCCGGCGGCGATTTCCTCGAATTCCAGCACCTTGGCCGGATCGGGGGTGTCGTGCACGCGGTACACCGCCGCCACGTCGTGCTGCTCCAGGTGCAACGCCACCGCCTGGTTGGCGGCCAGCATGTATTCCTCGATCAGGCGGTGGGCGGCGTTGCGCTCCGATTTCACAATCGAGCGCATCAGCCCAAACTCGTCAAAGGCGATTTCCGGCTCGGGCAAGTCGAAATCCACCGAGCCGTCGCGCTGGCGCTTGCGGTAGAGCGTCTGCTGCAGCTCCAGCATCGCCGCCCAATCCAGGCCGCCGGGCAAGTCGGCGGCCGGCCGCGGGTCCTGCAACTGCCGGTTGACGCGGGTATAGGTCAGGCGCGCGGCGGAGCGGATCAGCCCCGGCACGATCTCGTAGGCGTCAATCTCGCCCGCCGGCGTAATCTCCATCAGACACGACATCACCGGACGCTCTTCCAGCGGGCGCAGGCTGCACAGGTCGGTTGAAAGCTCCGACGGCAGCATGGGGATGGCGCGGTCGGGGAAATAGACCGAGGTGCCGCGCAGGCGGGCTTCGCGGTCGAGTTCGGAATCCGGCTGGACGTAATGGGCGACGTCGGCGATATGCACCTGCAGCCGGAAGCCGCCCTCCGGCCGGCGCTCGACATAGACCGCGTCGTCGAAATCGCGCGCCGTCTCGCCGTCAATGGTGACGATCGGCAGGCGGCGGAAATCGCGCCGGCCGGCGGCGATTTCGGGCTCGCCCCCAGCCCGCGCCGCCGAGGCCGCGCGGCGATGAATCGCCTCCGCCTCGGCCAGCGCGGGTTCGGCAAAGCGATGCGGCAGATGATGCTTGCGGATGATGATTTCCACGTCCACGCCAAAGTCATCGCGCGCCCCCAGCACTTCGATCACCTGCCCGCGCATCGGACGCAGGGGGCTGCCGTAATCGCTGATTTCCACCTCGACGACGAGGCCGTTGAGGCGGGCTGCCGCGACGCGGCCGGCGGCAGCACTTAGCCTGGCTTCGTCTGGCGCTGCGCTGCGCTGGGCGTTGCTGGGCGCTGCGCTGGGCGTTGCTGGGCGCTGCGCTGGGCGTTGCTGGGCGCTGCGCTGCGCTTCATTTGGCGCTCCGCTCCGCTGCGCTTCATTTGGCGCTCCGCTCCGCTGCGCTTCGCTGCCGAGCACGCGATGGCGCCCGGCGTCGCCGATCTGCGGCTGCTCGCCGCCGGGGGGAATTTCGATGCGCTGCGACAGACGGTAATCGAATGGCTGCACGTAATTCAGGCGCGGCGTGGCATGGAAGACGCCCACCACGGTGGCGTGCTGCCGGCGCAGGATGCGCACCACCTTGCCAGCGCGCCGCTCGCCGGCGGAGCGCGTCAGCTCGACCTCGACCTGGTCGCCGTGCATGGCGCCGCCGGTCATGGGCGGAGGAATGAATATATCCTCGCCGCCGCCGGGGGCATCGCGCTCGGGCAGCACGAAGCCGTAGCCGTCGGCGTGCAGGCTGATGCGTCCGCGCGCGCGCTCGCTCGCGCCGGCGGCCGCGGGCGGAGCGCGGCGGCCCGGCTTCTGCGCCGGCAGCGGGCGGGCGGGAGCGGCGGCATCCGGCGCGGGCGCCAGGCGGTAGGCGTGGCGCAGCTCGACCAGCTTTTTCTGCCGCAGCAGCTCCGCCAGCAGCAGGCGCAGGCGGTGGCGCTCAGCGCCGCGCGCGCCCAACTCGCGCAGCAATTGCTTATAGGTCGCCTGCCGCCGCGGCTGCCGCTCGAGCAGCGCCAGAATGGACTCGGGATGGATCATCTTGCCCTGATTTAAATTTAAGGCCAATGGGAACGCGATAGCTAAATTTGCGCGGATTATGCCGATATCACCGCACAGCGACGATCGTCTGCACCGCCTGCCGGTTCGTTTCCGTCAGCAGCGCGGCTCGCTTGCCGTGCAGGCTGATGGGCTCGGCAGTCATGCGCCCGGTCGGGTCCGGCAGCCAGGAGCAGCGGCACTTCGTGATGGCGCCCACCGCGGGGCGCGCGCCGTTTTCGCTGCTGACCAATAAACTTGCTTTGCCCTGTCAGGGCAGCAGTTCAAGCGCGCGCGAGAACCTGGGGCCGACTCTGATGGCGCCAAAATCACGGCGATCCGTCGTCAGGATCCGGTAAATGCGCCGGCGCTCCGCGACAGACGCGACCATGCCATCCACCAACCCTAAAGCGAGAGCAGCAAATCTGGCATCCAATTCCAAGGCCCGGGCGATATCGGAAGGAAACGGCATTTCATATTCATAACGGGTAGAAGGATCAAAGATCTCGGCCATCAGTGCGCGCATCCCCATGCGCTCATTGCGAAGGAAATAATCCACTTCCGCCAGGACGAGCGCGGGTACGATCACCGCAGCGGCTGAAGTCAGAATCGCGGCAAATTCCGGAAAACTCGGCCGGCCATCCTGCGTCCGGGCGAGCGCCCGCAAGAGCCCGCCGGTATCGGCGACGATGGGCGGAATCAACGCTCAATTTCCCGGAACAGCTCGGATTCATCCCCCAGCTTGCTATGCGTGGACTCGAAGAGCAACGTTGAAGGAGGCCGGCGTCCGGAATAGTAGCGCGCGGCGACGACCCGCAGGCCCTTCCGGATCAGATCGGAGGCCGACAGCCCATCGGCGCGGGCGCGTTTCAAGGCCCGGACATCCTCCTCGTCCAGCCGTACCGTGGTGGAAACATAACGCGCCATACATTCACCATACAATAAGCCAGCCTGGAGGCGCAAGGAGCGGAGAAGGCCGGCTGCAGGCGAAGACTCGCTCCGAACCGGATTGACGTCGAAACGTCCAATTTTTATGATTGGTCATGCGGCACACGTTTACGCTCGAACCCGAGGGCGCAGCGCGGCGCGTGCCCTATCGCCGACCGCATCACCTCAGCTTGCAAACAGCAGTCCACGCGCTCGCCTGCAATTGCCGCCGATGAAATACTCTATATTTCAAAAATCCGCGGCATCTTTATTGTTCGTTATGATTTTATTTATCGATTTATTTATAATCATGAAACTTATGATATCTATATGGACAATGGGGCCAAAGTTATTTATTTATAATATTATGCATCATGCGCCAGATATGACAATTATGCCAGAGCAATATAAGTTAAGCATGATCTATTTTATTGAAGCAATCGCTTACATTGCTTTATATGTATTATTGAATGTATATTTATACCGCCGATTCTTCAAAAAGATTTTATTCGGCCGGCGGTAATCGCAGACCCCGCGACATCCTCTTCATAATGGGAAAATAAGTTTCTGGGCCCGGATCAACCCAGCCCAAAAGCGTTAACGGCCGAGTCGGACAGTATTTCTGTCCCATGGCAATTTCGCAGAAATTGCCTCAAGCAACGCCCGCAGGCCGGATTTCGCGAGGTTCCTTTTAGGTCAGCGCCTATTAACGACAAATAATTTCCGGCATCCATACGTTTTGCAATGTGTCCGGTTTCGGCCGGACTCTTGCGATAGCGTCAGCGACTAAACTTAAAAAGCGGCCGTGCCGCAAGAATTGCAAGCGGCTCGGCAAAAGATCCGAAATCTGCTGCCCGACACCCGTAGCGGGCGGCGTCCGGTTCAGCTACTATGGGGGCGAATTCACGGGGCTGAAACTGCACCCCGTGAATTTTAATTGTATCCTTGGATTATCGAGGAGGGGCATTTCATGTCCTTCGACAAATCAACACTGCGGCAACTTGAAGCTGTCGTGAATGCACGCGGCAAGATCATCTCCTGGAAATGTTCCGCCTACAACTGGTCTAAATTGGCGGAGAATCCGGAAGGACTAACGGACAACACCAAATTTATCTTCGAGAATCACGACTGCGAGCAGCATCCTAAAAAGCAAAGAGCGCATCACTTTACCCTTCGGCTCCAAAAAAGTGCAGCAACGCCCTGCTGTGCATAGACGGTTTCGTCTTCGGAAAAGGAGATTGCGCCAGATATGCCGACGGAGCCGTCCAGGATTCGATTCGCCGTTTCGATCACCATGACGTCATCGCCACAGGGCAACAAATACGAATGGCTGGTGGAAGGGGTGAAGACCGGAACCGAAATCTACTATTCCACCGCGGTTGAACATGTGATCAAATCCGTCCGGCAGCGGCTGGAAGAGAGCAATCCTTTTCGAAAGCAGCCATTTAAAATCTGAGCGGGAATCCGTTTCCGATCCCGGCGGGCGCGCGACCTCCCAGCCGGTGCAGGACAGCCGCTTACGCGCTCGTAAAAACTGGCGAAAGGGCCATTCGCCGCCGCTAAACGTTTCCTTTCCTTATTCCGCCGCGGCGGCTTCGAGCAAGACGACGACCTGGGCGATGGCAGTGTCGGGCAGACCCAACCCTTCCGGGGTTTTGGCCTTGAGCGAGATGCGGTCGAGCGGGGAGTCGAGCAGCGCGGCCAGGCTTTGGCGTATGGCTTCGCGGTGGGGACCCAGTCGGGGCGTATCCAGAATCAGGGTGGCGTCAAGATTCGCCAGCCGCCAGCCGCGCTGACGCACCAATCCGCAGGCATGGCGGACGAACTCACGGCTATCGGCGTTGCGCCAGCGTGCGTCGCCGGGAGGGAAATGCTCGCCAATGTCGCCCAGCGCGAGCGCGCCCAGCAGCGCGTCGCAAACGGCGTGCAGCAGCACGTCTCCGTCGCTGTGCCCGGCCAGGCCGCGCTCGCCCGGAATCAAGACCCCGCCCAGGCGTAACTCGCGCCCGGCGGCAAAGCCGTGGGAGTCGAAGCCCTGTCCGATGCGCAAGCCGGCGCTCACAGGCTGTCCTCCACCGCCTGGTAGATGGCGTCGAGCAGAGCATCGAGTTTTTCCGGCTCGCGGCCGCCGGCTTCGGCCAAATCGGCGCGGCCGCCGCCGCTGATGCCGGGCAGCCTGCGAATCAGCTTGCCCGCCGCCAGGCGGTTGGTCAGATCCGCGGTCACGCCCACCAGCACGGCGGTCTTGCCGTCTTGGGCGCTGCCCAGGGCGACCACGCCGCTGCCCAGCTTGCGGCGCAACTCGTCCATCATCTGGCGCAGTTGCGGACGGTCGAGCTGATCCATGCGCACCGCCAGCACCTTGACGTCTTTCACCAGGCGCTGGCGCTCGCCCATCTGGCTGCGTCCCTGATCCTGCGCCGACTTCAGCCGCGCCGCTTCCAGCTCGCGCTGCCGCTGCCGCTGCTCTTCCAGCAGCCGCTCGACGGCGGCGGCCAGCTCCGGCTCGGAAGTCCGCAGCAACTCGCTCAAGCGATGCAGGCGCTCGCCGGCCTCGCGGTATTGCCGCCAGGCGCGCAGGCCGGTGATGGCCTCGATGCGGCGCACGCCGGCGGCGATGCCGCCCTCGGAGACGATGCGGCAGAGGCCAATGTCGCCCGTCGCCCGGCAGTGCGTGCCGCCGCATAGCTCCTTGCTGAAGTCCGCGACCGAGACCACGCGCACGCGATCCTGGTATTTCTCGCCGAAGAGCGCCATGGCGCCGGTGCCGAGCGCCTCGTCGAGCGGCAGGATCTCGGTTTTCACCGGATCGTTTTTCAGGATTTCCTCGTTCATCAGCCGCTCGACTTCCTCCAACTCGCCGGGCGAGAGCGAGGTGAAGTGGGTGAAGTCGAAGCGCAGCCGCTCCGGGTCCACCACCGAGCCGGCCTGCTTGACGTGGCCGCCGAGCACGCGGCGAAGGGCGGCGTGCAGCAGATGGGTGGCGGTGTGATTGCGGCGGGTGGCGGCGCGGCGGTCATCGTCCACGGCCGCTTCGACGCGATCGCCGGGGGCGAGGCGCTGGCGAGCGACGATTTTATGCGCGATCAGGCCGGCGACCGGAGCGTAGGCGTCTTCCACCTCGGCCGCGGTGCCTTCGGCGTTGATGAGCCGGCCGCGGTCGCCGATCTGCCCGCCGCTGGCGGCATAAAAAGGAGTGGTGTCGAGCACCAATTCGGCGCGCTCGCCGGCGTCGAGCGCGTCGAGTTGACGTCCGTCTTTTACCAGCGCGACGACGGTGGCGCGGGGCTCGAACAGCGATTCGTAGCCGGTGAACCGGGTGCGGCCGGCGGCGGCGAGTTGCTGGTAAACCGCCGGCGCGGCGTTTTTGACGCCACCCTTCCAGCTTGCCCGGGCGCGCGCGCGCTGGGCTTCCATTTCCGCCTCGAAGCCGGCGAGATCGAGCTCGAAGACCCGCTCCCGGGCGATTTCCTGCAGCAGGTCAATCGGCAGGCCGTAGGTGTCATAGAGTTTGAACATGCGCGCGCCGGCGAGGCGGGGCAGGGCAGCCGCGCGGGTTGCCGGCCGCGCCTCGGCCAGCGGGGCCTCGCGCCCATCCGGCCACTGGAGCGGGGTGCGCTCCAACTCTTTCAGCGCCAGTTGCAGGGTGTGAGTGAAGCGCTCTTCCTCGCTGCGTATGACATCGCGGGTGCGCGGCAGTTGCCGGCGCAGCTCAGGATAGGCGCCTTCCATCTCGCCGGCGACCACATCCGCCAGGCGGTAGAGAAAGGCTTCGCCGATGTCGAGCATTTTGCCGTGGCGGATGGCGCGGCGCAGGATTTTGCGCAACACGTAGCCGCGGCCCTCGTTCGCGGGCAGCACGCCGTCGCCGATGAGGAAGGTGGCGGCGCGGCTGTGGTCGGCGAGGATGCGCAGGGAAACGTCGCTGGCGGGCGCGGCGCCGTAATGGACGCCGGCGATCTGGCCGGCGGCGGCGATGAGCGGCTGGAAGAGGTCGGTTGCGAAGTTGGAAATCTTGCCCTGCACCACCGCCGCCAGGCGCTCCAGGCCGGCGCCGGTGTCAATCGAAGGCTGGGGCAGGGGCGCCAGCTTGCCCGCCGCGTCGCGCTCGAATTGCATGAAGACCAGGTTCCAGATTTCGACGTAGCGGCCGCATTCGCAGGGAAAGCGGCAATCGGGGTGGCCGGCCTCGCTCGCCGCCGGGCCCAGGTCCACATGCAATTCCGAGCAGGGGCCGCAGGGGCCGGTATCGCCCATGGCCCAAAAATTGTCTTTTTCGCCCAGCCGGAAGACCTTGTCCTCGGGCAGCCCGATTTGCTTGCGCCAGAGCGCGTAGGCTTCGTCATCATCGCGAAAGACGGTGGCATAGAGCCGGGCGGGCTCGATGCCATAACCCGCCGCGGAGGTGACCAGTTCCCAGGCGAAGGCGACCGCATCGCGCTTGAAGTAATCGCCAAAGGAGAAGTTGCCCAGCATCTCGAAAAAGGTGTGATGCCGGTTGGTAAACCCAACATTTTCCAGGTCGTTATGCTTGCCGCCGGCGCGCACGCATTTCTGCGCGGTGGTGGCGCGGCGGTAGCTGCGCTTTTCCAGGCCGAGAAAAACGTCTTTAAACTGGTTCATGCCGGCGTTGGTGAATAAGAGGGTGGGATCGTTGGCCGGCACCAGCGAGGAAGAATGTACGCGCTGGTGTCCGCGCGCGGCAAAATAGTCCAAAAACCGGCTGCGAACCTGGTTGCCCGTCATAGACACTATTCTAGCCGACCGCCTTCCAACCGCCGCCGGCCGCCCGGGATCGGGCGCCGGCCAGGGGCGATGCGCCAAGCCGTCCCCCCGAGGCGATAAATTTCCATTATTCTGTAACCATTCCGCCTATGTCCGATTCGTATGAGTAGCAGCCATCCCACCGCCGCGGCCGGCGCCTCCGCGGATCCGGATCTGTCCCTGGTGCGGCTGGTGCAAGCCGGCGACCGGGACGCTTTCCAGCCGCTGGTGCGCCGATATGAGCATGCGATTTACCGGATGGCGCTGGCGATTATGCGCAACGACGCCGATGCCGAGGAAATCACCCAGGAGACTTTCCTGCGCGCCTACCAACACCTCCGCCAGTTCCGCGGGGAGTCGCGTTTTTCCACCTGGCTGACGCAGATTGCGATCAACGCCGCGCGCATGCGGCTGCGCAAAAGCCACGCCGCGATGTGGGAATCGCTGGACGAGCCGCGAGCGCAGGACGAAGGCCAGATGGCGCGCGAGGCGGTGGATACGCACGACACCCCGGAGCAGAACCTGGCGCGCGAGGAACAGCGGCAGCGCATTGCGCTGGCGCTATCGGGGCTGCCGGCGGGCTACCGCCTGGTGCTGGTGCTGCGGGATTTACAGGAGCTTTCCACCCACGATACCGCCCGAATCTTGAAACTCAGCGATGCCAATGTGAAAACCCGGCTGTTGCGCGCCCGCCAGATGCTGCGCCAGCGGCTGACCCGGCTGGCGACCGCCGAGCGAGGAATTGGATGATGGATTGTCAGCCGATTCGCGAATACTTTTGCGCCTTGCTGGAAGGCGAATTGGACGCGGCGGCGCAGGCGGCGGTGCTGGAACACCTGCGCCTGTGTCCGGAATGCCGCGCCTGTCTGGAAGAATGCAAGCCCGCAGGCGAATTGCTGCGGCAGGGCTTGCCGGAGAGCATGCCGGAGCCGGCCAGCAGCCGGCTGGAGCAGCGGCTGGCGCTGCAACTGCATACCCGCCCCGCGCCTGCCTGGCAGCGCTTTCTGCCCGGCCGTACGGGCTTGTTTCCCGCCTGGGCGCTGGCCGCGCTGCTGCTGCTGGCCGGCTCGGGCCTGTGGCTGCATTTCCAATCCGGCAGCGTCACCCTGCGGGGCTGGCTGGTGGACGCGCATTGCGCTCCCAAGCTGATCGCGCAGGGCATTTCCGGCGCGGTCCACACGCGCGCCTGCGCCCTGCGCGCCGAATGCCGGCAGGCCGGCTATGGCGTGCTCTCGAAGGGGCAGTTCGTGCGCTTCGACGCCCACGGCAACGCCATTGCACTGAACGCGCTGCTGCATACGCGCGCCAAAGATCATCTGCGCATCGTGGTCAGCGGCCGGCGGCGGAATCACGTCTTGCACGTCGCCCGGCTCAAGCTGATGGCGCAGCCGGCTGAAGGCGATACCGCCGGCACCGACAGCGGCGCGACCAGCGCGGCGGCGGCCGCGCGGTAGCAAAAAGCGCGATCAGCCGACATTGATCAGCTAAAAAATTATTGCTTCGCAAGTCCTTCGATATCGCCTGCGCGGCGTAGATAGGGAGGCTAGCGATGGCTCAGCGTGCGGCGGAGCTCGCGGGCGAGGCCGAGCAGCAGGCGGGCGTCGCCGGGGCTCAATTCCCAGCGCGCCAGCATGCGGCGCAGGCGGCGGGTCTGGCTGGCGCGATGCTGGCCGCGGAAGACGCCCAGTTGTTCGAGCAGCGGCACGAAGGCGGAGGCCAGGCGGTCGCGGGTGGCGAGATCGGCGGCGGGCGCCGGCGTGGAGGCTGCAAGCGCGGGCGGCGAAGCGGAGGCTGCGAGCGGCATTAAATCCAGTCGCCGGCGGAGCTCGTAGCCGCAGACGGCAACCGCCTGGCCGAGGTTCATGGAGGGACTGGCGGCGGCGGTTTTCAGGCGCAAGACGGCCTGGCAGTAGCTGAGGTCTTCGGTGGTCAAGCCGGTTTTTTCCGAGCCGAAGAGCAGGGCCCAGGGGCGGGAGAGGTCGAAGCGGTCCAGGGAATCGGGCCATTCCAGCAGCTCGATTTCGGGTTTGCGGCCGGTGGCGGAGGAGGTGCCCAGCGCCAAGCTCACGCCGGCGAGGGCGTCGGCAAGATTGGCGGCGACACGAGCGCGTGCGAGCACGGCCTGTCCGGCGCGGGCGGAGCGGGCGGTCTTCCAGGCTTCCGAGTAGGGGCGCACCAGCACCAGTTCGTCCAGGCCGAAATTAGCCAGGGCGCGCGCGGCGGCGCCGATATTGAGCGGGTTGCGGACGCCGACCAGCACGATGCGCGGCGGCATCATCCCGCGGTTTCTCCGCGGAGAGATTCCCAAAGCCGGCCCAGGATTTCGTGCCAGGCGGCGGAGGCGTCTTGCAGGGTTGCCGCATTGGGCAGCCAAGACATCCAATTCGAGGGGGAGGAGGCAGTCCAATCGGAGGCAGCGGGGATCGGATCGAGGCCCTGTCGTTTGAACAGGGCCATGGCGCGCGGCATGTGAACGGCGGAAGTCACCAGCAGGAAAGGCCGGGCGCCGAGCATCGGTTTCAGGTGGCGCGCCTGGGAAGGGGTATCGAGCGAAGTAGTTTCCAACTCCAGTGCGGCGTCCGGCACGCCCAAGGCGAGAGCGACCTGGCGCATCAGCAGCGCCTCCGGCGCCCGGCGCGGGCCGCCGGAAAGCAGCAGGCGCTCGCCGGGCTGAATCGCGTGCAAGGCGCGATACAGGCGTATGCCTTCGACCAGGCGGTTCAACGACACCTGCGTGAGCCGGGCCACGATGGGGAGACGGGCATTGCGATGCTTGCCGCCGCCGAGCACGACGATGGTGGCGGGCGCGCCACTGCCGGCCTGGGAGACACGCCAGGGAGGATAGCGGCCGGTGAGCGGGCCTTCGAGCTGCCACGCCATCCATTGGCTGCCGGCTAGAAACAGCAGCAGCCAGGCGGCGGACGCCAGCCAGCGCGCCAGCCGGAAGCGGCGCTGGCGCCAGAACAACACCAGCGCCGCCAAAAGCAAGCCCAGCGCCACCGGCAGCGGCATGAGCAGCATGCCAATCAATTTTTTCAGGAAAAACATGCTTGGCGCTATTATGCCGCGGCGGGCGCGACCTCAGCCAGCCAGCGCCAGCGATCAGCCAGGTTAGCCGCCAGCATGCAGCCGCCAGCCGTTCGATTGCGCTTAGCTTATTTGCCGGCTTTTACGACCCGGCTGACCTCGAAGATTTTGCCTGAATAGCTGCCGAAGAGGGTGACCCGCCGGGCGGCATAGCGCGAGAGCGCCGACCTGGCCGCGGCGTTTTCCGGCTGCAGCACGATCACGCGGCCATGCACTGCCAGGGCGAAATGGCTGCCGCTTTTCACGCAGTCGCGGGTGCATTTGGCGGGATTGCCTTTCATCATGTGATGCAGGCCGCACATGCTGTCGGTGATGGTGCCGGTCAGGCGCGTGGTGGCCGCGCCGGCGGTCAAAGCCAGCCCCAGGGTGGCCGCCAGAAGGGCGATTCGCCGCAATTGCCGGATGAACATGGCTGCAAGTCCTCGTTCAAGAGAATTGCCGGAAGCTGAGCCGTTTTGATGGCCCAATCCGCCGGCTGCAGATGCGATGCGCGCCGCCGGCGAACGGTGGCAAAAACCGCGCCGCCCGGTCAGCGCGAGAGCTTGCGCCGGGCGAGCGAGGCAGTCCGCGGCGCGGCGAGATCGTGAAAATGAAAGCGGTCGCTGACCTGGGCATCGGGGCGGCCGTTGCGCTCGACGTAGGGATAAACGAAATAGTTCAGCGGCGGGCCCTGCTGGCGCGGGCGCAGGACAAGGTCGCGGCCGGCGGTGAAGCGCACGCGGTTGGCGTCGAGGTTGCCGAAAAAGAAGCGCGCGTTGCGGGGATGCAGCCAGGCTTCGGAGATATCGGCCGGCAGCCAGCCCAGGCCGTGGATGTAGAAGTTGACCCAGCAATGATAGCCGCCGATCAGGCCGCCGTCCTGATGGGAGGGCAGCGGGAAGCCGATATAAAAGCGCACCGGGATGCCCTGCGAGCGCGCCATGGCCATGAACAGGGAATGGAAATCGGTGCAATTGCCGTGATGGGCGGTGCAGGCGTAGAGAGCGTTGCCGTGTCCCCAGCCGGTGCCGGTTTTCGAATAGGTCATATGATGCAGCACGTAGGCATACAGGGCATGGGCTTTGGCCAAAGGAGTGGTCTGGCCGGCGGTGGCGGCGCGCGCCAGGCGGGCGGGCAGGCCGTTGACCGGCACCAGGCGATTGGGCAGCAGGTAGGGGCGCACCGACAGCGGCAGCGCCGTGGCCTGTATGCGCGCCGCGGGCGCGGCGCGGCCGATCAGCCGGTCATCGCGGTAGCGCAGCACGTCGTAAACGAAGTTGAAGCGCAGCTTGCCGGCCGGGGCGCGGCGCGTCTGCGCGTACCAGACCCGGTTGCCATATTCCGGCTGGCGGTATAGCCGCAGCGGCAGGCTGCCGGTGGCGCTGATCACGCGCACGCGCTGGCTGCGGTCGCTGTGCGCCGCCGGAATCCAGATGCGGAGTTGCGCGCCGGGATGCGGATTGGATATGACCACGGCATAGCGAAAACGAAAATGCCGCCGCGGGCGGTGGCTGGCGGCAAGGGCCGGGGCACTGCTTTGGGCCGCTAACGGCAGCGCGCCAACGCTACACAACAACATGCAGAACAGAAAGCGGCTTCGGAGCATGGCGGAGTCCTCATCTTCGGGCGGGTTATCCATAGTGTACAAGAACCGCGCGGCGCAGAGGCTGGCAGGGGCGGCGCGATTCCCGGCGCCCGGCGCAACGGAGCGGCTTAGGGCTGGTACTCTCGAAATATGCGGCGCGCCAAAATCGTATGCACGCTGGGACCGGCCAGCGATACTCCGGAGCGCATTCGGGCGCTGATGGAAGCCGGGATGGACGTGGCGCGGCTGAATTTTTCGCATGGCGACCATGCTTATCACGCCGGGCTGCTGCAGCGAGTGCGGGAGGCGGCGCGCGTGCTCGACCGTCCGATCGCGGTGCTGCAGGACCTGGCCGGGCCGAAGCTGCGCATCGGGCTGCTGGAAGATCATCAACCGGTGCGGCTGGAGCCGGGGGCGCGAGTGGCGCTGGTGATGGACAGCGCCCCGGGCAACGCCGCGCGGCTTCCGACCAGCTTCGATCTCAGCCCGCACCTGCACTCCGGCGACGCAGTGCTGCTGGCAGACGGCGCGTTCGAGCTGCGCGTGCTCCAGACCTGCGCCGGCGGGGTGGAGTGCGAGGTGGTGACCGGCGGGCTGCTGGGCGAGCGCAAGGGCATCAATTTGCCCGGCGGCGGGCTGGAGATTCCGGCGCTGAGCGAAAAGGATTTCGCCGACCTCGAATTCGGCCTGGAGCAGGGGTTGGATGCGATTGCGCTCTCGTTCATACGCAGCGCGCGCGACCTGCGGCTGCTGCGCGAGCGCATGCGCTACTGGGCGGGACGCCACCAGGGCCGGGGGCTGGATACGGCGGTGGTGGCGAAGCTGGAGAAGCCGCAGGCGCTCGAGCACCTGGACGAAATACTGGCCGCCGCCGACGGGGTGATGGTGGCGCGCGGCGACCTGGGCGTGGAGCTGCCGCTGGAGCAGGTGCCGGCGATCCAGAAAAACATCATACGCGCCGCCCGCCGGCGGCGAATGCCGGTGATCACCGCGACGCAGATGCTGGTTTCGATGACGCGGCAGCCGCGCCCGACGCGCGCCGAAGCCAGCGACGTGGTCAACGCCGTGCTGGACGGCTCCGACGCGCTGATGCTTTCGGAAGAGACCGCCAGCGGAGAGTATCCAGTCGAGGCGGTGCGGGTGCTCGAGCGTCTGATCGTGGAAGCGGAAAAGCTCGCGCCGGCGCTGGCGCCGGCGATGCCCTCGGGCTCGATTCCGGAGGCGATCGCGGCGGCAGCGGCGCAGGCGGCCGCCGCCCTGCCGCTGGACGCGATTGCCGCCTTCACCCAGACCGGCTCGACCGCGCGGCTGCTCAGCGGCTATCGCCCGCCGTGTCCGATTTACGCGCTGACGCCCAACCCGCGCACCCGCGACCGCATGGCGCTGTATTGGGGCGTGACGCCGCTTTCGCTGCCCGAAATCGCCTCTACCGACGAGATGATCACCCGCGCCGAGGCGCGGCTGCTGGCCGCCGGCTGCCTGGCGCCGGGCGCGGCCTTCGCGCTGGTCGCCGGCGCGCCCTACGGCGTTCCCGGGCGCACCAACCTGATGAAAATCCTCAAGGCGGAAGCGGCCGGGCGGGGGACGGAAGCGGATAACTAGAAATTGCTATGAGATTGAAAACCATGTGGGTGCTTTTTGCATGGCTGCTAGCGATTCCGGCATTCTCGTTATGCCTTCATGCCAAAGCTCCGAACGTTTCATGGCTTCATGCTGCCGGTAAAGTTCCCGCAAGGGCCGGTTGCAAATTGCCGCCGGCGGCACTGAAGTTAATCGCAAAACGTTTCCCCGGTATGCACATAGTCGGGCTGAAAGATCTTGTGTCTGACGATCAAGTCATATGGCAGCATACGCGTCCAAACCAATGCCCTGGATTAGCCAGAGGTAAATTTGGCCCTGGCATCACAGGTTATGCAGTCTCACTGGTCAAGATGTTGGGAAATGCTAGATATATTGCCGCACTTGCACTGGTTTTCCGATGGAAAAGGAAAGAATTCAAGCTCCATGTGTTGATTCCAGCTACTGAGATGTCTGCCCATGTAATGGTTGTCGAGGTATTCCACGCCGGCAAATATGAATCGGCAGAACGAGATGAAGTCATTCACATTCAATATGATCTGATCGACTATGCGGCCCTGGAAGCGGCCGATATAGGGTTTTATTGGAAAGATGGAAAATTTAGACGAATTTTGCTTACCGAATGAAATGGAATATTTTTACTCACCCCAGGTCAGGGTCGAAACCGAGTCGGGCGGCAGCGTCAGCTCGGCGGCGGCGGCGCCCAGGCGCAGTCGCAGCGGGCGCGCGGCGGTGGTGGGGTTGGTCAACACCAGGGCATATTGGCCGTCCGGATTGAGCGCGGCGAGGTGATCCACGCCCGGCCCGGCGCCTTCCGAGCCGAGGATGCGCGCGCCGCGGCGTATCGCCCGGGAGTAGTGATTGAAGGCCCAATACTGCCCGCTGGGGCTGACTTTTTTACTGGCGGAGTTCACCGTTACCACGCCGCCGCAACTGAACGGGCCGATGTTGGGGCGGCCGCGCTCGTCGAGCACCAGGTTCCAGGCGATGATGCAGCGCGGGCCATTGCGCAGCACGCCGGTGAAGGTGTGGCTCCAGCGCGCCCAGTCGGTGGCGTAATCGGGGGCGGTGTAGTCGGGCCCGCCCTCGGTCCAATACATCTTCACCTCGCGGTGGACGGCGGCAACCTTCTGCATCCATTCCGGGCGGCCGACGTAGCCATGCCAGGCGATGGAATCCGCATAGCGGCGGACCTCGGGATCGTCCAGCTCGCAGATGGCCCGGCCCCAGAGGTTGTAGTTGTGGTCAATCAGCCAGATGGCGGTGGGAAGGCCGGCGCGGCGTATGGCCGGGCCTAGAAATTGACTGACGTAGCCGACTTCGATTTCCTGGGGAAAAAGGCAGGCGGGCATCGCGCCGTCCTGATCGGTATCCACCTCGTTCTGCGGCGAGACGGCGTTGATTTCGACCCCGGCAGCGCGGTAGGCCTGCAGGAATTTGACGATATATTGCGCGTACACCGGCAGCAGGTGGCGGCGGATGGTGCCGCCCTTCATCGAGTTATTGTCTTTCATCCAACCGGGCGGGCTCCAGGGCGAGGCGAGGAGGAATAAATCGGGCTGCAGGGCGCGGGCGCGGCGCAGCATGGGCAAGATGTAGGCCTGGTCGTGGGCGATGGAGAAACGCGCCAGGGTGGGATCGGGCTCGCCTTCGTCGAAGCTGTAGAGGGTGCGCGAATAGTCGCTGGAGCCGACGCAGGCGCGGCAGACGCTGAAATTCATCTCGCCGGGCGAGAAGAAAGTGTGCAGCAGATGATCGCGGGCCGCGGGCGGCATCTGCGCCAGGTTGTAGCAGGCGGCGTCGGTCATGGCCGCGCCAAAGCCGAGGATTTCCTGCTGGCGCCAGTGCGGGTAGAGGGTGATCTCCGCGGAAGGGGAGGGAGCGGCGGCGGCGGCGGCCGGCCGCCAGTGCAGCCCGGCGGCGGCGGCATAGCGGCGCGCCGGGTCGGTGATGCGCCAGGCGATGGCGCCTGAAGGCGCGGGGACGCTATCTCCGGGCTGGGCGGCGGCGGGCTGCGCCGCAGAAAGCGGATTGGCGAGCCCGGCGGCGGCGGTGGTGGCGGCGGAAAATTTCAGAAAACGTCGGCGGGTGGAGCGAACCATAAGGGGGAAATTATACGCTTCACCAGCGGCAAAGAGCGAGATAGGCAGATCACGCCCATCCAGCCGCAATCAGATGGCAGAGTTCGCCTCAGATCTGCGCGATCAGGTTGAGCGCTGGATACGCAAAGCACATCCGGAACTCAAGCTATAAAGCCGGACCTGCCATGATTTCTATTTCGCTGCCGGAGGCCGCGCGGCGATGGTCTCGAGCTGAGCGAGGTGGTTGAGGTCGTGGCCGGCCATGGTCTCCACGATGACGGCGACGGTCATCTCGCCGCGATCCGGATGCATGACTTTTTTTGCCAGTTGCGCCGGTGCCAGGCGCTCGATGAATTCGACATTCCATTGCCGCAAGGCGAGAAACGCCGCCAGCGCGGCTTCGGCGCGGGTATGGGCATAGCCGCGGGCCCAGAGATCCTGGTCGAAGGGCTGTATGGTATGGCGCTCTTCGGCCACGGCCTGGCGCAAGCGAAAGCCGAAAGCGATTTCGCAGTCGGCGAGATGGCTGAAGATCTGGCGCGCGGTCCATTTGCCCGGCGCGCGCGGCTGCTCCAGGCCGGACGGGCCCAGGCGGGCCGCCAGCGCCTGCAGTTGGCCCGCGGTGGCGGCAATCACCGCCAAAGGAGGGCGGCTGCCGAGTAACGATGCATAGGGATTCAACATGCCTGCAGTCCTCCAGCGATGAACCATCAAATCATTAACTTATCCACACAAGCTTAAAGAACCACTTCATGGCAATCCGGTGGAACCGTAGGCCGGGCGTCTGGGCTGAATGACGATGTTCACCTGCCGCGTCAGCGGGTCGGCGGACAGCTCATAGCGGAAATTCAAGCCCAATTTTTGCGCGAGCTGCACCAGGTATTTCGAGTTGGAGGGCTGGCCGGGGGCGGGCTTCCAGGCGGCGGCGATTTTCGCCGCCATGGCCGGTTCCCAGCCCCGTACCAGCAGGCGGCCAAAAGCATAGAGCGGGCCGGACTGGATTTTGAGCTCGATATCGGCGATCGCGGCGGCTGCGTCGAGGCGCGGCTTAGTTCGAATTTGAACGCTGAAGTAGCCATGATTTTTATAAAGCGGGGTGAGCGAGAGAATTCCCTGCTGCAGTTGGCCGTAATCGGCCACCGCACCAGGTTGCAACCCGCTCCGGCGCAGCACCGCCGCCTGGAGTTGAGCGCAACGAAAGACCGGCGATCCGGCGCATTGAATCCCGCCCAGACGATACACCGGGCCGGCAGCGAGCGGCAAGAGCACGGTCAGGGCGCGGGTAGAGCCTGGCAGCAGGCGCGCGCGGGGAGAGGAAAAGCGGGCCCCGAGGTAGCCTTCACGGCGGCAAAGTTCCCGTAAAGTGCCGCGGGCAAACGCGGCCACCGCCAGCTCAGAATAGCCGCGGCCGAGCCCGGCTTGAGGGCCATAATCGGCCACCGCCTGTTCGAGCAGCGGCAGCAAGCCGGCCGGGGCTCCGGGAAAGCTATAGGCCACGGCTGCGAGTTTCGCGTTTTGAACGTGAAACACATAGACGTCTTCCGGCCCCAATTGGCGGAGCGAAGAAACCACCGTGCCGGGCAACTGTTGGGCGGCGAGCAATTGCTGCAGCCGGTCGGTCACCCTCTGGATCAGGCTGCCGGAATTTTCCGGAAGCCGGCCATCGAAGAGCGGAATCGCAGCCAGCGCCTGTTGCAGTTGCGCCGGGGTGAACCAGACAAAATTATCGAAGCGAACGGGCGCGGACCGCGGCTGGTCGGCGAGGGTCAGGGTAATGGCGGCGCCGGCGGCGTCTTCGGCGTAGGAGAAATGCACGTTGGCGAAAACGCCGGTGGCGACCAGCCGATTGGCCGCGGCTTGAGCGACCGCCGGGGAAAAGGGCTCGCCCAGGCGCAGGCCGCTGGCGGCGACCACCTGCGCCGGAGTGTAACTGCGGCTGCCCAATACGTGAAGCGCGGTGATTTTCTGCGCCGCGAGCGCCGCGGTCAACAGCAGCGGCAGAGCCGGAACGATCGCACGCCGGAAGCTTCTACGGGCGGGGATCGGCAGGGATGACATGGGCAGCATTGTAATGCAAGCCGCGGCAAGGAAGTAAGCGTACGGCGGCGGGCGCCGGGCGGGGCCCGGGTGACTTCCGTCACCGCTTGAGCCCGCCGTGTTCACAGCCGCGGCGAGGAATTTTTTCTAGGCTGCCTACAGGGGCGTATGCAGCAGTCAAGGCAGAGGGAGAAGGCGTCGAGCGGGCGTTGGGGGGCGCGCCTGGCCAGGCTGGCGCTGGGCTGGGGGCTGCTGGGAATGGCGACGGCGCTGGCCCAGGGCGCAATTCCCAACGCCACTTGCCTGGCCTGCCACGGCCAGGCCGGCTTTGCCACGCGCCTGGGCGACGGCAGCTCGTTGTCACTCTATGTGGATGCGCGCCAGTTTGCGCATTCCGTGCACGGCGGCAAGCTCGCCTGTGTGGATTGCCACACCGATATCACGACGGCGCCGCATCCGCCCCGGCCCTTTCCCAACCGCCGCGCCGTCTCGCTGACCTATTACCAGGTCTGCCGGAACTGCCATTTCGAGCAGTACACCCGCCTGCTGGACAGCATCCATTTCACCACCCTATCCAAGGGCAATCGCAATGCTCCGGTTTGCGTGGATTGCCACGGCGCGCACGATATACAGCCGCCCAACCAGCCGCGCTCGCTGATTTCGCGCACTTGCGGCAAATGCCACGGCCAGATCGAGCAAGTTTACCTGCGCAGCGTTCATGGCCGGGCGCTAGTGGACGGCAACCCCGACGTTCCGGTCTGCACCGATTGCCACCAAGCGCACGCGATTGCCAACCCGCTGGCCCGAAGCTGGCATTTGAATATTCCGCAGCTCTGTGCCCGCTGCCACGCCAATCCGGCGTTGATGGCCAAGTACAAAATTTCGACCCAGGTGCTGACCACCTACCTGGCCGATTTTCACGGCATGACGGCATCGCTCTACCGCAAGGAAAACATCACCCCGGCCGAGTTCACCGCCACCTGCACCGATTGCCACGGGGTGCACGACATCACGCCGGTGACGGGAGCGGGCTCGAAGGTGATCAAGGCCAACCTGCTGAAGACCTGCCAGCGCTGCCATCCCGGAGCGACCGCCAATTTCCCCGCCGCCTGGCTGGGGCATTATGCCCCCAGCCTGCGGCATGCGCCGCTGGTTTACGGGGTCAAGATGTTTTATGGCATCTTCATCCCGTTCATCATCGGCGGACTGATACTGCAAATCCTGCTGCACTTGTGGCGGGTGGTGGTGAACCGGTGAAGCCGAAAGAGACGACGTTCGTACGCCGCTTTTCCCGCCGGCAGCGGATCGAGCATTTTGCGGTGATGGTGCTGTTCACGATCCTGGCGGTGACCGGGCTGGCGCAGGAATTTTTCCATGCCGGCTGGGCCGCCGGCATCATCGCCGGGCTGGGCGGGATTGACCGCACCCGCTGGATTCACCGCGCTTCGGGGTGGCTGTTTACCGCGCTGGCGCTGGAGCATTTCGCCAACCAGATGCTGGCCGTGATGCGGGGCCGGGCGCGACCCTCGATGGTTCCCAACCGCAAAGACATGCGCGACGCCATGCTCACGCTGCGCTATTACCTGCGGCTGAGCGAGGAAAAAGCGGCCTTCGACCGCTACGATTACCGCCAGAAATTCGAATACTGGGGCCTGGTGCTGGGCGGCACGATCATGATTCTGACCGGCTTCATGCTGCTCTACCCGATGCAGGCCGCCCGCATGCTGCCGGGCCAGTTGATTCCCGCGGCGGTCATCGTGCACGGCTACGAGGGGCTGCTCGCCTTCCTGGTGGTGATCACCTGGCACATCTTCAACGCCCATCTAGCGCCCGACGTATTTCCCGGCGATACCAGCATCTTTACCGGAAAAATCAGCCGGGAACGGATGCAGAAGGAGCATCCGCTGGAGTACGCGCGCGATTATCCCGAGTTGCCGGCGGAAGCGGCGGAGCCGGCGCCAGAACCGGCGCTGGGGGCCAAACCCCATTAGCCTGGCGGGCGTCCCGGGCCGCGCCGGGTTCCGGTCGCGGCAGCGGCCGCGAACCGTCCACGCCGATGGGAAGAAAGCGGGCCGATGAACGGCGCGGAGCTCAAACATCGCCTGCGGCACGGCTTGCGCGCGCGCATTGTGCTGCTGACGCTGGCCGGGGCGCTGGCGCCGGCGGGTGTGCTGGCCGGGTTGAGCTGGACCGGGATCCGCTCATTTGAGCGCCAGATTTCGAATGAGCGCCAGCAGATCGCCGCCGGCGTTGCGGCCAGCGCCGCCGCCCGAGTGCAGACGGAAATGGAGCGGCTGAACCAGGTGGCCGCGGCGCTGGGCGGGCGCCAGCCGCCTTCGCGCCGCGCCCGCCAGGCGATCCTGCGCGAAGCCTATCTGCGCTCCCGCCTGTTCGACCGCGTGCTGCTGACGGGCGGCCAGCGCCAGGCGCCGCTGTATGCGCCGGCAGCCCGCCCGAGCCCGGCGGCTGCCTTTCCCGCGGCCATTCCCGCCGCCGCGCAGGCGCTGGGTTCCGGGCTGCCCGTCATCTCGCCGCTGGTGACTTTGCCGGATGGGCGGCGGCGGCTCTATTTCTTCGTGCCCTGGCGGAGTTGGCGCGGCAGCGCCTCCGGGCTGGTGGCGGGGGAGATTGCGCCCGCCAGCCGGCGCTTCCGCTCGTTGCTGGGCATCGCGCACGCCGCGCCGGGAGAGACGATCGATCTAGTCAGCCGGGAGGGCACGGTGCTCGCCAGCACCGATCCGCGCCGGCTGTACGCCTCGAGCGATCATCGCCACTTTATCGGCGGGCTCATCCGCGGCCAGCGCGCCAGCACCGGCACTTGCCACACCTGCCACGGCGGGGCGGTCCCGCAGCGGGTGCAGGAATTGATGGCATTCGCGCCGGTTTCGCCGCTCGCGCCCTGGGGCATCAGCCTGCACCAGCCGGTGGCGCTGGCATTTCAGCCGGCGATCGAGCTGCAAAAACAGATGCTGTTCTGGCTTCCGCTGGTGATGCTGCTGACGCTGCTGTTCGCGCTGGGCGCCGCCAGCAGCATCACCTCGCCGCTGGCGCTGCTGACCCGGCGGGCGCGGCGCATGCGCGCGGGCGAACTGGAGACGCCGATTCCGCACCTGGGCAGCGACGAGGTGGGCGAGCTGGGCGAAGCGCTCGAGCGCATGCGGCTCGATCTGAAGCGCTCGATGGAGCAAGCCGAGCAGGCGCGCAACGAGCTGGAAACGCGGGTCGAGGCGCGAACCCGGGAAATCGGCCAGCTTAACCGCGAATTGCGCGCGCGCGAGGCGCTGCGGGCGCAGTTGCTGCAAAAAGTCATCGTCGCCCAGGAGGAGGAGCGGCGGCGTATCGCCCGCGAACTGCACGACGAGACCGCGCAGGTGGCCTCGGTGCTGGCCGCCGGACTGGACCGCGCCGGCCACGCGCTGCCCCCGGGCGCGGCGCGCGCGGCGCTGGAACAAGCCCAGAACCTCGCCCAGCGCATCATCGCCGGCATTCATCGGCTGGCCTTCGATCTGCGCCCTTCCGTGCTCGACGACCTGGGGCTGTTTCCGGCGATTCGCTGGTACGCGATGCGCGACCTGGCGCCGCGCGGGGTGGAGGTGCATTGCGAGTTCGACGAGAGCGACGAACGCCGGCTGCCGCTGGAGGTGGAAACCAGCCTGTTCCGCGCCGCCCAGGAAGCCATCAGCAACATCGCCCGCCACGCCCAGGCCGAGACGGTGCTGATCCAATGCATGCGCGGCGCGGGGGCGGTGACGATCGAAATCGAAGACGACGGCCGGGGCTTCGATCTGCCCAGCGCCGGCTTGAGCGATGGCGGGCGCGGGCTGGGGCTGGCGGGGATTCGCGAGCGGCTGGACTTGCTCGGCGGGCGCGCCGAGATCGAGTCAGCGCCGGGGGAAGGCACGCGGCTGCTGCTAAGCGCGCCGCTGGGAGATAGCCATGAGTAAGATTCGGGTGCTAATCGCCGACGATCATGCGCTGATGCGCGACGGCATCAAGGCGCTGCTCAGGGACACGGCCGATATCGAGGTCGTGGGCGAAGCCGCCGACGGCCGCGCCGCGATCGAGCTCAGCCGCCGGCTGAAGCCGGAAATCGTGCTAATGGATATCGCCATGCCTGGCCTGGGCGGGCTCGAAGCCACGCTGGAGATCCGGCGTGAGTCGCCCCGCACCCGGGTGCTGGTGCTGACGCAGTACGACGACCGCGAGTACATCCACCGCTTTCTCAAGCTCGGCATCGCCGGCTACATTCTCAAGCACATGCTGGGAGCGCAACTGGCCGCCTCGATCCGCTCCGCCGCCGAAGGCGGGCTGGTGCTCGATCCCAAGGTTGCACAGGAAGCGATCGAGAGCTACGCGCCGGGCGCGGGCGGCGAGGCCGCGGCGGATCCGTACGACGCGCTCACCGACCGCGAGAAGCAGGTGCTGCGGCTGGTGGCGCTGGGCCATAGCAACAAGGAAATCGCGCAACTGCTCGGCACCAGCGTCAAAACCGCGATGTCGCACCGCGAGCACGTGATGCAGAAGTTGAACCTGCACAACCGCACCGACCTGGTCCGCTTCGCCATCCGCCAAGGGGTGATTCGGATCGAGTCCTAGCGGGGGCGGCCCCGCCAGCGGCGCCGCCTGGTTCGGTTAGGAGCGCGTCCAGCCTCTCTGGCGCTGCAGCGTCCGGGTCCAGGCGTAGAGCCTTTTCCCCAGGCGCTTGCCTCCCAGCCCGAAAAATATGACAAAGCCGGAGAGCGGAAGAAAGATCACGTAGAGAGCGCTCATCAGCAGCGCCAACGGGAGAAATAAAATCACCGGCACATGCGCGTAGGCGCTTTCGGCGCCGTCCGGCAACCGTCCCCGCCTGCCTTCCACCGCGATCAGTTCCCAACTGGAGAGCTTCCAATAGAAGCCGCCCTTCACTTCGGCGCCGCCCGGATATTTTTTCATGGCCGCAGCCTCCTTTCTTCATCCACGGTCAATATAGAAAACGCCGGCGGGCCGGGGAATCGGGAAGGCGACCGCTGGCGGCGGCTGCGATTCCAGAGGGCCGCGGGAAAAATTCCGGAGGGCGGCGGAGGAAAGCTGCCGAGGCGCGCGGCGGCGGGCGGGCAGTCCGTCCAGGCGAATTAAACGAAGGAAAACAGGGTCAGCACGAGCAGTACGAAACCGATGGTGATGGCGATAAATCCGATGGTTTTGCCGACGGCGATGAACCAGCGCTCGGAGGGTGCAACGCGCAGCGCTTCCAGCTTTCCGGCCGCCCGCAGCCGCGCGTATTCTTCCGGATGCTTTTCCGCGAGCTCGCGCTCGCTCAAGCGTCCGGTAAAGATAACCGTATCCATGGGAAAGCTGCCGGGGCGGAGATGGGTGTTGAAGAAATGTACGGAGAAGATAAACCAGGCCGCCAGCAGGGCCTCTTCCCCGTGCAGCAGCAGGGCGACATTGAGCCAGGAGCCGGGGACGATGCGGGCAACATAGGGCGCAAACCACATGCTGTAGCCGGAGATGCCGATGACCGCCATTCCCCAGAACACGGCCCAGTAATCGAACTTTTCCCAATAAGTAAAGCGGTCGAAGCGGGGCCGCGGACCGCGGCCCAGGAACCAGCGGAAATGCGCCAACAGATCGGAAAAATCCTTGGGTTGCGGCACCAGCGAGTTGGGGCCCCAGAGCAATCCCAACTCGCGCTTCAACAGGGCGCGCCGGAGGATGATGGCGAGGTGAACCAGAAAAGCGACAGTCAGCAACACGGCCATGGTTTTATGAAAAAACAGGATGGCGCCAAAGCCGCCCACGGCATGCGCGAAGGCTTGCGCCCAGCGCGCTTCGCTGAAGCGCAGCGTCAAGCCGGTCAAAGCCAGGCCGAGAAAAGTGGTGAAAAGGGTTGCGTGCAGCAGCCGCTGGCCGGGAGTGAAGCGGTAATAGAAGCGGTTTTCCGAGGGCGGGGGGACAACCGGCGCCGCTGTGGATACAGCGGCGGCGGGCGGCGCCAGGCCGGCGGGAGAGGGGGGAATGGCGGAAGACCGATCCTCGGGGGTCATGGCTTGCCTCGCCTGACAGTCCATTCCGACATCGAACGCGAGAACCAGAGCACGGTGTGCAGGCCGAAAAAGGTAAATACGCCCAACAGCAACAGGTTCATGAAACGCGCGGTGTAATACAGCGCCGGGTAGCGCCGGCGATTGCCGGGGTCGGCATGGGGATCATAGCTGGTAAAGCCGGAAGTCACCCGGCCATGGCATTGGCCGCAGGTGGCGGGCAGGTTGGCCCGGGCGATGCTCGATTTGGGGTCGGAGGCGGGCAGGATCTGGTGCGCACGATGACAGCTCCAGCAGCGGGCGGTGGCCACGAAGCCAAGTTGGGTGACCTGGCCGTGGAAGGTGTCGTGATAGGTGGCCAGGCGCCGGGCGTGGCAACTTCCACACTTGGCCGTGGTTTTCACTTGCCAGGCGGCGGTGTGCACGTTGGAGATCGAATGGGCAGTGTGGCAGTTGATGCAGACCGGCGCCAGACCCACGCCGGCCCGCAGCGCCTGGCCGTGCGCTCCGCGAAAGTATTTCGCTTCGATGCCGGCATGGCATTTGCCACAGGTGGCGGGCACGTGGGCGCGAGCGGTGGGGCTGGCGGGATTGGTGTGGCTCAGGATCGCATGCGAGCCGTGACAACTGGTGCAGGTGGCGGCCACCAGCAAACCGTCGCGGGTCAGCGCCAGGCCGTGAATCGAATCCACGTACATCGAATAGACATTCGGCAAGCCGTATTTTTTCGCCAGCTTGGGGTTGCCATGGCAGGCGCCGCAAGTGTGGGGCAGGTTCAGCGGATAGACCGGCGAGCGGGGATCGCGCACCGGCAGGATGGCATGCGGGCTGCCGTGGCAGTTGAGGCAGGCGGGGGCGGCGGGATTGCGCATCACGGCCGCATGCACGCTGCCGCGCAACTGCGAGCCCTCATTGGCGTGGCACTTGGCGCAGTTGACCTTGGCGACGGGGAGATGATGAGGGAACTGCCGAATATCGGAATGGCAGGCCGGACAGCCCAGCGCGCCATGCACGGAGCCGGTGAAGGCGGAGGCGGCGATCTGCAGGCTGTGTCCCTGGGCATCGGCGATGCCCGGCTGGCCATGGCAAGCCAGGCAAGCCGCGGCGTTCAGCGCGGATTGCGCCCGCAGGCCGCCGGCCAGCGCCGCCGCTGCGAGCAGCGAGCATCCGAAGCGGGACAGCTTTTGCATGGTTCCCAGCCGTTGCGCCTTCCACCGACACTGCAGCATAGGTGAAGCCCGTCATCCCAGCGGTGACGGCGATTACGCCAACATATGATCTGTACACGCCGCGCCGCGGAAAAACAGCGGTTAAATGCGGTTTTTGCCCGCCGTCAAGCGCGCCGCCCGGCCCGGCGGAAACGGATGAGCTTGATCGGCATCACTGCGCGCAGCCACGGCGGCAGCGCGCGTGGAAGGGTAGTGGAGGGCGCGGCGGCCTGTCGCCCCGCGGGGTGTGCTAGCATCGTTTCTGTTCGTGCCCTGGGTGATCCGCCGCCAGGCGGATTGAAAAGGGAAGCGGGTGAAATTCCCGCACGGCCCCGCCACTGTAAGCGGAGAGCCGGCTCTTGCTATGCCACTCGGAAGCCCGCAGGCTTTCGGGGAAGGGAAGAGCCGCGCGACGACCCGCAAGTCAGGAGACCTGCCCTGGGCTGGTTCGATTGCGATTCGAGGGGAATCGCCGTGCTGCCAGCCTTTCTCCAATTCGGCGCGGTTTTCTTCCTGAGGATGCGGCCAATCCGGCCGCGGCCGGCATTCCGGCGCGCCTCTCGCTCGCAAGTTTTGCGGATTTTGGCCTGCAACGAGAGGAGATTGCCGTGCGAATGAATTGCCGCATATGGTTTTTACTGGTGCTGGGAGGGTTGTTGTCCCTGGCCGCAACGGCCGCGCCGCGGCCGGGACAGTTAAAGGGAAGCGTGAGCGACGCGCTGGGGCGTCCCATCGCGGGCGCGAGCGTGCGGTTGTACGATGCGCAGGGCCGGCTGGCGGCCAGCGCCCGCAGCCGCGCCGGCGGCAAATATCAACTGCGCGCTCCGGCGGGCGTTTACACGCTGCGCATCGCCGCGCGCGGCTTCAGCCCGCTGCGCCAGGTGGTGCGGCTGACGCCGGGGGTGGCGGCGACGCGCGATGCTTCGCTCGCGCTCGCTCCCCTGCGCCAGCAGGTGGTGGTGGCGGCGACGGGCGTGCCCATGCCCGCAGCGCAATCGGGGCAATCCGTCTCGCTGATCTCGCGCGAGCGCATCGCACGGCTGCACGGCGTTACCCTCGCGCGCGCGCTGGCGATGGCGCCGGGGGTGCAGGTGCTTCAGACCGGCGCCACCGGCGGACTCACCACGGTGTATCTGCGCGGCGGCGACGGACGCTTCGCGGCGGTTGTGCTCGACGGCATTCCGCTGCAGCGCTTCGATTTCGGCTCGTTCGATTTTTCCGAACTGCTGCCCGGCCCGGCCGCCGAGCTGCAGGTGGTGCGCGGACCCGATAGCGTGCTGTACGGCTCGGGCGCGGTTTCCGGTGTGATCGCGGTGAACACCCGCAACGGGCGGCGGCGGCTCGCGCCGGAGCTTTCCGGCGATGCCGCCTGGGGCAGCTATGCCACCGTCAGCGAGAGCGATGCGCTGGCCGGGGCCGGGCGCGGCTTCGATTACGCCCTCGATTTTGCTTACCTGGGCGCGCACAATCAGATTCCCAACAATCATTTCCGCAACGCCAACGGCCTGGCGCGGCTGGGCTGGCAGGCGTTTTCACACACCCGGCTGGAATTCGATCTGGCCCGCGTCTATGACAACTCCGGCCTGCCGAACACGATTCTGTTTTACGGCATTCCCGATCATGCCTGGCAGCGCCAGGCGGGCGCTTACGGCGGTTTCAGTTTCGATCAGCAAACGACTTCCCACTGGCATAACCAGGTGCAGGTGAGCGAAGCCGCCGCCAATTATTTTTATGAAGAACCCGCGCCCGCCGGCATTCCCTATAACGCCGGTTTTGGCGTGAACTACATCGGCCTGCCGGTCACGATCGCCGGCGCCAACGGGTACCGCGCCAGCGGGCAGGCGATACTTACCTACGGCGGCGTTTACCCCTCCGGTTTCGGCTCCGATACGCTGCGGCGCGGCGTGGATACGGAGTCGTATTACACTTTCTCGCCGGTCGCCAGCCTGGCCGCCGGCTATCGCTACGCCGACGAGCGCGGACTTTCCAGCGGCGAGCAGCTCAGCCGGCATGAGCATGGCGCATTTTTCGAATTCAAAGACGGGTTCTGGAACCGCGTATTCCCCAGCTTTGGCCTGGCCTGGGACCGCAATACGCCCTTCGGCTCCGCCGCCAGCCCGCAGGCGTCGCTGGCGTTTTACCCGCGCCTCGGCCCGGTTTCGGGGCCGATCAATCAGACCCGCTTTCGCGCCAACGCCGGCTCAGCCTGGGAAGCGCCGACTCTCTACGATCAGGCTTCCTCGCTTTACCAGGAGCTGCTGGCGGCGGGCGACTCTGCCGCCATCCGGCAATACGGCATCCAGCCGGTGCATCCCGAGCGCAGCCATGATTTTGACGCCGGCCTGGATCAGTACCTGTTCCAACAGCGGCTGCGGATCAGCGCCACCTTCTTCGACAACCGCCAGTACGACCTGATGGAGTTCGTGCCGGCTAACGCGCTGCCGCGGCTGGGCGTGCCCGCGAATGTAGCGGCCCAAACCTTCGGGGCGGATTTCAATTCCTTATCCGAATCCGATAAAGGGCTGGAGCTGTCGGCGGCGGCGCGGCTGCCGTTCGCGCTGGTCTTGCGCGGCGCCTTCACCCGGCTGCATGCGCGCGTGCTGCGCAGCTACAGCTCCGACGCGCTGGCGCCGTCGTATAACCCGGCATTTGCCAATGTCCCGATCGGCGCTTTTTCGCCGCTGGCGGGGGCGCGGCCGTTCCGGCGCGCTCCGGAAAGCGGCAGCCTGGAAATTTTTTATTCCCATGCCGCCTGGATGCTCGACGCCAACGGCTATTTCAGCAGCCGCCGCGACGACAGCACCTATTTGCTCGACAAAGATTTTGGCAATAGCCTGCTGCTGCCCAACCACAACCTCGCGCCCGGCTTTGCGCGCATCAACCTGGCGGGCGGATGGAATTTCTCCCGGCGATTTTCGCTGCATCTGGGCCTGAACAACCTCTTGAACCAGCATCCGCAGGAGGTGTTCGGCTATCCCGGCTTGGGGCGCACGATTGAGGCCGGCATTCATTTTCGCTGGTTGCCGGAGCGCTGAAGATGGCCGCGCGGCGAATCATGGTGCAGGGCACGGCGTCGCACGCCGGCAAGTCGCTGCTGGCGGCGGCGCTGGGACGCGGGTTTGCCCGCTGCGGGCTGCGGGTAGCGCCGTTCAAGGCCTGGAACATGTCGCTGAACGCCGCGCCGGCAGCCGGCGGCGAAATCGGCTGGGCGCAGGCGCTGCAGGCTTCCGCCTGCGGCGTCGAAGCCGCGGTGGAGATGAATCCTGTGCTGGTGAAGCCCTGCGGGCCGGAGGAATGCCAGCTCATACTGCTCGGCCGGCCCGCCGGGCGGCTGCGCGCCGGCGAAGCCGGACCGCGCGCGGCGGCGATCGAAGCCATCCGCAGTGCGTGGACGAAGCTTGAGGCGGAAAACGACGTGGTGGTGCTCGAAGGCGCGGGCAGCCCGGCGGAGATCAACCTGCTCGACCGCGACCTGGCCAATATGTGGATGGCGCGCGAAGCGGATGCGCCGGTGCTGCTCATCGGCGATATCGACCGGGGCGGGGTCTTCGCCGCGCTGCTGGGCACCTGGATGCTGGCCCCGGAGGCGGCGCGCATCCGCGGCTTCATCATTAATAAATACCGCGGTGATCCCAGCCGCCTGGCGCCGGGCCTGGATGCGCTGCAGCGCAAGACCGGGGTGCCAACCCTGGGCATCGTGCCTTTCCGTTCCCCCGGTCTGCCGGAAGAAGACGCGCTTGGCGTTTCCGCGGGCGAATTGCCGGCCCCGGATGGCCGGCGGCTGCGCATTGCCGTTGCCCGGCTGCCGCACATGGCCAATTTTTCCGACTACGATTCGCTGGCGCTGGAGCCGGAGACCGCCGTGGCCTACAGTTTTTCGCCGGCGGTGCTGGCGGCGGCCGATGTCATCATCCTGCCCGGCACGCGCGCGACGGTAGCCGATCTGTCCGCGCTGCGGGATGCCGGGCTCGAGCCGGTGATACGCGCCGCCGCCGAAGCCGGCAAGCCGGTCTGGGGCATTTGCGGGGGCTACCAGATGCTGGCCGAATCCATCGCCGATCCGGAGGGGATTGAGGCCGATGCGCCCCTGACCCGCGGCCTGGGGTTGCTTCCGGTGCAGATCCGTTTCGGCGCGGAAAAGCGCGCCCAACCCGCCGCCGGGCGCGCCACCGCCGCCGGATTGCCCGAACTCGCCGGGCTGCCGATTGGCGGCTACTTCATGCAACATGGCAGGGCGGGAGCGACGCCGGAGCCGGTGTTTCTGCTGGCCCGGCGCGAGCGGCCCGGCGCCGGAGCGGAAACCGGGGAAGAGGAGCCGGAGGGTTGCGTGCAAGGCTCGGTGGCCGGTACCGCGCTGCACGACATCTTCAACGGCGAAGGCGAGCGGGCGCGTTTTCGCCAGGCGGTGATCGCGCTCTGGCGGCGGCAATGCGGCCTGCCGCCGCTTCCGGCCTCGCCGCCGCTGCCCGGCCTCTCCGCCCGGCTCGACGCCTGGACCGATCATGTCGTCGGCCACCTGGAAATGCCGGCCATCGCCCGCCTTGCCGGCTTATAGCGCCGGCGGCCGTGCCCTCAGCGCCGGTCCGGCCGAGCGGCGTGTTTTACCCGATGATGTCGCTGAGCGGTACTGAAAACCCGGGCAGGGTTTCCGGCTCTTCCAGATTTTGTCCGGCGGCGGCGTCGCGCACTTCCGGCGCCAGTTTTCCCCGCGCATAGCGGTGAGCAAGATGGATTTTCGGATAGAGCAGCCAGACCGCCTGCGCGCCGGCATGGAGATATTGCTCCACTTTGACCATCAGATCGTCGGCGCGATCGTTTTTGGAGACGATTTCAAACGCCAGATCGGGCGCCACCGGCAGCGGCGATTGCTCCAGATCGACTCCCTGCAATCGGCCGGCTTGGATAAACGCCACATCCGGGCGGCGCACGGTGTCCGTCGCCAGTTGCAGATCGGTTTCGCAGGTGACGATGCCCAGCCGATGCTGCTCGACAAAACTTTGCAGCCGGAAATTCAGCTTATCTCGAATGCGGTTGTGGACGTAGCTGGAGGATGGCGACACGATCAACTCTCCGCCGCTGAGTTCGTACCGTACGCCTCCCGGCTCTTCCATGGCCGCGTAATCCTGGATCGTAAGCAAAGTTTTTACCGCCATGGCGCGCTCCCTTGCTCACATTTTATCGCGCCGTCTTCACTCCAGCGTGATTTTGAACGCTACGGCGTAATCGGAGCGCGGCGTGAATTGCAGCGGCAAGGCCACCTCCAGCGCCGCGGGGCTCTGGCGCCAGATCATTTTTTCATCCGTGCCCAGGAGTTGAACCCGGGCGATCTTGCCGGGCTTCGTGCTGGCGCTCGTGCCCAGCGATTGGATGGTAAATCCCTTCCGCGGTTGTCGCCAGGCCGGCCAGGGCCAGCCCAGCGGCAGGGCATAAATCACCTTGCCCGATTTGTTTTGGGTAAAGCGCACGTCCTGAACGCCCAGCCGGCGGATGCTGTTGCCCTGGAACGAGCCGGCATGAATCATATTCGGGCCTTCGCCGAAAACCTTCCAGGGACGGGTCTCGTAGATGGCCTCGCCGTTGGTCCAGAACCAATCCCCGATCTCGTCGAGGATATGCGCTTCCTTGCGGTCGATGGTGCCATCCGGCTTGCCCGGAATATTGAGCACGAAGGTGCCGTTTTTGCTGACCGTGTCGATCAGCCAATGGATCACCTCGCGCGGGTGCATGTAACCGCCGTATTCGCCCGGGTGGTTGAACAGCGCCCGCTGGTAATGCCATTGTCCGATGCAGGTTTCCGATTGCCAGGGGTGCGGCCTGATGTCGCTCGAGAGTCCGCGCTCGATATCGGCCACCACCGTCCCCTGCAAATCGGGCGGGACATTTTTGATGGTGCAGACTGCTTCGACGCGGCCGCCATTGAGCCGGCGGCTGTGGTTATAGAAATAGGCGCCGACCTGCATGCCGGCCCAGCCCAGCGGAAACAGGGCATTATCGAAATACAGCAGGTCGGGATTGTGCTGATCGATCAGGTCGCGGGTGCGGTCGTAAAAATTTTTGGCATAGGCAGGGTCGGGCAGGGCATCCGCCGGATGCTTCACGCCATAGAGTTGCTGCGGGTCGAGCCCTTCCCACCACTGGCCTTTGCCGTCGGCCCGCGTCAGCTCGCCGTCGTAGGGGACGCCGGCCTGCGGGCCGGTGCGGTCGGAGCCATGCGAGGGCTGGAACCACCACCAGTTGCGCGCCTGGTGCACGGTCACGCCGAAGCGCAGCCCGTGGCGCCGGGCTTCCTTGGCCCAGGCGCCGATCACGTCGCGATGCGGCCCCAGCCGGACGGCATTCCATTCATGATGGCGAGAGTTCCAGGTATCGAAGCCGTCGTGATGGTTGGCGAGGGCGATAAAGATGCGCGCTCCGGCGCGCTTATAGCGCTCCATCAGCGCCGAAGGCTCCCAATTCAGCAGCGTCCATTGCGCGCAGAGGTCTTTGTAGCCGAATTTCGAGGGCGGGCCGTAATGCGCCTGGGCGAAACGGTTCTGCGACGAGCCCTGCAGATACATATTGCGGGCGAACCAATCGCCGTCCTCGGGCACGCATTGCGGGCTCCAATGGTTCCAGATGGCGAACTTGGCATCGCGGTACCACTCCGGGCACTGGTATTGTTTCAGCGATTCCCAATTGCCCTGGAAGGGGCCCTCTCCCGCCAGGCCGGGAAGCGGCGAACGCATGGGCACACCATCCCACGATCCGCCGGGCACAGGCAGTTGCGGCGGCTTGCCCCAGCCGGTGGGATGCCAGGCGGCGGGATCGAGCTTTTCGCGCACGATTTGCTTTCCGCTCAGGGCGTAAAACCGGCGGCGCGCTTCCGGAGTGGCGCAGAAGGCGGCGTAATCTTCCGCGGGGCGGTCCCAGCCGGCGGGGGCGGGGGATTGCGACCAGAGCGGCAGCGGGCCAGGCAGCGCGGCGGCAGCGGCAAGAAGTTGGAAGAAATGTCGGCGTTGCATGGCAGCGATTGTAGCTTGTTTAAGTGAAAACAGTGAGTCCTTATTTGCGAGTCATTGCGCATGTCTTCGATACACCAGGATCATCATGACTTCAGAAAAGAGCCGGCCGTTGTGCGCCGGCGGAGACCTGCGAAGAGCGTCGGCAAAATGCCGGTTTAGCCTCGGTTCGAGCGATCAGGAAACATTGGCGCCATCAGAGCAGTTGTGTTATAAACCAAAGCGCAGCGCTCGGATTCGGGAACTTTTCGCCAGGCAAGGAGGAGTCGGGTATGGGAACTGCCACCGGTGTTTCAACTTCTTTTTGCAGCCAATGCGGGCAACCCACCGCGCCGGAAAACCTGGTTGTGCTATGGGGGCAGCCCGTCTGCGCCGCCTGCAAGCCCGTGCTGGTGCGGCGCATGCAGGAAGGCAACGCCGCGGCCGCGCCAGTGCACTACAAGGGGTTCTGGATCCGTTTTGCCGCCAAACTGCTGGACGGCCTGGTGGTTGGCGTGGTCACCATGCCATTGCTGTTCGCAATGCTGGTGCCGCAAATGCGCGCGCTGGTGGCCGCGCAGGGGCAGCCACCCAGCCCGTCTGAAATTTCATCGCTGATGTCGGTCTACCTGCGGTTTTACGGCATTATCTTGGCGCTATCGATCACCTATTACGTCTGGCTGCACGGCAAATTCGGCGCGACGCTGGGCAAGATGGCGATCGGGGCTAAGGTGGTCAACGCCGACGGCTCGCCGTTCGGGTATGGCAAGGCCTTTGGGCGCTTCTTTGCCGAGATGCTGAGCGGGCTCATCCTTTACATCGGCTACATCATCGCCGGCTTCGATTCGCAGAAACGGGCGTTGCACGACCACATTTGCGGGACCCGGGTGGTCGCGAAATGAGCCTGGGTCCGGACGCAGCGGGAGATGCAGGCGGCGCGCTGCCGGAAGCGGCGGCAGCCGCGGCGCCGGGGACTTTATCCGCGCGCGTGACCATCCACTGCCCGCGCTGCTCGCATCCGGCCGAGGTGGTCAACGGCGAGAGCGCCGAGTGCCCGTCGTGCGGGCGGCAACTGGCCGCATTCGTGTTTCCGCGCGCGGTCGAGGCGCGGCCGCCGGCGCGGCTGCAGGCCGCTGCGGTTGCCGGCGATGCGGTCTGCTTCTTCCATGCCTCGGCTGCCGCCGAACGCGCCTGTGACGCGTGCGGCCGGTATGTGTGCCATCTGTGCGATGTGGAGCTGGAAGGGCGGCATTACTGTCCCACCTGCGTGGAAAATCCCGGCGCCGCGGCGCCGCAAAAAGCCTTGACCAGTTCCGAGTTTCAGTACGACAGCATGGTGCTATCGCTTAGCCTGCTTTGGATCTTGGTTTGGCCAAGCTGGATTTTGGTGATGCCGTACTGCCTGATTGTGACGGTTCGGCATTGGAAATCGCCGCGCCGCTACCTGCTGCCGCGCTCTCCGTGGCGCTTCGTGGCCGGCGACCTGCTGCTGTTCACCCTCAGCGGGAGCATTATATTTTTGATAGTGTTCGCGGCAAGAGTTTAGCCTTGAGCTACAGCAAGCTTTCCTCTTTTTCGCGCGGCTTTTACCGCTACCGCTGGTATGCCGGCGCCGGCCATCTGCTGCTGGCGCAGCAATTGACCTGGCGGGTCGAATATCGCCGCATCTTTTTCGACGACATCCAGACGATCGTTCTGTATTCCACGCGGCGCGACAAAATCAGGGCCGGTCTCTGGTCGGCCGCCGCGGCTTTGCTGGGCTGGCTTTTCTTCGCCCTGCATGTGGCTATCGCCGGCTGGATCACGGTGGCATGCGGCATGGCCGCCATCAGCGCCGAACTTATCCTCGGCCCCTTCGGGCAGGCCGAAATCCGGACGGAAACATCGGATTTTCGTTTTCCCCTGGCCAGCCGGATGCGGAAGAACCGGAAGGTGGCGGCGCAAATTAAAACCCTGGTGGAAGCAGCGCAGGGTGAGATTGCGCTTCCGGGCGGGGTGGATTTCGCGAACGCGCCCCGGGCGGAAAGCCCGCTGGCCGCCGCCGCCGGCCAGAAAGCGGAATCGATCGCGCCGCGGCGGTGGAGTTGGTTTTTTTGGGCGGCCACGATCGCGCTGGGCGCTCAAGGCGGCCGGGACCTGCTCGCGTTATGGCAGCCGCAATGGTTTCATGGGCGTAATTGGCTTGTCATCCTATTCTCCGCAATTACTTTTTTGTTTCTTCTGATTTCCGCAATCCATGTATTTCAGCACCGCGCCATGCCCGGCATTCGCGCGATCGGGTTGACCTATGTGTTGTCCTGGCCGCTATTCATCGTTGTATCCATAGTCATCGTGTTCACTCATCTTGCATTGATCACGACCCCTGCCGGAAAAATCTGGTTGCACAAATTGGATCATCGAATCAGCGTCATCGCCGCCATTTTGGATCTGGCCCTGGCCGCCGTGGGTGCGCTCTGGTCATTCATCCAAAAAGGCCATTTTGCCGCCGCGCCGGTGGCTGCAGCTTCCCCGGGCGCCGCGGAAGTTTCCGTCCCATGACCCTGCGCCATGCCCGCTGCCATTTTCATAAGGAACGCGAGGCGGCGGCGCGGTGCCCGCACTGCGGGCGCGATTTTTGCCGGGAATGCATCACCGATTTCGACGGCGTGGTGTACTGCCGCCCCTGCCTGGCCGCATTTCACGCCCAGGCGGCGCGGGACGCAGGTTGGCGCGCCTGGGTCGGCGCCGCGCTGATTTTAGGCGCGGCGGTATTGGTGCAAGCGGCGGTTTTTCTGGCACTATTGCGGCCGCTGGCCAATCTGAATCCCGGCCGGCCGGCGGCGGCGGCCAGCAAGGAAGCGCGATGAGCGCGGCTGCGGCGCATGCGCCGTTGGCGGAAAAGCAGCCCAGCGCTCCGGCGGGCGGCCCGCGCCCGTTGGCGCTGCTGGATCAGGGCATTAGCCTGCTGGCCGATGCCGGTTTTCAACCGGCGCTCTGGTTTTACGCCGGCGCCTTGCCCTGGTGCTGCGGCATGCTCTGGATCTGGACCCGGCTCGCCACCTGGCACGCCGATTTGAACGCATATTTTCTGGCGGCATTGCTGCTGGCCGGACTTTATGCCTGGAAGAGCTATTGTACCGGCCGATTTATGGAATCGCTGCTTCCTGCATCGCCGGAGCCGGCGGCGGCCACCGCGCTGCGAGGACTTAACCATGCGGCCGCGGGGGCGTTCTTTCTCTGCGCCTGGCTGGCCTCCTTAGCCACGCTATTGGGCGTGACGGCCGTGTACGGCGCATCGCTATACTTTCCCCTGGAGTTGCGCGCGCGGCAGGGACAAAAAGGCTGGCGGCGGCGAGCCCTGCGCGGCTCGTTCCAGATTGGCGGCAGTGGATTCGGGCAACAGCAATTCCTGGCGCTGCACTGCCTGCTGCTGGCGGCGATTCTGATGGTGAACCTGGGCATCGCCGTTTTTCTGGCGCCCTACCTGCTGAATCATCTGTTCGGCCTTGAAACCGCCTGGACGCGCGTGAGCCCGCTGGCGCTGATGGCCAACAGCACGTTTTGGGCCGGATTGGCATTGCTGACTTATTTGCTGCTGGCGCCGTTTGCGCAAGCCGCCTTTGCCGTGCGGTACTTTCATCGGAAGAGCCGGCGTACGGGGGAGGATTTGGAGCTGGAACTGCGAAAGCTCGCCGGAGCGCTGAGGAAAGGCGGAGGGGCGCGTGCTTAAAGCCGTCAGTTCCCGGGGGCTGGCCCACGCCCTGCGCCAGGAATTTGCCCACCCGGTTTATGACTGGCGCACCGCCCGGCGGGAAGGGTGGCTCACTCGCTTTCTGTCACGGCTGATCCATTGGATTGGGCATCCATTTCGGCGCTTTTTCCACTGGCTCGCCCATCTGATCGTCCGGTTCTTCCACTGGCTCTTTGGACACTGGCAACTGGGGCAGGCCTCCCCGCATGCGGCGCCGCAGGCGATCGGGGTATGGGTATGGGTGCTATTGGGCGCCGCGGTGGCTGGAGTTTTCATCCTGGTGCGGCGGCAGATCAAGCGGGGCGGGCCGAAGCCGGCGCCGGTGCAAGCGGTCAAGGCCGCGGCCGAAGAATTGGAGCGCGCCACCGGAGCGGAGCAAAGCGAAGAAGAATGGCTGCGGCTCTGCCGCGAGCTGCAAGCCGCGGGTGATTTGCGGCTGGCGCTGCGGGCCGCGTTTCTCGCCTGCCTGTCGGCGCTGCAGCGGGAAAAATGGCTGCAGCTCCGGCGCGACCGTACAAACCGCGAGTATCTGCAGGAATTCCGCCGGCAGTTGCGCTATCAAGCCGGCGGCGCCGCATCGAGCGAGCGTGGCAACAGCTTCGGCCGCCTGGTGCAATGGTTCGACCAGGTCTGGTACGGCGGCGCGGCGGTCACGCCGGATTTTCTCGATAGCTTTCTCGCGGCGCAGCGGGAGGTGCTGCCGCGATGAGCCACGGCAACCGCCGCTCGCGCGTTATCTTGCCGGCGCTGGCCGCGGCCCTTGCCGGGTTCATGGTCTTCGCGGCTGTGTTGGTGCTGCGGCAATACCGCACCAAAGCTTTTGGCGGGGCTTCGAGCATCAGCAGCGCTCCGGAAGGCGCCAGCGGCTTTTTCGACAGCCTGGCGGCCTTGCATGTCAGCGTCATCCGGCACGAGCGGCGTTGGCGTTTCGACGATTTACGGCCCTGGGCGACGACGGTCTTTATCCTGGCGCCCGGGCGGTTAGCTGAATCCCAACTGGAAGCCATGCTGCGCTTCGTTCGCGCGGGCGGACGGGTAGTGTTGAGCGGCCCGATGCAACTGCCGCTGCAGCCGAAGCGTTCCGGCGCGCAATCCGCGTCCCAAGCCACCGCGGATAAATCGGACCAGGGCGGCCAGGCTAAGCCGCGCCCGGCAGCGCCACCCGCTCCGCTGCTGTTCTGGCGGCATCTGCAATTACAGGCGAAGAGCTTGCCGCATCGGGTCTGGACCTGGGGCGCGGCGCGAGGCGCGCTTTGGGCGCCGGGCCCGATTCCGTTCCATACCGGATATGAGTTATTGCCGGGCCGCGGTTGGCAAACTTGCGTGACCGCGGCCAGCTTACGGGCGCCGTTGGTGGTCGAGCGCAGTTTTGGCCGCGGCCGGCTGATCGTAATGACCGACCCGCGGCCGCTGACGAACCGGGTGTTGCGGCGGGCCTCGTCGGGCAGCGCGGCGGCGCAGGCGGTGGCCGGCGCGATTCCGTTCGACCGCTGGCTGCTTGGCGGCCGTTCCCGGGTAATGGTGGACGAAACCGTGCACGGCATCGAAGACAATCCCGGCATGTTCTGGCTGTTGCAGCGCTACCGGCTCCTACCCGCGCTGCTTGCGATCGTGCTGCTGGTGCTGTTTTACGCCTGGATGCAGTGGATGCACCTGCTGGCGCCCTTGTCCGATGAGCCCGTCCCCGAGCCGGTCACCGCATTGCCGTCGCAACGGGTGCCGGCTGCCAGCCGGTTGTTGCAGCGCATTATTCCGCCGGCGGGGCTGCTCCGGCTATGCATCCGCGAATACTGCCGCGAGCCGGGCAAGGCGGCCCGCCAGGCCCCGCTGGAGCGCTGGCTGGCGGAACGGTCTGGCGGCGGGGAAATCGAAACGTTCAATCGCTTACGCGAGCTGCTGGCGCCTTCGCGCGCGGGCTCGCGGGAAAATTTAAAGGAGGCCGGGCGTGGCTGACGCTACCACCGCTGTGCAATCTCAACCCTCGCTGCCGGAAACGATTGCGGAGGTGCGCCGCCGGGTGGCGCAAGTGCTGATCGGGCAGGAATCCGTGCTGGATTATGCGCTGGTGACGATTTTCAGCGGCGGCCACGCCCTGGTCGAAGGCGCGCCCGGAGTCGCCAAAACGCTGCTGGTGCGCGCCCTGGCGCGGGCCGTGAGCTCGGATTACCAGCGCATCCAGTTCACCCCCGACCTGATGCCCGCCGATATTACCGGCACCAACGTCTTCGATTTGCGCACGCAGGAGTTCCGCCTGGTGAAAGGGCCGATTTTTACGGGTTTCCTGCTGGCCGACGAAATCAACCGCGCCCCCGCCAAGACGCAATCGGCGCTGTTGCAGGCGATGCAGGAACGGCAGGTCACGATTGATCGCGTGACCTACGCGCTGCCGCCGCACTTCACCGTCTTCGCTACGCAGAATCCGATCGAGCACCAGGGCACCTACGCGCTGCCCGAGGCGCAGAAAGACCGCTTCCTGCTCAAGATCAACATGGATTATCCGGAACTGGAGGCGGAGGAAGAGTTGGCGCGAAGACAAGCCGGCGGAACGGCGCCGGAAAGCCGCCTGGACGAGGACTGCGCGCCCGCGATCACCGCGCCGCAAATGGCGGCGGCGCTGCGCCTGGCCTCGGCGCTGACCCTGCAGGACGAGCTGGGCCGTTATATCGTGCGGATCGTGCGCGAAACCCGGAGCCACGCTGCGGTGCTGGTGGGCGGCGGGCCGCGGGCCACGCTGGCCTTCGTGCGCGCATCCCGGGTGTTGGCCGCCATTCGCGGCCGCGAGTTCGTGACCCCGGACGACATCAAGGATCTGGCCCGGCCGGTGCTGGAGCATCGCCTGGTGCTGAAGCCGGAGTTCGAACTCGAAGGCGTGACGGTTCCCGAGACGATCCAGGAAATTTTGGCGGCGGTGGAGGTGCCCAGGTAAGCGCGCCAGAGGGAATGATTTTTAGCCGGCGCGCATTCCACAGGCAGAACATGGCTACCGCAGTTCCAGTTGCGTTGCCCGCATCCAGCGCGCCCACGGCGCAGCCGCGGGCCCCCGCGCTGGAATGGGTAAGTTGCGGCCGGCTGCGGGTCGCGCCGGGGCGCTTGTTTCTCCAGCTTTGGGCGCTGATCGTGCTGCTAGTCATCCTGGCTCCGTTCTCGCGGGCCGGCGCCCTGCTCGCCCCGGCCGCCGCGCTGGCGCTGGCCGCGGCATCCGCGCTCGATCTCGTATGGGGCTGGCGGCAAGCGCGCCGGCTGCGGATAGGTGTCGAGGCGGTGGCGCGCCTGACCGAAGGGCGCAGCGGCATCGTGCCTCTGTTCTTTCAACGCCGTTCGCCAAAACCGCTTCCACCGGCGCGGATTGGTTTGGCCTTTCATGGGCCGGAACTCGCCGCCTGCGGCGCGCCGGCGGAGGCGGCCGAGATTCCGCTGGCCGCGGCAGGCGCAGTGCGTTGGGAGGCCGGATTTCATCCCCGGCACCGCGGGCTTTATGCCGGCCTGCAGGCCCGGGTGCAGGCGCCGTCGCGGCTGGGTCTTTGGAAGGTGCTGGGCGAGCTTTCGCTGCCGGTGGCGCTGAAGGTTTATCCGGACTGGCGGCCGGGATGGCGGGCCGTGCTGGCGAGTCCGCTCTACCAGTTTGTCACCGGCATGCGGCAGCAGCTTCCTACCGGTCAGGGCCGCGAATTCGACCGGCTGCGCGAATACCTGCCCGGCGATGCCTACCCGGAGGTCAGTTGGAAGGCGACGGCGCGGCGCGGATACCCGGTCACGCGGCTGTTCCAGTGGGAACAGATGCAGCGCATTTATGTCGGCGTGGACCACGCGCGGCTGAGCGCGCTGCGGCCGGCGGAGGGCAGTGCGTCCCAGCTCGATCTCTATGCCGATGCCACGCTGGCGCTGCTGGCCGCCTGCGCCGAGTTAGGTGATGCATACGGGCTGTTTACGTTTGCCGATGCGCTGACCTCGATGCTGCGCGCCGCCGCGGGGCCGGCCCAGTTTAACCGCGTGCGCGAGCGGCTGCTGCGGCTGAAAAGCGAGCGGGTCAACCCCGAATTCGATCTGCTGCTGGCGAACGTTGCGAGCCTGGTGCGCCGCCGCTCGCAATTTCTTCTGCTGACCGATGTGAGCGAGCCAGGCATTGCCGACAGCCTGTTTGATGCCATCGCCACGCTGGCGCGGAATCACCTGGTTTCGGTGCACTGCCTGCTGCCGGAAGGAGTGGAGCGGATGTTCGAGGGCCGCCGCCCGCCGGCCGCATCCCTGCCCGAAATTTATGCCCGTCTCGCCGGCCACCGCGAGTACCTGCGCCTGGATGCTTACCGGCGCGAGATGGCCCGTTGCGGCGTGACCGTGCGCTTCGCCGGTCCGCGCCAGTTTTTGTTGAGCGTGGTCGAAACCTATTTGGAGGCCAAACGGAGGCAGGCGCTGTGATTTTAGACCTGGAGCGTTTCGCCGGGCGCGAGCGGCGCTACTGGCAGGAGCTGGAAGGGCTGCTGCTGCGCTTCGAGCCCGGACACCGGCCGCTGGAGCTGGAGGAATGGGACCGTTTCCAACAGCTCTACAGCCGGGCCGGCTGGGCGCTGACCCGCGTGCAGAACGGCGCGAGCGCGACGGACCTGGAGCGCTACCTGACCCAACTGGTGGCGCGGGCGTACGGGGAACTTTACCAGTCGCGCGAGCGAATGCAGGCGAAAGACGTACTGCGCGGCGCCGGCCGCCTGGCCGTGCTCTTTCCGCAGGTCTTCCGCAAGCACATCCGCCTGTTCGCCTTGAGCGTGGCGATCACGCTGGCCGGCGCCGTTGTCGCCGGCGTGGCGGTGAGCGTCGATCCGGTGGCGGTGAATATCCTGCTGCCGGCCGGCTACCTCCAACACCCGGGAAAGCGGGTGGCGCAGGAGGAGCATCACCCCAGCCCGCTGCTCAACCCGCGCACCGAATCCGCCTTCGCGGCGGGATTGATGACCCACAATATCCGCGTCACGCTGCTGGTTCTGTTTCTGGGGGTGACCTTGGGATTCGGTACGGCCGCGATGCTTTTTATGAATGGAGCGCTGCTGGGCGCGGTGGTGGCGCGCTACGGGTTGGCCGGCTTTGGCGCCTTCGCCGCCTCCTGGCTTTTGCCGCACGGCGCCTTTGAAATTCCCGCCATGCTGATCGGCGGGCAGGGAGGGTTCCTGATTGCTGCCGGTTTGCTGCAGCGCGGGCGCGAAAGCCGCAGCCAGCGGCTGCGGGCGCTGCTGCCCGATCTGACCGTCATTATCGGCGGGCTGGCGTGCATGTTGGTGTGGGCCGGCGTCATCGAGGGCTTTTATTCCCAGCATCACGGGCCCGGCCTGGAGCCTTACCAGATTGCCTTCGGACTGTCGGAGTTGGCCGCGCTCACGCTGTATTTCAGCCTGGCCGGCCGAAAGGGCAAGCCGCCCGCCGGCGCAGCCATTGCACCCGCCGCGGGCGTGGAGGCGCGGCGATGACGAGCGAGCGGCGGTTGACGCTGACCACGCCCGAAGGGCTGCGCTTCGATCTTCGACTCGCCGGCCCGGCCCAGCGCTGCCTGGCGCTGGCGATTGACCTGGCGGCGGTGGGCGCGGCGATCTCGCTGGTTTCGACCGGCGTGGGCCTGATCTTCGGCGCTTCCTTCTACGGAGCCGCTTTGCTCACCCTGCTGGAGTTTGTGCTCTCGGTCGGCTACGGCATCGCGCTGGAGTGGTTCTGGCGCGGGCAAACCCTGGGCAAGCGCGTCTTCAAATTGCGCGTGGTGGATGCGCGCGGCCTGCCGCTGACCCCGCCGCAGGTGGTCACGCGCAACCTCATGCGCGTGATTGACGCCCTGCCGCTGCTCTATCTGGCGGGCGGCGCCGCGGCCGTGCTCAACCGGCATTTTCAGCGCCTGGGAGACATGCTCGCCTCGACCGTCGTGGTCTGCGAAGCCGGCGCGCCGGCCGGCGACTTCGCAGCGCTGCGTCCGGAGAAGTTCAACTCGATGAAAGCCTGCACCGTTCCGGCGTACCGGATTCGCCAGATCGCGACGCCGGCGGAAACCCGCCTGCTGGTGGCCGCGCTGCTGCGCCGCCAGGAATTCGACGCCCCCGCCCGGCTCGGCCTCTATCGCGAGCTGCGAGATTATTTCGAGGCGCGGGTGCGTTTTCCCGAGGAAATCACCGCGCCGCTCAGCGACGAGCATTACCTGCAGAATCTGGCCGGCATTCTGCTGCCCGCGCGCCTGGCCTGAGGGCGTGAATTGATTTTGCTACGATAGAAATATTGGCCGCGGGCTCGTCGCAGGTTTCGTGAAATCCGGCGCTCGGGCATCCCCTCGAAACGACGAGGTCGAAAGCAGGCATGAAGCCGGTGGTGCATGTTGCGGTTTCCGCCGCATTGGGACTGGCCTTGTCGCCCTGGACGGGGTGGGACGGCGCCGCCGCCTGCCTGGCCGCCGGCACCTTGATTGATCTCGATCATGCTTTCGACTTCTATCGCGAGGGGCGGCGCTGGCGCGGCGGCCGCGATTTTGCCGATTTCTTCTATCACCACCGCATGCGCCGCCTGGTACTGCCGCTGCATGGCTGGGAATGGGCCGCCGCGGGGGCGCTGCTGCTCGCCTTCGCTTCCCGGCCGGCGGCCGGCGCCCTGCCGCATGGGATCGCAATCGGGTGGGCGGCCTGGGCGGGCGCGGCGCTGCATCTGCTCTGCGATAGCATCGCCAATCCGCTGCCGGCGCGAGGATATTGCTTTTTCTGGCGGGCGCGGCGCGGGTTTAGGGCGCAGCGGATGCTGCCGGCCGCGATGGCCGAGCCGGAAAAGGAAAACGCCGCGAGCGTCGTCTAGCTAGCTAGCGCAGCGCCTCGTCCACTTCGCGCAGCCAGTCGGGGCGCTTGAGCACTTCGCGCGGCTTGGGGCCGTCGGCGGGGCCGACGATGCCGTCGTTGTACATCAGGTCAATCAGGTGGGCGGCGCGGCCGTAGCCGATGCGCAGCCGCCGCTGCAGCAGCGAGGTGCTGGCCTTGCCGTATTCGAGCACGACGCGCACGGCATCTTCGTACATCGGGTCGTCGCTATCGCCGCCGCCGCCGGCGCCGCCGTCCTCGTCCGGTTCGAACTCCGCCTCCTCCGCTGCTTCCGGAGGCGGCTTGAGGAAGCTGTCGTTGAGCTGCGGCTCGCCCTGCCTGCTCCAGAACTCGACCACGGCGGCGATTTCTTTTTCGCTGACGAACGCGCCGTGCACGCGGTGCAGGCGGGCGCTGCCCGGCGGCAGGAAGAGCATGTCGCCTTTGCCCAGCAGGGCTTCGGCGCCCTGGGCGTCGAGAATCGTGCGCGAATCCACCTTGGTCGCCACCCGGAAGGAAATGCGGGCGGGAAAATTGGCCTTGATCAGGCCGGTGATGACGTCCACCGAGGGGCGCTGGGTGGCTAGCACCAGGTGGATGCCGACCGCGCGCGCCATCTGCGCCAGCCGGGTGATGGATTCTTCCACGTTTTTGGCATCCACGATCATCAGGTCGGCAAGCTCATCAATGATGATCACGATGTAGGGCAGCGGACGGTCGTCGGGGTTGGCTTCGATCTGGTCGAAAAGGCCGGGGGCGGATTTTTCAAACAGCTTGTTATATTGCGCAATGCCGCGCACTCCGCGCGACGCCAGCAGCTTCAGCCGGCGTTCCATCTCGCGGGTGGCGTTGCGGAGCACGTTCGCCGCCTGCCGGGCCTCGGTGATGATGGGGGTGAAAAGGTGGGGAATGCCCTCGTACACGCCCAACTCCAGCCGTTTGGGATCCACCAGGATGAAGCGCACTTCATCGGGGGTGGATTTGTACAGCAGCGAGGTCAGAATGCAGTTGAGGGCGACGGATTTGCCCGAGCCGGTCGAACCGGCAATGAGCAGGTGCGGCATGGCGGCGAGGTCGGTAATGACGATGCGGCCGTTGATATCCTTGCCCAGGGCCATGGTCAGGCGCGAGCCGGAGTCGTGAAACTCGCGCGATTCGACCACCTCGCGCAGCATGATGGTTTCCCGCAGGCGGTTGGGCACTTCGATGCCGACCGTGCTTTTACCGGGAATGCGCTCGATGTACACCGATTCGGCTTCGAGCGCCAGGCAGAGATCGTCCGACAGGGCGGGGATGCGGTTGTACTTGATGCCGGCTTCGGGTTTGAATTCGTAAGTAGTGACGACCGGACCGGGGTTGATTTGAGTCACCTGGCCGCGGACGTCGAACTCTTCCATCTTGGCCTTCAAGATCAGGGCCAGGCGGCGCAGCTCTTCCTCATCCACCTTCTCCGCCGTATCGGGCTCGTGGAGCAGGGAACTGGAGGGCATTTTGTAGCCGTCGGGGCGGAGCCGCACCGGCGCGAGCGAGGCGCGCGCGCTTTCCTGCAGGGGCATGACCCTGGGCTCCGCCTCTGCGGCCAAATCCTGGTCGCGTCCGCGCTGCGGCGCCGCGGCGGCAGACGCGGCGCGAGCCGAGGCTGCCGTGCCGGCATTCCCCGCAGCGACGGCGGCCAATAGTTCGCGCCGGGCGCGGGTGGAAGCGTCTTCGAATTGGGAGACTTGGGCGCGCGCCGGGGTAAAGCTGGCGGGGATGACCGGCGGGGCAACGCGCGCGGCGGCTGCGGCTTCGCGTTCGGCGGCGCGGGCGCGGCGCCGTTCACGGCGCGCGGCACGCCGGCTTTGCCAGTTTTCCCAGAGCGCCCGCAACCGGCCGAGCAGCGGCTGCGCCCAGCCGGGCATGCGCGCCGCCAGCCAGATGCGGCTGCTGCGGAAGGAAAACGTGGTGGCAAGAAAGACACCGCACAGCGCCAGCGCCAGGGTCAGGATGCCGGCGCCGGTGTGGTTGAAGCCGGAGACCAGCACCGACGCGAGGCAGGTGCCCAGGGCGCCGGCCAGCGACGTCCGGCCGCGCCAGAGCAAGGGATGCGGCCATTGAGCCAAGGCGGCGCCGAGCGCCAGGGCGCTGAGCAGCACGCCCGTGCCGCGGGAGAGCGGCGCGCCTGCGCGCGGCGGCATGATGAACCATTTCCAGCCATAACCGGCGATGCCGGCCACCAGTAAAAAGGCGCCCAGGCCAAAGATTTGAAACAGCAAGTCGGCCAGGGTTGCGCCGGCCGGGCCGATCCAGTTGGCCGGCGCGCCGGCGCCGACGGTGTTCAGCGAAGGGTCGGCGGGCTGATAGGAAAGCAGGGAGAGGAGCAGCAGGGTCGCCAGGACCAAGACCAGCAGTCCGATCAATTCATTCAGCCGGTGATTGGCGGTGGGGCGTGGCAGTTTCACGCTTCAGCGCGGAGTGCTTGCCGGAAGAAACACAATACAGCCTGCCGTCCCGGCCGGGCACGCCGCAACGGCAGCAAGGGTCCAATTCCGCAAAAAGCCAGAGCCGTCATCATCATATCGGCAAACCGGCATCCTTTCCCAGCGCGGTCTAGTATCAAGCTAGGTTCATGTCTGCCGATGCGATCAGGCATATTGGGGGAAGCAGAGCTGAAACAACTCGCTCCCGCCGGGGATCATCTGCAATGGCTGTCTGTTTTGCCGCGAGGTGGCGCATTATGGCGGAACAACATCGCAATCGCTGGCTGGGCGCCGTGGCGGGAGCCGCCGGGGGCGCAGCCGGCTTGCTGCTGCTGGGGAAAGTCAGCCAATGGCTATACGCTCTGGAGCCCGAAGACGTGCGCAAGCGTGAAGAACGCCTGCGGCCGGAGCTGCCCTTTGAGGTGCTGGCGCGTCGAGTTGGGCAGGGCCTGCTGCAAAAGGACCTCTCGTCCGAGCAACTCAAGCGCCTCTCCAGCGCGATGCACTGGGGGTACGGCATCGGCCTGGCCGCCGCCTACGGCGCCCTGGCCCCGCGGCATAAATTTCGCGGCGGCCTGGCCTTCGGCGCTTCGGTTTGGCTGTTGGGCGACGAGTTGATGACCACGGTGATGGGGCTCTCCGCTCCGCCGCGGGAATTTCCCTGGCAAAATCACGTTCGCGCCCTGGCTTCGCACGTCTGCTATGGCGCCGCGGTCGGGGGCGTCACGGCGATCATCCGGCGCGCAGCCTGAAAAACGGCGCGCCATGTCTGCCCGAACGCCAAAAACACATGACCAATGGCGTATGGCCGTTTAATGCCGCGTTTTTCGTTTGACTCGTCGGTATCGCTTATCTAATCTGAGCGCGTGAAACGGTTGCGGTTGAACGTAATCGCGATTGGCCTGACCGCGTTGCTAATGGCGCTGGCCGGCTGCGGCGGCAATAACGCTCCCGTCGTTATTTTTCCCAAACTGCCGCTGCCGACGGTGAGTAATTTTGGATTCGCCTATGCCGCCAACGATGCATCGGGAACGCTGGACAGCTACACCATAGGATTAGACTACAGCCTGAAGCCGCTGGCGACGCTGGCGCTGGCGTCGCCCTTGCCCACGAGCTATCAGTTGATGGCCTTGAGCGATGTGCAAGGCGGCGAGTACGTTGCGCTGCTGGATTCGGCGGCCAATACGCTGAGCGTTTATGAAGCGGATGCCAATACGGGCAAGTTGACGGCGATCGAGGGCAGCCCGATTGCAACCGGCAAGGACCCGGTCGAGCTGGCGGTGGGGAATGTGGAAATCGGCTATGACATTACCATGTATGTGGCCAATGCCGGCGATCAAACGCTTTCCACCTACGTTTTATCCGGCGGCAGTCAGCCCGCGGTGCAAGCGCAAGGCCAGCCCGTGCCCGCCCCTGTGCCGGCCACGACGCTGGCCGTGGCGAACTATGATTTGTACATCGCCGGACCCGATCCTAATTCCACCAGCGGCGGGCAGGCGCTCTGGCATTTCAAATTAGACCCGCAGACGCTCTCGCCGCAAGCGCCGGCCGGCAACGAATTCCCGCTGTCAGGTGCGTCCCATCCGGTATCGAGTTTGGAATTTAGCATCTATGGAACTTATTTGTATGCTTTCTGCCCGGAAGATGGAATGATTTTGGGATTTAATTACAGCTTCCAAGGCGGCGGCTTGACGCTTTTACCCGGCAGCCCCTACCGGCTGGGATCGCAGCCTGAGGGGATGATGCAAACCTTGACTTCCAATTTATCTGCGATGAATCCGACGTATATTCTCGACCGCGCCGGATTTCTGGTGAATGCCGGCACGGATAGCCAGGGCAACCTGGCCGCGATCGGCCAATATGCCGCCGGAGTGGCGCCATCCGATTTGGCGTTCAATACGGGCAGCGGGATTGCCTATAACGGCCAGGGATTGTTGGAAAAGGTTGATCCCGGTTCTTTGCTCTACGTCACCGATTCCGCTTCGGGCGACATTTTAGGATTTAGTGTGAATCCCGCCAGCGGGGCGCTGGCGGCTTTGCCGGGCAGCCCGTATCCGGCCGGGCAGGCGCCGGCGGCGATCGTGACGCTGCCCAACGCCCCGCCAACGATGAATTAATTTAACCGGGGAAGAATCCGGATTTGGCCGGCGCGGGGGTTTAAATCGCCGCGGCGCCGGCCAGGCCCAGGGCGGGCGCCGCTGCCTGCATGGCTTCCAGGCAGTTGGCGATGTGCTGCTCGAGCGGCAGGCCAAGCTCTTCGGCGCCGCGCACGATGTCTTCGCGGCTGACGGAGCGGGCGAAGGCTTTGTCTTTGAGCTTGCGTTTCACCGAGGCGGCCTCGACCTCGGACAGGCTCTTATTCGGCTTTACCAGCGCGCAGGCGGTGATGAAGCCGGCCAGCTCGTCGCAGGCGAACAACACCTTGTCGAGCGGCGATTCCCGCGCCACGCCGGTGTAATCGGCGTGGGCCAGGATGGCGTGGCGCAGCGCTTCCGGATAGCCCAGTTCGGTGAGGATGCGGTTGCCTTCGAGCGGATGGTGGGGTGGATCGGGCCAGCGCTCGTAATCGAAATCGTGCAGCAGCGCGGTGATGCTCCACAACTCCTCGTCGCCGCCCAGGCGGCGGGCATAGCCGCGCACGCAGGCTTCGACCGCCAGCGCGTGCTTGCGCAGGCTTTCCGAGTGGGTGTATTCGTGCAGCAGGGCGAGGGCTTGATCGCGGGTAGGGAGCATGGAACCAGCCGCCCACAAAGCGGGCGGGAACAAACCTGCAGCATAGCAGGAAACGGCGCCGCCGCGGCGGCTGCAAGGATTTAGCGCGTGGCCGCGGGCGATTCCTCGGTGGGCGTGCGGACGCGGTTGAGGGCGCGAACGAAGCTGCCGCGCTCATCCTCGATCTTTTTCTGCAGCATCAGGATGGAATAGATCAACTGCTCCGGGCGGGGCGGGCAGCCGGGCACATACACATCCACCGGCACGACCTGATTGACGCCCTGCACCACGGCATAGTTGTTGAATACGCCGCCGGAGGTGGCGCAGGCGCCCATGCTGATGACGTACTTGGGCTCGGGCATTTGTTCATAAAGCTGGCGAATGACCGGCGCCATTTTCTGGGACACCCGGCCGGCGATGATCATCAGGTCGGATTGCCGCGGCGAGGGGCGGAAAACTTCGGCGCCGAAGCGAGCGATATCGAAGCGCGAGGCCGACATGGACATCATCTCGATTGCGCAGCAAGCCAGGCCGAAGGTCATCGGCCAGATGGAGTTCTTGCGCACCCAATTGACCGCTTTATCCAGCGTGGTCAGCACTAGGCCCTCGTGCTGCTGGGCGCCATAGAAGATCTCGCGGGAATCGTGCGGATCCAGGTTGCGGTAGCGTTCCGTTCCCAGGCTCATAAGCTCATCATGCCATAAAGCGGCCGGCCGGCGGCCGGCTTAGCGGGATTCGCGCCGCGAGACGGCGGCGGCGCCGAGCCCGTTGGGACAGCACTCGCCCGGCGGAATGGGGCTGCCGTGGGGACAAGCGCGGGGATGGCCAAGGAAGGTGCAGATGCGCGCCGTCGCTTCCGGGCTGAGGCTGTGCTCGAAGCGGCAAGCCTGGGCTTCGAGTTCGGTCTCGTTGCGCAGCTCGAAGGTGCGGCTGAACAGCAACTCGGCCAGGCGGTGGCGGCGGATGAGGTCGCCGGCGCGCTTTTCACCCTCCGCCAGCAGCGTAATCCGGTCCTGGTCCTGGCGCAGCCAGCCGCGCGCCGCCATGGCCGCGAGCGCGCGCCCCAGCGTCAGCGGGCCGGTGATGCGCAGCCGGTCGTTGCTGAGCGGCTCGTGGTTTTCGCGCAGCGTCCAGAGCTGGCTGAGGACTTCGTCGAACTGGGGTTCGTCGGCTTCGGAAAAGATGCTGATGTCGGTAATCCGGCCGTGGTGCAGTTGAATGCGGCGGTCGGCGTAGCGGGCGATGGTGGGGTCGTGGGTGACCATCACCAGCGTCTTGCCGGCCAGATGCGCCCCCCGCAGCAGCTCCATCACCGCTTCCTCGTTGCGCTCGTCGAGGTTGCCGGTGGGCTCGTCGGCGAGAATGATGGCGGGGTCGTTGATCAGCGCGCGCGCGATCGAGACCCGCTGCTGCTCGCCGCCGGAAAGCTGGCCGGGAAGATGGCGCGCGCGGTCCGCCATGCCGACCCGCTCCAGCGCCGCCATGGCCTCGGTTTCGTCGGCGAGGCTGTGAAAATACTGCGCCAGCAGGATATTTTCCAGCGCCGTGAGATAAGGCACCAGATGGAATTGCTGGAAAATGAAACCGATCTTCTCGGCCCGGAAGCGCGCCAGCTCGCGGCGGGAGAACGAGGAGACATCCACGCCGTCCACCCAGACCGAGCCCGAGGAGGGGATATCGAGGCAGCCGGCCAGATTGACCAGGGTGGTTTTACCCGAGCCCGACGGCCCCATCACCGCCAGCCACTCGCCCGCCTCGACCCGCAGCGATACCTGGTCCAGCGCGGTTACAGAACCGTAGATCTTCGACACGTCCTGGAGATCAATGGCGGGCATCGCTGGATTTCATCGAGGGCGGCAATTCCGGGGCAGATCGCCGCGCGGCGGACCCCACTATTTTATTTTAAGCGGGAGCGGGCGGGCTACGGCGGCCGGGGCCGCCGGCGGGGCGCTAATGGCGCGGCCAGGCGATCACGCTGACTTCAAACGGGGCCAGTGCGATGCGGCCGGCTTGCAGCTTCGCCCGCGCCGGCGGCGAGTCGGGGGAGCTGACCGATTCCACCGCGGCGCCGCCGGCGCCGGGCAGCGCCACCTCGATGGCGCGATTGCGCTTGTTGATCAGCAGCAGTTCCCGCCGGCCGCGCGGCGTGATGAACCCCTGGGCAAAAACCGCCGCGCTGCTGGAAGAGGCGTCGGCCAGGCGGTCGCCCGCATGGAAGTGGGCGAGCAGCAATTTCAGAATCCAGTAGCGGGCGTTCGGACGGCCGTTCCGCCAGTCGAGCATGGTGACGCTGGGAAACTGGCTGGGATAGCCGACCAGTTGCGATTCGCCCGCCACCTGCACGCCCAGCCCGGCCAGCCGCGCATACAGATAGGCGTACATGGCGCCGCAGAGGTTCCAGTAGCGCGCCGGTATGGGCCGCGCCAGCCGGGGCGCGGTGTCGTGCGGCAGGATGCAACCCAGTTCGTCCACGTCGGTTTTCGTGCTCCAGGCCAGCCGCCGCCGCAGGGCCTGGATGTAGCGCACGCTGTCGAGGAAGTGGTCGGCCTGGTCGAAGAAGGTGTATTGCCAGTCGTCCAGCGTCTGGCGGGGGGTGGGGCTGGCGTAGAAATGATAGGAAATCATGTTCAACGGCGCCCCCCGGCGATGATGCCGCGGATTGAGAAAATACTCGAAAAATTCCGGGTGCAGCGAGGGCATGGCCAGCGCCGCGCCGACAAACTTCATGCGCGGCGCCACGCGCCGGATCGCGGCGGTGACGCGGTCGTAGAGCCGGGTATAAAAGCGGGGGCTCATGGAGTGCTCGAAATCCACCTCGTTGAGCACTTCCCAGTACTGAATCCGGTGATGATAGCCGGAGCCGTGCCAGACCCCATATTCATCGCGGAAACCGCCGCGGGTGTACCAGCTCACCAGCCGGGCGTAATAGCCGGCGACCTGCCGCATGGAAGGATCGCGCAGCCGCCGGCCCTGCTCGTAACTCCAATTCACCTGATCGGGATCGGCGGGATATGCGACCGGACGACGGGTGGCGAACATCCATTGCGGGATGGTGCTGAAATTCACGATGCGGCTATGGCCGCGGGTGGCGCGGAAGAAATCGAGCACGATGGGATCGAGCAGCGAGAAATCCCAATGCGTGCGTCCGCGGGCCGGAGGCTGCAGTTCGGCCACCGCCAGCCGGGGATAGGGCAGCCAGGGGACGAAGCGCACATCGTTCGCGCCCAATTTTTTCAGCGCCTGGAACGCCGCGTCATGAATGGGCGAGCCGGGGCGCAGCAGCGGATTCACCACCACCTGCAGCGTCGGGGTGGCTCGGGAAATGCCGGTCACGCGGCGCCAATGTGGCTGCACCGTGACCGGCGGCGGCGCGGAGGCCGGCGCGCCGGGAGAGGGGCAGCCGAAAAAGGCCGCTGCCGCCGCCGCCAGGCCGGCGCGCAGCAGATGGCTTCGACGCCCGTGGCCGGATGGGTTCTGTAATCGCATTCTGCCGTTTGGATTATGGCACGACGGCGCGCGCCGCCGCGAGGGCGGCCGGACGCGAATGTTTTTTCGGGCTGGGCCGGGTTTCCAGCCAGCGCGCCAGATAGCGGGCGAGGATGTCGGCTTCCAGGTTTAGCGGCGCGCCAGGCGGGAGCGCGCGGAGATGGGTATGGCGGTAGGTGTAAGGAATGATGGCAAACCCGGCGCGGCGGCCCTCCAGTCGGGCCACGGTGAGGCTGATGCCCTCGACCGCCAGCGAGCCTTTCCAGACCACGAAAGGAAGCAGCGCCTCGGGCAGGCGGAGGCTGAGCCAATAATTTCCCGCCCCGGCTGGGCTCGAACCGGGCAAACGCTTCAGGCCGAGCAGCGTGCCGACGGCGTCAATGTGTCCCTGCACCCAATGGCCGCCGAGCGGGTCGCCGGCGCGGAGCGCGGCTTCGAGGCTGACCTGGTCGCCGCGCGCCAGCCGCCGCAGCGCGGTGCGCTCGACGGTCTCCGGCGCCAGGGTGAATTGCAGACGGCCGGCGCGCGCCCGCTCGACGGTGAGGCAGCAGCCGTTGACGGCAATGCTGTCGCCGGGCCGCGGGCGCGGCTTCAATCCAGCCGCGTCGAGCGCCAACTGCGCCCCGCCGCCGCGCCGGGGCGTGTAGGCGGCCACTTGCCCGCAAGCGGTGACGATGCCGGTGAACATGCGTATCAGTTTAGGCCATGCCGGGAGCGGCCGCGAAGCGGTTCGCCAAAGCCCGGAGCGAGAATCCGCAGCACGGGATGCCCATGGAGGTTTTCCAGGGGGAGATAGAGGCGGTGCTCGGAATCCACGGCGATCGAATGAGCTTCGCGGGCCACATACCGCCGCCACAGCGTTTCGACGCGCGGCGCGGAGGCGGAGCCGTGAACCGCGAACGCCGCCACCACGCCGCTTTCGGCGGCGACATAGAGCCGGCGCCGTCCCGCGTCCCAGGCCAGCACGTCGGGATCGGGGCCGACCGGGAAGCGGGCGATCACGCGGTGGGTGCGCAGGCTGAAAGCGAGCAGCCGCGCATTGCCGTCGCAGGCGATCATGGCCAGCCGCAACGGCGCGATGATATTCAGCCCGTGATCGTGCCGGCAGCCGGGTAAAGCGTAGGAAGCCACGATCGCGTGCCGGGCCGGAGCGATCGCTTTTAAGCGGTTTTCGGTTTGCACATCCACGAAGATCAACCCGCTGACGGGATCGTATTGCGTGTTGCCGGCTTCGCCGCCCAGCGGGATGGTGGCGACGCGGCGATTGCTGCCGGCCGCGATCACGGTGTCGGTGCCGCCGGCTTCGTCGGAAATGTAGATTTCGCGGGTTTTCGGATCGTAGGCCAGGCCGTCGGGGTACACGCCGGCGGGCGCGCGCGCCACCACCTGAAAAGTTTTTTCGTCAATGACGGCCACCTGATTGCTGCCCGTCGCCGAGGCATACACCCGGCCCAGCGCGGACACGGCCAGCACGCCATGGACTTTGGCGATGCCACGGATGACATGCACCAGCTTTTGGCTATGCGTGTCGAAGACCAGCACCTGGCTGTCGCCCAGGTGGGCGATGAAGAGCAGATGCCGCAGCGGATCGTAGCTTTCGTAATCGAAGCGGGTGGGACGTCCGGGCAGCGGCAGGTCGCGGAAACGCGCCCGCGCCGGAACCGCGGGGACGGCCCGGACAGGCGCCGGCGCCGTGGCGGTGGGTAAGGCCGGCGGGCGAGGGCCCCCGCCCGCCCACAACCCGAGGATAGCAATTAAATAGAGCGGCATCATCCGCCTTAGCGTACCGCTTCTGCGCGCAAGCGCCCCAATTCGGCGGGGGAAGCGGTCTTGGCGACGTAGCCTTCCACGGCGAAATCCGGGCCGAAGCGGTGGAGAAAATATTCCTCCAGGGTGACGGCTTCCTCCAGGCGGCGATAGCCTTCGCCGCCGGCCAGCGGCACCGATTCGGCGCCGCCGAGAATCTTAGGGGCGTAGTAGAGAAACACTTTATCCACGCAGCCGGAATTGAGCACCGCCCAATTGGCCAGCGATCCGCCTTCGACAATCACCGAGAGCAGATTCATGTCGCCCAGGCGGCGCAAAACCGACTCGATCTCGGTGCGTCCGGCCTGGGCTGCGACCTGCCACACGCGCACACCGGCGCGTTCCAGCGCGCGCCGCTTGTGATTTTCGGCGAAGGTGCAGAAAACCAGCACGTCTTCGCGCGCGGTTTGCACCACGCGCGAATCCAGGGGCAGGCGCAGGGTCGAATCGAGAATGACGCGCTGCAGCGGGCGGCGCCGCGGCAGCCCGGTGCGGTCGGTGAGCAGCGGATTGTCGGTGATCACGGTGCCGACCCCGACCATGATCGCGTCCTGCTGGTGGCGGAGTTGGTGCACGTGCCAGCGCGCTTGGGGCGAGGTGATCCATTCGTGGGTGCGCATGCCGTCGTCGAGCCGCGAGGGCGGGGTGGAGATCTTCCCGTCCAGCGTCATGCCGGCTTTCAGAATCACCCACGGCTGGCCGGTGCGGATCCACTTGCTATAGGCCTCGTTTAAGCGCCGCGCCCGCTGCTCGCCGAGGCCGGTCTCGACCTCGATGCCGGCGGCGCGCAGTTGCTCGAAGCCGCGGCCATGCACCAGGGGATTGGGGTCGGACATGGCCGCCACCACCCGGCGCACGCCGGCGGCGATCAAGGCCGCGGTGCAGGGTCCGGTGCGTCCCAGATGACTGCAGGGCTCCAGCGTCACATACAAGGTCGCGCCCTGGCTGCCGCCGGCGGCCTCAGCCTGCTGCAGTGCGCGGACTTCGGCATGGCGCACGCCTTCATAATCGTAAGCGCCTTCCCCGACGATCCGCCCCTCGCGCACTACTACCGCTCCCACCATCGGGTTCGGCGAAGCCAACGCGCTGCCCTGGGCGGCCAGTTGGAGCGCGCGCTCCATGAATTCGGTGTCGTTCACGCGTGCCTCGACCTATCAGTTTCTACTCGATACCGGCGTGTGGCAACCGGATTTGCGAGCCGGTTGGGGATGTGCCGCGGCGGCCCGCCGCCGGCGTGGGCTAGCCGGGATCGCTGGGCTGGAGCCAGGCGCCGGGCGCAAGATAGTTGCGAACGTAATCTTCGACCGCGGCTTCGAGCGGACGGGCGGCGATGCCGCAGCCGGCGCGGCGCAACCGGCCGAGCTCGGCGCAGGTATGGTTCTGGTAAGCGGCCTGGAGCGACGCCGGCATGGGAATATACTCGATCCGCGCCGGACGGCCCAGGGCGGCAAAGATCGCTCCCACCAGGTCGTTCCAACTGCGCGCGGTGCCGCTGCCCAGGTTGTAGATGCCGGCGGCTTCGGGATGCTCCAGAAACCAGGCGGTCATGGCCACCGCATCCTTGACATAGAGAAAATCGCGCTGCTGCTCGCCATCGGCATAGGCGGGAGTATTGGATTGAAACAGGCGCACGCATCCGTCCGCCTGAATCTGTTCCCAGGCCTTCACCACCAGGCTGCGCATGTCGCCTTTGTGATATTCGTTGGGGCCGAAGACATTGAAATACTTCAACCCGGTGATCGTGGCGAGCGCGCCCGAACGCCAGGCCCAGAGGTCGAAGGCGTGCTTGGAAAAGGCGTATTTATTCAGCGGCCGCAGCCGCGCCATTCCCTCCAGGGCGTCGTCATAACCCTGGCGGCCGTCGCCATAGGTGGCGGCGCTGGAGGCGTAGATCAGGCGAATGCCGCGCGCCAGGCAATAGCCGGCGGCGAGCCGGCTGCTGCCGAAGTTGTTGCGCATCAGCCAGGAGCCGTCGCGCTCGGTGGTGTTGCTGCAGGCGCCGAGGTGCACCACCGCCTCCAGGCCCGGCAGCGCGCCCGATTCCAGGCGCGATTCCCATTCCTCCCGCTCCAGGTAGTCGGAGAAATCGAGTCCGGCGAGGTTGCGAAACTTGTCGCTGCGGCCCAGCGCGTCCACCAGCAGCAGGTCGGAGCGTCCCTGGCGGTTGCAATGCCAGACCAGGGCGCTGCCGATCAGCCCTGCGGCCCCGGTAATGGCGATCATGTGCGGGTCTCCAGCCGCCCGGATGGGCGCATAGTCATCCGTATTCTAGCGGACCTCGGCCCGCCGGCGCAGCCGGGGAAAAAAGAAGGGCGCCCAACGGGCGCCCTGGAGATTTCGGTTGGAAATCTGTTTACTTGTTCGGGCTGACGATGCAGACCGTATTCGAGTTGGCTTTGCACTCGGAGGCTTTGTGGACGATGATGCCGGTGACCACGCCGACAATGGCTCCGGTCGTGGCGGATATCAGGACTACTTTTCCCTTCGAGACGCAACCACCGGCGCCCGATCCTGCCGGCGTCGTTTGCATCCGCACCGCTCTGCCCGCCGGAACGGTGTAGTTCACGGCTCCGTGAATCGCCACCGCGCCGCGGTTGGAGCGCACCAGCAGCGTGTCGGCATTGCGCGTCACGCTGAAGCTGCCATTGGGGGTTGCCGCGGAGATGCTTTCGCAGGCCGCCAGCACCGACATTTTTCCACTGACATCCAGCCAGCCATGGTTCAGTTGCAGCCCATGTGAATCAACTGCAAATTCGCTGCCCGAATTGGCATAAATCGAGCTTCCGGGAAACTGCAGGCGTGCCACTGAATTCGCCTGGATCTGCACCCGATCGCCGGCTTTAATCGCTTCACCACTCAGAACCGAGTGGCCGTTAAGTAAAACTGAGCCAGAAAGAGGAGTCATTATGGCGGCCGGCGATGCAGCAAAGATTGGCAGACAGATGATTCCCCACGTCAACAACAGAACCACTGAACCGCGCAAGGTGCGCATGACTGAATAAACCCCCTTTAGATGTGTTAGCTGCTGGAACATACTCAAAGAGAGTATGCTTCCCAGCCGAATATGTCAAGCCAAAAATTGGCACTCCAGCGGCTTCATTTCTTTGCCGCCTGATGACTGTCAAGTTTCTGCCGGCCAAAGCTTTAGCTGGAATGGAAGCCGGCATGCCTAAGTTATTACCCTGAGAAGTCATTAAATATGTTTTTATCAGTCACTTGAACCGGCGGGCGTTGGCAACTCGCAATTCGCGGGCAGCATCTGGGCAGGCATGCCTGCAAACTGGATGCTGGATGCCGGCGTGGCGCTGGTGGTCGCGTTCCTGGCGATGCTGCTGGTGCTAGGCCGTCTCTTGCGCCGCGCTAAAGCGCATCAGGCGCGGCTGGAACGTTTGGATCAAGAGATCACCGACTGTTTCCGCCGCCTGCAAGACGATTTTCACGCCCGCCTGGTGGAGTTGCATGCCCAGGCGGCCGCGGGCGAAGCCCGCCTGGCCGAGCTGCACGCCGGCATGCAGTCGGTGCGCAAGGAATTCGGGGTGGAAATGTCCGAATGGCGGCTGCACTATAACAGCGAGCAGCGCGAGCTGCGCTCCTTGTTGAACGAGCTGCTGCGCGTCCGCGCCGCCTGAAAAATGCGGCGCCGCCAAGGGCAGGGAAGCGCCGCCCCGGGGTTGTGGCCGTTTGCACGAGGAGAGGCGCGGCTCAGGCGCGGCGCGGAGCGCGCGCGCAGCGAGGCAAGGCCGCGCGCAAGGCGGCCAGTCCGGCCGCTACCCCGCCGGAGTGCGCGAAAATCGCGGTGCCGGCGACAAACACGTTGGCGCCCGCCGCCGCCGCCAGCGGCAGGGTTTCCGCCTCGATGCCGCCATCCACTTCGATATCGCAAGCCGGGTTGACTGCCTGCAGCCGCCGGCGCAGTGCGCGAATCTTGCCGGTCACCGCAGCGATGAACTGCTGGCCGCCGAAGCCGGGATTGACGGTCATGGCCAGCACTAGGCGGACGTATGGCAGCACTTGCTCCAGCGTGGCGGCCGGGGTGGCGGGGTTGATGGCGACCCCTGCAGCCAGGCGCCGCGACTGAATCAGCTCCAAGGCGCGTTCCAAGTGGGGCGTGGCTTCCTGATGGACGATGATCAGGTCGGCGCCGGCGTCGGCGGCGGGCGCAATCCAGTTTTCCGGACGTTCGACCATCAGGTGCGCTTCCAGCCGTAACCGGGTTTGCCGCCGGACGGCGGCAATGACCATCGGCCCCATCGAAAGGTTGGGGACAAAATGGCCGTCCATGACGTCCAGTTGCAGGCGGTCGGCGCCGGCGGCCTCGGCGGCGGCAATTTCCTCCGCCAGCCGGCCGAAGTCGGCGGCCAACAGCGACGGCACGAGCTGCCAGGGCGGCATTGTCTTGCGGGCCAAGCGGACAGGACGGGGTGCGGGGGGTGGCATCATGGCTCGACCGGCTGCTCCAGCAGGCGGAGCGCGGCCGCCTGCGCTTCTTCGAATACCTGGTCAGGATGGCAGAGTTGCAGTTCCTGCGCCAGCGCGGCCAACGCGTCGGTGGGAGGAAAGGCGCCGACGCTGGCGCCCAGGGAAGCCTGGTGTTCCCAAAATTCCGCCTGGATGCGGCTGCCGTTGCGCTCCAATTCCAACCGCAGTCCGGCGCGGCTATGTTCCAGTCGCAGGCCATAGAAAATCGTTTCCGGCTGCCCGCAATCCAGGGCGCGGAACTCGATCGCCGCTTCATCATGGCGGGGCGTGCGCAACTGAAAACGCTCCGCCGCCGGGCGGCGGCCGAGCTGCCAGCCCAGGCGTGAAATCAGCCAGCCGGCGAGCATCAGCGCGGCAGCGTTGAGCGGGGGCTGTCCGGCGCACGCCTGGAAATGGATGCGATCGAGGCCGGCCCAGAGCCGCAGGCCCGTGGGCGTTTCCGCGGCCTGCGCCAGCAGCCGTCGCCAGCGCGTCATCCGCGGCCAGACCAGGTCAATCGCCGTCGAGGGATGCGGCTGGGCGCGCATCTGCCGGCTTAAAGCGCGCCAATCGTCGCCCTGCGCGCCCAGCTCGACCGAATCGTACAGCACGCGATCCGCCAGTTGCGCCAGCGCGGCGAAGCCGGGCGCCTGCGCCGGCGAAGCGCCTCGCCACCACAGGCAGACCGGCAGCCCGCTGCGCAACAGCGGCATGGCGGCCGCGCCCGCATCCTCGGCTAGGCCGCCGCGCAAATGCAAAATTTCGGCGTGGACTCCGCCCGCCGGCCGCTCCATCGCGCCGAGCAGGCGCACGCGCCATTCCCGCGCCGGGCTCAGCCCCGGGGTCAACAGCAACACCCGCGCGGGGTGGGCTGCAAGCACCGGTTCCAGCTCGCGCGCCAGGCGCTGGGCGTCGGCATCGTCGCCGGCCCGAATCAGCAGATTGAGGCTGGCGATGCGCTGCGCGCCGGGTTGCCGGCGCACCGCCTCCAACAGCGCCCGTTCGGCCGCTTCCAGGCTCATGCTTGGGGGCTGGCCGGGGTTCAAGGTCGCCGCCATGCGCGTCCCTCCCGCGCCAGAAACTCATCCGCCTCCGCCGGCCCCCACGTCCCGGCCGCATAGTTGGGAAAGTTCGCCGCCGGTTGCGCTTCCCAGGCTTCGAGCAGCGGGGTGGTCAAGCTCCAGGCGGTTTCGACGAAATCGTACCGCGCAAACAGCATACTCTCACCCAGCATCGCATCGAGCAGCAGGGTCTCATAGGCTTCCGGCTGCGGTTCGCCGAAGCTCGAGCCATAGTGAAAATCCATATCCACCGGACGCAGCCGCACGTCGGTGCCCGGCACCTTGGCCTCGAAGCGCAGCGCAATGCCTTCGTCCGGCTGGATGCGGATCACCAGCGTATTCGGCTCGATGCGCGCTTCGGCGCCGAACATCAGGTAGGGCGGCGATTTGAAGACGATCGCCACCTCGCTGGCCCGCTTGGGCAGGCGCTTGCCCGAGCGCAAGTAAAACGGCACCCCCGCCCAGCGCCAATTCTCGATCGTCAGCTTCAGCGCGGCGAAGGTCTCGCGGGTCGAAGCCGGCGAAACGTCCGGCTCCTCGCGGTAGCCCGGCACCGGCTGGCCGAGAATGATTCCCGGCCCGTATTGGCCGCGCACCGCCTTGGCCATCGCGGTCTCGCCCTGGCCGAGCGCGCAAACCGACTGCAGCAGCTTCATTTTTTCGTCGCGGACCGGCTCCGACTCGAACCGCGCCGGCGCTTCCATCGCCACGATCGCCAGCACCTGCAGCAGATGATTTTGGATCATGTCGCGCAGCGCCCCGGCTTCTTCGTAATAGCGCCCGCGCTGTTCCACCCCCAGGCTCTCGGCAACCGTGATCTGCACATGGTCCACGTAGCGGCGGTTCCAGATCGGTTCGAAAATTCCATTGGCGAAGCGGAAGACCAAAATATTGCGCACCGTCTCCTTGCCCAGATAATGATCGATGCGGTAAATCTGCTCTTCTTCGAAGACCTGATGTATCGTCTGGTTCAGTTGGCGGGCGCTGGCGAGGTCGCGCCCGAAGGGTTTTTCGATGATGATCCGCGCCCAGGCCTCGGGCGGCGCTCCGGGCAGCGGCCGGTTCAGTTCCGCCTGTCCGAGGTGGCCGGCGATGACCGGAAACAGGCTGGGCGGCGTGGCCAGGTAGAAGATCAGATTGAAGCCGCACGCCGGCGCCAGCCCGGCCAGTTCCTGCTTCAGTTGCTCGTAAACCCCGCGGTCGTCGAAGTCGCCGCTTAGATAGCGCAGGTTGCGGGCGAACGACTGCCAGCAGTCTTCCTCCACCCGCAGCCCGGCGAGGTCGCGCACCGCGGCTCGCATTTCCTCGACGAACTGCTCGCGCCGCCATTCGGTGCTGGACACGCCGACGACCGCGAAGCTGGGGGCCAGGCGCTGCGCCCGCATCAGCGAGTACAGCGCCGGCATCAATTTGCGGCGGGTGAGGTCGCCGGAGGCGCCGAAGATCACCAGGATGCAGGGCGGGGCGGTGCGCTCCAGCCGCATGCCGGCCCGCAGCGATTCGGAGAGCGCGGCCGGCGCGCCGGCCGCGCCCGGAGGAGTCAGAGTCGTGGTCATAACTTCGGCCGGCGCTGCCGGGCCGCGCGCTCAGGCGCGGCGCGCCTGCGGGCGGACATCCGCCGGCTCTTCGGCCCGGCTGACCGGCGCCGTCTGGGTCTCCAGCAGCTCCATCAGCCGGCGCAAGCCGGCGCCGGCATCGGCGCCCAGGTCAATCTGCAGCACCCGGCGCCCATGGGCGGCGAGCGATTGGTAATCGCCCGCCGATTGCGCCTGGAACAAGGTGGCGAAATCGAAATTCCGGCCCGGCACCGGCAGCATCCCCGCCGCCTGCGCCGCGGCCGTCGCCGTCAGTTGCAAAAAAATTCCGCTTGCCGGACCGCCCTTGTGCAACTGGCCGGTGGAATGCAAAAAGCGCGGGCCAAAGCCCAGCGTGGTGGCGATATGAAAATGGTCGCGCACCCAGGTGCGCACCTGCTGCGCTAACGATTGCACTTCGGCGGTGCGTTCGACAAACAGCATCAGCGCAAAGTAATCGCCCGGCCGGTGCGTTTCGAGCAGCGCGCGCAGCGCTTCGGCCACGCTCGCCGCCGGCTGCGGCGCCACCGCCACAAGCTCGGAGCGCTGCCGCCCGCCGCCATCCAGGTCGCGGATCGGTGCCGATGCGGACGCACCCGGGCGGCCGCTCCCCGGCGCGCCGGATTCCGTCCAGGCCGTCAATACGCGCAGCGTGTTGTCTTTGCTTTCCTGCACGTTGGGCTCGTCGAAGGGATTGATGCCCAAGACCTGGCCGGCCACCGCGGTGGCAAACTCCCAGCGGAAAAACTCCTGTCCCAGGTCATAGCGATCGCGCCAGGCCAGCGTCACCACCGGCGCTCCGGCGCGAATCTCTTCCGCCGCCCACTCCTCGCCCGGCGAGTTGGACCCGCCGGCCAGTTGCAGGCGCACGAACACCCGGTCGGCGCCGTAAGCGGCCGGCTTTTCCGCCGCCGGCTCGCGATCTACCGGAATCAGGCCGTGGCCCTGCTTGCCGGTGCTTTCGGCCAGCAATTGTTCCAGCCAGGCGCCGAAACTGACCAGTTCCGGCGCGGCCAGCACCGTCACCTTGTCGCGCCCCTGCCGGGCCCAGGCGCCCAGCGCCGCGCCCAGCCGCAGCCCCGGATTTTGCTCCGCGGCGACCGGGGCGGCGCAGGCTTGTTCCATGATCTGCGCCCGCCGCAGCAACCGCTCCACGTCCACTCCGAGCAGCGCCGCCGGTGCCAGGCCGAACCAGGAAAGCGCCGAGTAGCGCCCGCCAATGTCGGCGGGATTGAGAAAAACCTGGCGAAATCCAGCCTGCGCCGCCAGCTTCTCCAGGCTGGTGCCGGGATCGGTGATGGCGGCAAATTGCGCGCCCGGCTGCTTGACGGCCTGTTCCATGCGCCCGCGAAAGTAGGCGTAGAGGCAATTGGGCTCGATCGTGCCACCGCTCTTGCTCGAGACCAGAAACAACGTATGCGGCCAGTCCAGCCGCGCCGCGGTTTTGGCGATGGCGGCGGGATCGGTCGTATCCAGCACCGTCAGCCGCAGCCCGCGGCCGGCATCCCCGGCCGGCGCGGAAGCGAAAATCTCGTTGAACACCTCCGGCGCCAGGCTGCTGCCGCCCATGCCCAGCAGCACCGCCTCGCGCAAGCCGTCGCGCCGGCAGCCCTGTACGAATTCGTCCAGCGCCGGCAGGTGCTCCAGCATCGTGTCGCTCACCGTCAGCCAGCCCAGCCGCTGCCGGATCTTCGCCGCCACCGCCGCATCGGAACTCCACAGCGAGGCGTCGTGCCGCCAGATGCGCGCCGCCGCCGAGGCCTTCGCCAGCGCAGCCAGGCTGGCGCTGTAATCCGCCGCCGCGGAAGCGTCCAGCCGCATCGCCGGCGCCGCCGAGGTCTGCGTCCCGGGCTGGTCCGAACGCCGCCGCGCCGGCGGCGGTCCGCCGCCCGGCCCGCCCCGCAGCGCCGCCACTTTTTGCTTCAAGCTGGCGATCAACTCTGCAAACGACTGCTCGAACAGCTCCACCCCTTCGTTTTGCAGCGCCACCAGTTCGCGCTCGAAGTCAATGCCCAGCGCCTTGAGCTCGGCCAGCATCGGCGCCGCTTCGCCCAGGGTGGGACGCAGATTGTCGCCCGGGCGGCCATGATCGCGGAACGCCGCCACGGTTGCATCCGGCATCGTGTCCACCGTCTCCGGCGCCACCAGCGCGTCGGCATAAAGCGTATCCGGGTAGTTCGGATTCTTGGTGCTGGTCGAGGCCCACAACAGCCGCTGCGGCGCCGCGCCCGCTGCCGCCAGTTTCCGGTATCGCGCCGAGGCCGTGGTTGCTTCGAAATGCCGGTACATCCGGCGGGCGTTGGCCAGCCCGCTTTTGCCCAGCAGCCGCTGTGCGGCCGCGGCCCGCTCCGGCTGCGCTTTGGCGATCGCGGCCAGTTGCTTATCCAGGCGCGTGTCCACGCGGCTGACAAACAGGCTCGCCACCGACGCCAGCCGCTCCACCGGCTGCTTTGCCGCCCGCCGCGCTTCCAGCGCCGCCAGGTAGGCCTCCAGCACCGCCTCATAGGCCTGGAAATCGAACATCAGGGTGATGTTGATGTTGATGCCTTCGGTCAGCAACTGGCGAATCGCCGGCAGGCATTCCGGCGTCGAGGGCACCTTGATCATCACGTTGGGCCGCTGCAGCCGCCGCCACAGCTCGCGCGCCTGCGCCATCGTCCGTTCGGCGTCGCGCGCCAGGTCGGGAAAGACCTCGATGCTGCAAAATCCGTCCCGTCCGCCGGTCGCATCGTAAACCGGACGAAACAGGTCGCAGGCGGCGCCGATATCTTCGATGGCCAGCTCGAGGAAGATTTCTTCCGGGCTGCGATCCATTACCCGCCGGATGGATTCGTCATAATCGGCGCTGCCGGCGATGGCCTTGGCGAAAATCGTCGGATTCGAGGTCAGGCCGCGCAGGCCGTCTTCCTCGATCATTTGCTTCAACCCGCCGCCGGTGAGCAGCGCGCGGCGTATGTTGTCATACCAGAAGCTCTGGCCGAAATCCGCCAGTTGACGCAAACGGTTGGCTGGCATTTTTCCACCTCGAATTCATTGTCGCATGCAGGGGGCGACGGCGCGCCCGGTGCGCCCGCCTCCAGCCGCCCGCTTTTGCCGCGGTCCGCGCCCGCGTCGGCCATCAATGCGGGAGTTGAGCCAAATCACACCCGGGCGCCGGTTTGGATTGCATGACTCCGGTGTTCCACTTATACTACTCACTGTAATTGCATGAGCCGGCCCGGGGAAATTATTCAAAGCACGGTAGTAAATGTACGGGTTATATAGAAACGCACCAGTTCGATTGCGCCGGCGATACTTAGGGCTGGCGTTTGCAGTCTTATTGTCTGCCGCCGCGGCGGCCGCCGGAACTCCGGCGCGCCCCCCGCGCCCCTATACCCGCCTGGCGGTGATCCGCAACCTGCCGCGCCGCATCCTGCTGCGCCATCCACCGGTGCGGGTGCGCGCTCTCGCCGCCTTTTATGCGCCGCGGGGCAAGCCGCATCAACACCTTCCGGCGTTGATGATTTGGCAGCCGGGCGGCGGCCTGTTTGTGCTGCTGCCGCATCCCATAGCCGGGCTGCGCGATGGACGCCGGGTGGAAGTGACCGGCTATGTCCGGCCCGGCGGCGAGCGTCCGGTGATCATCGCCCGCAGCCTGCGCCTGCTCGGCCCCGCCGCCTGGCCGCGCGCCCGCTACCAGACCAGCGTCCGCGATCTGCTCGGCCAGCGCTTTAACGCCGATTGGGTGGGAGTTCGAGGCGTGATTCGCACGGTTGCGGCCTATCACCGCGGTTGGCTGCTGGGCCTGCTTTCCGGCGGTGGATATTTACACGTCTATGTGCACGCGAGCCCCTCCCCGCCGCCGCTGGTGGACGCGCTGATCGCGGCGCAGGGCATGGCCAGCACCAGCTTCCGCAATCGTCTCGGCATGCGCCAGCTCTCGTATCTGCTCGTCCCCCGCTGGCGTTTTCTCCGCGTCGTCCGCCCGCCCCCGGCGCATCCTTTTGCCTTGCCGCTCGTGCCCCTGACCCGGCTGGGCCTGCGCGCCGGCGGACGTCATGTTTTCTGGACTCGCGTCGAAGGCAAGTTGATTTTGCAAACCTCCGCGATGGTGGTCGTGCAGTCGCAGCATCTTGCGCTGCTTGCCCAACTCGGGCCCGAGCCGCAGCCCCGCTTGCCGCTTTGCTCGCAGGTGGATGTCGTCGGTTTTCCGGTGCTCAGCTCCAATGGCCAGGTTCGCTTGCGCCAGGCGCGGGCGCGTTTCCTCGCCCGCGCGGTCTGCCCCGCCCCCGCGGAACTGAATTTGCAATCTCCCGCCGGTTTAGGAGCGTCCGATCGCCGGGTGCGCTTCGTCGGCCGGGTGCTCTATAGCGAGGTGCGCGAAATGCCCCGCGTGCGCCGGCTTTTAGTCCAGGCGGGGCGCTATGTGTGTGTGGCTTCACTGCAGTTTCCCGGGGCCGGGCGCGTTCTGCGCCGCCTGCACGCCGGCAGCCAGGTTTCCCTCACCGGGGTTTTCGATCGGGAAGCTGCCACCACCCCGATGGAATTCAACCTGCTGCCGGCCTCCGCCGCCGGCATCGTGTTGTTGCGCGCGCCTTCCTGGTGGTCGCCGCGCCATCTGCTCTGGCTGCTGGCGGCGCTGGGGCTGCTATCGCTGCTGGCGCTCGCCTGGGGATTGATGCTGCGCCATCAGGTCCGCCGCCAGACCGCCCTTGCCGTGCGCGCCGCCGAGGAAAATAACGCGCTCGAAAAACAGGTGAGCGAAACCCGCAACCTCGAAATGCTCGCCCGCCTGGCCGGCGGCGTCGCCCATGAATTCAACAACCTGCTGACCGTCATCGCCGGCCAGGTGCAATGCGCCCAATACCTGGTCGGCGATGAAAAAGCCCAGCGCCACCTGCGCATCGCGCTCGATGCCGGCAAACGCGCCGCCCGCCTCACGGAACAGTTGCTCGCCTACGGCCGCATGCAGTGGATGAAGCTCGAGCCCCTCGACCTCAATCAGATCGTCCAGCAGGCCTGCGCCCGGCTGGCCGCCGCCCTGGGCCCCGGCATTGAATTGCATTGCATGCTCGCGCCCCGGCTCTGGCCGGCCCAATGCGATCGCAAGCAGGTGCTGGAAATTCTCGACCACCTGGCCGCCAACGCCCGTGATGCCATGCCCGGCGGCGGGCGTTTCGAAATCCGGACGGATAATTTCACCTTGACCGCGAACGCCGGTTTCAGCCGCTCCCTGCCGGGGGATTATGTTCGCCTGCAAGTCCGCGATAACGGCCCGGGCCTGTCGGAAGAAGCTCGCCGGCACCTGTTCGAACCCTTCTACAGCACCAAAAACCTGGGCCGCGGCCTGGGCCTGGCCAGCGTGGAGGGCATCTTGCGCCAATGCGGCGGCGATTGCCGCGTGCAGAGCGCCAAGGGCATCGGCACCGGCTTCGATTTAGTCTTCCCCCGCGCTCTCCAGGTCGCCGCGGCTGTCCACACCGCCTGACCCGGGCGGCGCGCATGCGCCGGCGCGACCGGCCGCCCGCCGCTGGCCCGCGCCGGCTGCCGCCCGCCGCGCTTATTTGCTTCGCCAGATATCGAGCTCGCCCGATGTCGCGTGCGCGTTGGCATTGCCGGTGGGCAGCGCAATCCGGCCGTCCACGATGATGGGACTGTTCCAGTGGCCGCGGCCGCAGGCCAGGTCGCCAACCTGGCGCCCGCTTTGCGGAAGGTACACGCGCAGGCCGCCGCCGTTCGGATCGTAAATATAGAGCAGCCCGCCGGCCAGGATCGGGCTGGTGCCGGCATGCGCATTCTGCCAACGCGGCTGCAGCCGGCCGTGGTCGAGCGTCCAGGCGGCGGTGCCGCCGTTGTCGGCGGCGAAAAGCCAGGTCTGGCCGCCCGTCTTAAGCGTTGCCAGCGCGGTAAACAGCATCCGCCCGCCGGGCGTGCGAACCCGCTGCGCCGCCCCGCCGCTGTGCGCCGCCCCGCCGCGCATCTGGCTCAGGCGCAGCAGCCGTATGTAGCCGTCTTTGCCTCCCTGCGCCAGATAGCCGCCGCCCAGCAGCACCGGCGAGCTCGAACCGATGTCGAGATCGCGTTCGGCCAGATGATTCGAATTTTTCGGGGTGTAGTTGCCCAACAGGCGCGTCGCTCCGGAATTGAGCCAGAGCACCGCGTCGCCCCAGTCGGTGCGCCCGTTCCAGGGGCCATTCCCGGTGGCGATAAACAGGTCCCCGGTTTGCGCCTCGATCGTTGCTCCCGCCCGGCCCCAGATCGCCGAGTCGCTGCTGGCGCAGCTTGACGGATTGAGCAACCCGGGCCGGTTGCTGCACAGCGAGTTCCAGACGCGCAGCCGCCGCCCGCTGGCCGCGTCCAAGATCGAGACGTGGCCCTGATAGGGCGGCGCATCGCCGATATAGCCGCCGGTGACCACCACAATATGGCCGCGGGAATACTGCAGCGCCGAGGCGATCTTTTCGCGCCGCGGCAGCCGCGTCACCGCCGTGCTCCAGGCTGCATGCCCATCCGCTGCCGCCAGCTTGTACACCTTGCCATCGGGCGCGGCGGCATAAATCGAGTGGCGCCCGGGGCCGGCGACCGGCGTGGCGTTGGTGATGCGGCGGCTGCCCGCCCATCCGGCATATCCGGGCGGCGTGAAGGTCCACAGCACGCGCCCATCCGCCGCGTCAATCGCCAGCGTCTTGCCGTAGGTCGTGGTCGCGAAAAAGACATCGCGCCGCCGGCCTTGCGCTTCGATCCCGTGCAGGTAGATCGGCGAGGAATCCACCGTCCCCGCCAGCCGCACCCGCTGCCGCCGCAATGCGCCCAGCCCGCTCGCGCCAATGCCGGCGCGCGCCCGGCTGTGGGTTTGAAACCGCGGCCAGTCGCGCGCCTGTCCCGTCGCCGGCAGCGCCGCCGGCCAAGCCAGCGCGGCGGCCAGCGCCGGCCAGGCTAGATATTTTCCCCATCGAACCGCGTTTGCATAGTGGTGCATGCGTTTGCCTGCCTTCGCCGGATATTGGCCTGAAATAGTTCGCTGCATCTGATCATACGATGCCGCCGCGCCCGTGACCGTCCGCTGCCTCTCCAGGTTATCGCCAATGGTAACTATCGAATCCCTGCCCGGGCCAGCATGGCCAGAAATTGCGGGCGCGTTCGCAGGTCGATGGCTTCCGCCGCCAGCTTGCCGTGACGGTCAAATAAAAAGCTCATCGGAATGCTGTTCACCGAGAATTGGTTGTGCGCTTCATCTCTCGGATCCAACAGGGTGGGGTAGGTGATCCCGTGGTTTTGAACGAATGGCGCCACTGTGCTCGCCGGCTCGTCGTCAATGCCTAAAATCACCAGCCCCTGGCTATGATAGCGATGATAAAGCGCTTCGAGATCGGGAATTTCCTTCCGGCAAGGCGGGCGCCACGTCGCCCAAAAATTCACTAGCACTGTCTTGCCGCGCAATCCTTTTAAACTCCATCGCCTGCCCTCCAGGTCGAGCAGCCTGAAATTGGCTTGCGCGCGGTGTTGATCCGCAGCCGCCAGTTGGATCAGAGCTGCCTGCAGTTGCCGTGAGTTCAGTGCGGCGGGCATGTGCTCGTAGCGCATCAGGGTGGCTAGTGCGACGTACGGCATCGCCGGCTCGCCATGTTCCGGCGGCGCCGGGAATTCCTGCAGCGCATCCGCTAAAGTCGTTGTCACCTGCCGCAGCGTATTCCGGCCGCCGGGGTCTCCCTCCGTCGAAAGTTCGGCCAGCGCGGTTGCCAGCTTGACTTTAATCAATGATGCCGGCAATTGCCGGATTTGCAGCGCGAGCTGCTTGGTTACGCGTCCCCGCTCCGCATCGGGCAATTGGCGCAGGGTTCCGATTCTGGCCACGATGGTCCGTGCTTGCGGGCTGAGCTGCGGCCTGGGAGTTTGCCCCATGAGCGGCTTGCCTTGAAATACGATCGCTACACTGCCCAGCACGAGGCAGGTGCAGATTAGCAGGGCAGCGTGCGGCCGCTTGCCCGGCGGCATCGCAGTCGAAATTTTATTGCGCATGGCGAGTCGGAATGCCGCCTCTATTTCTTCTTCCTGGCAGCCGCAACCAGATAGCGCCGTAATGTTTTCTGCATTCCCGCGCGGTCTGCCGGCGTGGCCAGCGCCACTGCGCGCCGCTCGGCGGCAACCGCCTGGCGCAGCTTGCCGGCCTGAAAATAGGCGGCGGCCAGCGTGTCCCAGTTCTGATCGTTGCCCGGATCGCCGGCCACCGCGCGCCGTCCCCATCGCACCGCAAGCTGCGGATTCCGCCGCTGCCGGTCGGGGCTGGTGAGATAGAACCAGGCCAGGTTGTTCTGCGCAATATCGTCGCCCCGCCTCGCCGCGAGCTGGAAATATTTTTCCGCCAGCGCCTGGTTGGCGGCATACCCGCCCGCACCGTGCTTGTACAGATACGCCCAGGTATTGAAGGCCGCGTTTGAGCCTTGTCCCAGCGCTTGCTGCAGCCAATATTGGCCTTTGGCTTGATCGGGTTTCATCCCCTTTTGCCCGATCAGATATAGCCAGGCGAGATTGTTCTGCGCTGTAGGATTGCCGGCCATCGCCGCCCGCGTGTACCATGCGGCCGCCGCTTTTAAGTTCGGCTTCAACCCGCCCAGTCCGGATTGGTGCATCCAGCCAAGGCTGGTCATGGCGCGGGGAAAATGTTGCCGGGCTGAGCGGCGAAACCACTCGAGCGCCCGGCGGTCATTCTTCCGCACCCCGCCGCGGCCATGCTCGTACAGCCAGGCCAGCGTATTTTCCGCGGCGGCATCGCCCCGCCGCGCCCCGGCCCGCGCCGCCATCGCCGCCCGCCGGTACCAGGCCGCGGACAATTTTGCGTTGGCCGGCAGCCCATCCTGCCCGCTGAAATAAAAATCTCCCAGGGTGGACATCGAGCTGGCATAGCCTTCGCGCGCGGCCAGGCGAAACCAGCGCAACGCGGCGGCGGGATGGTTCCGCCAGATGTTGCCGCGCTGGCGGATCCATCCCAGCTTGTCCGCGGCGGCGGCATCGCCGTGCAGCGCTTTTTGCCGCAACCGCGCCAACTGCGCCCGATGCTGGCGCAAAGCGCGCAGCCTGACGCTGCCGGCTTGGGAACTGTTGTATATGGATTGCTGCATGCCGGCGGACAGCCCGGCCAGCGCCAGGATCAGCCCGAACCGGCTATAACCACGCCGGGTGCGCATCTTCCGCCTCCGATATTCGGCCGGAACCCTCAGCCAGCCTAGCACTTTGCTGCCTGCGTTCAAAGCGCTGCTTGAAAGCGATGCCGCGTCCGCGCGAAAGTTCACTGCCGGCTGATAACGGGGAGCTGACAGCCGGCTGCGGTGAGCCGGCGCTCGACGTTTCTCGTTTTGCCCGCCACTCGCGCATCAGGCCGCCAGCCGGCCTTTCAATGCGTCCGGCGTGATCTTTTCCCCCTGCTCGATCAGCGCGCGTGCATTCTCCACCTGCCCCCAGGTGTTCCAAAGCAGCACGCCGCAGACCCGGCTGTTGCGGAGGTAATAGACCACCCCCTGCCGGTGCGGCTCTTGCCAGTCGGCGTAGGTTTCGAGCTGTGCATTGAGTTCGCCCACCGCCTCGTAGCCCAGATCGAACAGGTCGGAATAAAACGAAGGCAGATGGCGATAGGGCTCGGTGGCGCCGGCCATCAGCCCGCCGGCGGCGCGCCCCATGCTGTTCGCATTGTCTTCGTGCTCGACGCGCAGCGAGTGTCCCAGCGCCGGTGAATAAAATTCGGCCACGTCGCCGGCCGCAAACACGTCTTCCCGCCCGGCGCGCAGAAATTCATCTACCACGATGCCGTCGTTGGTTTTCAATCCGGCGGCGCGGGCCAGTTCGAGATTGGGCCGTATGCCCAGCCCGGCGATGACCCCATCCGCTTCGAGTTGCTCTCCATGGCGGGTGGTCACCGTTGCCGCCCCGGGCTCGCCTTGGCCGGCGCCGGCGATGCGCATCGCCGTATCCCCCGCCAGGATGCGCACCCCCCGCCGCCGGTATTCCTCGGTGACGTAGCCGGCCAGATCGGCGGGGAAAATGCGCTCCCCGATCGCGCGCTCGGGAAAGAGCATCGTGACCTGCTTGCCGTTCATCGCCAGCGCCGCGGCGATTTCCGAGCCGATGAAGCCGGCGCCGATCACCGCAAACCGGGTGCCGTGCTCGGCGAGCTGGCGCAGCCGGCGATAGTCGGCCAGGGTGCGGAAATAGATGACGCTTTCATCGCCCCCCTCCAGGCGGCGCGGCGTGCCGCCGGTCGCCAGCAGCAGTTTTTGCCAGCCATGGGTTTCGCCGCGGTCGTCGCGGGCGCGCCGTGCTTCCAGGTCGAGCGCCACGATCCGGCGGCCCAGGCGCAGCTCGGCGCGGGTGGCTGCGGTCTTGCGCCAGACGCTGTCCAGCGGCTCGCCTTTCCATAAGCCCTTGCTCAGCGGCGGCCGGTTATAGGGCGGATCGTTTTCGCTCGAGACGATGCCGATCGTGCCCTCGGCGTCGCGTTCGCGTATGCCGGCCGCGGCCGCGTCCGCGGTCATTCCGCCGCCAACGATCAGGTATTTGGTTTCGGGCATGGCAAGCACCTCCTCCTCGCTTTATAGCGCAGATTTCCCCGCCTGGGTGAGCGTAGCGCTCCCGCCTGCTGAAATCATCCGGATTGCCCCGCGGCCGCGCCGCAATTTTTCACCGCTTGGTCTTCCACGCCAGGTCGCGCGGTGCGTTTACCCCCAGCAGCCGGTAGGGAACCTGTCGGGCCTGCCGCCGGCGCACCGCGTCGAGCGCCTGCGGATAAAAAATCGCCGCCAGCTCGGCCGCTTCCCGCCAACTGGCAAACTCCATCCGCATCTCTCCCGGAAACGCAAGATAGCGGTAGCCTCTTCGCCGCAGCCATTCCGGATGGTTGGGCCACACGATCACCACGCGCCCACCGGGCGCGCACACGCGCTCCATCTCCGCCAGCCCGGCCTCGCCGCCATGCGCCGGCGATGGCGTCAAGGCGGCGCAGGTAATCACCCATTCGGCGGCATCGCTTGGCACCGGCAGATGATCGAAAAATCCTGCCCGCGCCTGCCATCGCCGCGCAACCCGCCGCCGCGCCATTTCCCGTTGCAGCCGGCGCCGCAGCGGGGCCGCCGGCTCGATGGCGATCAGCCGCTCGCAGCGCGGCGCCAGGTGTCGCGTCAGCCGCCCCGCGCCCGCCGCCACCTCGACGATGCTGGCGGCATGCCGGGGCAGCCAGTCCAGAATTCCGTCGTGCAGGCGCTCGGCGCGCGCCAGGCGAAAATAAATCTCCGGCTCCAGCCGGTACAGCAGCTCCCAGGCAATCTCCGGCTCGCGCTCTGGATGCGGACTGCGGCAGCCGGCGAGAAACCGCCGCCGTTCCTCCCCGGTGAACACGGCCAGATCGCGCCGCTCATAACGATGAACCAACTCGCCCTGTCGAATTCCGCGCATAGCGGGGCTTGGATAATAAAGATGGAAGCTGCTCTGCTGGAGTTGTCAGGCCGCCGGCGAAGTGGGCGCGGATAAATTGCTCTTCTAGCGGCGGCCCACGAGTCCACCGATGGGAGTTAGATATGCCGAGGTCGAGTGGGAAGGTCGGGGTTTCCTGTCAGGTCCCGACCCTCCGCGATTCAGTAACGCCAAGGCGAAGCCAAGCAAAACCGAAGGTTTTGCGAAAGGAGAAGTCGCGAGCAGAGCGAGGCGCAATAGCAATTTCGCAGAAATTGCTTTTA
>JAJYIU010000045.1 GCA_021789895.1 Acidobacteriota bacterium | reverse complement strand
TACACCAGGTCGCCTCGCGGCATTGCTAAAAGCAATTTCTGCGAAATTGCTATTGCGCCTCGCTCTGCTCGCTTCTCCCTTCGCCTTGGCGTTACTGAATCGCGGAGGGTCGGGACCTGACAGGAAATCCCGACTTTCCCACTCGACCTCGGCATATCTAACTCCCATCGGTGGACTCGTGGGCCGCCGCTAGCGGATGCCGAAACGATGCTTGATGGCGGTTGCGCTGGCGTATGCTAGCCGCAAGTACTCTGGTTTATGAGCGCACCGCTAAGCGTCTTTATCGCCGACGACGAGCCTTTGGCGCGCCGCCGCCTGCGCCGCGCCCTCGCCGCCTTTCCCGAATTCAGCGTGGTGGGCGAAGCCGGCGACACCGCCGCCGCGCTGGCCGAAATCGAGCGCCTGCGCCCCCGCCTGCTGCTGCTCGATATCCAAATGCCCGGCGGCGGAGGCCTGGAAATCGCCCGCCGCCTGAGTTATCGCCCGCGCATCATCTTCTGCACCGCCTTCGATCAATACGCGCTCGACGCCTTCGCCGTCCACGCCCTCGATTACCTGCTCAAGCCGTGGACGCGCGAGCGCCTGCGCGCAGCGCTGGCGCGCGCGCTCGAACTCGAAGGCCAGGCCCCGGCGGAAGCCGACGCCGCCTGGGGCGATTCGCTCCGCCGCCTGCTGGAAACCTGGCAAGCGCCGCGGCGGCTGGCCTGCCACGGCCCCGGCGGGGTCTTTTTCCTTGCCCCCGACGACGTGGTCTGGTTTGAAGCCGTGGACACCCTCACGCGCGTTCACGCCGTGGCCGCGGCGGATGACGCGCCTGAAACTCGCGCCCCGCACGAAGCGCGCCCGGCGGCGCCGGCTCGCCGGCCGCGGCTGCAGATCGCCCGCACCCTCGACCAGCTCGAAGCCGAGCTCGGCGGCCTGGGCTTTTTCCGCGCCCATCGCGCCGCCCTGGTCAACCTGCGCTACCTGCGCCGGGTGGCACCGCTGTTCAACGGCAACGGCGAGCTCACCCTGGAACACTTTCCCCAGCCGGTGCCGCTCAGCCGCCGCCGCGCCTCGGCCCTGCGCGAAAAGTTTCCCTGGTAAGGCGCCAGGCCGGCGCGAAGAGCGCAAAATAAGAGAAAGGGACTCCGTTTCCGCGCGTAGAAACCAGCGCGATCCGGGAGGGGTTATACGATGAATCCAATGCCAAAGCAGGCGAAAAGCGAAGCTGAAGCGAAGCACGCGCCGGAGCCGGCAACCGTTACCGATCCCGTCTGCGGCATGACCATTCCGAAGGCTGCGGCCGCCGCGCAAGAAACCCATGGCGGCCGGACATTCTACTTCTGCCACCCTTCCTGCCACGAGAAATTCCGCCGCGAGCCCGCGAAATATGCCGGCGACGGCGCCGCCGCGCCCGCCGCCGCGGCGGCCGTCCCGCCCGGCGGCGAGCACACCTGCCCCATGCATCCGGAAGAGCGGCAGCCGCGGCCGGGCGCCTGCCCGAAATGCGGAATGGCGTTGGAGCCGGCGGCCGCCGCAGCCCCGGGCACCCGGACTCAGTACATCTGCCCCATGCATCCGGAAATCGTCAGCGATGCGCCCGGGGCGTGCCCGATCTGCGGCATGGCGCTCGAGCCCAAAATGCTGGCCGCGGAGGAGGAAGAGAATCCCGAACTGAAAGACATGCGCCGCCGCTTCCAGGTCAGCCTGGCGATTACCATCCCCTTGCTGGCCATCAGCATGGTGGGCTACCTGCCCGCCGGCGATCTCTGGAGCGCGTGGGCGAATTCGCGCGCCGGCGCCTGGGCGCAGATGGCGCTCGCCACGCCGGTCGTGCTCTGGTGCGGCTGGCCGTTTTTCGTGCGCGGCTGGCAGTCGCTCGTGCGCCGCAGCTTGAATATGTTCACGCTGATCGGCCTGGGCATCAGCGTCGCCTATGGCTACAGCGTGGCGGCTACGGTACTCCCCGGCATTTTTCCGGCTTCGTTCCGCGGCCGCAACGGCGTGATCCAGTCTTATTTCGAAGCCGCCGCGGTCATCACCGCGCTGGTGCTGCTGGGCCAGGTGCTCGAATTGCGCGCCCGCAGCCAGACCGGCGCGGCCATTCGCGGGCTGCTGGGCTTGGCGCCCAAGACCGCCCGTTTGCTGCGACCCGACGGCACCGAGGCCGACGTCCCGCTCGACCAGGTGCAGCCCGGCGACCGCCTGCGCGTGCGCCCCGGCGAGAAGATTCCGGTGGACGGCGTCGTTGTGGAAGGCTCCAGCAGCGTGGATGAATCCATGCTCAGCGGCGAGCCCGTGCCGGTGGAAAAGCAGGCGGGCGCGAAAGTCACCGGCGCCACCGTGAACGGCACCGGATCGCTGGTGATGGAAGCGCAGCGCGTGGGCGCCGAAACCCTGCTGGCGCAAATCGTGCGCATGGTTTCCGAGGCCCAGCGCAGCCGCGCGCCGATTCAAAAGCTGGCCGACGTGGTCGCCGGATATTTCGTTCCCATCGTGGTGGGCATCAGCGCGCTGACCTTTTTCGTCTGGGCGCTGTTCGGTCCGGCGCCGGCCATGGCCTATGCGCTGGTCAACGCGGTCGCGGTGCTGATCATCGCCTGCCCCTGCGCGCTCGGCCTGGCCACCCCGATGTCCATCATGGTCGCCACCGGCAAAGGCGCCACCCTGGGCGTGCTGTTCAAGAACGCCGAGGCGATCGAGTTCCTGCGCAAAGTGGATACCCTGGTGGTGGATAAAACCGGGACGCTCACCGAGGGCAAGCCCCGGCTGACCGCCGTCGCGCCGCTGCCGGGTTGGGACGAGCCGCGACTGCTGCGCTTCGCCGCGGCCCTGGAAAAAGGCAGCGAGCATCCGCTGGCCGCCGCCATCGTTGCCGGCGCCCAGGCGCGCGGCCTGGCGCTGCCCGCCGCCGCGGCCTTCGAGTCGCTCACCGGCCGCGGCGTTCGCGGCCGGGTCGAGGGCCGGGCCGCCGCCTTGGGCAATCGCAAGCTGCTTGAAGAGCTGGGCATCGATCCGGCGCCCTTCGCCGCCCCAGCCGAAGCCCTACGCGCCGAGGGACAGACGGTGATGTTCGTCGTGGATGAAGGAAAAGTCGCCGGCCTGCTGGGCGTCTCCGATCCCATCAAGCCGACCACGGTCGAAGCGATGGCGCAGTTGCACCGCGAGCAAATACGGGTGGTGATGCTCACCGGCGACAGCCGCACCACCGCCCAGGCGGTGGCGAAAAAGCTCGGCATTGACGACGTAATGGCCGAAGTCCTGCCGGATCAAAAGGCGGGGGTGGTGAAAAAATTGCAGGCCGAAGGCCGCTTCGTCGCCATGGCCGGAGATGGCATCAACGACGCCCCCGCCCTGGCCCAGGCCCAGATCGGCATCGCGATGGGCACCGGCACCGACGTCGCCATGGAAAGCGCCGGCGTCACCCTGGTGAAAGGCGATTTGCGCGGCATCGTCCGCGCCCGCTACCTCAGCCGGGCCACGATGCGCAATATCCGCCAAAATCTTTTTTTCGCCTTCATCTATAACTCCGTCGGCGTGCCGGTGGCGGCCGGCATCCTCTATCCCTTCTTCGGCATCCTGCTCAGCCCGATCATTGCCGCCGCGGCCATGAGCTTCAGCTCGGTTTCGGTCGTCTCCAACGCCCTACGCCTGCGCCGCCTGCGCCTGTGATGCTACGGCTGGACCGGCCGGCGCGGCGAGGGCTCAGCGGATATCAGGGGGCGGCTCAAGCGCCAGGCCAGGGCGGCAATGGCAGCGCCGCCGGCCACATCGGCAAAATAGTGGTAGCGCAGATACATCGTCGCCACCGCCATCAGCGCGAACAGCACGAGATAGACGCGCCCCAGCCGGGGCAGATATCGGCGGCAGGCCAGGGTTGCGACCAGAGCGCCGGCGACATGGGCGCTGGGAAAGGCCGAGCCGTAAACGCCGCCCCAGGACTCCAGCCAGTTCACGCAGCCGCCGAAGATGCCCGCGCCGCCCAGGGCCGGCAGGCCCAGCGTATGCCGCGGGCCGGCGGCGGGCAGCAGCGGAAACAGGAAGTTGCAGGCGAGGTAGGCGAGGGTGCTGGCGAGAAAGAGCCGCCGCAAGGCAGGCAAGCGGCGGCGGCGCACGAGCGCGAAGCCGAGCAGCGGCAGGCTGAGGTAATAGAACAAGTAGCCGAAGGCCATGGCTTCGTTCAGCGCCGGCGAGTGCAGGCGGGGGAGCCAGCGCGCCGGCTCGCCGCCGGGCAAATAGGCATCCAGACGCAGCAGCCAAGCGTCTTGCCAGCGGGCGAAGAACAGGCGGTCGAGACGCCCGCTCAGCTCGAACCAGAGCAGGAAGAGCGGCAGCACCAGCCAGGGGCGGAGGCGCTCGCAGCCATAGCGCCGGCAGAGCGCGGCGGCGGCGCGCAACCCGGCGGCAGCGGCCAGGTGCAGCAATGCGATTTCCAGCCAGCCGGGCGGGCGGCGCAGCGCGACGGCCAGCGCTTCCAGACAGCAGAAGGCGACCGCCAATTTTTCCTGCGCCGGCCAGGCCGGCGAGGCCGGCAGCGATGCCTCCAGCGCGAGGCCGGAGGCGCGATCTGCGAGATCAGCAGCAGGAGAGGCGGTCATGGGATGCTGGGCGAAGCGATAAGCATCGCTGGGCTTCGTTGTTTTGTCATGCTTTAAGCAAAACCTGCGGTTTTGCTATTGGCTCGGCAATCCTCATGTACGTCCATGTACACCAGGTCGCCTCGCGGCATTGCTAAAAGCAATTTCTGCGAAATTGCTATTGCGCCTCGCTCTGCTCGCGACTTCTCATTTCGCAAAACCTTCGGTTTTGCTTGGCTTCGCCTTGGCGTTACTGAATCGCGGAGGATCGGGACCTGACAGGAAACCCCGACCTTCCCACTCGATCTCAGCGTTCTTAACTCCCATCTGTGGACTCGTGAGCCGCCGCTACCGGCTGGCCCGCGGCGGCTCGGCGCCGGACGCCTCGACCGGCTTTTGCAACTGGCGCAGGTCGAGCAGCGCTACGGTCAACGCGATGGCGGAGCCGCCAAGCCCGAAATAACGGCTCAGGAAATAAAACAATCCAAAATTGAACATCGCCAGGGAAAGCAGCGAAGCTTTCTTCCGCATTGAATCCCCTCCAGGCCGGAAGATCCGGCGCTTTCAGGCTGGAATGGAGGAGGGGGAAAGCACCGCCGAAAAGCGACCGGCGGCGGGAAGGCGGGGATGGGCGGCAGGAGGGCGGGGATGGGCGGCGGAAGATGTTTTAGCCAGCCGACAGCCGCCGGGCATGAGCGGGCCGCAGTCTATTGACCAGATAGCGCGAAAAAGATGGCACAGATGACCCTATGGCACTTAAATGCCTAGTTTTCAGAAACATGCTCAGTGCCATGTCGCATTTTGAGATGCCCCGGAGATGACCCTGCCTGACCCTGAGATAAATCATAACGGCCCGAGGCAAAAAACATGGCACAGATGACCCTATGGCACTTAAATGCCTAGTTTTCAGAAACATGCTCAGTGCCATGTCGCATTTTGAGATGCCCCGGAGATGACCCTGCCTGACCCTGAGATAAATCATAACGGCCCGAGGCAAAAAACATGGCACAGATGACCCTATGGCACTTAAATGCCTAGTTTTCAGAAACATGCCCAGTGCCATGTCGCATTTTGAGATGCCCCGGAGATGACCCTGCCTGACCCTGAGATAAATCATAACGGCCCGAAGCAAAAAACATGGCACAGATGACCCTATGGCACTTAAATGCCCAGTTTTCAGAAACATGCCCAGTGCCATGTCGCATTTTGAGATGCCCCGGAGATGACCCTGCCTGACCCTGAGAGAAATCGTGGCGGCCTGAGGCAAAATACGGGGGCCGCGGCGGCGGGAGATGGGCGAAATTCCACCTCCGCCGCAGTCCCCAATGGGAAGCGCCAGCGATGAATTGTCAAAGAGCGCGCCGCGGCTTGCCGGGCAATTCCCACGCGGGATCTGCCGGCGCTGAGGCGCCCGAGTCTTCTGACTCTACCTCCCTATTATAGCATGGCATCTTATTGGTCTGGTTTATGCTTATAACTATAATGAAACCATTGAGATATGATGAACTTTAGGCAAACAATAAGCGAAGACGAAAAATAAGCAGATAAAATCAGCATTCAATAAATAAAAAACGGTAAAAACCGGATTTCAAAATTAAAACGTTATCCAAATAAATATTTTCATAAGATTTTCTATAGCTTGCAAAGGCGATTGAGACCTGGACTTTTCCGAATAGTAACCAAATGGTAAACTTCGAGGCCGGGAGACGGAAGCGCTTGTAAGCCAGCCCTTGTAGTGCATAGGCAAACCACTCCAGACGATAATTTCGGAAACCACGGCTTGACGCCGCCGCCGGCCTCCGCCTAGACTTGGCGGCTTGGATGCGGCCGGCCGGCTTCCCTATCCGCATCAAGAGGAGAAACGCCAATGCGCCTGCGGGTTTCGCGCCGCTTCATTTTCGCCTTCGTTGCAGCCCTGCCGCTCTCACTCTGCTCCCCGGCGGTTACGCCGGGCGCGCGCCCGGCCCGGCGGCCGCGGCGGCATGCAGCCGCGCCTGACTTCGGACGGCTGGCGCTGACCCCGCCGATGGGCTGGAACAGTTGGAATCATTTCGCCGGGCACGTCACCGCGCGGGTGCTGCGCCAGACGGCGGACGCGATGGCGTCGAACGGGATGAAGGCCGCCGGCTACCGCTACGTGGTGGTGGACGATACCTGGCTGGCGCATCAGCGCGATGCCGCCGGCAACCTGGCGGCCAACCCGCACCGTTTTGCCGAAGGCATACGGGCGCTGGCCGCCTATATACACCGGCGCGGCTTGAAGTTCGGCATTTACGAAGATGCCGGGCTCGAGACCTGCGCCAAATATCCGGGCAGCTTCGGCCATTACCGCCAGGACGCGCGCACCTTCGCCGGCTGGGGCGTGGATTACCTGAAGTTCGACTGGTGCAACGTCCCCTTCAACCGCTTTCCCCAACTGACGCACGCCCAGGTGGCTCAACGGCTTTACCGGCGCATGCGCCGGGCGCTGACGGCCGCCGGGCGTCCGATCGTCTTCAGCCTGTGCGAATGGGGTCAGTTCGATCCGTGGCGCTGGGCGGGGGAAGACGGCAATCTCTGGCGCACCACCGGCGACATCAACGACACCTGGAAGCGCATGTCGGCGATCGGCTTCCACCAGAACGCGATCGCCGGCTATGCGCGGCCCGGGCACTGGAACGATCCGGACATGCTGGAAGTGGGCAACGGCGGCATGACGGACACCGAGTACCGCACCCACATGAGCCTGTGGGCGATGCTGGCGGCGCCGCTGATGGCGGGCAACGACCTGCGCCACATGCCGCCGGCCACGCTTGCGATCCTGACCAACCGCGACGTGATCGCGGTGGACCAGGACCGGCTGGGGATCGAAGGCCATCGCATCTGGCGCTCGGCGTTTCCGCAGCCGGGCCGGCTCGCCACCGACCGCGAAATCTGGGTCAAGCCGCTGGCCGGCGGCAGCGAAGCGGTGGCGCTGTTCAACCGCGGACCGAAGCCGGCCGAGATCCGCCTGCGTTGGTGGCAGCTTGGGCTGCGGGCGCCGGTGTGCGCGCGCGATCTCTGGAGCCATCGCAGCCGGGTCGAGCGCGGCGGCGGCCTCACCCGCAGCGTCGCCGGACACGGGGTGGTCATGCTGCGGGTATGGCCGCAGGCCGGGTGCCGCTAGCCCACTAAACGGCCATGACCGGCCGTCTTTTCTAAAGTGCTCTGCGCTAATGTTACCTCCACAATCCGGCGCTTCTCGGCCAACGACCAGGCATGACGATTGCGTTGGATGGGTTGCGAAGTGTCCATATAAAAATAGATGGACACGTAACCGAAGTGCCCACTTCCCAAGTTTGTGTGAGTCTATTGATCGTGTCTAGCTAGACGGCCTTGAAATGTCGCTTACGTTCCTCATCAGCTATAGTAGTCTCCTCCATACCATTTACGCGCCGACCGGCCAAGGCCCACGTGCTGCAACTTCTCGATATCCATGTGAGGCTTCCAGGCCGCTTCCAACTCACGGCAACAACCACGGTTCGTGCGATTCCAAGCGAGCTACGCCAACTTCAACCGATTACGGCGTTGACTGGTCCGTCACAACCCTTATTCGCAAACCATATTCTGTAAACTTTGTTGTATGCTTCTTTCGCTTCACTCTCCGTAGAATAGTATCCAGCCTCTATCTGAATGCCACCTGGATAATCATAAAACGTCCACCTGCCATCTTCCTTCTGAAACGGGGGCTGCGGAGCGGGCCGCTTTTTATATGCCATCTTTTCAACCTCCATGCTTTCGTCGGGTCATCTGAGCGATCTCCTCTCGGCACCAAGTGTGTAAGCTCCGTCGCGCTGTGCACCCTCACCTAACAGACACAGAGGATGCTACGAAAAGCAGCCCACGAGCGGACGGTGAGGCCTGGAATATAAAGCTGGCCGACCTCCTGGAAACAGGCCAGCTGTCCTCTGTCCGCTGAAACGAACTGATCACAGTAGGGAAGATACACCGCCATAAACGTATCGGCCCAGCCCGCCTTGAGAGACCGTGGCGTATTCGGCAATCGGACGTTCCTGTCATATAGGGCGGCGCATAAAACACCCATAAGGCATTGAAAAGGAGCACATACTGCCTCAAACTTACGGACCGTTCTTTCGTCGGCGGAGCACCCCGCGATACGGTCGTACAGGCTTCGCGCTATTTTCCAGTACTGGCCTCCGCGCTGGAGCCCACGAATAAATTCCCAAACACTCCCAGGCCGTGCGGACGAATTCGCCGCAAATACCTTATCGAATGCTGGCTTTGTGTCGGCGAGTATCCTCTTGAACATTTGCTTCATGGGTTCCGCTTCCTTCCGTGTCGCCGCCGATAGGTCATCACTGATGACCGCCCTGCGGACCGCCGCCTCTACAGCCTCGTCAAGCCTGACATCGACCTTGCACCATTCAAAGGTTTCCGTGTCCGTATCGAAGCCCTGCACCAGCTTCTGCAGAAGTTCGCCAACGGGCAAAAGGCAGTCGCCGGACGTAAGAAGCTGCTTGCAAACCGCGTATAGACGCTCCCTCCGCTCCGCACCTGAATTCTGCGCGACCTCGCTAATGCTGGTAAACGTAAGGCGTTGGTAGAAACCCGCCTTGAGGCCCTGCAACAGCGCTTCATGCCCGGCGTCATCAGTCAAGCGATTGATCGCAGATGTATCGAAAGTGAGGATCGTTTTGTTTTCCATCGCCAATTGCTACATAGGCAGGCATCGCCCCTTTCCGCTGAGGATGTATTGGAACTCTCTGTCCCCGGCCCTCTTCGCGCCTACCTGCCGACGCGCGGCTTAACCGACCTGTAAGGTACCCCTATTAATAGTACAGGGAATTATCCCGGCGGATGGGATTGAGCATGTGCGAGTGCGTGCTGAAAGCATATGCAAGAGGAAGCCTTGTGAGTACGCCGGTCAAGATAGAGCGGTTGCAGGCGCACGGCTCCCGAGCGTGCGTAGGAAGCTGTGAAACGTGCTAGATAAATCTCGAAGCCATCGCCCGCCAGGGATGCCGGCAGAGATCAGGTTAGCCGACATAACTTGTCAGCAAGTGACCGCAGGAGATGGCAACCACGCTCAGTGCGGTTCTGACCATCTTTGCCTAATGTGGATTACTTTCAACCTTGCGAGCTCGTCCGCGTGCATCGTGGGAAAGACCGCACGTCGTACGCACTGTTCCTTCGGTCTTACTGACGAAACTACTCGTTCCTTCGACATCCGCCTGCTCAATCGGCTAAAATGCGGCTATGCCTATTCCACTGGATCAGTTCCAACAGAAGATTAAAGACAGGGTGAGGGCGCACTATGCTGCTGACCGCACTCCCCTGTTGCTGGCCCATCTTGGCTTAGAGATCGAAAGGAACGACGAGTGGCCGACAGACCGTGGGCAGCGCAACCTCAAGCAACTCATCACCGAAACCTGCACCCCCGACCTGCAGATCGTCCGGGCTCCCCGATCACCAGCCTATATAGCAGTTGTCACGCCTGAAGTTCGGGCAGATGTCGAAGCCCAAATCGCAAACCGCTTTGCCGAAGAAAATGCGGGCCCCGTTAGGTTGGAGGAAATCGTCAAGCCGGTGCTCTTAGCCTTCTGCGTTAACGTACAGAATCAGCCTGTTTACATCAAAAGGACAAAGCCCTTCCGCTACGAGGTGGGAAGCATCCCTCCTGACCGAGCAACGGATTACATCCTTGTCGAACCCGAGTACAGACGCCCAGGGTTGCGTATTGATAATCCTCATCTTCTATCATTAAACGACAGAAAAGATCTGGAGAGCTTAATCCAAAAATGGGCGGCGGTGCATGCAATACAAGTGGAGCAGTTTTCCAGAATCGATCGGGACAAGAAGGAACCCTTGGAAGGTGGTCGTACCGCCCTGGATCGCCTCCTCGGCGCGCAATCACCGGACGTTGCACAGCACATGATGATACCGGCGGACATCGCACAGATTTTGTCGCGAATACGATAGACCCGATGGCTAAGCCCAAGCAGAAGCAACGCAAATTGCCCGTTCCTCTGCCTTCAACCAACCCTGTTGATCTCTTTCTTCTCGCGGGCCTGCCGCATCCGCTGCACTCCCGAATCGAGGAGTTCCTACAGAGCATTGCGGGAACCCACGCGAAAGTCATCGCTGCGCCATCGCCAAGCTATGACGGACCGCTCTATCGCGAGAGGACTTTGCAGACCCTGCTTACGGCTGGCGCTCAGTTTGCGATTCGGAGGCTGAAAAACAGAAGCGAGGATCAAGCAGCTCGACCTCGGAGAATTGTGCTTTTTTATGTTCCGGCGGAAGATGATGAACGTCTGCTCCGCGCATTCGATTTTTTCGTTTTCCCGATCCCCTTGCGCGACTTATCTACCTTTGATGACTATGGCAACCAGCGACGTCATCAAAGGGTAGCGTGTGAAACCGCAATTCGAAAAGGGATAGAAGTTCATACCCGCGACCTGGTGGAAATTCTTCAGAGGCGAATCGAAAGCCGGAAATCGCACGAGCCGTTATTACTGCCGCCAGCAAACTTCCATCTGGACGATCGACGCCTGGAACAGCCTTTCTGCGAACTTACGCGCGGTGTTCGTGGGTGGACGAATGCACTGCCGGAAGCAGGCAGTCCTCAAATGTTCAATCATGAAATGCTTCCAGACTTCCTAATGGGCCACGATGAGCGTCAGCGGATCTTTCGAGATTCCCGTAATGTGGTTTTCCCGTGCGCTCGGCCGACGGAGTATCACGCTATGCAGGAAATCGATCCCGCTGCGGAAGTGCGTGCTCTGCGCGAACTCCTTCGGACGATCTATCGCTTCGGCATATCTTTGCCGCAAGGGTTCCACCATGATGCCCAGTTTGAGTACGGTCGCCACTTCAATCAAACCAGATTCGACTGCTCGCGGCAGGGACAAATCTCGGTGACAGCCAGCCACGTAGACATCTATCCTAATGATTACGTTAGGCAGGGTAGATGAAGGCAAAACTAAAATACCGCAGCGCTACTGCGTAGCGCTGCGGTAAATGATTTCGCGAACAGCTTCAGTTGCGTTAACCTACGTCCCAGCCGGTCGGTCAGAATAGCAAAATTGGCGCTAATCAACCACAACGATTCGAGCTTGCGCCGGAATCGCCGGACCCAATCGGGTCATCGGATCTCAGAGCCGAAGCTCTGGCGCTTTTCCGCCTTCTGCAGGTCGGTCCGCGCGGATGCCATTAAAGCACCGTAGCAATGTTCTTTGGTTATCCTCTCACGAATCCCCCGGCGCGTCAAGGATCTTTAACATAGGCGGAATCAGCCAGTCGATCCCAGAGCACGCCACCTGCAAGGTGCTGGGGGAATTTCGCCGTGATGGCGCTTACGAATCCCAAACCCTTGCTTCCGATGTGCCTCACAACGAGCCAAGTTGGCCGGTTAATCGGTCGAACCGTGCTCTTGACTCAATGCCGGAAAGCGCCAGACCACAAGAGTGCCAACGCGACCGTGAAGTGAACAGCGATAACCAAGTCCTTGGGAGTTGCTGAAGGTCCTTGTTGCCCGACAGCTACTCCCAAGAATTCGGTCTGCCCTTTCTTTTCCACCTTCACCGTGAAACTGCAAGAAATCCAGACCAAGGAGGATGTACCTGTGTTCACTGAACTCATGCCGCTTCTCGCGGGGCGCACCGTGCTTATCACGATGGCTCGCGAAAGCGACACCACCATAGCGACCGTTGTGCCGAAGCGAATTTCCGAAATCGAAAGCGCGGCGCTCTCGACACCATTGAGCTTTGTCGGGACGCCGGAAGAACTGGACCGCGACTTTGCAAAGGAGCTTGCCGCCTACGTTGATACTCACCAGGAATTGGGCAGCACTCTTGCGCAGGCGAAAGCCACGATGGAAGCTGCGGCTAAGGCTGCGCAAGAAGAAGCCAAGCGCAAGGCCGACGAGCGGCGGAAACCGAAGCCTTCGAGTTCCGCATCGGCTCCGGCGGCTACAACTCAGCCCGAGGCATCTGCCAGCTCAGACTCCACACCGCCCGCTGCCTCGAATCTGTTTGGCGCAACGCCGGCTGAACCAGCCAATTCACAGCAAAAGGAAGGAGGACTACGCCTGTGACGGTCAAGCCAACGGAAAGAATATTCTCTTACGTAGGCCTTTCACTTCCAGACTTGAATCCCAAGCTCGCGCCCGACGAGATGAAGGCCGCCTACGCGAACCAATACCCCGAACTTGCCACCGCGGCCATCAACGGACCCGAAGTGGTCGGCGATAAGCTCCGGTACGAATTCGTTCGTAGCCTGGGCACGAAAGGCTAGGTGCCATGCGGAAAACAAACCGCAAATCAAACGTCGCACGGGAGGCGGTCCTCGCTGAGCTTGCGCTCATGGTCGAGGGCCGCCACCCGGCCTCTCAGAACATCACGGGGAGATTTCTTAAGTTTCCACAATACCAGCGGGCATCGCGACTTCTTGCCGAAGCAATTCAAGCGGAATCGTATCGGCAGCTTGCGAGGCGGGAAGCAATCCCACCGCCACCGGGCTGACTCTTGCCCATCTGATGGGCCAGGCGAGCGGCGCCGTTCTGCCGAGACTCGACGGCGTGCCTGTCGAATACCAGCTTTCGGCAGAAGACCCGCGCGCCGTTAAATTGGCTCAAATACTGACGATGTCATTCTCACCCATTGAGTTCCGGCCTGCGTGGTACTCGAAACCCTGCCGCACTTGCATAAATACTGACGTTTTTAATGTCCCTAGGTTTCAATGGCATAGGCCAAACAGGAAATGCGGGATAAATTCAAAGCATTGCCCAATGAAGCTTGGCGAGTTGCGTTTTTTACCAGCTTTTCTTGAAGCGGGTATTGATGTGGAAGCCGCCGTTCTGGTCGCGCACCACGTCCACAGACTTTTTCGGGGTGAAGTTGTACTGGATCTCGATCATGTCGGATTGGGTCGAGGTGACGTCGGTCGAGAGGGTGATATAAAGATTGCCGGTGACGCGCTGGCGAATATTCACGCGCGCGCCGGGGTTCTGGCCGTTGCCGCCGAGGATCGGGTCCACGGACAACTGCGAGATGCCGGCGATTTTCTGCACCCGGCCGGTGACCTGGCTGGCGACGCTCGAGGCCAGCATGTTTTCGGCGCCGAGCGAGCCGGGGGTGGGATTGGCGGCGGAGGCTTCGGTGGTTTGGCCGAAGGCGAGCAGGTTGATGATATCGGCCGGGGGCAGCGGCGGGCTGGAAGTGTACTGGGTGCGGAGTTGGTCGGCCGGCCCCTGAAAGCGCAGATGCAGCTTGTATTGCTGGATGGTGGTATCGGCGGAGAGATTGACGGTGGGCACGGTGCGGGTGGGATTGGCGAACATCAGCGTGCCCGATTGCAGCAGGAAGCGGTTGCCGTTGAACAGCATGTCGCCGCGGTTGATATTCATGCGGCCGAGCACGACCGGATCGGAGGCGGTGCCCTGGATCATCAGGTTCGCATCGCCGGCCATGCTGAAGGCGGGGGTGGAGGTGCCGATGCCGTTGGGGGTGGTCACCCGGATATCGAGCTGCAGATTCTGGCTGAAGCTGCCGGGCGGGCTGGGAGCGCTGGAGCCGCCGACCTGGCCGGCAAGGGTGGTGAGATCGAACTGGGGCGTGGCGGTGATGCGGTAAACTTTGATCTGACCCGCCAGCATCGCCGCTTGCAGGTTGCCGGTGAGCGAGAGGTTGCCGCCGAAGGTCTCGCGCAGCTCGCGCGGATAGAGCAGCGAGATATAGCTGCCGGCCATGCCCAGATCCAAATACAGCGCCGGGCGGTAGGTCAGACCGCCGCTGGCGGTGAGCTGCCCGCCGCCGACGTCGCCGCGGAAACTGCTGACGATCAGCCGGTGCGGCGTCAGCGTCAGCACGCCGTTGGCATGCGCCAGGCCGAGCGGCATCGAGTTGGTGCGCAGCGCCGCATCCACAATGCGGATATTGCCGCCCAGTTTTGGGGAGGCCAGGCTGCCGCCGGCGTCGAGCGCGAGCTGCAGCCCGCCGCTGCCGATCAAGGCAGGATCCACGATTTCCGCCACCCGCAAATCGAGCGCACCGATCAGGCGCATCGCCATGCCCGAATTTCCTTTGAGCGGCATCGAGCCGTTCAGCTCCAGGTTGGTTCCGGTGCCTTCCAGGTGCGCGCTTTCGATGGTCAGACGGCCATGGGCCAGGCTGGCGCGCAGCGGCGCGGCGGCGGCCAACTGCACCCGGTTCCGGTAATTGAGCCGGAAGACCGGAATTGCGACCTGCGCCTGCATTTTTTCGGGCTGCTGCAACGGTCCGGCCAGCGAGGCATGAATTTCGGTCACGCCCTGCACTGAGCCCGCCAGCGAAGCAGAGTAGGCCGCGATCAGCGGGCCCAGGGGGACGGTTTGGGTATCGAGGCCGGCCGTGAGCGGCTCATTGCCGAGCAGCGACAGGCGCAGGCGGCCGCGCATCCAAGCGCCTTCGGCGCGCGCATCGAGCGCCGCCTGGAGGACGTGATTCGCAAGGCTTGCCTGGAGCGTCAGCGGGGCAATCGCCTGATGAGCCACCGCCAGGCCCGGCGCGCTCAGGCTGGCGTGAAATTCGGGGTTGGCGACCGTGCCCTGCCCCGCGCCGTTCAGATTGACCACCCCGGCGAGTCCCAAGCCCCGCGCCGCATGCAGTTTTGCCAGATCAAACCGGTTCGCGCTCAGCACGACGCTGTAGGTCTGGCGATGCGGGCGGTATTCGCCCGTGAGATCGGCCACCCCGGCCGCCATCCGCAGCCGCGCGCGCGCCGTGACGCGCGCGCCATCGCCCTGGAACGCAACCTGCAATTGTTGGATCGGCTCGCGCAGGCGGCTGGTCTTGATCGCTCCGGCGGTGACGCCGATCGTGCCGCTGCCGACCGGATTCCGGAGGCTGCCGCGCACCGCCAGGCGAGCGTTGAGATTGCCGGTAAGCGGGATGGAGAAGCCCGCCAGCCGGGCCAGCGAAGCCAATTGAAATTGCGCCGCGGAGAGGTTGGCCTGGATCGGGCTGGACGCGCTCACGCCCCACTGCCGCAGCCCGGCGGCGATGGAGAAGTCGAGCCGGCCGGGACCGGCGGCCACGAGGCGAGCGCGGCTGATTTGAAGGCGCGAGGGAGAGGCGTAAATCGAGGCGGCGAGCGTGCGCCAGGCCGTGCCGCGCAGCCGCAGGCGGCTGGCCGCCAGGCTGCCGCTCAGCCGCGGACGGCTGAGCGTGCCCGCGATCGAGCCGGCAAAGCGCGCCTGGCCATAGAGTCCCAGCGGCGCCGGCTGCGGCTTTCCCGGCGCTTGGCGCAACAGGCTGGCCAGCGTTTCCAGCTCATGCAGGTTGGTGGAATTGAACGCAATCGTCATATGCGCGGCGCGCCCGCGATTGAGCCCGAGCACGCCGGCAGCGCGCAAGACGTTGCCCGGCAGATCGAGATAGGAGCGGCTGAGGGCCAGTTGCCGCCGCCGGGCATCGTAGCGGGCGTGGAGGGATGCGGTCACCGGCGCCAGGGACGCCGCTCCGCGGGCGCCGGCGGCAGGATTCAACAACGAGGCGCGCAGGCCGGCATCGAGCCGGGCGCGAAGATCGTGGAAACGGCCGCGCCAATCGGCCACCGCCTGGAGCGCGGCGCTGCCGCGGAGCCGGGCCTGCGCCACCCGGTTCGCACGCGGGCCCGCGGCGGTGGTGAGCAGGCGCCCGAGCTGCTGCCCGCGGGCGCGGAGCGTGGCGCTGCCCGGGCCGCGGCGGCTACCCAGCTTGAGCATACGCAGCCGCGCGTCGAGCGTGCCGCCGAGCAGGCGGGCGTGCAGGCCGCTAAGCTCGAAATTATCGTTGACCAGGCGATAACGGCCGCGGAGCCGGCGCAAGGCGATCCGCTTGCCATCCGCCCGTTCAATCAGCGCCGGGCTGGCCAAGCTGCCAATCACGCGCAGCGATTGCCACAAACTGCGCCCCGGGCGCGAGGCATAGTCCAGCGTTCCCGCCAGCGTCACCGCGCCCGAAGGCAGGCTGGAGTTGCGCAGAGTCGAGCGCAGGCGGCCGGCATTGAGCTGCAAGCGGTAAACGCCCGCGACCGCCGGCCGGGCGTAGTTGCGCAGCGTGGCGGCCAGGCGCAGTTGCAGCACCGGGCTGGCCAGCGTCAGCGGCATCAGCTTCAGGCGGGCCGCGGTGGCGTCGAACTGCACCGCAAGATTGCTCGCCAGCGGCCGGTAGGCTCCGTATTGCAGCACGCCGCTGCGGTAACCGAAGCTCCCGGCGTAGGCCCGGCGCGCGGGCTGGAAGGCGGCTTGAAAGCTCACCCCCTGCAGCCGGGCCGAGAGCAACTGCGCGCGGTTGTTGTACCAGACGACGCCCTGATTGACCGCCGCGCGGCGGATGCCCATTTGAAAAATATTGGACGAGCCGGAGCTGGATTTGCCGCTGGAAAAATTCGGCAGATTGTTGGCGCCGCTGGCGGCAAAAAAGACGTGCGCCACCGGACGATCCACGACCACGTCGTTGAGCTTCCATTGGCGGCGCAGCAGGGAAAGAATTTGCAGCCCGACGTGCAGATGCGCGATGCGCAGCAGCGGCGGGCTGGGATAGGGCGGCGCGCCGGCCACGGTGATGCGATAGACGTCGAGCGAGGGCGCAGTCAGCGAGAAGTGCAGATTGTAATTGCGGAGCTGCACCCGGGTATGCAGCGCCGCCGACGCCTGTTGACCGGCATAGCTCACCATTTTCCGGTGGAACCACTGGCTGCGCACCACCAGCCAGAGCGCCACGCCCAGGGCGGCGATCACCACTACGGCAATGCCGGCGATCCAGGCCAGGATGCGCAGCCAGCGGCGGCGGCGCGGATGCCGCGGCGGAAAATGGAACAACCGGCCCGAGCCGCCGGGCGGCTTGGGTGGAATTGGGAGAGTGCTCAAAAAAATGCCCGAAACCGTGACGGCTCGATGGTTTAGATACGCCGGGCCGCAATTAAGTTGCTGCGCCGATTACACTTGCGAGCAGAATCCAGACGGCGCTGCTAGGCGCAGGGCGCGATTAAAACGCCTGGCCGAAGGTGATGAAAATTTGGGTGGCTTTGATTCCGCGCGGCGGGTTGAGATTGTGGCCGAAATCAATCCGGATCGGCCCCACGGGGGTTTCATAGCGCAGCCCGAAGCCGACCGAGTTGGTCCAATTCGCACCGAGGTGGTGGAAACCGATATGGTTGAAAACGTTGCCGCCGTCGTAAAACAGCGCCACGCCCAGGTTGGGATAAATCCAGGGCGTGGGAATGCGGAATTCGGAGTTGGCGATAGCGAGGGCATGGCCGCCGACGGGCACGTTGATAAAAGTGCAGGTCGCTTTGTTGCCGGGATTGCCGCAAGCGGGAATGGATTTTTGCGGCCCGGCGGCGTCGAGCGGGAAACCGCGCAAGGTGCTGCCGCCGCCGGAGAAAAACGCCTGGCTGATCGGAACGAAGCTCGAGCCGAAGGCGTGATCGAGCCCGAGGCGCAGGCTGTTGGCCCAGACAATGCCGCGGCCAATCGGGCGATAGGCGGCGGCCTGGCCGAGAAAGCGGGCAAAGCTCGCGCTCGAGCCCAGCCAGCCGGGGTTGACGTCGAATTCCGCCGTCTCGTAAACGCCGTGTTTGGCGTCGAGCGGATTATTGCGGGTGTCGTGGATGTAGGTGGCCGAGAGAGTGGAAAGGCGCACGTGGCGGTCGCGCCGGGAAATCAGCCCCGGGATGAGCAGCCGGGTCAGCTCGGTTTCGTTGAAGTCGTAGCGCAGAAAGATATGCTGGGTTTGCGAGGCGTTGAGCGGGCGCTGCAACTGGAAGGCTAAATCGCCCACGCGCGAGCTGAAGATCGGATTTTCCTCATTGATGTCGCCGGTGGCCAGCAGGTTCGCGCTCCAGATCGACCAGCGGAAGTTGGGATCGGTGTAGGCCAGATTGAGCCGCTGCACCAGGCGTCCGGCGAAGGCGCCGGCGGTGAAGCTCTCGGCTTTGCCGCCCAGGTCGAGGCGGGTATATTCGACGTTGCCGCTGGGCCCCCAGAAAGTGGATTGGCTGGTTTTGAACTTCGAGGGCAGCCCCACCGGCGGCAGGCCGGGCAGCGCCACCGTGCCGGATGGAATGCTGCCGCCGCGGTTGGTGAGATCGAAGCCGAAGCCGTAGGTCAGCTCATTGCGCGGGCTCTCGTGCACGCGCACCACCACGTCTTCCAGCGGCTGAGTGGTGACCGGGCGCAGCGTGCCCACGTCGGCCCAATCGTAGATGCCGGGCTGGTAGAGCTTGGTCTCGGCGGTCATCATGGCGCGCTCGGAAAGATAATTTTCCGCATTCAGATCGCTGGTCAGCAGGTTGACGTAGCGCTGGCGGCTGTGCTGCCGGCCGACGGTCACGATGGTGGCGATGCGGACTTGCGGGCCTTCCTGGATGTCGTACAGCACGTCAATCCGATTGGGATGGCCTTTTTGCTGCTGCGATTTGGCCCGCACCGAGGCGTTCAGGAAGCCCAGCCGGAGGTATTTGGCCAGAATCCGGTTCTCGTCCTGTTTCAAACGCATTTGGGTGTAGGGCCTGCCGGGCGCGAGCTGAAATCCATTGGGGGCGAGCACGGCCGCGGGCAGCATGCGGTTGCCGATCAGCCGCAGCGAGGCGACATGATCCTGGGGCCCCTCGCGGATGCGGAAGGTCACGGCCACATTGCCGCCGGGCCGCGCCACCTGCGAACTGACCTGCACGTGGTTGTAACCCCAAGCGTGATAAAAGTCCTTGAGCGAGCTCACGCTATCGCGCAGCAGCCGGCGGCTGTATTTGCCATGGCTGAAAAACCACCAGCTTTTGGTCTGGATTTTGATGTGGCGCAGCAGCCGGCGCTCGCTGAAGGCGACATTGCCGGCGAAATGGATGCCGGCGACCGAGTGGCGCGGGCCGGGATGCATCCGGTAATGAATCGCCTCGCGCGCAAAGGAGGAAGACGGGGGCGGGGCGGCCGGGGCGGGGGGCGGCGCGCCCACGCGCACCCGCAAGCTCATCTCCGGCGGCAGCGGCGGAGGGGGCACGCTGGCCGCCGGCTGCGAGGCCGCCAGCGCCGGCTGGGAGGGCGCCGAGGCGGCTTCCCGAATCACCTGCGTATGCCCGTTCTCCTTGACCAGGGTGGTGACGCGGGCGTCGAAATAGCCATTGGCCGCCAGGTAATTGGTCAAATCGTCCTGGCCTTCGCGGATCAGCGCCGGCGAGACGCGGTGCACGGCATAGATCGGGAGCAGGCTATGGCGCGTCCAGGGCCAGAGGAACTTGCCCGAGGTATCCAGCGTCAGCCGCGGGCCGGGATTGACGTTGAAGGTGACGTCGGCGCGGTTGGTGGAGCGGTGGTAGCGCGCCGCGGACAGGCGCACGTCGCCGGCCATGTGATGGTGGCCGTTCATCGCCGATTGCAGGCGGGAGGTGGCATTGCGCAGGGTATTGAGCGAGTAATCGTGGCCGGTGAAGACCGCCGCCCCGCGCAGCCGGGCCATGATCGAATGCAGGCTGGAGCGGAAGTGCGCCGCCAGGCGGGGCGTGACCCCGTTGAAGACCAGTTGCCCGAATTTGGCTTTGCGCCCGAGCGTGACCTGATAGGTGACATTGACGAGATGATTGCGGCGGTCAATGTCAATCAGCGGCGCGACCTGCACCAGGAAATAGCCCTCGCGCTGAAAAAACGCCGCCAGCCCCTTGAGCGCGGTGGCAATCACGAAGGCGCTGTAGGGCGCCTGGGTGATGAAGCCGCTGGCTTCGAGCAGCCGGGCGTAGGAGAAGCTCGCGGCCCCGGGAAATTCGTAAACGCCGAGATAATCCGCCGGCTGCAGGATAAAGCTCAGCCGCAGGCCGGTGGACTGCGGCGTCACTTCGAGCTGCACGTCGTGGTAATGGCGTTTCAGGATCGCGATGGAAGCGCGAACCTTGGCCATATCGAACAACTGCCCCTGCTTTTGCGGCAATTGCGCCTCCAGCGGGCCGGGATCCAGCGCCGGCTGCCCGGCCAGTTCCAGCACCGTGACCCGCTGGCCCTGGTAGGAAGGGATGGTGGCCTGCACCTGCGGCGAGGTTTTGGGGGTGGGATGCGGCGGCTGCTGCGCCGCGGGAATTTTGCCCGGCGGGCGCTGCCGCGGCGGCTGGATCGGCTGCGGCTTTTGCGCCGGCGCGGCGGCGAAGCCGAGCCCGAAGGCGAGCGCCAGCGCCCAGGGCGCCAGCCACCGCGGCCGCCGGCCGGGCGCGGCCGGTTGCCCGCCCGCGGCGCCTCGCATGCCACCATTGAACCACAGGCTTGGAATTACACCAGGCGGCATGAACTCATTTCCCGCGTTGCTATCTCTGGTGGGATGCATTCCGCCCGCGGCTGGTTGAAAGCCCGGCGGGCGAAGAATCTATGCTGGAAGCCGGCGGGTTAACTCCGCCCGGCCGATATTTATCCACGGCCCGCGCCGGCTTCGCCAGCGGGGCGCGCGCGGAACCCGCTCGGGTTGCTACTTTCCCGCGCTTCGAGTATGCTCTGGCGCAGCCAATAGCGGGGGGGTGCTTATGCGCGTCCTATTGCTTGCCGTACTGCTCACCGGCCTAGCCGCGGCCCAATCGCCACTCGCAGCGCTTTATCGCCAAGCGGTGGATCCGCAAGTGGACCCCACCCGGGTTTCGGTGGTCGAAAATCTGAATTTTCATCGCGACCGGCTCCAGTTCCAACTGATCTCCGGCGAGCTGGCCTTGACGAAGCCGGTGGGGGGCCATCTGACCGCCGCGGTTTTTCGCGGACGGGGACGCATTCTGGTCGAGCCCTCCAGCCCGATCGAAGCGCATCAGATGGAGCTGTTTTTGGGCCGCCCGGAAATCAATCTGAGCTTCAGCCAAGCAGTGTTCCGGTTCGCGCGCAGCGCCGATTTCCTGCCCCGGCTCGCCGCCCAGGTGCGGTTCAAGCCCGCCGCCGAGGCCGCCGCGCCGCTGCAAAAAGTGCTCGACGACCGCGCCAGCCAGATTGACAGCGAGGGGCTGCCCAATGCCGCGCGCATCCTGGCCGGGCTGGCCGCGCCGAATCCGGAAGCGGTCACGCCCTGGATGGCGGAATTGAAGACCCGCAGCCAGGACTGGATCGAAGCCCGCTTCGACCCGCTCGAGCGCGAGCCGGTGGAGGTGATGCAGATTCGCCAGCGGGCGCACACCGGCATCGCCGCTTTCGCCGACACCTGGACGCGGTGCCAATCGCAGCCGGAACTGCAGGCCGGAGAAGCCATCGAAGCCGAACACGCCGCGCCGGCGCACCTGGACGATTACAACCTCTCGATCTACGTGCCCGGCAACCTCGACCTGCGGGCGCAGGCGGCGCTCACCGTCACCGCGCTGCACAACGACGGCCCCGGCCTGTTTCTCCACCTCGACCCCAACCTGCGCCTGATCTCGGCCGCCACCGCGAGCGGAGAGCCGGTGGCCTGGGTGCAGCCGCGGGATCCGAAGCGGGTGGCGCCGCCGCGGTATTTCGGCAACTGGCTTTATCTGCAGCTCCCCGCCGCCCTGGCCAAGGGCCAGCAGGTGCAACTGCGCCTCGCCTACCAGGGCAAGTACGTCATCTCGCGCGTCGGCGACGGCAATTTCTTCGTGCGCAGCATGGGCTGGTACCCATACGAGCCCTTCGGGCCGCCCATACACCACGCCAGCTTCGATCTTCACTTCAACGTGAAAAAAAAATATGGGGTGATCGCCACCGGCACGCTGGTCAGCCAGCACACCATCCAGGGCCGGCATGTGAGCGAATGGCGCAGCCAGCCCCCTTCCACCGTCGCCGGCTTCGCCCTAGGCGACTACAAGGGCTTCGCCGCGCACATCAAAATGCCCGACGGCAGCCGGCTGACGGTGCAAGCGTTCGCCAACACCTCGCCCGACGACGCATTCCGCTCGATCGAAAACCTGGGCAGCATGGCGCACGTGGACGCCAACGGCAACACACAGTTTGGCTACAACCTGCCGCCCGGGCTGGAAAATCTCAATCCCGTCCAGATGGCGCCCAAGGCGCTGGTCTCGGTCGCCGACGCGGTCAAATTTTTCAGCTTCTTCTTCGGCCCCTATCCGTATCAAAAGCTGGCGCTGGTGAATATTCCCGGCGACTATGGCCAGGGCTGGCCCTCGCTGCTCTACCTCAGCTCGCTCAGTTTCCTCGACCCCACGCAGTTGCACGAGCTGGGCGTCGGCGAAGAGGGCCTGCGCCAGCTCTCCGACACCTTCCGCGCCCACGAAGTTTCCCACCAGTGGTGGGGGCACGTCGTGGGCTGGAACTCGCCGCACGACCAGTGGCTCTCCGAAGGCTTCGCCAACGGCTCCGCCGTGCTCTATGAGCAGTTGCACGTCAAGCCATCGGCGGCCGTGGCCACGCTCCAGGAATGGCGCCGCACCCTGTTCCAGAAAGATTACTTCGGCCACGTCCCCAACGATCTCGGCCCGGTCTGGTTGGGCGACCGGCTGAGCACCTCGGTGGATCCGGCCGGCTATGACGACGTCGTCTATGACAAAGGCGGCTACATTTTCACCATGCTGCGCTACATGCTGCTCAACCCGCGGCTGAAAGATCCCTACCAGGGCTTCGTGAACATGATGCACGCCTTCACCCAGGCCTACGACGGCAAAACCGCCTCCACCGCCGACTTTGAAAACATCGCCAACCAGTACATGACCCCGTTCATGGATATTGACCACAATCACCGGCTCGACTGGTTCTTCAACGAGTACGTTTACCACACCAAGGTGCCGACGATTCATTTCCAATCGAACGACACGCCCCTGCCCGGCGGCCATTCGATGCTGACGGTCGAGGTGGAGAATCCCGAGGGCTGGAAAGGGCTGCTGCCGTTGACGCTGCATGCCGGCAAAAACAGCTATTCCGTGACCGTGCGCGTCTATCAGCCCAGGGAGCGGCTGTCCATCCCCTTGCCCTTCCTCGTGCAGAAAGTCGTGCCCAACGAGTACGAGCAGATGCTGGTGCACATCCGCTAAGCCGGCAGGCGATGCGATCAGCGTCCGAGAGATCGCCGCCGGATGCGAGCAACCTGCGCGTCACATCCGCCGAACGTTTTTGGTCTTGACGGCAGGCAGGCGGGCGCCGCCGGCGGGCCAGGCAAACCTATAATAAATAGTTAAGCCAAGGAAACGCCTGCCATGCTGAACAGTTTTGGAGCCCGCCAGGTTCTCGATGCCGGCGCCGCCGGACGCCCCGAAATCTTCCGCCTCGACGCGCTGGAAAAAGCCGGCGTGGGCGCGGTTTCGCGCCTGCCGTTTGCCTTCAAAGTGCTGCTGGAAAATCTGCTGCGGCATGAGGATGGACGTTTCGTCCAGGCCGGCGACATTGCCGCGCTCGCCGGCTGGCGGCCGCGCAAGCACCGCGCCGCCGACCGCGAAGGCGCCGCCGCGGCCGGCGGCGAGGAGCGCGAGATCGCATTCGCGCCGGCGCGGGTGCTGCTGCAGGATTTCACCGGGGTGCCCGCGGTCGCCGACCTGGCGGCGATGCGCGACGCCATGCAGGCGCGCGGCGGCGCCGCCGCGCAGATCCACCCACTGCAGCCGGTCGAACTGGTGATTGACCACTCGGTGCAGGTGGACCGCTACGCTTCCCCCGACGCGCTGGCCTACAACCAGCGGATGGAATACCAGCGCAACCGCGAGCGCTACCTGTTTTTGCGCTGGGGCCAGCAGGCGTTCCGCCGCTTCCGCGTGGTGCCACCCAGCGCCGGCATCGTACACCAGGTCAATTTGGAATACCTGGCGCGGGTGGTGATGCACGCCCGGGTGGACGGCCGCGAGCTGGCCTATCCCGACACCCTGGTCGGCACCGATTCGCACACGCCCATGGTCAACGGCCTGGGCGTGGTGGGCTGGGGCGTGGGCGGCATCGAGGCCGAGGCGGCCATGCTCGGCCAGCCGATTTCGATGCTGCTGCCGGAAATTCTCGGCGTGCGCCTGCTGCGCCGCCTGCCGGAAGGCACCACCGCCACCGACCTGGTGCTGACCGTCACCGAGCGCCTGCGCCAGAAAGGGGTGGTGGGCAAGTTCATCGAATTTTTCGGCGAAGGCGCGGCGCAGCTCACCGTCGCCGACCGCGCCACGTTGGGCAATATGTCGCCCGAGTATGGCGCCACCATCGCGCTGACGCCGATTGACGCGGCCACGCTCGACTACCTGCGCTTCACCCACCGCGACCCGCGCCGGATCGAGCTGGTCGAGCGCTATGCCAAGGAACAGGGGCTATTCGGCGGCGAAACCGAAGCGGTGTACGACGACGTGCTCGAAATTGACCTGAGCGAGGTCGAGCCCAGCCTCGCCGGCCCGCGCCGGCCGCAGGACCGGGTGGCGCTGCGCCAGGCGCCGCATGCCTTCCAGGCGGCGCTGCCGGGCATGCTGCAGGCCAAGACCGCCGCCGCGCCCGGCGCGACGAATGCGGACAACAAAGTCGAAGTGCAGATGAACGGCGACGCCTTCGAGCTGCATCACGGCTCGATCGTGATCGCCGCCATCACCAGTTGCACCAACACCTCCAACCCATCGGTGATGATGGCGGCGGGGCTGCTGGCGCGCAAGGCGGTGGAAAAAGGCCTCCAGCGCCAGCCCTGGGTCAAGACCAGCCTGGCCCCCGGCTCCAAGGTAGTGACCGATTACTTGAAATCGGCCGGGCTGCTGCCCTACCTCGAACGGCTCGGTTTCGCGCTGGCCGGCTATGGCTGCACCACCTGCATCGGCAACAGCGGCCCGCTGCCCGACGCGATCGCCGCCGCGGTGCGCGAGGGCAAGCTGGTTGCCGCCGCCGTGCTCAGCGGCAACCGCAACTTCGAAGGCCGGATTCATCCCCAGGTGCGGGCGAATTACCTGGCCTCGCCGCCGCTGGTGGTCGCCTACGCCCTGGCCGGCGACATCAACCGCGACCTGACCCGCGAGCCGGTGGGCGTCAACGCCGCCGGCGAGCCGGTGTTTCTGCGCGATCTCTGGCCCACGCCGCAGGAAGTCGCCGCCGCCATCCAGGGCCACGTTCAGGGCGAGATGTTCGAGCGCGAGTACGGCGCGATTTTCGACGGCGACGAGGCCTGGCGCGAGCTGCCCGCGCCGGCGGGCGAAAGCTTCGCCTGGCAAGCGGATTCCACCTACATCCAGCGCCCGCCGTTTCTCGACCCCGCGCTGACCCGGCAGTTGCCGGCGCTGCGCGGCGCGCGCGCGCTGGCGGTGCTGGGCGACAGCGTCACCACCGACCATATCTCGCCCGCCGGCGCGATCGCGCCCGACAGCCCCGCCGGCAAGTATTTGCAGCAACACGGCGTCCAGCCCGCCGACTTCAATTCCTACGGCTCGCGGCGGGGCAATCACGAAGTCATGATGCGCGGCACCTTCGCCAACAACCGGCTGCGCAACCGCCTCGCCCCCGGCACCGAGGGCGGCTGGACCAAACACCTGCCTTCGGGCGAAGTCATGACCATCTACGACGCCGCCGTGCGCTACGCCCAGGAAAACGTTCCCTGCCTGGTGCTGGCCGGCCTGGAATACGGCTCCGGCTCCAGCCGCGACTGGGCGGCCAAAGGGCCGCGGCTGCTCGGCATCCGCGCCGTCATCGCGCGCAGCTTCGAGCGCATACACCGCTCCAACCTGGTCGGCCTCGGCATACTGCCGCTGGAATTCGAGCCCGGACAGAGCGCCGAATCCCTCGACCTGACGGGCGAGGAAAGCTTCAGCCTGGAAGACCTGAACCGGATCGAGCCCGGCGGCACGGTCAAGATCAAGGCCAAAGCCAACGACAGCGGCAGCAAGACTTTTTCCGCCCGCGCCCGGATCGACACTCCCATGGAGCTGGCCTACTACCGCGCCGGCGGCATTCTCGCCTACGTGCTCGAGCAACTGGCCGGCGCGGCGGCAACCAAAGCGATCAAGATCGAAGAGCTTTAGGTTTCGAGGGCAGGCAGCGCGGCCGCTAGCGGCGCATCGCGCGGGCACACGTTTCCGGAGAGAATGGCTGCCCATCCAGGCCGTTTCATCCAGGCCGTTAACGCTTAGGGGGCTCCATCAATCCGCCGGCGCCAGGGCGGCGGCGGCGGCTTCGCGCGCCGCGAGCAGCTCATCGCGGCGG
>JAJYIU010000071.1 GCA_021789895.1 Acidobacteriota bacterium | reverse complement strand
TGGCTGGCGCCGCTGCTATCCGGCGCGCCGCCGCTCGAATTCGCTTCGCTCAAGCAGATTGAGGCGCTGCCGCTGGGCAGCCGGATTGAGGTCAATCCCTGGACGGATGCCGTCACCATGCTCAAAACCCCGCCCGTCAGCCTGATGTCGGCGGCGGAAAAAATGCCCTTCCAGGTCACCCCGCAGCGCCCCTATCTGCACCGGGCGCGGGCTGGCGCCGAAATGGCCATCGCCAATAGCCGGCGGGCGCCGCGCCGGAATTAGCCACCCGATCGTCATGGCCTTTCCGGTTCCCACGCTGCCCGGGGGACCGGAAAGCGCCTCGGTCGCCGATGCGAGCCGGTTTTTGCAGCATCCTGCACGCGGCGGCGAAGCTGTTGCCTGGCGGCCGGCATTGTTGTCCACTCCGCACCGGTGCTACCATCAAGCCCCATGTGGAGCTCGCCGCACGTCTGGGCCGCCATCGCCCTGCGCACCGCGATCATTTACGTTTTCATCCTGGCCGGGTTCCGGTTGATGGGCAAGCGCGAGATCGGCCAGATGACTCCCTTCGATCTGGTGCTGCTGCTGCTGATCGCCAACGCCGTGCAGAACGCCATGACCGGCCCCGATACCAGCGTCGCCGGCGGGGTGGCCGCCGCCGGCGTTCTCTTCCTCATCAACTTTTGCGTGGATCGCTGGATGCTCGGCCACCGGCTCGTCCGCCGCTGGTTTATGGGTTCGCCGACGCTGCTCATCCACGATGGTGAAATTCTGGACGATCACTTGCGCCGCGAAGGCATCGCCCGCGAAACCCTGGAAGCCGCGCTGCGCGAGCACGGCGTCTTCAGCCCGGCCGACGTCAGCCTGGCGGTGTTGGAAATGGACGGCAGCATCAGCGTTTTGAAAAAAGACGATATCGTGCCCGGCCCCCGCCCTCATCGCCATATACGATTCCTGAACCGGCGCGTCTGACCATCTTCCTCGTATTGGCGTAAGCGGAGATACGGCAGGGGCCCGAAGGCTCTGCTATACTGACTGAGCTTTGACCCCCGGAGGGGTGGACGGCCGCTCCAAACAAACCCCGGCAGGTCAGTGGTTTACCTCTGAGATTTTGCCGACGTGAGCTCCTTCTCCCGCCGCCAGTTTCTGCGCCGATCGGCCCTGGCCACCGCCGGCCTCGCCGGAGGGTCGCGCCGCGCCTCCGGGCTTTGGCTGCCCCAGCCCGCCGCCGGCGCTATCTACCGCACCGTCACGCCGGCCGAAAGCCATATCACCTGGAAGCATGACAATGCCAAGTCGCTCATGCACTGGCTGCCGGAGAGCATGTGCTCGGGCTGCGCGATCTTCGACTACGACAACGACGGCTGGATGGACATTTTCCTGGTCAACACCGGCCGCTGCGATTTTTTTCAGCCCAAGGTTCCCCCGCACAACGCGCTCTACAAAAACAATCGCGACGGCACCTTCACCGATGTGACCAGGGAAGCCGGGCTGCTGGGAGGCGAGACCTGGGGCGAAGGCGCGGCGGTTGGCGACTATGATGGCGACGGCCTGCCCGACCTTTACGTCACCGGCTACGGGCGCAACCTGCTCTACCACAACAATGGCGACGGCACCTTCACCGACGTGACCGGGAAGGCGGGCGTCGGCGATAGCGGCTGGTCCACCTCGGCTGCCTGGTTCGATTACGACAACGACGGGCGGCTCGATCTCTTCGTCTGCAGCTTCGTCGAATACAGCGACCAGCTCAAGATCAGTTGCGGCGACAACAAGCTGGGCAAGCGCTATTACTGCATCCCGCGGCTCTTCAACCCGCGGCCGAGCAAGCTGTATCGCAACAACGGCGACGGCACCTTCACCGAAGTCGGGCACCTGGCCGGCATCGGACAGAATCCCGGCAAATCGCATGGCGTGGTCGCCACCGACATTAACAATGACGGCTGGATGGATCTGTTCGTCTCCAACGACACTGCCGCCAATTTCCTCTTCGTCAACCACAAAGGACGTTTCGAGGAAAACGGCTTCATGGCGGGCGTGGCCTACAGCGAGGAAGGCACGCCGCGCTCGGGCATGGGGCTGGATTCAGCCGATTACGACAACGACGACTGGATGGACTTGTATGTGGCCAATATTGACCACGAGCGCTTTTCGCTTTATCACAACAACCACGACGGCACTTTTACCGACATGGCGGCACAGAGCGGCATCGGCGCCGACAGTTATCTGCGCAGCGGCTGGGGCGTGCGCTTCCTCGACTACGACAACGACGGCGAATTGGACCTGTTTCAGGCCGACGCCCATCCCGACGACATGGTGCAAAGCTACGACGAAGGCGTGCATTGGTACGAGAAGCCGATGCTGTTTCACGGCAATGGCCGCGGCCTGTTCGCGCTGGTGCCGCCGGCGGCGGCCGGCAGCGCCTTTTCCCGGCGCTGGAGCGCGCGCGGCATGGCCATCGGCGACTGGGACAACGACGGCGGCATTGACGTGCTGATCAACAATAACGGGGCGCGCCCGCTGTTGCTGCACAACCAGGTGGGGCGGCTTAACCGCTGGCTGGGGGTATTCCTGGTGGGCAGGAAGTGCAACCGCGATGCGGTCGGGGCGAAGGTGAGCTGGCATTTCGGCGAGCTTACCCGCACGCGCGAAAAAACCGCCGGCGGCAGCTATCTCTCCTCCCACGATCCGCGGCTGGTGCTGGGCTGCGGCCAGGCGGCCAGGATTGATTGGCTGGAAGTCCGCTGGCCGCAGCCTTCCGGCGCGGTCGAGCGCATCCCCAACCCGCCCATGAACCGCTACATCACCATCGTTGAAGGCGAAGGGATACGCCCTTATCCTTATAAAATCAAGCGCTAGGCGGCCATAATCCACCACATGGCGAGAGAGGGCAGGGAACCGGCCATGTCCAAATTCATGGGCAACGATCAGCCTTCCGCGCTCAGCCGGCGGAAATTCCTTGCCGGCTCGGCCTCGGCGGTGGCGGCCACGGCCGCGGCGGGCAACGCCGGCGCGGCTTCAACCTCAAGCCAGGCCGGCGCGCCGGTGGCCGCTGGCCCCGCAGCGCAAAATCCCGCCGGCGAGCTGCGGCATGCCAACCCGCGCTATCGCTCGCGAATGCGGTTGGGCCTGTTTACTTGGCCCTTCAACGACAAACCGCTCGGCTGGGTGCTCGATTACGCCCGGCAGCTCAAGCTGGAAATGCTCGAGCTCGGCGCCGGCAACGATCCCGGCGCGGCTCACTGCCCGGTGGAATCGCTGCTGTCCGACGCCGGCGCGCGCCGGCGCTACCTGAAGCAATTCGCCGATCACGGCCTCGGCATCAGCGCGCTGAGCTGCCATGGCAATCCGCTGCATCCGGACCCGAAGCTCGCGCGCGCGCGCAATGCGGTGTACGAGCGCACCCTGAAACTGGCGGAGTTGCTCGAGGTGCCGGTGGTGAACTGCTTCAGCGGATGCCCCGGCGACGACCGCGGCGGCGGACGTCCCAACTGGGTCGTCAGCCTGGAAACGCCCGAGTACGTCAACCTGCTGCGCTGGCAATGGGAAGAGCGCGTCGTGCCCTACTGGCGGGAAGCGGCGCGGCTGGCGGCGCGCCACGGCCGCCGGGTCGGGCTGGAATTCGACCCCGGCTATGCCGTCTTCAACGTCAACAGCCTGCTGCGGCTGCGCTCGGCCACCAACGATGCCATCGGCTGCAATCTCGACCTCAGCAATATGTTCGCTCAGGGAGTTGAAGCCGAGGCGGTCATCCGCGCCCTGGCCTCGGCCGGAGCGCTCTTCCATTTCCACGCCAAAGACGCCGTCCTGGATGAGACCAATATCGCCGTCAACGGCCTGCTCGATACCACTCCCTACGATCGGGTGGGGCGGCGTTCCTGGTCGTACGCCGCCGTCGGCTACGGCCATGATGAGCTTTATTGGAAACGCATACTGGCGGCTTTGAAAACCGCCGGCTACGATTACACGCTCTCGATCGAGCACGAAGACCCGATCACCGCGCCCGAGGTCGGCGTGCGCCTGTCGGCGGAATTCCTGCACTCCATCCTGCTGCGCTGATCGGTCCGCCGCTGGCGGAAACCGGCGAGCCGGACCGCTTCGCTCATTTGGCCGGCCGGTGTTTCAGCGTCAAGCAGAAGGCCAGGGCGTTGTTGGGATTGAGCGCGGTCGAGCTGATCTCGACGTGGCGTATGATGCCGCGCCGGTCAATGACGAAGGTGGTGCGGCGCGCCAGCGCATACTGCACGCCCTTGATATTTTGTTTTTGGATCAGCACGCCGTAGCGGCGCTCGATCAAGCCGTCCGGATCGCTTAACAGCGGAAATTTGACGCCGATCTGCTTGGCGAAGGCGGCGTTGGCCGCGGGCGAATCCATGCTCAGTCCCAGCACCACCGTGCCCGAAGCCTGCAATTTTTGGCTATCAGCCTGATAGCCTTCCAGTTCGCGCTTTCAACCCGAGGTGAAGGCCAGCACGTAGATAGCGAGAATGACGGTCTTTTTCCCGCGGAATTGGCTCAAGGAAACCGGCTGGAAATGATCGTCGAGCAGGGTGAAGTTGGGCGCTTTCTGTCCCGGCTTGAGCTGGGTGTGGGCGATGCGCGGCATCTGCGCCGCCGCTGCCCCCATCAGACCGAGCAGAAGTGCTCCAACCGCGAATTGCTTTCGCATGGCCATCCCTCCTGAATTGCAATCCCGGCGGACGGTTGCCCGCCGTTTATTTGTGGCTTTTCCCATAGCCGCGCACCACACAGCGCACCAGCGCGTCAATCTGCTTTGGCGTCAATTGTCCCTGGAAGGCCGGCATGCGGCCCGCGCCCTGTTTGCCGTGCGTGACGGCGGCGATGAGCTCGGCATCGGTATGCCGCGCCTGCCACTTCGGGTCGGTGAAGTTGGGCGTGTGTATGGTCGGATAGCCGGCGCCGTTCGCGCCATGGCACATCGAGCAGGTTTGCATGAATAGTTGATGCGCCCCGCGGCAATCGGGCCGCGCCGCCGCGGCGGCGCCGGCCAGGGTGATAGCAAAAATAGCAATCCAGGGAAGACGGCTGGGCAGGTTCATAGGTGAGCTCATCCCGGCGGTTGCCCGCCGATATGAGTTCTATATTGCCAGAATTTAGAGAAATTGACGGCGATCAGGTATTTTTCGTCTTCAAAAAATGTCGCCGCGCCGCCTTGTTTTGCGGTGGCAATGCGGTGGCAAAATTTTTTTTGCCGCCACACCTAACCCTCAGAGGCATCAAGGTTTAAGTGGCCTGTGGTGGCAGCGCAAGCAAAATGGCCAAGGGGTTGTAGAGAGGCTGGTTTGGTTTTGTTTACATATACAGTCGTTGCAGCTCTCCCGCCCTACGATTTTCTTGGACAATGATTTGGGAAAAGGAGAGAGGGTATGTCCAAGGACGAGAAGACTGCATCAGGCTCCACGGAGGGAGCCCAGAAGGCGACCGTAGCGGAGCCTGATGCCGGGGCGAGGCGCCCGCATGGGCGCTGGTCCTCGAAGCGCAAAATGGCGGTGGTCACAGAGTTGTTGCGGGGCGCAGACCTGGAGCAGCTAAGCCGCCGGCATGGCATCACGGCCGCCACGATTAGCGGCTGGCGTGACGCCTATCTGGCGGGCGCCGAAGGCGCTCTGCGCAGCC
>JAJYIU010000010.1:65744-111746 GCA_021789895.1 Acidobacteriota bacterium | reverse complement strand
TTACCGGCTTGAGCGCCCAGGTGCAGACGGCGCTGGAGCAGGATCCGTTCAGCGGCCACGTTTTCATCTTCCGCGGCAAGCGCGGCGATCTGGTGAAGCTGCTCTGGTGGGATGGCGACGGGCTCTGCAAACCCTCTGCAGAAAACCCACAAAATCCATTTTGAGTCGAGACGGATCTGTTATCCGTGGCACCCCTGGCATGGTCGAGATGTGCTGACGCGCAGGGCAAGCGGCGCTCACTCCGAATCGGCGTATTTTTGCAAGCTTCCCGAAGCGGCACCCCATTCGCTGCTCGTTCAAATCCCGAAATGGATGTTTGATGCGGCCGAGTGCGCACCCATGCGTGTCGCGGGCACTCCTCATGTTGATTGCGAGTCGTTGCGCAACCTCAGCCGTACGATAGCCGAACAACGTGTCTCCTGGAACCCGGCGGTGCTACAACCGCAGGTAAGCCGGCATGCCGGTAATGGAGACACGGATGAAAGCGATTCGAAAGACAAATCAACAGCTGGAGTTTTTCTCAGAAGGACTTTCCCTGCCACGCTGGAACGACCTGCCGGAGATGACGCGAATCGAGGTGATCAGACTTCTGGCGCAACTGCTCTTCGGCATCCGGACAAGCGATCCAGTTCACGTTCTTCGAAAGAGGGGAGGGCGCGATGAGTGAAAAGATCAAACCACAACATCTTTCGCGCAAGTCCATCTTGTACGTGCGGCAGTCCTCGCCGTACCAGGTACTGAACAGCCTTGAGAGTCAGAAGCTGCAATATGCGATGGAGGCTCGACTGATATCACTGGGCTGGAGCGAGGTGGAGGTCATCGACGAAGATCTCGGGCGATCCGCGGGAGGCAATGTCACGCGCTCCGGGTTCGAGCGCATGGTGGCTCAGGTTTGCCTGGGAGAAGTCGGCGCGGTTCGCGCCCGCGAGGTTTCCCGCTTCGCACGGAACAGTCACGAGTGGCAGCAGTTGGTGGAAGTATGCCGTGTAGTGGACACTTTGCTGGTCGATCAGGAAACGGTCTACTCGCCGCGTATAAGCAATGACCGGTTGCTACTTGGGCTGAAAGGATCGCTCAATGAGTACGAACTGGACTTGCTCCGTCAGCGGGCGAGCGAGGCCCGGGTTCAGAAGGCGCGTCGCGGTGAAGTGATCTCCCATTGTCCCATCGGCTACATCAAAAGCCAGGATAATGATGAACATGGGATCCTTCAGAAGGACTGAGCCGACGCTGCCGTCGCCTAAATGCATATTCGATCCAGGCGGTGTGATCACCGACTTTGGCGCGGGGAACGAGGAGATACCCGCACCGGTCCGCCCAGCCATTCCCGAACTGCGCGAGTCGGGCGGCCAGCCATCTTAAAAGCAAACAAGACCGGTATGGGCATTTAATGCGTCCGCCTCAGGCGGACAAATTCAGGCATCGATTTCGACTTGAAAACAACGACGGATGCTTGCCTGGACTCAAGGCGGCGATGAGAGCAAATAGAAACGGCGCTCGATTTTCGCGATGGTAGGCCATGAGCGTTTCCAACTGGACCGGATCGCCGGCTAGCTGGCGGAAACGGATTCGGCGCGCGCCAATGCCGCGCCGGTCGCATTCGCGGATGAGTGCGAAGCCGATTCCAGCCCCAACTAGGTCGATTGCCTGGGGCATGTGCATGGCATCGCTTTGCAATTCAGGCTCAATACCATGTCGCCGGCATACGGACACAATAAAATTGTGCAGATAAGCGTAGTTTTTGGAAATGATCACCATGGGCTGCCTGCGCAGCTCCTGCCAGTTGACGGGTCCGTGCCGCTGTGCCAGCGCATGCGACGGCGGCAGCGCAACCGCAAGCCGCTCGGTGGCGACCGTTACGAATTGCAGCTGCGGCTTATGAAAGTAGGGCTGATCGGCCGGTGGGAGGTGAATAAAGGCGGCATCGAGCCGGCAGGCTTCGACCTTGGCCAAGAGTTCCTGCGAGGGTGCCGTGTAAATCTCCAATTTGCCTTTCACTTTGGCCGCCATCTCATCAAAAACTGACCGTGCCGTGGAAATCAATCGGGGATTGACATGGGGTGTGGTGCCCAGGAGGAAATCTCGATTTTCCCGGGCCGTCTCGACCCATTCAACCGCCGCCAGCAACTGGTGAAATCCTTTACGGACCCGCTGCAGGAAGGCGCTACCTTGCGCCGTTTTGATGATGCCCTGAGGGGTGCGCATAAAAATCGGGAAACCGAGCACCTTTTCGAATTCCTGGACGCTTTTGCTCAGTGCCGGCTGGCTGACATAACAGGTCTTGGCCGCCGCCGTGAACGAGCCTTTTTCATCCACCGCGAGGACATACTTGAGATTGCGGGAGATGAGGTAGTCGAGCGTTATTCCCGCACCGGTATGCTGTGGCCGTAGTGGAAGGGAATTGGATGCTGAACCCAAGCTGGTTCCGGAACCCCCACTGTGAAACTAATAAGCAGCAACTACAATGCCAACCCCAATATGCTGGGCTTTCCAAGGTATGTTGCGGAAAATTTTGGGGATTAAAAACTTTCATCCACGATGGTCGCACGCTAAAGAACTCACTGCTCTCGCAAAAGGCCTGAAGTTTCCTGGAGTTCCAGGCGGTTTTCGAATCGGGCCGGCACTATAAAAACCGCTTATACCCCCATTCCAGAAAAGTCTTTGACGCGATCGGCTTCGGATTCTTACCGTTTGTGATACGTAACGCCGCTTCGCAACCGAAATCCCTCAAGGAGTACTGCAATGGCTTTCTCGCAAACTGCATTTCCTGTGATCCCGGTCAAGTTGGATTTTGAGGAACTGCTCGACTCGGAACAAGCCGCCGCCTTGTTAAAAATTCATCCTAAAACGCTGCAACGCATGGCGCGCGCCGGCCAAATTCAAGCCGCCCAAATCGGCCGGCTCTGGCGCTTTCGCGCCTCCCAGATCGATGCCTGGCTGAAGCGGCGAACCGAAGCCGCCTAACGTAGTGGAATCATACTGCCTAAAAAACGCTATTCCCGCTCGCTTTTTCTGGACGCCGGATGAGGGCTCAGCTAGTCTGAACATGTCATCCGTGCCCTTGCCAAAAAAGGAGATGTTCGATGGCAGGGAGAGCACGTTTTCAGCAAGGCAGTCTCATGCGAGCCAAGCGCAGCAACGGTCCCGACCGCTGGGAATTTCGCTGGTGGGAACTCGATTTGGACGGCAGGCGGCATTACCGCAAGCAGGTCATCGGCACCGTCCGGGAATTTCCCACGCTCGCTGCGGCCAAGGTGGCGGTAGCGCCGCTGCAGATGAAGATTAACGAATCCTCGCCGCGAGCAGCGCTGCAGCCCGTATGCGTGCGCGATCTGATTGCGCATTACAAGGAGGTGGAACTCAACTTCAACGCCGTCGATGACGATCCCGACCACGCCAAGGCCTGCTCCACCAAAAAAGCCTACCGGATTGTTCTCGACCGCTACGTCGGCCCCGCCTGGGGCGGCTATAAGGTCAAGGAGGTCCGTACGGTGGCGGTGGAAGCCTGGCTGCGCAAGCTGGCCTTGCGCGATGGCGCGCATATGGCCCGGGGCACGAAATCGCGGATCCGAAACATCATGCATGCCCTGTTCAATCACGCCATCCGCTACGACTGGCTGCCGCAAAACGCCAACCCGATTACGCATGTTCGGCAAAGCGCCAAGCGGGAGTCCATGCCGGTGATTCTCGCCGTCGAAGAGTATCGGGCCCTGCTGGCTGAGCTCTCGCTGCGGGACCGGGTGGTGGTACTCTTGGCGGCCACGACCGGCCTGCGCCGCAGCGAGCTTTTCGCCTTGCAGTGGCAGGACGTCGATTTCGAGACGCTGTCGCTGAGCGTCACGCGCTCGATTGTGAACGGCGTTGTCGGCCGCTGTAAGACGGAGGCCTCGCGCAAGCCGGTGCCGCTGGTGGCAAGCGTAGCCGAGGACCTCTGGCGCTGGCGGCAAACGACGCCCTATAACCGGCTCGAGGACTGGATTTTTGCCAGCATTCGGGCCATGGGCCGCCGGCCGCTCTACCCGGACATGGTCCTGCGGCGCGCGGTGCGGCCGGCGGCGAAGCGGGCCGGGATTGAGCGCACGATCGGCTGGCACATGTTCCGCCACACCTACGCCACGCTGTTAAAGGCCAATGGCGAGGACCTGAAGGTGGTACAGGAGCTGCTGCGGCATGCCAACGCCAAAATCACGCTCGACATCTACACCCAGGCGCTCACGCCGGCCAAGCGGGAAGCGCAGCAGCGGGTCTCGCGGTTGATTTTGCCCGAGCCGAAAGCGATCGACGCCGAGCGGAGCGGGGCCGCGGGGGGTGGGTGATTTTGCCGCTGTTTGCCTGCGGCCACCGCGTCAGCCCAGCTGAGAAGGGAGGGTATTGGTGCATTTTGCACCCTTTTGCACCCATGCAAATTTTTTCGAAACCTGCAAGTTATTGAAAACTATGGTAGGCACGTGGGGACTCGAACCCCAGACCTCTACCGTGTCAAGGTAGCGCTCTAACCAGCTGAGCTACGCGCCTACGGAATGGCTAGCGTACTTCTCTAGTCTAGCAAATTCACATATACGCGGCTCGTGGGGCAGGCTGCCGGGCGGGGAGCTACCATCCGCGAAGATACAGCCACTGGGTCGTTGCGGCCGCGGCCAGGCAATAGACTCCGAACCAGTACCAGCGGCCCGATTCCAGCCAGCTCGAAAGCCAGCGCAGCGCAATTAATCCGGCGAAAAAAGCGCAGCCCATGCCGAGGATGCCTGGCGCCAACACTGCCGTCCAATGGATGGGCATCTGGGCGACATGCGCGGCTTTATGCACCCGCCACAGCTCGCGCGCGATGGCCAGCGGCGTGATCGCCACGACCATGGCAAAACTGAACGATTCGATGGCCGCACGCTGTCCGCCGCCGAGCAGCCCCCCCGAAATGGTCGCGCCCGAGCGTGAAAAGCCGCGGAAAGGAATGGCGAAGCCCTGCAAAATACCCATGATGCCGGCCTGCCGTCCACTTATATGGCTGCCGTTCGCCGGCGGGTCCTGGCTTTCCGGCCTCCGCGCTTCGTGCAGCCCCGCCCAGAGAATCAGCAGGCCGGCCGCCGCCAGCGCCGGAGCGATCCAGTTAAGCTTGTGAAACAGCGCTTCAATCTGGGCCGGATGGCCGCCGCGGCTCAAGATGTGTTCAACCAGCAGGATGACCGGATACCCCACCACGCCCGATAGCAGCGAGGCCAGGAAGACCAGCCGGAAAAAACTCCAGAACCGGTCCCAGGACGAAAAAAACTCATTCATCCAGCGCCGCCAAAAATAGGCAACTACGGCAAACATCGTGCCCGTGTGCAGCAGCACCAGCAGCAGGGCATTGGCCGGCGTGGACATGTTTTCGTGCATCAGCTCGGCCGTCACGATTACGTGGGCCGAACTCGATACCGGCAGCAACTCGGTCAATCCCTGGACAGCGGCAAGAATGACAATCTGGATCCAATTCATAGTCGGTAAGCTTTTTGGCCGCGCTGGGCCGGCGCTTCGAAGCTCATTAGCGTCATGAAATTATCAATTCTAAAACCAAGTGCCTGGTATCGTGCAATGCGGGCCGTTCCTACCGGCCAAAGATTCTGCTTCCAAAAGGTGAGTGGAATCGCCCGTACTTGGACGGTTGACAAAAATAGTTCAAATTCCGGCGCGGAAAACCAAACATACGAGAGCGTTTCAAAATCTAAACCATCGGGAGAAATCAACCATGAAAGCTCGGAGTGCGTTTACGCTCCTGGTGGGCGCAGGCTTGGGAGCGGCGGTCATGTACATGCTGGATCCACGCACGGGTGCGCGGCGGCGCGCTCTCGCGCGCGACAAAGCCGTGCACGGCTTGAAGCTGGCGGGGAGATGGTCCAATCGCAAGGTGCGAAATTCATTCAATCGCGCCGCCGGGATGACGGCGGAAATTCGTTCCTACTTGCGCCTACATTCCCGCAGCGTGAATGACGCCGCTCTGGCTGACCGGGTACGTTCGCATTTGGGACATGTCGTGGCGCATCCCGGTTTGCTGGACGTCAGCGCGCAGGGAGGCGTCGTCACTGTATCCGGGCCGGTGTTGCAAGGCGAGCCGAGCCGGATTGCCGGGCGAATGCGCAAAATTCGCGGGGTTAAGAGCTACGAGCTGCGCGTCGAAGCTCATGCAACGCCCGAGCACATGCCCGGCTTGCAAGGCGAGTCCCACCCCGAAGAACAACAGGAACGAGCGGCTTGAGTGCGTGCCCGGGGACAATTAAAAGCTGAAATCCAGCCCCAGCATGACAAATCGGGTGGCGATGTTTTCGTAGCCGAAAGGCCCACCGGCCAGATTGATGGACTGCCCGAACAAGGGCGAATTCAGATTGCCGACCGGGATGCCAAGATTGGTGTCATTGAACAGGTTGCGCACGGAGATGTTGACGGCCAGGTTATAGCGGTGATCCGAACCGCCGCCGCCGGCGCCGTGCCCCCCGCTGCCGCCTAAGCCGCCCGGCCCGAGCCCGCGGCGGTGATCGTGATAATGATGATGCTCATCCGGCCCGCCGCCGGAATGGCCATGACCGGCGCCGATCACGGGCCCGATCCCGAAGGACTTCATCAACCGGAGGTTGAAGGTAACGGCCGCGGGCCCGGTGGCGCTCTGAGGCGCAATCAAGTTTTCTCCCGGCGCGGGAGCAATATTGAAGCTGCCATAAGGGGTGACCCTCAGATCCGCCGGCGGAGTCGTTGCGGTGGCCGGGGCCGGACGGCCATTGTGTATGCCGGTGCCGTAAAGGTCTTCCCCTAAAGTAATGCTGAAGGGAATGCCGGAACGCGCGATCACCATGGGGAATAATTGAACGCCCCAGGGCAGGGCAAGATTGCCGCCGGCGAAGATCCGGTGACGGATGCTGAAGGCCGCGCGGCCGTAATCCGCCATCAGGTTCCAGGGATTCGTGGCAAAACTGTCGATTCCGTTGGCATCGGCATGCGCATCGTTGAAAGTGTAATACCCAAAAACGGAAAATGCATTTTCCTGCACGCGAAAGTTGGCGATGAATTGATTTTGGCGATAGAGCCCTTGAGATTCGTAGGCGTAAATATTGCCCGCGGCTTGCCCCAGGGGCCGCGTGCCGCTGCCAGGCTGGCTGGGATTGTAGGTACCCGGCAGCGGGGCATTGATGTCGTTGGTTAAAAACTGCCGCTCGCCATGGGAGTTGAGATAGGTCAACGACAGCGTGGCATGACGCCCAAGCTGGCGCTCGATGCTCGCCGCCAGGGCGGTCAAATACGGGGATTTGAGATCGGGCCCGATGATGTAGGTTGTCGGCGCGGCGGCGCTGGTTTTGAGCGTTGCCGCCGACGGCACATTCGGATAGAAATTCGGGTCGGTGACCTGGTAGGTAACCTGGTTGATTCCATTCAGCCGCTCGACCTGAATCATCTGGTCGTCATCCAGGCGATCGTAAAATATGCCCGCTCCGGCGCGGATCACCGTATTTTTATCCAGCCCCCAAGCCAGGCCCAGGCGCGGCGCCCAGTCGTCGTGGTCGTGGATTTTGTTTTCCGATTCCAGCCTGAGTCCATAGCTGAAATTCAGATTGGGGCGCAGCTTCCAGTTGTCTTCCGCGAACAGGGCGCCATCCCAGCGGCTGACCGCGGCCAGCGGATTTCCCATCGTCAGGTTGAACTGGTTGGGGCCGTATCCCGCTGCCCGGATTTGCTGCATGCTCATGCCCTGGCGCAGGTCCATTTCGGTCTGTTGGTAATCGTTGAGGGAATTGAAAATAAAAGTGCCGTTGAAATTGTCGGTATTATCTTCGCTGCGGCGAATATTGCGCAGGTACTCGCCAAACTGCGCTTGATGCGATCCCCAGGTAAATGCCGTGACATTGCGCACCTGATAGTGGCTTTCGCTGCGATGGTAGTAGCCGCCGCTAAAGCCGCCGCCGGTGAAGGCCCCTAAAACTTCCAGCGTGGGTTGGGTTGAAACCGGCTGCTGCAGGTTGTTGAAATGCAGCACCTGCAGCCGAAACTGGTTGTAGCCGTTCGGGCTCAGGACCTGGGTGTCTGCGAACTGAAACAGGTGATGATGGCGGACGAAGTCGTTGGCCTGGGAGGCCAGCGACTGGCCGCCCACACCGTTGTTTTGCATGCTGATGCCGAAATAGTTATAGCGCGCCATGAGGGTGTTGCTGGAGGTCAGTTGGCGGTCCAGGCGCAGGCTGTCGTCGTTCAAGAGCCGGGGCGCGGTCAGCGCGGCAGTATAGTTTTCGATTGCCAGCGTGGCCGGATCGAGGGTATCGGTATGGATCAGCTCGTCGTGGTTGATGTTGCGCCGCTGCAACGAAAAGAACCAGGAAGTATGGCGCCCCAACGAGCCGCCGGCATGCGCGCCATAGAGCAGCGTGTGATACGCCGGCAGCGCGGCACCGGCCAAAAATGGGCTGCGCGCATTCCATGGGTTGGCGTTGGCTTCGATGGAGGCGCCGCCATGCAAGTGCTGCTGGCCCGGCTTGGTGATAATTTCGATGCGACCGTAGCCGAGATGCGATTCTGATGCGGTGAAGGGGTCGCGATTGACACGCACGGCCAGGATGGCGGATTTCGGAGGCAGGTCGCCGCCAGAGAAGCCGTCAATATAGATTGTGCCGCCGTTAGGTCCCACTGCCGGGCCCGCCAACTCCTGCAATTGCGCCAGCAATTCATCGGGATCATTGGAAAAATCCTGCATCGCCTGACCCTGAATCACCACTGCGCCCGCATTCTGCGCCGGTGACAGGCTCAACTTCGTGATCGAAGGCCGCCGGACAACGATATTTTGGCGCTGCAGGGCCAAGCGCAGGCTGATACTCAGGTTGGCGGTTTGCCCGGCGGCGATCCTGATATGCGGGGTTTCCCAGGGGCTGAAGCCCGGGGCAGAAACCACCACCCGGTAGTAGCCCGGCGCCAGATGCGGCAGGTCAAATTCGCCGCGCTGATTGGTCTTGCCATTGGCAACCACGCCGGCCGCGCTCCACACGCTGACCTGCGCCCCGGAAACCATCGCGCCGGATGGATCCTTAACCGTTCCCCGGAGCTGGCTGAATGCAGGCCGGCTTGATCGCGATTGCATTCCTGCCGCAGTCCAGGCACAGATCAGAACCAGAGCGACTGCCTTGCCGAAGCCGTATAGAAATGAAAACGAACGTGTCTGCATATGCGGTTGTGCCCGGCTTGATGTCTTAAATCTCTTTTAACGATGCCGCGCCGCAGATTGTTACGAGTGGATGCAATAAAAAATTTTACCGGGAATGCTCCACTCGCATCGTTTTTTAAGCAGTTTTTAAGCTGCCCGGCTCAGTTCGCCGCATTTGGCCGCCGCCGTCGCCTGCTGGAAAAGCTGCCAGTAGTTTTCCGCCATCGCCGCCGCGGAAAAATTCTGCTCGGCTTGTCGCCGGCAGGAGAATGCGGAGATGCCGGCGAGCTGCTTTGCGCCTGCCGCCAGTTCTTCCAGATCGCTGGCTAAAATTCCACTCTCCCCGTGGCGAATGATTTCCGCCAGCGCTCCCCGGCGCAGGGCCAGAACGGGGGCGCCGCTGGCGGCCGCCTCCATGGCGGTTAGAGAACTGGGTTCTTCGACTTCGGTGCAGATCACTACCGCGGCCGCGCGCGCCAATAGTTCAAGCTTTTGCTCGAAGGGCGGCGTTTCGACCCAAAGCACGTCCGGGCCCAGCCGCGGCGCGATTTTTTGCCGGAAGTATTCCTGGTGGCTGGGAAATGGATAAACCCCGCCCGCCAAAATCAGGTGTCGTTGGCTGCGTTGAGCCAGTTCAATCGCGTTATGCACGCCCTTTTCCGGGCAGATGCGGCCCAAATATAGCCAGTAATCGCTGCGCGGCTGCCGCCAGTCAAAGCGATCCAGCTCGATACCGTTTCCAATCCAGTCAGGCTCGCCTCCCGATCGCGCCGTTTCGGCTGGGGGAAGCCGTAATGCCAGCAATCGTGCCTGAGTTGAGCTGATACAGATCGGCTTGAGATTAGGCGGAATGCCGTCCAGCCAGCCCGGCGGGTAAAGACTGAACGCCATGTGCAGCGTCCAAAATGTGGGTTTCCCCCATGCCGCGACCGGCCGCCATTCATTAAAGCCTTGTAGATGAATCAAATCGGAAGCGCGCGCCAGGGGTTCCGCCAGCTCGAGCATACGCTCCGTCCGGCGCCGCAGGCGGATCTCCGCCAAGCCGCATTCATTTTTGTAATCGTTCGGGATAAGTTTTCCAGGAACCCGGCTGCCGGCATCGGCAATCGTGATCAGTTGTAGTGGCTGCTGACGTGCCGCCAGGCGATGCAGCAGTGTAAAGGCGACCTGCTCCACTCCACCACAAGCATCCCGGGTGAGCGGCATTAATGGATAGGTAAGAGTGAGGATTTGCAGGGGCATGCTTATGGAAGTTGTCCATCGGCCGGCTGGAAGCGGCTCCAAATCGCACAAAATTCGCTGCCCCGCCAAGGCCAGCCCCAAAGCTCGTATACGGTTGGCTCGACCGCAGGCCGTTTGAAATCGTGGCGGGGCAGGCGCCGGATTTTTTCTTCCGTCATGGGAAAATACTGCAATGTGGATCGCTGGGAAATGTAACAACTTAGCGCACGGCACTTGCGGCGGCGAAAACTGGCTTCCGGCCTCAGAATCCGGACGGGCCCAAGCCGATTTGGGAAGGAGCTATATAGGACCCGACCACGGCATTGGGTATAAAGCGGATACTCCCAAGCGCTGATCTTCGTAGAGCTGGCCTGCAGATGCGAGGCAAGTAAATTCAGCGCATCGTGATCGGGATGGCCGCCTTCATAGGCAGGAGCGTAAATGAAGCGCGGCCGCAGCCGTCCTGACAGGCGATGCAGCCATTCCCAGGCGGCATCAAGATGCAAGCTCAATTCCAGGTCAGGAAAATCAGCAAAATGCAGATTCCGGGAGGGCAAGCCCAAGGCGTGCGCCGCTAGCAGGGCTTCCGTGCGCCGGCGCGCGGCGTATGAATGGATATCTGCTCCGGCGGCATAAAAACGCCGGTCCTGCGGCTCGCCCTGCGTCAAAAAAGCCACATGTACGCTCGCGCCCGTTGCGGTCCAGGCCGCGATTTGAGCACCTAGCCCCAGAGTTTCGTCATCCATATGCGCCGCTAACACCAAACGGCAAGCCAGAGGCGCGCGCGCTGGCCCTGCTTCGCACCGCATACCCATATAAGATTCCGATCTGGCCGTACATGTGGTTTCGCGGCGCGAAAGGCTATTGGCATTCGAGGCTCTCCCCGTAAGTTCCGGCCGGAGTATGCTTTGACGAATCGTAGAAATTGGTATCAAATTGGAATGCAGGCGTAATGGAAATTATGCCAACCTCCTCAGCCGCCTATTTAAAACAGCAGCGGCCCCTTTTCCTACAAGAGCTGATTGAGTTCCTGCGAATTCCCAGCATCAGCACGCTGCCTGAACATCGGCCCGACATGCAGCATGCGGCAGAGTGGACTGCGGAAAGCCTGAAAGCGGCCGGTCTGGAAAAAGTTCACCTGATTCCGACTTCCGGAAACCCGCTGGTTTATGGCGAGTGGATGCACGCTCCGGGCTCGCCGACAATTTTGAGCTACGGCCACTATGATGTGCAGCCGGCCGATCCTTTGGCAGCCTGGATCAGCCCGCCTTTTGAGCCTGAAGTACGGGATGAGAAAATTTACGCGCGCGGCGCCACCGACAATAAAGGGCAAATCTTCACCCATATCAAAGCGGCGGAATGCCTGTTGCGCACCCAGGGACAACTGCCCGTCAACCTGAGATTTTTAATTGAAGGCGAAGAAGAAGTCGGCAGCACGGCGATCATTCAGTATCTGGCCGAACATGCCGGCGAATTGCGCAGTGATGCAGTCTTGGTCAGCGATTCCAGCATGTTTGCGCCCGGAGTGCCGACCATGGATATTGGAGTACGCGGCTTGATTTATATGGAAATCGAGCTGGAAGGCTCCGAAAACGATCTGCATTCCGGGCTTTTTGGCGGTGCAGCGCCGAATCCGTTCGAGGCCCTGGTACGGCTGTTGTCGAAATTGAAGGATGAACAGGGACATATTCTCATTCCCGGCATCTATGATGCGGTACGGCCTCCCGATGACGACGAGTTGGCTAGTTGGCGCCGGTTGCCGTTCAACGAAAACGAATGGCGCGAGCAAAATGTGAAGGCGCTCGCGCTGACCGGGGAGCCGGAATTCAGCGTTTTGGAGCGGATTTGGACTCGTCCGACGCTGGAAATCCACGGCCTGCCGGGCGGGTTTACCGGGCCCGGCGCCAAAACCGTCATTCCCGCGCGCGCATCCGCCAAGCTCAGCATGCGCCTGGTCCCGGACCAATCGCCGGCACGGATTGCCAGGCAAGTGGAAACCTATATGCGTGCATTGGCGCCGCCGCAGTATAAATTCACTTTTCGCCTGCTCAGCACGGCCGAGCCGGTTGTGTTTCCGCCCAGCGACCGCTTTAATCGCGCCGGCGCGGCGGCGATTGATAAAATTTTTGGCCGGTTACCCGCTTTTGTGCGCTGCGGCGGCAGTATTCCGATCGTGCCCCTGTTCGCCAGTCACCTGAACGCCCCGGTAGTGATGATCGGCCTGGGATTGCCGGATGACGGACTGCATGGCCCGAACGAAAAATTTTCCCTGATGAATTTTTACCGCGGGATCGAAGTCATCATCGAATTTTTGCGAACGGCGGCAGCCCGCGCCTGAGCGCGCCACGCGATAGAACTCAAAGCCAGCGTCAGCAACACTACCACCAGAAAATCCGCGCCGGCAGCCTGCAACCAGCGTTGAGCCATGCGCCCGGGGATCAGCGGAATGATGCCGGCGAGCAATGCCGCCGCCCAGATCAGCCGGCCGGAGGATCCGGGCGCGAAGCGCCTTTGCAAGAGTTCGCCGGCCACGCAAGCCGGCCACAGAAGAATGCATAGATCTTCGATATGCGTAAACGGCGCCAACAGCGCCAGCCATCCCCAGCCGACGGCAGCCAGAAGAATGTCTTGCCATCGTTCTTCACTTTCGCCATCAGGTCCCATGGCCGGCACGGACGGTCGAATTGCAAGCTTTAACCAGGCGGCATACCCCAGGCATTCCAGTGCGATCCACGCCGCCCTCACGCGTGCCGCCGGCCAGTGCGCGATCGCGACCCGAGGGTAACCAGGGATGGCCGCTGCCGTCAGATAGCGGGTCATGATTCCCCGCAATGACTGGCTGGGATACCAGATTTTGGCAACCTGCACCGCAGTCGTCCATTCTTGCCGACCCCATTCCGCCAACAGGGCCAGATTGCCATGCCAATTCCAAAACACTCCAGGAAGCAGAGTCAGGCCGGCGGCGGCCAGCAATGCGCCCGCGGCCTGCTTACGGGCATCGCGTACCCAAAAAAATGGAACAAAAAACAGCGGCCAGACTTTAAGACTGATGGCCAATCCGAGGGCTATTGAAGCGCGCAAGGGATGGCGGCGCATCCAGAAAAGCCCAGCCGCGGTCAAGCCAAAGATATAAAACTGTACATTGCCATAGCGTAATTCCACCAGGATGTAGGTTCCCGAAATCAGCAGCGGAATCAGCAGCCTCCGCCAGTGCTGCCGCAGCCAGCTACTAGCTTGAGCCAAGCCGTTCAGGTGCTGACAGCGCGCCCCCCAGACGTAGCAGAGTTGCCGTACAATCCAGAACAAAACGAAGGCTTTGCCCGCACCCCATAGTCCGGCCGCCCAAGTCAAAGGCAATTTGAGCAGGGGGTAGAACAGGAATAAAAATAGCGGCGGGTAGCGATAATACATTGGCCACCCCAAGCCGCTGTGAGGACCGTAAACGGGCCCGTGGTGGAAAAAGAAATTCTGGGCGCTGCGATAGTAGACCGGGAAATCCACGCTACCGCGTGAACCAAGCCAGCCGAACAGAAGCAGAAGCAATCCTGCAAGAAGCAGAAAACGCCTATCCAGCAACAGCTTGAAAGCATTTTTCATGGGAGGATGGAACCGGGGTGGCACGCAGGGGTAGAAGGAAGCAAAAGCGGGTTAGAACCCGTGTTTTCAGGTGTAGGGAACCGGCTGGCAGAGATTTGCATGGCCATCATTTTTGCGTTATTCTAATCCTGTAGTCGTGACTGGCGCTAGAACCCAGTGGGCGAGAGCCCACTTTTTTGTTGTTCGAAGCATGGCAGCGGAGACAACGAACAATTTGGAATTATTGCGTGATTTGGCCCGACGTGTGGCCGGTCAAACCGGAGTCGAATTGTGGGAGTTGGAGTTGCGCGGCAGCGGCAGCCAACGCCGCCTGCGCATCTTCATTGACAAAAAAGAGGGTGTGAACCTCGCAGACTGCGAGCAGTATAGCCGCCAGATCAGCCCGATGCTGGATGTCGAGGATCTGATTCCGGGCGGCCGCTACACGCTTGAAGTCTCGTCTCCCGGTTGGGAGCGCGTGCTCTCGACGCGGGACCATTTTCTGCGCTGCCGAGGGCAGCGTGTGCGGCTGACTTTAGCGCAGCCGTTGGCGAATCGCCAGCGGCATCTGACCGGATGGTTGGAAGCTGCCGACGAAGCTGGGATCCGCGTGCGAGTTCCCGAGAGCCAGGAAGTTTTGAGTTTCCAATATGCCGACCTCGTGCGGGCTCATTTGGCGCCCCAGGGAACACCCTCGGCGCCGAGCACTCCGGAAGCGGCAGCAGGCGCTCGCGAAGGGAATGAGGTGTAGCCATGGCCAGTGCACTATATCAGCAAGTCGAACAGTTGAGCCGCGATAAGGGGATCGACCCTCAGATCGTCGTCAGCGCGATCGAAGACGCAATCCTGCTGGCTACGCGGAAATACTACAAAAGCCAGGAAGAGCTTCGCTCGGAATTGAACAAGGAAACCGGTGAAATCAACGTCTATGCGGTGCGCAATATAGTAGAGAAAGTGCAGGATCCGGAAAAAGAAATCACGCTCGAGCAGGCGCGCAAGCTGGATCCCAAGGCTGAGCTGGGCGGACAAGTACAACAAAAGAAACCTACCGACGTGCTCGGCCGGATTGCAGCGCAAACGGCCAAGCAGGTGATTTTCCAGAAAGTTCGCGAAGCCGAGCGCGACACGATCTATAACGAATACATCCATCGCATCGGCGAGGTAGTGAACGCCACGGTCAAGCGCACGGAAGGGTACGATACCATCGTGGATATCGGCAAAACCGAAGCCCGGCTGCCCAAGCGGGAACAATCCCGGCTGGAAGCGTTCGCTCCGGGCGAGCGGATTCGCGCCGTCATCCAGAAAGTGGAAAAATCGGCTAAAGGACCGCAAGTGGTGGTTTCGCGCGCCGAACCGCTGTTGGTGCAGCGCTTGTTCGAATCCGAAGTGCCCGAGATTTATGACAATACGATTGTGATCAAATCGGTGGCCCGGGAACCGGGCGAGCGCACGAAGATTGCGGTTTATTCCCGCGACCGCGAGGTTGACTGCGTGGGAGCCTGCGTTGGCATGAAAGGCATGCGTGTGCAGAGCGTGATCCGCGAACTGCGCGGTGAAAAAATCGACATCATCGAATACCACGAAGATCCGGCGCAATTTGCAGCGAATGCCTTGAGTCCGGCGAAAATCAGCCGGGTAACCATCCTCGATCCCGAGCAACACCATCTGGAAGTAGTGGTGGATGACACCCAGCTATCACTCGCCATCGGCAAAAAAGGCCAGAACGTGCGCCTGGCGTCCAAGCTTCTGGGCTGGAAAGTGGATATCAAGAGCGAAGAGGAGAAGCGGCGGGAAGTCGAAGAGCAGATGGCTGCGCTGGTCGGCCCACCGGCGACCGAGACCGCTTTGACGGAACTCGCAGGCTTGTCCGAGAAGGTGCGCGAAAGCCTGCAGGCTGCCGGCATTCAAACCATCGAACAACTTGGGGGAATGACGCCGGAACAGTTGCAGGAAATTCCCGGCATCGGTCCGAAGACCGTGGATAAGATCTTCGTGGCCGTCAATCGGTTCTTCGGTGCTGCGATTGAAGAAATGCCGGGAGAGGAAGAGACCGAGCCGGCCGCGCCAGGTTCTTTTGGGCATGAAGGAGAACTTGCAGCGGAGCAGGCCGGGGGCGATCTCGCCTCCAGTGGGCAGACGCTGGAAGCGGAAGAGTTGCAGGCGGTGCAAAATACGCCCAGCGCCAGTGAGGATCACGAAGTGCCTGATCCGGAAGAGAAGACAGGTCCGGATTCTCAGAAACCCGGACCCACGTTGTAAAACTTTCACCGTCATTCAGGCGGGATAGCAGAGAGAATGGCTAAGCAAATCAGAATTAGCGAACTGGCGCGAGAACTGGAAGAGGTCAACCGGGTAATCCTGGAGGCTTTGCCGGCGCTTGGCATTGAAGGGAAGAAAACCCATTCCAGTAACATTGACGAAGAAACTGCCGATATTATCCGGCGTTATTTTGCGCGGGTTAAGTCCGAAGCCGCTGCCAAAAGCGCTCCGGTGGAAGCGAAAGCAGAGCCGAGCCCTGCAGCCGAACCGACGCTAACCAAGCCGGAACCGGTTGCGCCGCCGCCGCCCGCTGCGCCTCCCAGTGCGCCGGCTGCCTCCGCAGCCGTGGTCAAACCTCCGCTGGCGCCGCGAACCGGGATGCCGAAGACCGGGATTCCGATGACTGCACCGGTCGCCAGGCGGCAGCATATCGCTCCGCCGGCAGTGCAAAAGCCTTCTGTTGCCGCTCCCACGCCGAAGGAAGTGCCTGTCGAATCGGCGAAAACCGCTCAGGACGGAACAGCTCCGCCACCGGCAGCGCAGATCGCCTCCCCCCCGCCCACTCCGGCAGCATCAACTGGGCCGCAAGTTGCGCCCAGCGCGCCGCCGCCGCCACGGACATTGGCTCCGCCCGCCTTGCGGCCGGCTGCTTCGGGTTCCGCCACGCCCGCCCCAGCCATTCCCGGGCGACGGGTCATCGTTCCCGTAGCGCCGCAGCGGCCGGTGTATAAAGCGCCCGAACAGCCGCTGCATCCGGCTGCAGGCAAGCCGATTCTGCGGCGTGGAACCACGCCGGTTCCAGGCAAACCGATTTACCAGCGGCCTAGTCCCACCGGCGCCCGTCCACCTGTGCCGGGCCGGGCGTTTACGCCGGAGGGACGACGTCCGCCGCATCCGACCCGTCCGGGCGCCGGCCGCCCCTCGGGGCCCGCGCGCCGGCATGAACCCCGGGTCAAGGAAGGGCCGCTCAAGTATCAGCCCAAGCTCACAGAAACCCCAAGCGGACCGCTGCCAATCGACCGCGAAATTACAATCAGCGAAGGCATCAGCGTCAAAGACTTGTCCGAGCGGCTGCAGGTCCGCGCCAAAGATGTGATTCGCAAGCTGTTGGATCGCGGCTTGATGTCCACGGTCAACCAGTCGCTGGACACCGAAATCGCCACCCAGATTGCCCGCGAGTTTGGCGCTGAGGCCAAAGTCGTGTCATTCGAGGAAGAAGCGCTGAAGGAACTCGAACCGGCGATCGTGCAACAGGAATCGGCAAAGCTGCAGCCGCGTCCTCCGGTGGTCACCATCATGGGGCATGTGGACCACGGGAAGACGTCGTTACTCGATGCCATCCGCGAGACCAACGTGGCCGCAGGCGAGGCGGGAGGAATTACCCAACATATCGGCGCATATTCGGTCGAGATCAATGATCGCGAATCTCCTGCGTTTGGACGCCGGATTGTCTTTATCGATACGCCGGGGCACGAGGCGTTTACCCGCATGCGCGCCCGCGGGGCCAAAGTTACCGATCTGGTCGTGCTGGTGGTGGCGGCGGATGATGGCGTGATGCCCCAAACGCTGGAAGCGATCGACCACGCGCAGGCGGCCAAGGTTCCCATCCTGGTCGCCGTTAACAAAATCGATAAGCCGGGAGCGCAACCCGACCGGGTCAAAAAACAGTTGAGCGATCGAGGCTTGATGCCCGAAGCCTGGGGCGGACAGACGGTCATGGTGGATGTCTCCGCCAAGACCAAAGCGAATTTGAAACTACTGCTGGAAATGATCCTGCTGGTTTCGGATATGCAAAACCTGAGAGCCGATCCGGAGCAGCCGGGGCAGGGAACGGTGCTCGAAGCGGAATTGGATCGAGGCCGCGGCCCGGTCGCGCATGCGCTTTTACAAAGCGGCACGCTGAAAGTCGGCGACACCATCATTGCCGGCGCGGTGATGGGTAAAATTCGCGCCTTGTTCGACGACCGGGGGCGTCCGGTTGCGGCGGCGGGACCCTCAATGCCGGTGGAAATTCTCGGACTGGAAGGACTGCCCGATGCCGGCGACCGGATCGTGATGGTGCAAGACCGCTTCAAGGCGAAACAGATCGTTTTGTATCGCGGGCAAAAAGCCCGGGAACATGCCTTGGCGCACACGCCCCGGCTGAACCTGGAAAACCTCAGCCAGCAAATGGCGGAAGGTGAAGTCAAAGAGCTGCCGCTCGTCATCAAGGCCGACGTCCAAGGATCCGTCGAGGTGCTGGTGGATACCTTGAACCGCCTGGCCACGGCCAAAGTCAAGCCGGTCATCATCCACTCAGGAGTGGGGGCAATCACGGAATCCGACGTATTGTTGGCTTCGGCCTCGAATGCCATCATCATCGGATTCAACGTGCGCCCTGAACGCAAGGCCACGGAACTGGCCGAGCAGGAAAAGGTGGATATCCGGCTGCATTCGATCATTTACGAAGTCACCGAAGAAATGAACAAGGCCATGGCCGGTCTGCTGGAGCCGATCTTCAAAGAGACGGTCCTGGGCCGCGCCGAAGTGCGCGAGACTTTCCGCATTCCCAAAGTGGGCGCTATCGCCGGTTGTTATGTGCGCGAGGGCAAACTGACACGCGACGCCCAAGTTCGCATCTTGCGCGATCATGTGGTCATATACACCAGCAAGATTGCCTCTTTGCGGCATTTCAAGCAGGACGTGACCGAAATACGCAGCAATATGGAATGCGGGGTCAGCATCGCCAACTTCAGCGATGTCAAAGCCGGCGACGTACTGGAAAGCTTTATGGTGGAAAAAATTACGGCTCCGGTCCAGGCCTGAGCCTGAATGGAAAGTTTCCGTGCCGATCGGCGTGCTGGTGCTGCAGATTCATCTGCCCGACTCGCATTCATTGAAAGACCGCCGAAACGCGCTGCGCCGCCTGAAAGACCGGCTGCGCAGTAAATATAATGTCGCCATCGCCGAAATGAACGAGGAAGCGCGATGGCAATATGCGGAAATCGGCATCGCTGCGATCGGAAGGGACGCTGTGTACCTGCGCGGACTGTTGGACCGGGCCGGAGAAGAGTCGCTGCACGTGCTCAGCGGCGAGGATGTCATCCTGGGCAAAATAGAAATTCTGGATTATGACGCACCGGCCTGAACGATTGGCGGAAATGATTCGCGAAGAGCTGATGGATCTAATCGCCGGCGAACTGCGCGATCCGCGCGTCGGCCTGGCGCAGGTGACCGAGGTCAAGCTGGCGCCCGATCTGCATATGGCGCATGTATTTGTCAGCGTAATGGGGGATCAGCGCGAAGCGAAGGCAACCCTGGAAGGCCTGATCGCCGCTCGCGGTTTCCTGCGCGCCGCTTTGGCACCGCGCCTGCAGCTACGCCAGGTGCCGGAGTTGCGCTTCGAACTGGACCGTTCGGAGGAACTGGCCGCGCGATTGGACCAGTTGCTGCAACGCGACCGAAAGCGGCATTCCGATTTATGAATTTCTCCCCTTCCAGTTCGCCCATGGCCGCGGTGGCCGGGTTGTTTCGCCAACGCCCCCGGTTTCTGTTGACGAGCCATGCCCGCCCGGATGGAGACGCGATCGGATCGCTCCTGGCCTGCCAACTGCTTTTACGCCACCTGGGCCGCCAGACCAGGGTCGTGCTCGCCCAGCCCGTGCCGCACATTTATCATCGTCTCACCGGAGCCGCATCCGTGCAGACGCTGGAAAAGGCGCCCCGCCCTTTGCCGGATGAAATCGCCATCTTTCTCGAGTGCCCTGGCTTTGCCAGAACGCACATACGCGATTGGGAAGGCTTTTATACCGTCAATATTGACCATCACGCCAGTGCCAGCGCGTTTGCCGACCTGAACTGGGTGGATCCGGTTTCTCCCGCATTGGCGGTCATGATTTACCAGCTCAGCCTGGCATTGGAAGTCGTACCCGATAGGGAAATGGCAACTTGCTTGTATACCGGCTTGTTGGCCGATACGGGCAGTTTTATTTTTCCCAATACTACTGCGGCGACCTTGGAAATGGGCGCGGCTCTGATTCATTGCGGCGCCAATCCGCACTTGATCGCCGAAAGCATGTACCTCAGTTATTCGGAAGCCAAGATGCGCCTGCTGGCCGCCGCTTTGCAGCATCTGCATGTGGTTCGCCCACTGGCGTGGATATATGTCTCCGAAGAAGAAGCGCAACGCCTGGGCATGCGGGACGAGGATGCCGAGGGCCTGGTCAATTATGCGCTGGGCATCGAAGGGATCGAAGTTGCGGCCTTTTTCCGGCCGGTGAACGCCGATACGCAACGCATCAGCCTGCGCTCGAAAGGATTGATCAATGTCGCCGAAGTCGCTGAAAACTTCGGCGGCGGCGGGCACTACCATGCCAGCGGCTTCAGCCAGCCGGGTAGCCAGAGCGAAGTGATGCAGCGCGTACTGGCTCAATTAAGGGCATGCGTGGCGCGCAAATTATCGGCTAAGGCATTGGTCGCGGCCAGCCAATGAGTGCGGACCATGATGGCACCCGAGAGTTACCAGTCCGATCCGGATCTGACGGCAATTGAAGCCCGGCTCCAGCGCTGGCGGATCGGGTATCTGCTTTGTACGATAGCCGCGCTGGGCGGATATTTCGGCATTCGGGCCGCGCTGGCGGTGCTTGCGGGCGGCATATTGTCGCTGTTCCATCTGCGCTGGATTGAACGGGAGGTTGACCGCCGCTTATTCCACCGGCAGACGGGCACGGCGCGCGGCCATTTTCTTTGGCGCCTGCTGCTTCTGGCCGCGGTTATTTATGCTATATTCAAACTTCATTGGCTGCCGCTAGGCGCGGTGCTCGCGGGATTATTCACGCCGGCGGCGGCGATCTGCATCGAAGGTATCTGGCAACTGGGGGGGTATTTACGCCAGGCATTCAGCCTGGGCGCAAGCAGCCCGCCCCGCGGCACTCCATGAAAGAACTCTGGTTTACTCGTTGGGTGAACGATATCCTTGCGCGTCCCACGGCGGAGGCGTTGCGTCTGCTGCATGTGACACCGCAAAATCCGCGGGCGCCGATTCCGAACCATGTGGCGATGGAGATTCTGCTGGTCTTGATCGTGGCGCCTTTTGCCACCTGGCTGCGGTTCCGGCTCTCGGTCGAAAATCCCGGCGTTTGGCAGCACCTGGTGGAGTCGCTATGGACCGCGCTGAAGGACCAAGCCGACGAAGTCATTGGACACGATGCTCGCCGCTTCCTTAATTTTTTATTCACTTTGACTGTTTTTATACTGATCGCCAACCTGATCGGTTTAGTGCCAACTTTGTCATCGCCGACAGCGGATAGCACCGTGCCGCTGGCCTTGGCCGTAGTCGCATTTTTTTATTATCATGCGGCGGGCATCCGGAGACAGGGCGCGGTGAAATATGCCCTCAGCTTTTTCGGGCCGATCAGCGAAATGCCCCTGGTCATGGCGATTTTTATCGCTCCGTTGATGCTCATCATCGAGACCATCAGTCATTTTGCGCGCATACTCTCCCTGACGGTCCGCTTGTGGGCCAACATGTATGCCGGCGATCTGCTGATTTCCATTTTCATGGCGCTATTGCCGGTATTGGGAGTGCTATTCATGGGCCTGCATTTTTTTGTGGCAATATTGCAGGCTTATATTTTTGTCTTGTTGACCATGGTGTACCTGTCCGGTGCGGTGGCCGAACATCATGGCGGCAATGAAGGCGTAGCGGAGAATATTGCATAGTCCTCCGCCAGTGTGAGCCCCTGCTGCCCCACAGCAGACCGGAACCACCTCCTGACGGAATTTCACAATCTGGCCCGCGTGGCCGGACAAGGAGCGAATTGAATATGCGTCGTTACTGGAAATCGTTTTTAACGTTGGCGGCGATTTTACTCGCAGCCACCCCACTGTTCGGCCAAACCCCAGCCGGCGCCGCCGCCAGTTCCGCGGCAAGTTGGGCTCCGATCGGCGCCGGCATCGGCATGGGCATTGCCTCCGGCCTTTGCGGTATCGGCCAGGGCCGGGCTGCCGCTTCAGCCGCCGAAGGTCTGGCCCGCAATCCTGGGGCGGCTGCCGGCATTCGCTTCGTGTTCATCCTGGGCGTTGTGCTGATCGAATCGCTGGCGCTATATACCTTCGCGATCGTTTTGCTGAAGGTTTAGATCATCGCTGCTTGAAACTCCAAGGGCGGAGCGCATCTCCGCCCTTGCGGAGTTCATGCTGAAATCTATACGCTAGACCACCTCGCTTGGCTCAATGCGGCGTATTTTGCCTGGCTGAAGCCCGTCCAGGGTCAGATTTCCGATGCGCGTGCGCACCAGTTTGAGCACTTTGAAGCCGACGGCTTCGATCATTCGCCGGATCTGGCGATTTTTTCCTTCGCGCAGGGTAATTTCCAGCCTGCAAAACCGCCCGTTATCGCCCAAATACCCGACTTCGGCGGCTTGCGTCCGTTCATTGCGGCCGATATCCAGCCCCTGGCGAAGCCGTTGCAGATCCTCGGCCGAAAGCAGGCCGTTAATCTTGACCAGATAAGTTTTGGGAACTTTGGTGTCGGGATGCGTAATGCGTTCGGCAAAGACGGTATCGTTGGTTAAAAGCAGCAATCCGCTGGTGTCCAAATCAAGCCGGCCCACAGGGAATATCCATTTGCCTTCCCGTTTCAATTCCGGCGGCAGCAGATCGTACACGGTAGGACGGCCGCGGTTATCGCCATGGCTGGTGAGATAGCCCTTCGGCTTATATAAAGCCCAATAAACTTTCGCGACGGCTCGAATCCGGCGGCCGTCCAGCCGCACCACCTGGCGTGCCGGTTCGACCCAATATCCCGGATCCACGATGCGGCGTCCATCGACCGTGATGCGTCCGGAAGCCAGGGCTTCAACCGCCTGAGAACGTGACATTGTGCCGCTGCGGGAAAGCAGCCGGTCGAGCGTCATGAGCGGTTTGTTTCTACGCGCGGGTTTGCTGGCGGGATCGCTCATTGGGGTCGGCCATAGAAGGCAATAACACTATTTTGAACGAGTGGCGCGCACGGCAATACTATTTTTGCCGTTTCCAAGCCTCGAAGTGGCGCCGCCGGCCGCTTTTGCTTCAGAATGCGAAGGTGAACGAAACACGGCTGAAAAAGTTGCTAGCGGACGTGGCAGAGGGCCGGATACGGCCCGCTACGGCCTTAACGAAACTGCGCAAGCTGCCTTTTGAAGATTTGGGTTTTGCGCATGTGGACCATCACCGGGTGCTGCGCATCGGCCGCGCCGAAGTCATTCTCGCTGCGGGAAAGAGCGCTTCGCAGGTGATTGCGATCGCACGGACAGTAGGACGCGAACATCCCAATGTGTTAATCACGCGCGCCGATGCGGCATTGGCACAGAAACTCCGGCGGCGCCTGCCCGGTTTTGAATACTTTCCCGCTTCGGGCATCTTGCGGCGATGGCGCGACCGCCACCGGATCGGCAAGGGGACGATTGTCGTCGTCTCGGCCGGCACCAGCGATTACCGCGTAGCGGAAGAAGCTTGGCGAACGGCTGAAACGCTCGGCCACAGGGTTGAAATCATCCAGGACGTCGGGGTGGCGGGGTTGCATCGCCTGCTGGGGCATTGGGATCAGTTGACGGCGGCGCGGGTCGTGATCGTAGTGGCCGGCATGGAGGGCGCCTTGCCGAGCGTGGTGGGCGGCATGATTGGGGTTCCGGTCATCGCCGTTCCTACCAGCATCGGGTACGGCGCCGGCCTGGGCGGGGTCGGAGCGCTGATGGGCATGCTGAACGCCTGCGCTTCGAATGTCGTAACCGTCAATATTGACAATGGCTTTGGCGCGGGCTATGTAGCGGCCCTGATCAATAATTCCTGACTCCCGGGTTGAGCCGTCAATTCTCCGCCGCCATTGGCGCTTTCCACGGCCCAGATATCCGGCTTTTTCCCCATTAGGCGGGCATAGGTGGCAGCCACCGAGGCGATGAACTCCGCTGTGTACGGCTGATGCACCAGATTGACCGTACAGCCGCCGAAACCGCCACCGGTCATGCGTCCGGCCACAAATCCCGGCGCCGCCTCGGCGGCCTCGACCATGGCATCCAGTTCTGCGCAGGAGACTTCATAATCGTCGCGCAGACTGCGATGCGAAGCGGCAAAAAGTTCGCCCAAACGATACAGATTGCCGTCTCGAAATGCCTGGCGGGCCTCGATCACGCGCTGATTCTCGGTAATGATATGCCGGCAGCGGCGGAATACCACTTCGGGCAGATCTGCTTGCCAGCGCTGCAAATCGTCTTCATGGACATCCCGCAGGCTGCGCACCTGCGGCCGCCGGCGCTGGAAGCACTCCACCCCCGCTTGGCACTCCTGGCGTCGCTGGTTGTATTCGGAGCCGGCCAGAGCATGCCTGACCCCTGTATTGCAGATGACCAGATCGCAATCCGGCGGCAACGGAACCGGTTCCCATTCGAGCGATCGGCAATCCAATAGGAGCGCGCAGCCGCGCCGGCCATAGGTGGAAACGAACTGGTCCATAATGCCGGAGAGAACGCCGACAAAATGGTGATCGGAAAAATGTGCTGCCCAGACCAGATCCATCCCTTCGCGCGGCCAGGTTTGCGACGTACCCAGCATGGCTAACCCGGTGGAAATTTCCAGCGCGGCCGAGGAACTCAGGCCGGCGCCAAACGGAATTTCGCTTTGAATCTGCAAACGGGATCCGCGCAGTTCGTAACCGCGCTGCATCAAGCCGGCCGCCATTCCCAAGACGTAATTTCCCCAACCCTGCGCCGGCCGAATAGCGTCCAGGCTGGCGGTATAGGATTGCTCGAATTCGCGGCTCTCAAGGCGAAGCTCCTTGCGGGAAAGCGGGACGGCCGCCGCATAGGTAAACCGGTTGATCGCTGTCGGCATGACCAGCCCCTGGTTATAATCCGTGTGCTCGCCGATCAGGTTTACCCGGCCGGGAGCGCGATACAACCGGCAATCGGGCCCTAATTTCCCCCGTACCTGTTGAAGCAACGCTTCAGCTTTCATGACCGTAGCGAGGGGTTGCGATTCAGTCATGTTCCATACCGGCTGAAATCGCCCGGCGCAGTTCTTCGGCTTTTTCTTCGGCCAGGGTATCGTTAATGAACGTTCCTGCGCCGGATTCGCATCCGGCCAGGTATTTCAGTTTGGTTGCAGTGCGAAAAGGCGGCAAAAACTCCATATGAAAATGAAAGTACGGATGGGCCCGGCCGTCGGTCGGCTGCTGATGGAGCAGCATCATATAGGGAAAGGAAAAGCCGAACAAACGATCGTAGCCGGTCAACAGACGCTTCAAACCCTGCGCCCAGGCGCGCAATTCGATATCGGTGAATTCGAGAATATCGGACACGTGCCGCCGGGGCAGCAGATGCACCTCGTAAGGGTAACGGGCGGCAAATGGAATATAGGCGGTGAAGGCCGCGTTGTCGAGCACGATGTGGGAGCGGCGGCGGCGCTCATCGGCCAGCATCCGGCATAGCAGGCATTGCTTCCGTTCACGCCAATAATGGCGAAAGGCTGCCAGCTCGCGCGCGGGCAACGGGGGAATGAACGGAAATGCGTAGATTTGCCCATGCGGATGGGAAAGCGTGACCCCGATGACCTCGCCTTTGTTTTCAAAGATCAATACGTATTTCACTTCCGGCCGGCTTCCCAACTCATGAAAACGGTGCTGCCAGACTTGCAGCAGGTGGTGGATGCGCGTTTCGGACAATTCCGCCAGGGTGGCGTCGTGCTGGGGCGTATAGACGACTACCTCACAACTGCCCAGTGCGGGTTTTACTTTCGCCCATACAGTTCCGCGAACGGCGGGCCGGGGGGGACGGCGCTGCAGTGAGGGGAACTTATTTTCGAAAACCGCAATATCGTAGGTGGGCAGTGGAATTTCGGTTTCCATGCTTCCCGGCTGAGTCGGGCACAGGGGACAGTAATCAGCGGGAGGATGATAGGTGCGATCCTGGCGGTGGGTTGCCGTAATCACCCATTCGCCCAGCATCGGGTTCCATCGCAGTTCAGACATGGTCAGCAGGTTTAGCGGCGCGGACGGTTCTTCTTTCCGGAGGGATGCGATGCCGGAGATTGCGCGCGGCGCAGGCTGGCCGGCCGACGCCGCGGCGGTATGGGTTCGCCGGGCGCGCCCTGATCAAAGGTGTATAAAAGCAGGTTGCGCCCATCCGATTTGCGCAAGCGGGTGAATTGCATATTGAAGTCAAAAAATAGCACAATTCGGCGGCGGCGCGGCCGGCCGCGCGCTGCCCCACGCCGAACAGGGCTTCGGCGTCAACGGATGATGCTTTTAAACAGCGGGCTGCTGGTCAATTGCGCCAACTGATTTTCCGTCGAGGAAACCTGCAGAAAAACATGGCTTCCTGCGGAATCAACCTCCACTGCGTTGAGCAACTGCTTAACCACCGGATTGGGTTCTTGCGCCTCGCGATAGAGCAGCGCCGCGCGCAAGCCGGTGCTGAGGCTGGCGGCGGTCAGGTCGTCGCCGGCGATCAGCTCCAAATTCAACTGCACGCCGCTCGTGAAGTCCAGCGTATAGCGGCAGCCGTTAAATTGCCGGCTCAACACGTTGCCCATTTTCCCGCCGGCGCCGACCAGAGAGGTGAGCACGTTGCGCGTGCCGGCGGCATTCAAGACGCTCCATACGTCCGTATCCTGGGTTCCGGAAATCAGATCGCTCATGGAACTATTGGAGTCCAGATTGGGAATAACGCCTTGTTCCGCGTCGATGGCGCGGCGAATGTTCGCGTACGAGCCCAATACCAGCGTACCGTTGTCGGGCAGGAAAAAATCCAAGCCATTGGCGGAGTCATAGCGGATGCCATGATATTGCGGCGGCTGAGGGCGGCGCTTGGTTTTATGAAAAAAGCGGTCCGGCTGAAAGTTTTCGAAGTTGCCTTCGGCCACCAGCAGCAAGCCGGGGCCTTTGGCGCCGGAAAAGATGATGAACTCGAGGCGGCGCACATCGGTTTGGGGTTGTATGCCGCCTTGCTTGAAGATCGTGCTTACGTTCTGAAATTCCGGCGGCAGCACCTGGGCCAACAACGGCTGCAGGGCGGGATCGTGCAGCCGGCTGTAGCTGACCGATAAAATCTGTTGAACCTGGGCCGGCACGACGATGCGGGCTTCCGAACTTATTTCAGCCGCCGCCAGCCGGCCGGATGGCAGCCATAGCAGCAAAGCTAAAAGCAGCAGGGTATTGCGCAATTTCATGTTTATACCTCGGTGGTTAAGAAACATTCACTCCAGTTTAACAAAGCAGAGCTTCTGCCGCTGGGATCATCCCGCTTCATCCAATGCCCGCAAGCGCTCCAATTCAAGATGAAGGCGGCGATAACCCGGCGAATGTTCGTCTAAGTCGTGCATGTTGATATCCACATTCGCGCTTGCTCCCTGAAAACAGGCTTCGTTCAAGGCCTGGGCAGTAATCAGGTCGGAGCGCATGCCCGCCGGGATCGACGGCGAAAGCAGCCGGAACAGGCCGCGCAGCCCCCGGCTGAGCACGGCGACGGCGAGCGGGACTTCGGCGGCGCGCCGGATTGCCTGTTCGATGGCTGAATCTCTCTGGCGCGATTTTTCGCCGGTATCGCGCGGTAGCTTGCGTGCCGCCACCACCGCCAAATAAGCGTCGCAATCCAGATCGGTAGAGCGAAGCAGCTCCCGGCACGCCCGCGCAAAATCGTCCATGAGCGCAGGCCAAGTCCATCCCTGGGGCGCCGGCAGCCGCTTTTTCTCCACATACGCAATCAACATGGTTCCCAGCGCCGCAGCCAGAGCGCCGGCTGCAGCAGCGGCCGAGCCGCCTCCGGGCGCCGGCGTAGCTGCCGACAGCGCGGCCACGAAGGGTTGAAGCTGCGCTTCCCAGCGCGCAGGCAAGGACTGGCGCACCGTCGCCAGCCGGTGCTCGATAAGGCTGGAGTGATCGAAGGCGCGGATATGCAGCGCCTCCACCGCAGCTTCGATCAATGCCTGGCGGGGAACCAGTCCGACCAGCTCGCTCTCCAAGGCACTCACGCCCGCCTGTCCTGCTTCCTGCGCGACGGCATTCCAAGCGGCAGCCAGCGAAGTCTGCTCAAAATCGGTCAGGTTCATCGAAACCTGGGCGCGAGGCGGTGAAGAAAGCTGCACCCCCATCGCCTTCAATGCCGGCAATCCGCCGCCCGAACTACGGATTTTCCGGGCAATGGCGCGCGCCACTGCGGCATCGGGAGAATCGAGATTAACGTTATAGGCAATCAGGAATTTACGGGCGCCCACCGCGGTGGCTCCGGCGGTCGGGTGTAAATTCAAGGGCTGGCCTTCGGGCGGGCCGAAATCGGGGCGGCGGTCGGGATTGCAGACAATCGCCTCACGCAGGCCCTCAAACTGCCCCTGGCGGATATTTTCCAGGCGCTGCCGCTCGGGGCGGCGCGCGGCAGCTTCATACAAGTAAACCGGAATCTGGAATCGCCGCCAGATCTGCTCTCCCGCCCATTGCGCCCAATGAACACAGTCTTCCAGGGACATGGATTCCAACGGAACGAACGGGATTACGTCACAGGCGCCAATGCGGGGGTGGGCGCCGCGATGAAGATTGAGATCAATCAATTCCGCCGCTTTGCCGGCGCCGCGCACCGCCGCTTCCGCGACTGCCGCAGGCTCGCCAGCCAGGGTAATGACCGAGCGATTATGATCGGCATCCATTTCCTGGTCGAGCAGGTACACCTCGGGCACCGACAGCAAAGCGGAGAGGAGCGCCTCGACGCGCGCAGGGTCGCGGCCTTCACTGAAATTGGGAACAGCTTCCATCCAAGGCATGAGGACCTCAAACTCCGGCGGGAACCCAGCGTCCGGAAAGCAGCACTCCGGCGCAGAAATTGCCGCCGAGGAAGTAGGGAATGGCGCGGTAATCATCCACGCCGAATATCGCCAGATCAGCGCGTTTGCCCCGCTGCAGCGAGCCGCACAGGCGCGCGCGGTTAAGAGCAGAGGCGGCATTGATCGTGACCGCCTGCCAGACTTCGGCCGGGGTCAGACGCATGCCATTGCAGGCCAGCGCCATCGCCATCGGCAAGCTTAGCAGCGGCGAAGTGCCAGGATTGCAATCGCTGGCCAGGCAGACGGCGGCACCGTCGGCGATCCAGTCGCGGGCCGCCGGAAAGCGGCGGTTGAGAAACAGGCTGACGCCGGGCAAAAACGTGGCCACGGTTTCCGATCGGGCCAGGCGGCGGCGCGCGGCAGGAGGCGTGCAATCGAGATGATCGGCTGAGACCGCGGCGCAGCGCACAGCCAGGCCCGCGCCTCCCGAATCGGCATTTTGATCGGCATGCAGCTTGAGCTTGAAGCCGCGCGTTCGAGCGGCAAGCAGCAGCATGCGGGATTCCTGCAGGGTAAAGGCAAGCGGATCGCAAAAAACATCGAAGAATTCCGCCGCCGGCGGAAGCTGATGCCAGCGCGAATGGGGCCGCCGGCGCTGACCGGCGCGAGCGAAGGCGCGCAAAACGCCCAGCGCGGGCAGCATATGGTCACGCACGAGCCGTAGGTACTCCCGGCGGCGGCCGGCATATTCGGCGGGCAGGGCATGGGCGCCCAAAAAGGTAAGGGCGGCATCCAGCCCTTCCGAAGCTGCGGCCAGGCGCGCCAGCCGCAACATGCGAAATTCATCATCGGGCGTCAAGCCATACCCCGATTTGATTTCGACCGTAGTCACGCCGTGGGAGCGCATGCATCGCAAGCGCGAGCGGGCAGCCTGCAATAAGCGGTCATCGCTGGCGGCGCGCAGTGTGCGCACCGATGCAAGAATGCCGCCGCCGGCCCGGGCAATTCGGGCATCGCTCATGCCGGCGATGCGCCGCTCGAAATCTTCGAGCCGGGGAGCGGCAAAAACGAGGTGCGTATGCGAATCGACCAAGCCTGGGGCAACCAGCCTGCCCCGGCAGTCGATCTCGTGCAATTGCGAAAGACGTATATGGCGGCGCCGCAATTGGCGCGCGACCGCATCCGTAGTTCCGACGGCGACGATGCGCCCGTCGCGCGCAAGAACGGCGCCATCGCGCACGATTCCCAAATGCCCCAGTTCGGTTCCGCGCCGGGCGCGATCGGGGCCACGCAAAGTCATCAATTGCGCGGCATGTGACAGCAAGAGCCATTCCGTTGGTGGAGCGGCATTCACCGGATTAGAACAACGGCAGACGAAGTTGATGGCGGCGCGCACATTCCAGCGCCTCGGGATAGCCGGCATCCACATGCCGGGCAATGCCGATGCCCGGGTCGTTTGTCATGACACGTTCGAGACGGACATCCATTTCGGCAGTTCCATCGGCGACGGTCACTTGGCCGGCATGCTGGGCGTAGCCGATCCCGACCCCGCCGCCATTATGTATGGAAACCCAGGTCGCGCCCGAGGCGGTATTCAACAAAGCATTCAGCATGGGCCAATCGGCGACCGCATCGCTGCCATCGCGCATGGACTCCGTTTCGCGATAAGGCGAAGCTACCGAACCGGTATCGAGATGATCGCGTCCAATCACGATGGGGGCTTGGATTTCACCCCGCCGTACCAGCGCATTCAGCGCCAGGGCAAACCGGGCCCGCTGTCCGAAGCCCAACCAGCAGACGCGAGCGGGCAGGCCCTGAAACGGTATGCGTTTCCGGGCGAGTTGGATCCAGCGCGCCAGATGTTCGTCTTCAGGGAATAATTGCAAAGCCAGTTCATCCAGGCGCGCGATATCCGCCGGCTCCCCGCTCAGCGCCACCCAGCGAAAGGGCCCCCTGCCTTCACAGAAAAGGGGACGAATATAGGCGGGGACGAAGCCCGGAAAATCGAAGGCTTCCTTCAACCCGTGCTCGAAAGCCATGGCGCGAATATTGTTGCCATAATCGAAGGTAATCGCGCCGAGTTTTTGCAGCGCCAGCATGCCTTGAACGTGCAGCACGATCGAATCGAGCGCCCGCCGCCGGTATTCATCCGGGTGGGATTGCCGCAAGGCGGCGGCAGCGCTCACATCCAGCCCAAGCGGAATATAGCCTTGCAGCGGGTCATGAGCGCTGGTCTGGTCCGTCAGCAGGTCGGGCACGACGCCCCGGCGGGCCAGTTCCGGAACGACCTCGGCGCAGTTACCGACCAGGCCCACCGAGACTGCTTCGCGGCGGCGGACGGCATTTTTAAGAATTCGCAAGGCCTCATCCAGGTCGTTGACCTGGATATCGCAAAACCCGGAGCGCAGGCGGCGTTTAATGCGTTCCGGATCGATTTCGATGCCCAAAAAGGCGGCGCCCAACAAACTGGCCGCCAGGGGCTGGGCTCCGCCCATGCCGCCGAGACCGCCGCTCACCACCAGTTTGCCGGCCAGCGAGCCCTGGAAATGCCGGCGAGCGGCGGCGCCAAAGGTTTCATAGGTGCCCTGGATGATGCCCTGCGAACCGATGTATATCCAACTACCGGCGGTCATCTGGCCATACATGATCAACCCCAGCCGATCCAACTGCCGGAACACCTCCCAATTCGACCAGTGGCCGACGAGGTTACTGTTGGCAATCAGGACGCGCGGCGATTCCGGATGGGTGCGGAAAACGCCCACCGGCTTTCCGGATTGCACCAGCAAAGTTTCATCCTGCTTAAGGTCGAGCAGGGAAGCGACCAGGGCGCGATAGCAATCCCAATTGCGGGCGGCGCGACCGGCGCCGCCGTAAACCACCAAATCCTGCGGCCGCTCCGCCACCTCCGGATCCAGATTGTTCATCAACATGCGCAACGCGGCTTCTTGCGGCCAGTTGCGGGCGTGCAACCGGGTGCCGCGAGGCGCACGTACCGGATGCTGCATCGGCAGAGAAGGCATCACCCCGTCATTTTAGCCCCGGGGCGGGGGAATCGAAGCGGCGGAGTTCGAAGGCAGGTCAGTATTGCGGCGATCGGCGGAAAGGGCCGAGTCGCAATAATGGCCGCGGAGGGCGTGCCAGCGAATCGCCAGGATTTCGGCAAACATGCGGGCGCTGTCGCGAATCATGTGAATCTTGGCCCCTTCGGCATGGGACCAGGTGACTGGAATTTCATCCACGCGCAAGCCGCGCAGGCGGGCCAGGAAAAGCAGTTCGGGATCGAAGCCCCAGCGGGTAATGCGTTGGCGGGCAAAAATCCAGTCAGCGGATTCCGCACGGAAGAGTTTGAAGCCGCATTGGGTATCGCGGAAACGGAGACCCAGGATCAAAAAAACGAGCCGATTAAAGGTACGGCCGGCAAATTCACGCCAGCGGCTCTGATGCGACAAGATCAATTCCCGGCGGCTGCGGCTGCCGATGGCGACGTCGGCGCCGGAATGCAGCGCCGCCATTAATTTTTCCAATTCCTCAATCGGCGCCGAAAGATCGGCGTCAGTAAACAACCAATACCGGCCGCGGGCGGCGCGCATACCGCTGCGCACGCTATAACCTTTGCCGCGATTGCCGGGATTTTCCAGCACTTGCAATCGCATCTCGTGGCCAATATTGCGCGCAATGAAAGACGTGGCGTCGGTAGAGCCGTCGTTGACGATGATTATTTCCGCGTGCAACCCAGTCCGGCGGAGGTAAGCTGCAATCCGCTCCAGGGTTCGCGGCAAGCGCTGCGCCTCGTTCCATGCGGGGATGACAATACTCAGTTCCGGATTGCCGTCCGGGCTTAAGTTGGACGAAGGCTGCATGACATCCAGGATGCCATAGGCGTCAGGCGGGGAAATCAGGCAGAAGTCCCTGGTGCAGGATATCGAAGAAGATGGGCACCAGGTCCGGGTCCCAGCGGCCCAGTTGCGTTTCCTCGCGCATAATGGCTTCCGCGCTATCGGGAGTCAAGGCGGGTTTATAGGGCCGCGCAGTGGTGAGGGCGTCATAGCAATCGACAATTTGCAGGATGCGGGCCAACTGCGGAATGTCGTCTTTCGCCAGGCGGTCCGGGTAGCCGGTCCCATTCCAATGCTCATGATGATGGCGGATGATGGGCAAGACGCGGCCGAGACTGGAGCGCATGGGCTGGCAAATGCGTTCGCCCGCCGCAGGATGGGAGCACATAATGTCCCATTCTTGCGGGGACAAGGTATCTTGTTTTTTCAAAATGGAGTCGGAAATGGTGATTTTTCCGATATCGTGGAGTACGCCCGCGCGGCGGAGGGCGACCAGATCGCTTTCCGGCAGCTGTAAATGCTTGCCCATAATGACCGCGCCGTGTGATAAACGGTCACAATGACCCTGGGTATAGGGATCGCGGGCTTCGACCGAGAAGGCGAGAGCATTTAAGACCGACTCGGCGTGCTCCAACTCATCGGTGAATTGCTTGAGGCGAAGCAGGCTGCGAACCCGGGCGAAGAGCTCTTGCGTATTGACCGGCTTATTCAGGAAATCGTCAGCACCGGCATTGATGCCGCGCAGCTTAAATTCAGGTTCAGTCAGGCCGGTCAGGAGAATCAGGGGGATCAGCCGGGTAGCGGGATTCTCTTTCAGATTACGGCAGAACTCGATTCCGCTTTTACCCGGCATCATGATATCGAGCAGCACCAGATCGGGCGGGCGGGCGAAAACCAGTTCGCGAGCTTCACCGGCATTCGATGCACATTCGACTTCATATCCACGCGTCAGCAGCAGGTCGCGCGTCAGCATGCGATTGATGTCGTCGTCATCCACGACCAGGATGCGGAACCGTTCTTGAGAGGGCGGCAAAAAGGCGAACTGGGGAGAGGCGAGACGAGAATCAGATTGAATCAGCATGATGCCTGAACCTGCGCACATAGACGGGGGCAACCGGACGGGGAGCGGAGATTCGGCCGGAGGTAGAGGAGCAGATCAGCCCAGCAACGCGGCTCGACCAGAATCGGTAACGACAAAAACGGTTTGCGGATCCCACTGACCGGACGGCAAGGAAGGATGCGATGGACGAATGGCATAAACGTCAGCCAAACGTTGTAATGCAGACTGCAGGTCGGGTTCGGTATATCGTTCCTGATAGTGACCTCCCGAGACCGTATTCAGGAGCGTGTAGATGGCAACGTAATCCATCTGCACGGATTGCGCCTGCTGAGTTAAAAGTAGCAGAATTTCGCGCTCCAGCGGCGGCAAGCTATCTCCTCTTTTGATGGATGCTCCGCCCGCACGAGAAGCGGATCATTCTCCGATCAGGATGGCGCAGCTTAATACTGTGGTCCAGAAGCCACGTTTATCGCCAATTGCGGATTGAGTGATATTGAGCGTGCGGACGATTTTATTAGAAATACGGTAGATTTCCTTCTTTTCATCCCAGGAGCGATCAGGATCGAAATCCACGTTGAGTGTAGTGGCAAGCATTTCCGCCGCCAGCTCTTCGGCATACTCTCCCGCCTGCTGTTCGGTCTGGCCAAAGGAGTGGTGCTCGGAGAGGTAGCCATAGGTATTGCGGTCGGCGGGGAGCGCGACTCCGATCGAAGCGGCAATCAGGCGGTGAGGTTCGCGGGTCGAATTTTCGCTAATGACGGCGAAGACGACTTCGCCGGGCTGCAGCAGGCGCAGTCCCTGGGCCCGAGGTGTCAAGCGGCAGCGGGGAGGAAAGATGCTGGAGACGCGCACCAGATTGCAGGCGGCGATGCCGGCATCACGCAAAGCGAGCTCAAAGCTGGTAAGGCGTTCACGATGCTTGCCGACGCCCTTGGTCAGAAATATTTTCTTAGCAATCATGGCAAAAGCACAATTCCCACGAGGCCGCGTAGGGAAGCATTCGAATACTGTCGTTCCCGCTGCGGCGGCCGCCCATCAAAACGGCACGATGCCGGGATGATGCGAGAAATGCTCAAGTTAACAAAAATGCCGAACCGGGTCAATGCAGATATAGGGCGGCCCAGTCATCCGAGCCAGCCGCTGGAGGGTAAAGCGATCGGAACCGGTTCACCGGCCCCCGGCGATCGAGGGCAGGATCAGCACTTCGTCAGCATCGCGAAAGCGATATTGGGCGCCGCCCAGGAAGCGAATGTCCTCTTCATTGACATAGACATTGAAAAAGCGGCGAGGGCGGCCGTCGGGCTCGCATAGCCGTTCCTTCAGCTCGGGGTAGCGCAGGGAGAGTTCGGCTAACATCCCGCCAAGGTCGGGGGCCTGGCAACTGACGGTTTCGACACCGGCGGTGAATTTGCGCAACGGAGCGGGAATGCGAACGTTATAAGGCATGCAGAGCTCCAATGACTGGGTTCAAGCCAGGACCGTTTCCAGGGCCGGGGCGGCAGGCTGGCGGGAAGACAAATAGGCTTCAAAGTCGGCCAGCCGCGGCGGTAAAACCACCTGCTGGTCGAATTGATCGGCGACGGCATCCAGAGTTTTCAAGCCATTGCCGGAGATGACCAGGACGAGCGAGCCATTGGGATCAATGCGTCCGGAGGCCAGCAGCTTGCGGGCGCCGGCAACGGTAACGCCGCCGGCGGTTTCGGCAAAAATTCCTTCCGTTTCCGCTAAAACGCGGATGCCGGCGACGATTTCCTCATCCGTGGCATCTTCAGCCCAGCCACCCGTACGGCGGATGGTTTCAGCGGCATAGAAGCCGTCGGCGGGATCGCCAATGGCCAGCGAACGGGCAATGGTGCGCGGCTTTTGCGGCACGATTTCGCGCGAGCCATTTTTTACGGCGGTACTGATGGGCGAGCAGCCTGCGGCCTGGGCGCCGCAGATGCGCGAATCGCCGCTCGCCCAGCCCAGGGCGCGCAACTCGTCGAAACCGCGGCCGATTTTGGTCAATAATGAGCCGCCGGCCATCGGGCAGACGAGGGCATCGGGGAACCGCCAGCCCAATTGCTCGGCAATTTCATAGGCAACGGTTTTGGAGCCTTCGGCATAGAAGGGGCGAAGGTTGACATTGACAATGCCCCAGGGAAGCTTCTGCGCAATTTCGCCACAGAGGCGGTTGACCTGATCGTAGTTGCCATCAATCTGAATCAGGCGGGCGCCATAGATGCGAGTGGCCAGAATCTTGGCGGTTTCCAGGTCCGCGGGGGTAAAAATGAACGATTCCAGGCCCAGAGCGGCGGCCTGGGCGGCGACGGCATTGGCAAGATTGCCGGTGGAGGAGCAGGCGACGACGTTAAAGCCGAACCGCACGGCACAATCCAGGGCGACAGCCACGACGCGGTCTTTGAACGAAAGCGTCGGGAAATTGACGGCGTCGTTTTTGATGTAAAGTTCGCGCACACCCAGGCTACGGGCCAGGCGCGGGGCAGGCTGGAGGGGAGTCCAGCCAATTTTCAAGCCGGTGGGGCGGGGACGAGGCGAGGCGGCTTCCGGCTCGATGGGGAGCAATTCGCGATAACGCCACATGTCAGCCGGGCGCGAGGCGATGCGCGCGGGATGGAGGGCGCGGCCGAGGGCCTCCAGGTCGTAGACGACCTCAAGCGGCGCAAAGCAGGTCTCACATCCGGCTTGAGGAGCCAAGGGATAGGTTTCGCCACAATCGCGACAACGCAAACCGAGCGCGAAGCTCATAGCCACTCCAAATCGCCAGAGTGAGAGAAGGCAGCCGCGGGGAAGGGGCAATAAAAAAACCTCTTCACCGGGAAAGGCGGAAGAGGCGGTTGAACTGCAGCCATTGCCTCATCTCATCTTCCCCTTTGGCGGTGCGGATACCGCATGCGCCAGCGGGCAGGAATTGGCACCTTGTCACACCGCGATACGAAGATCGCTTTGCCGGTTGCCGTGGCTTCGTCGGGCCTGTCCCTCAGCCACTCTGGATAAGATCAGGGTCTCTTTACAGAGACACGCTTAAATTGTCATTAGCAGTGTAGCCATAAAAACCGCCCACGGTCAAGAGCGAAAAGGCCGCGGCGGGAGCGATGAAGAAAACAGAAAAACGCAAAATCCAGGCAACCCGGCGGATGCGGGCAAATTATAGCCATTACAATGAAACTGATCAGGAGACAAAACGCATGGAACTGCAGGTGGTGAAGGCGGAGGCCTTCGGAGCGCAAGCGGCGGACGAAGCCGTCGAGACGCTGCGCCGAAAGCCGGATGCGGTCATCGGGCTGCCGACGGGACATACGCCCATTTCGCTGTATCAGACCTTGTTGCAGCGCGCGGTAACGGGAGAGGCGGACTTGAGCCGCATGCGGGTGGCGATGCTGGACGATTATCTGGGCGCGCGGCACGAAGACGAGGTCAGCTTTTATCAATGGCTGCAGGAACATTTTTTGCGCGCTGCCGGAATCGGCGACGGCCGCACGCTGGCCATACCGACGCAGGCGGAGACAATCGAGGAGGATTGCGATGCCTACGAGCGCAAGCTCAAGGCCTGGGGCGGCTGCGATCTGCTTTTCCTGGGGCTGGGGCGCAACGGGCATATCGGTTTCAACGAGCCCGGATCGAGGCGGGAGACGCGCACGCGCGTGGTTCCGCTGAGCGCCAGTTCGCGCCTGGCGAATGCCGACTACTGGCGAAGGCAAGCCGCAGTGCCGGAACGGGGGGTGACGATGGGGATAGCCACGATTCTGGAAGCGCGGCGGATCGTGCTGCTGGTGGCGGGCGAAGGCAAACGCGACATTTTGCGCCGGATGATGGCCGCAGAAGCCGGTGCGGAGATTCCGGCGAGCTGGCTGAAAGATGCTCCGCAGGCGACGGTGCTGGCGGATGAAGCCGCGGCGGGGCGGGAGGCGGGATAAGCCGGCATGGCGTACTTGCGCTGCATTGGATGCGGGGAACGCACTGCCGAACCCAGCGGCTGGCAGCAGTGTCAGGCATGCGGCGATCTGCTGGAAGCGGCTTATGACGAGCTGGCGTGGGGAACGACCCTGACGCCGGCGGGGGCGGCGGAGTGGCAGCGGCGCTGGCGGGAGCGGCGGCAGTCGGACCGGCGCGAGGATCGCAGCGGAGTCTGGCGTTTTCGCGAGTTGCTGCCAATCCTGAACGAAGGCAGCCAGGCCATCAGCCTGGAAGAAGGGAACACGCCGATCTACGAGTTGCCGCGTTGCCGGCGGCAAAGCGGCATTGCCGGCTTGTGGGCCAAGCATCAGGGCATGAACCCGACAGGTTCGTTCAAGGACCTGGGGATGACGGCGGCGGTTTCGCGGGCGCGGGAGCGCGGCGCAACGGCGGTGGCCTGCGCTTCGACCGGCAACACGGCGGCCTCGATGGCGGCGTATGCGGCGGCGGCGGGGATGCGCAGCCTGGTTTTGATTCCTTCGGGCAAGATAGCCGGAAACAAGCTGGCGCAGAGCATGGATTACGGGGCGATCACCTGCCAACTGGACACTGATTTTGACGGCTGCACGCGGGTATTGCGGGAACTGCTCGAGCTGGCGCCGGTGTACGTGGTCAACTCGATCAATCCGTATCGCGTGGAGGGACAGAAGACGCTGGCGGCGGAGCTGCTGGAACAGCGGGACTGGGAAGTTCCCGATCACGTACTCGTGCCGGGAGGCAACCTGGCCAACAGCTCGGCGTTGGGCAAAGGATTTCTGGAGCTGCAGGCGTGGGGGCTGTGCCGGCGGGTGCCGCAGATTTCGATCATACAGGCGGAGGGCGCCAATCCGCTGGCGCGGACGATGCGCGAAGCGGGCGGGCGGAAGCTGATCGAAGTGCGAGCCGAGACACGGGCGACGGCGATCCGGATTGGGAAACCTGCTTCGTGGAAGAAAGCGGTGCGGGTGCTGGAAGCGACCGGCGGGGTTTGCCGGGAAGTAAGCGAAGCGGAAATTGCCCTGGCCAAGGCGGAATTGGGAGCCGAGGGAATCGGCTGCGAGCCGGCCTCGGCCACGACCTGGGCGGGGATGAAGCGGCTGGTGCAGGAAGGATTCATCGGCAAGCAACAGAGCGTGATCCTGGTGCTGACGGGACATACCTTGAAGGATGCGGATTACGTGATGCAATTTCATGAAGGCCGCCTGCTCGATGCCGCGGAAACGCGGGGCTGGGAGACAGCCCTGGCCGCGGAGCGGCGGCGGCTATGGCATTTGCCGGCGCGCGCGGAAGCGGTAAAGCAGGCGCTGGATGAAGCCGCAGCCGATACCCTAGCGCAATGAAGAAAGCGAAAAAGAAGGCTTCCATCAAGCCAGCCCGAGCACGCAAGCCGCGAGGCCGAGGCAAGGCAGCGGCGGCGCGGCGGGCGCGCGCGCTGCGGCTGCAATTTCCCGCCACGTCCGCGAACCTGGGACCGGGATTCGATGCAGCGGCGCTGGCGCTGCAGTTGCACCTGCGGATCACGGCCGAAAAGGCCAAAACCTTCGTGCTGAAGGCGCGCGGGCGGGACGCGGATATCTGCGGCCAGGCGGCTCCCAACCTGATTCTCGATACTTACCGGGAAATCCTGGAAGAGCATGGACGTAAGATCATTCCCTTAAAGTTAAAGATCAACAATCGGATTCCGATCGGCAAAGGCTGCGGCTCCTCGGCGGCAGCGCGGCTGGCGGGAATTGCGCTAGCGGTGCATTTTGGCAAATTGCGCTGGAATGACGAGCGGATGCTGGCCGAAGCGGTGAAGCGGGAAGGGCATGGGGACAATGCCGCGGCCTGCTGGCTGGGCGGGCTAGCCGTGCTGGCGGGTGAAGCGGGCGGCGGCAATTTTGCGGCCGGGAAGCTGCCGAGCCATTTACCCTGGCCGATCCTGCTGGCGATGCCGCGGCGGGGGCTGGCGACGGAAGAATCGCGACAAGCGCTGCCGACCAGCTATGAGCGCGAGGATGCAGTCGCCAACGTACAGCATGCGATGCTGCTGCTGCTGGGGCTGCAAACGATGCGGGTGGATCTGGTGCGGAAGGCGATGCGGGACCGCATGCACGAGCCCTACCGCGAACCGTTGTGCCCGCTGCTAAAGCTTTTTGGCGAACTGCGCGAAGAAGAAGGGATTGCGGGGGTAGCGTTAAGCGGGGCGGGGCCGGGAGTGCTGATCGTGCTCGATCCACGGGCTGCGGGCTGGAAGGTGATCGCGCGAATCCGGCAGTATTTGAAACAACAGCAAACCGGGGCGGAACTGATACCGACCGTGGTCGAGGGGCACGGGGCATCATTTTTTTGGCAGCGGCGCAACGGGCGGCCGCAAAAGATACGGCAGCGCCGGCGCCGCCGGCCGGGAAGGAAGAAGCAAGCTTGAAGAGCCAGCAGATCGGGGTTGGAATCCTGGGATTCGGGACGGTCGGGCAGGCGAGCGCACGAATCCTGCGCGAGCATGCGGCGGAGATACGCCGGCGCAGCGGGGCGGAGGTGCGGGTGCGGATGATCTGCCGGCGTTCGCAACTGAACGCGGGCGAGATTCCGGTGGGGGCGCAAGCGACGGCCGACTGGCGCAAGCTGGTGAATGCGGCGGAAGTGGATTTAGTGATCGAGTGCATGGGCGGCACGGGGACGGCACGGGAAGCGGTGACGGCGGCGCTGGAGCTGGGCAAACCGGTGGTGACGGCGAACAAGAACCTGCTGGCGGAGCATGGGGAAACGCTGCTGAAACTGGCGCAGAAGCAGCATCTGCCGCTGGGGTTCGAGGCCTCGGTGGCGGGCGGGGTGCCGGTGGTGCGGGCGATCGCGGAGGGGACGGCGGCGGACCGACTGCGGGCGATCCGGGGGATTTTGAACGGCACGGCGAATTACATCCTGACGGAAATGGAGCAACGGCAGACGGAACTGGCGCCGGCGCTGGAAGCGGCGCAGCGGCTGGGCTATGCGGAAGCCGATCCGGAGATGGACATCAGCGGCAAGGATGCGCGCGACAAACTGGCGATTTTGGGACGGTTGGGATTCGGGCTGGCGCTGCCGGCGGCTAAGATACCGGCACAGGGAATCGAACGGGTGTCGGCGGTGGACATGAATTATGCGCGCCAGTTGGGCGGGCGAATCCGGCTGCTGGCGACGGCGGAGATGCGCAGCGGAACGCTGGAGGCAGCGGTGCGTCCGTGGCTGTTGAAGCAGGATTCGCCGCTGGCCAAGGTGGAAGGGGTCAACAACGCGGTGCTGCTGGAAGGCGAGCATATCGGCACGCAGATGTTTTATGGCCCGGGAGCGGGAGGAGGGGCGACGGGGGTAGCGGTGGTCTCGGACGTGATGGAGATTGCGGGGATGATGGCGGCGGGAACGCTGGGGGCGAAGCCGGTTTCAGGGTTTACCGAAATCCATCAGGGGCCCTGGAGCGGCAGCGCCGGACCGGCGCCGTGGTACCTGCGGCTGACGATTCGCGACGACCGGCCGGGGATTTTGGCGCGGATCGCGGAGATCATCGCGCGCGAAGGGATCAACATTGACTCGGTGGTGCAGGCGCCGCAGATGGCAAAGGAGAAGCTCTCGTTCGTGGTCACGATCGAGCCGGTAGCGGAAGCAACGGCGCTGCGGGCGGTGAAAGCGATCGAGGCGTGCGAGTTCATGGTGGCACCGGTGCTGATGCTGCGGATGGAATCATAAGTTATAAATCAAGTGTGTTCATTGCGTACTTGCACATAAAAATAATTCCATCAATTGTCCGGCGCTCATTCCCGCTATCACTTAAAAGTGACTTTGACCGGGCTTTGCTTGAAGTAGGCGAGGACGGCGAGGAGGGAGCCGGCGGCGGCAGCGGCGGCGTAATGGCGCCAGGCGGCTGCGGTGAAATGCACAGAGGCCGGGGAGGTTAGGAGCTGGCCGAGAGTGGTAACGGCGCCTCCGAGGGCGGCGGCGGCGAGGCCATGCAACCAGAGGCGGAGAGCGGACGAGACGTGAAATTGCATGACGGTTAACTCCGGAAATTTGGGATAGGAAGACAAGGAAACAAAGAAGCGACGGCGAATCACGCCGTTCCGCTATTGGGTTCATCCCGGGCAGCCATCGGGATGGAGAATACAAAGCGCTCAAGAGCCGGGGAAGCGGCGGGGGCGGGTGTAGGCGAAGGGGCGGCATTCGCGCTGGAGGCGGTCTTCGGCGAGGCGGCGCTGGAGCATGGCGATGGTGGGGTCGGGGCTGCCGGCGGCGAGCGCGAGGCGCTCCCGGCTGGAGGGGCGAGGCGGGGCGATATAGCTGTAGAGGGCGTAGCGCAGGGCGTCGAAGCAGTCATCGAGCGGATCGCCGGCAATCTTCAACACATCGTCAGGGCGGCCGGGGTCGTGCATGCGGCTGGGCAGGGCTTCGATCAACTGGCGGCAGGCATCGGCAATAACGAGCTCGCCGCGGTCGAGCTGGGTGTAGAGCAGCATGGCGCCGCCGATGCGGTCGTTGCTGGCGGGCTCGAAAACGATGCCGGAGGCCTCGCGCATCTGCTCGGCGAGGGAGTGATCGTCGCCGCGATTGCTCCAGGCATCGGGGGAGAGATACCAGCAGACGGGGCGGGGAAGCGAAGACGAGGGCGCGCCGGGGGTTGCGGGCGGCGGATCAAAGCGGGTTTTGAGCGAGACGGCGAAGTCGGAAGCTTTTTGATGGCGGGCGGTGTATTCGTCGAGGACGAAGATGCGTCCATGGGGAAAGCGGTCGTCGGCGGGGGATTTGGCAAGCAGATAGGCGGCGGCCTGGCTGAGATTGAAGCCATAGTCGGCGCCGATCCAGTGCGGCCACCAGGGCTCGACCGGCAAGCTGAAGCGGGGGAGGACCATGCGGCGCGGATCCCAGATGTCGAAGTACTGGCCTTCGTACACGTCCCAACAACCTTCGAGCAAGGCTTGGCGGAAGGCGCCGGGGAGGGAGGCGAGGGATTCGCGGTAATCGGCGCCGAGCAGGGAATGATCCACAATGCGGCCGGGGATGAAGGAAGTGGTTTTGCGGATGGGCTGGCGGTCGCTGGGCCAGAGGGCGTCGGAGTAGATTTCGCCGGGGAGGCGGGAGGCCGGGGTGATGCGGCAATGGGTGCAGACGGGGCCGTGGAAGATGGCCTTGTGAACGTTATGGCCGACGTTGCCGGGGTTAGAGGCGAGGCGCAGGCGCAGGCGGAGCGAGGGCTCGACGGAGCGCAGGCGGGAGAGCATGTAGCGCAGGGGGAATTCAGAGAAGTGGGTAGATTCGTCGAAGCCGATGAAGGAATATTCGGCGCCCTGGTAGCGGTAAATATCGTGGTCGGACTCGCAATAGCCGAACTCGACCAGCGCGCCGGAGGGGAAGCGCCAACATTTTTTCTGTTCGTTATAGCGGGCGCCGAGGGCGGCGTAGAGCTCGCGGCTGCGGCGGATGAGGCTTTTTTCAAGCTCGGGATAGCTGCGGCGGAAGAGGATGGCGCGGAGGCGGGGATTGTCGCGTTCCTTGACCGCATCCACCAGCATGGTTTCGGACTTGAGCGAGCCGGCAGCGCCGCCGAAGAGCAGGATTTCGGCGGGCGACTGAAGGGCAAGGCGCTGGGCGGCGGATTGTGGGGTCCATTGCATAAAAAACAGCTGTCAGCCACCAATCATCAGCTATCAGCCGACAGCGGATAGCTTCAGATTTCCTGAGGGGCCGGCCCGCGGCGAGGGAAAAAAGAGCGCTCAGCTTTTCGCTTTTTTGGGATCGAGGCTGGCGGCGACCTGCTTTTTAAACTCCTCCAGCGACAAGGTCTCGGGAGAATCGAGGGTGATGCGGGAATTCGCGGCGATGGCGGCGGTTTTCCGGTTAGCGGCGTCCACGCGCTGGCGAGTATCGGCGGGATCGGCCGGGCCGGCGGTGCGAGCGACAAGGTCGCGAAAAGCATGGCAAGCGCGGGAAGCGGAGACGATATTGCTTTCGGCGACTTTCTGAGCGATGGAATAATCGGCAGGCAGCAGAGCAACGACCATGGTCAAGAGCCGGCGGCAGGCCTCATGCAGCATGGAATCGAGATCGGTAGTTTCAGCGACGAACGACATAAGAAACACTCCCAGGATGGCGGAGCAGACAAACGCCAGGATGGCGGACATAGCGAGCATCCATCGCCACGCCGGGGACGGCGCAGGACGGCGGTCAAAGGCAAGGCAAGGCGAGCCAGCGTCAATCGGCGACGATGGCGCCGGGAACGAGCGCATCCAGACCGGGTGAGGGGGCGGCGGCGGAGAAGGGATCGCGGGCCGGCGTGGGGGCGGAGCGGCGGCGCAGGGCGGCCAGCAGAGCGGGGTGCAAGCCAGCCGGCATGGAGGGCGGGAACGCCGCGGCGCGGCGGGCGGGCGGGCGAGCGGCCTTGGCGGCATGCCAGGCGACGGCCGGCACCAGGCCATGAGCCACGGCTTGAAGGGAACGTGAGACGACGGGATCGAGGAGATGGAACTGCGGTTGGGCGCGGCCGGCGAGGCCGCCGGCGTGATATTCGCCCGACATCATTTGCTCGGCATTGGGACGCACGGCGGTGGGGACGATGCCGGCGAGTTCGGGCGCCGGCTTGCGCCCGAGCGCTTGCGCGGCGGCGGAAAGCAGCAAGCCGCTTTTAGCGGCCATTTGCGGCTGCGAGGGAGAGGCGATGACAAGATCGACGAGAGTCTGGTAATGCATATCGGCTACCTGTTTCCGGTTGGACTTCAGAAAAGCGAGTGAGCAGCGGGCAGGCCGCTGGGGCCGGCGATCAACCGAGGCCGAAGGCAGGGAGCAGGCCGAGGCCGGCATTCATGCCGCCGCCGGCGAGGGTGGAGCCGATGCCGGGGATGCCGGCGAGGTGGGCCTGATCGCCAATCAAGCTGGTGGAGGAGCCGAGGCCGGCGCCGAGCAAAGGGATGGAATTGCGGTAGAGCGAAGCCAGCGACTGCAGGGCGAAGTTGCGCTGGTTGAGGGCGGCATCGGCGAAGTTGCGGGTGAGGGAGCCGGCGAGCGAACTCATGTCGCGGGCTTTGGAGCGGGCCAACTCCTCTTCGGCGGGGATCAGGCCGGCGGCGTTGCCGGTGCGGGCGGCGCGGGCGGCCAACTGTTGTTGGGCATCGCCGTAGGAGCCGCCGAGGGCGGCGGTGGCGGAGCCGAGAATGGCCTGTTTTTCCGCGTCGGAGTAGCCGGGATGGGCCAGCACGGCCTGCAGGCCGGGCATGAGGGCATTGTAGGCGGCGGTATTTTCCCCCAGGGCTTGATTAGCCAAGCCGGAGTTCCAGCCGAGCTGGGAGGATTGCTGCTGATTAAAGCGTTGTTTATCTCCGCGGGCCATAAGAATTTCCTCCAAAAAAGCAGAAGCCAGGGATCAGAGTTCGAGGTAATAGGCGACGCAGCGCGGGGTGGAGGGGCGAAAACCCATGCGGGCGAGCCAGCGGCGCATACGGGCGATCATGGTGCGGGGAACGAAGGCGTGGATTTCGTCCGCGCCGGCGGCGCGCATGAAGGCATGCAGGGACTGGCGGCGGCGCAACAGGACGCGCAGGATGCGAGGGCGGTCGGCGATGAGGAACATTTCGGTGGTGGCGTGGGCGACGAGGCAGCCTTCGACGGCGCCGTGATTTTCAAGCACGAGGACGCGATAGTAGGCAGGATCGTGGAAGAGATCGGGCCAGGCGTAATCGAAGCCGGTATGGCGCACCTGGCGGGCATGAATGGCGCGCAATTCAAGCTCGTCTTCGGGACGAAGGGGGCGGAGAGTGAAATCGAATGCCATAAAAAAGATCAGCAATCAGCCATCCGCGATCCGCAGACATACGGGAGAGCCGGCGCAATCAGCGGGCGACGGGGAGCTGGGCGGCGAAGGTTTTGATGCGCTGGTAATGGCGCCGGGTATCGGTTTCGGCCTGGCGGCGGAGGGCGAGGTAATCGGAGTCGAGCCCGTAATGAAATTGAGAAAGAGCGCCGAGGGAGACAAATTTTCCCTCGGCATCGAGCTCGACGGCGACAAGCTCGAAGAAGCCGCGTCCGGTTTTGCGGTCGAAGTGATGAGCGAGTTCGTGGATTTGAATCATAAAACACACAGCCGGGCTTCCAGCCATCACGGAAAGAGGCCGGGAGCGGAAAAATTCGAAAGCGAATGGCCAGCGCACCATGAGGCCAAGCCATGCAAAGAAAAACCAGGCAACAAATGGCAGATCGGA
>JAJYIU010000010.1:0-65734 GCA_021789895.1 Acidobacteriota bacterium | reverse complement strand
CGTACAAGAAACTCACTTTCCGAAGACAAGGACGGGCATAGGATGGCGAGCACCAGCAGCCGTTCAGGTGTAGGCATAGCGGCCGGCGCCGGAGGTCAGGCCGAGGGCATCGGGGCCGCCGCCGGCAGCGGCATAGGCATCACCAGCCGCGGCGGGGGTGGTGACGGTGGCGAGATAGACGAGATGATCGCCGAGGAGGCGTCCGCCGTTGGCGTCGTAAACGGCGAGGCCGGCATTCGTATCCCAGGCGACGGCATAGTTGGCGGCAGGCGAGAGCCCGTGGATGGTGGTTTTGGGGATGACGATCTGGGCGGCGCCGCCATCCTTATAAAGCGTGGCCGCGGCCCAATCGAGGGCAGGCGAGCCATCGCTGGCGTCGCCATTTTGCAGCAGCGCGCCGAGGGGCAGATATTCAGCAAAGACAGTAACGGAGTTGGCGGCGTGCTGGGTGCGGCTGGCGGTAGAAGCGGCGCTGAGGACGCTGGAATCCACCGACCCGGGTCCAGCGGAATCGGGCGGGGAGAAGTAGAGCGGGGCGTTGAAGCCGGAGCCGAGATATTTGGAGCGGAGGCGCCAATACTTGCGGGCGGCAGGATCGGCGATGGTCCACTGGGTGCGGTTTTCGGGGCCGAAGACGGTTACACCGCCGGGGGCATCGAACTGCGGGGTGGCGCAGGAGGCGAGCTCGTGATAGACGAGCGGCCGGTTGGCGGGATGATTGGCGATGGCGATTTCAAAGTGTCCATCCTGGCCGGCGACGTGGAAGGCGGCCGCGGGGAGCGGGGGCGGGAGGGCGGCGGCGGGGGAGACCTGAGCGGCGGGGCGGGGATCGAGCTGGAGATTGGCGGCGAGGGACTCGACGTAATCCATCAGCTCGGAGAGCCCCTGCCAAGCGGCAGGGTCGCTGGCGCGGAGGCCGAGGAAATAATGGCGCGCAAGAGGCATAACCAAGCTCCCGATCAATAACTCATCAACCGCCAACGACATGCCGCAGCGATTACGAGCGGCGATCAGCCAACAACAATCCGCATTTTTTGACGCGCAAGGGCATAAATAAATTTTTTTATGCCCTGGTTCCGACGGGGGCGGGCCAGGCGGTGCGAAGCCAGGCGCAAGCGGAGCTGAGTTCGAACCAGGCGCCAGGCTCGGCGGCGGTGGAGACACGGAGGGCGATGCGCGGGGCCTGGAGGCGGGCGCCGAGGCGGAAGTCGGCATTTTCGGAGCGCAGGAGGAGGGGGCGCAGGCGGCAGGGGCGATCGGCGGCGCGGGCATGCGGCGAAGCCGCGCCGGCGGCATCGCCGGCCGAGGCGCCGGGCAGCAAATCAACCTGCAAGGGACCGCGGCCGCGGGCGACGAGGGTGACGGCGGCGAGGGACTGTATGCCGATCGAGGCGCCGAGCTGGGCGGTGGTGGCCGAGAGCGGAGCGGTCTGGTACCAGGAATCGAAGCCGACGCCGTTATCGGAATGGACGGCGGGATCGAGGAAGCAAACGGCGCCATCGGGGTTGGCGGAGGCAAAGAGCAGTTGGGCGGCGGCGAGCGCGCCGGGCATGCCCGGGAGGGGAAGCGAAGCGGGGATGCCGCCGGCGAGGGCGGGAGCAGCGGCCAGCAGCGGGCGGGCGATACGCAAAGCGGAGAAGGCGGCGATATCGTCGAGCGACCATTTCCGGCCGGGATAGGCGCGCTCATCGCCGGTAAAGGGACTAAAGATGACCGGCGCTTTCCAGTCTTCCTGGAAGTTGACCTTGAAGACGATATTGGGGGCGGCGGCGGCATCGAGCGGGGCGCCAATGCGCAGCTCGCGGGCGGCGGAATCAATGTGGACCCAGATCAGGTGGGCGTAATTCCAATTAATGCGGCGCCAGAGGTCGTCGATTTCCAGGCTGACGTGCAGCAGGTTGGCGCCATCGAAGACATAGCAACCGGTGCGATGCGCGATGGCGACGAAGTCACTGGAGAGATCGAAAGCGCGGGGCCCGGCGATGCCGATGCGGTCATTGGCGATACGCACATCCCAGGCGGCGGGATCGGCGGCGGAAGGCGAGAGCAGGTAGAGGGCATCTTGCTTGGCGACGAAGATCTGGCCTTTGAACTCGAAAGCGGCAGTGATGCGCTGGCCATCGTTTTCCGCGACCTGGGCAAAGCCGGTATCGCCGTAGAAGGTTTCGGGGTCGTCGGGCTGGCTGATGCGGAGCAGGCTGGGGGCGGCGGGCTCGCCCCAATAGAACAGGCGGCGGGTGCTGGGGGAAAACATCACGCCGGCGGCGGCCGAGGGAAGGATTTTGCGGAAGGCGGCGGTGCAGTCGGTGGAGGCGGAGAGAAAGGTATCGTCGAAGTCGAAGACAGCGGAGGTGGAGGTATTGTCGTTGACCCAGGTAGAAGTTTCTTCGACGGTTTGAATGGTTTGGGTTGAGCCGATCGCGAAATAGGGGCCGGCATTGGAGCCACCGGCGACAGTAAAAGCGAGGACGCGGGCGACGACCTGTTCGGGGCCGATGGGGAGGTTGGAGACGGCGACGCGATGTCCGCCGGCCGCGTTCCAGCTAAAGGGAGATTGAGGGGCAGTCAAATAGCCGGAGCGGGTGAGATACATGACGAAGCCATAGCGCAAGCCGGCGGCGACATTGCCGCTGGAAGCATCATCGGCGGCGAGAGCGGAGCCAGCGGGCGGGGCCAGGGCGACCGGGTCGAGATGCTCGCCATCACAGGAGGCGGGGGGGATGGCGCCGACGCGGCCATCGCCGAAGGCGAGCCAGGCGCGGTTATAGGCGATGGCGGCCTGCATATAGGATTGGGCGGGCAAGGCGACGGCGGAGGAAGCGAGGCGCTGGAGCCGGCCGGAGCCGGCGGGATTTTCCTGCCAGAGGTGGCCGGCGGCATCGAAGACCAGGGGGATGGAGCCACCGCCGGAGAGCACATAGCCAGCCAGGCCGGTGACCGGGGCATTCACGCCGGTGGAGAAGGCCAAGCTGAGACCTTCGCGGGAGAGGACGCTGGAAGGGGTAAAGCGCACGTTGCGGCAGCCGGGGGAGACGCCATTGGGCAGCTTGTCGGGCGGCCAAATGGTGACGAGGCTGCCGAAGCGGATCACCGGGACGGGAGTAAAGGCGGCAAGCATGAGTCAAGCTTTCAGCGATCAGCGATCCACAGACAGAAGAAAAGCTATTCACCGACAGCAACAAGCGATCCACAAAACGGAGCCTGGCGGTTCCGCTGGCCATGAAAAATCATGACCAGCGGCCAAGGCCAGAACGCAATGGGGACCGAGGCAATTCCGAAGCCACGGTTAGAGACTTTGCAGGTAGCTCAAGCGCAGCGAATGATAGAGGGCGGCGGACAAAGCGGCGGGATAAGCGCCGGCGGGAAGTTCGGCATTGGTGGCCGGATTGAGGATTTTGATTTTGAAGTTGGCGGGGCCGGAGCCGGGAACGAAGACGCCGAGGTAGCCGCCGTCGAGCTGGACGGTGGCGGCGAGGGGCGGGCTGCCGGCGTGCAAGGCCGAAGTCTGGAAGAACTGAGGGAAGCCGGAGGTATTGCCGCCGATCTGGAAACTGCCAACGCCGTCGCCGCCGGCGGCGTAATTGCCGGAAAGCTGGAGCTGGCCGGCGACCTCGAGGGTGGTATCCGAGCGGGTGATGGCGTTAATGCAAAAATTCCAAGCCATGAGGAGGACTCCTTCAAAAGCGAATTGCAGACTAAAGCCAGCGCGGCCGCGACCGGCGCGAAGCACGAGCCGGGGCAGCCGCGAGAAAGCCGAGCGGGGGCGGTCAGGAGATCAGGCGCGAGTATTGGGCGTAATTTTCACGGAACGGGCGCGGCCGGATGGAGAGCATCTGGCGGTTGCGGTTGAGATGCAGCAGCAGGAGCTGGCATTGGCGCTGGGCCTCGGCGGCATGGGAGAGAGCCAGGTTTTCGTTGCCGCGGCTGCGCGCGACCAAGGCGGCGGCGGCATAGGCGAGGATATGGGAGCTGCCCACCAAGCGCAGCGGCTGGTAAGGCTCGCTGACGATCGGGAGCAAAGACTCGAAGCGCACGCGGAGATCCAGGGGCTGGGCATTGGGCGGGAGGACGATTTCTCCGGCGCGGTATTCCCAAAAGCCGAACGCCGGCTGCGGCGGCAGGCTGGGGATGGTGGAAACCTGGCGCAGGATTTGCCAGGCGGTATCGTCAGCGCCGACGGGGCGCTCGAAGAGTTCCAAGGGCTGCCACATGGTGGCGAGCGGCTGACCGGGGTTGGTGAAGGAGGCGAGCGAGGTGGTGCCCGCGGGGAGATTGGGCAGGATGATTTCGGAGACATCTTCGACCAGGCCGTAGGCGCCCAATTCCATCTGGAGGTTGCGGCAGGCGAGGTTGAAGAAGGGCTCGAGGTAGTCGTTATGAGTCCAATCGGCCAAGGGGTCGTCGAGCAGGCTGCGGATCAAGTTAAAGATTTGGGATGACTCCATAAGATACTCTCATTTCGCGACTTATCCGACTGAACTATTGCACCAAGGAAGGCAAAAGTCCAGGAAAAATTTCAGCTGCGCCGGCGCGCGGATGACTTGTTGACCGCTGCGAGCGCAGCGGGGTAGCGCGGGGCTGGGGCAGGTGAAACCGGGGTGGAAACAGGCAAAGGAGAAGGCAACGAAGACCCATCTGCCGGCGACGGCGGGGACGAAGGCAGTGGGGCGGCGACGTCGGCAGGCGGGTCGAACGGCGGCTGGCGATCGAGCCAATCGGGGTCGAGGCGGAAGCGGCAATGGCGGCAGATGCGGGCGGCGGGCTTGATTTCCTCGCCGCAGGCGGGGCAGGCGCGGCGCTGTGCGCCGGGCTGAGTGATGGCGACCCATTCGGGCAAGGCGGCGATTTCACCCAGGCGATGGAGCTCGCGCGCGGCATCGCGCTGGCGCTCGGTGATGAACTTGTGCTGGCGGTAACGGGTCCAGGCATCCACGGCGGACTGATACTCGCGGCGGTGCCAGAGGAGCAGAAGATGGCGGGCCTCGGCGAGGCGTTTTTTGGAAGGCGCGGCATTGCCGGCCAAGATGAAGACGCCGCCGGTGGAGGCGTATTCGCGTTCGAATTCACGCGCCAGTTCGAGCGGGAGGACGGCGAGCGGGGCGAAGTTGCCGTCGCCGAGGTCGCGCATCGCGAGGCGGAAGCGATCGAGGACGAGGGAAGCGAAGGGCTGGCCGGAGGGGCAGGCGGGGACCTCGATCAGGCCCAATTCGCCGAGGTTGAGCGCGAGCGGGAAAGGGTGAAGGTTGACGATGGTGGCGGGCTCGATGGGGATGCGGGCCAGGCGCTGTTTTTCTTCGGCGACGAGGCGGTCGCGGAGGCGGTCGGAGGCGCCGCCGCGGCGCAGTCCGTTGGCAGCGGCGCCGGACTCGAAGGTGGCGGCATAATCACGGCCGGAGGGGAGGGATGAGGAAGCGGAGGACATGGCAGACTCCTTCAGAGAAAGCCGGGGCAGAAAAATACCCGGCAAAGCAGAATGCGGCTTCAAAACGGGTGCGAGCGAATGCCGAGGCGCTCGCAAAATTCGACGGAACTGGGGCGATGAGCGCCGCCATAGCCAGACATGGGGGCGCCGTGAAAGGCCTGATCGGCATCGGCGAGCACGGCGGCGCAGAAGGCATCATTCTCGCGTTCGTTTTGGGCGAGGCGCGCGGCGACGGCGGCGACGCGGCGGGCGAGGGCGGCACGGGGATTGGCGGGGACGCGGTTGCGTTGAAACAGCCAATAATCCACGGCCAGGGCAAGGTGGCGTTCGGAAGGATACCAATGCATACGGGCGCCGATATCTTCAAAGTCGCCGAAGGCGGGGTAATCGCCGAGGGCGAGGATGGGTCCGGCCGGAGTCGAGAGCCGGGTGCCCCCGGCGGCTTGCGGCGAATACCAAAGGGCAGGAGAGCCATAAGCGGAGTTGGGCAACCAGGCTTCGATGAGCCAGCAGGACTCGCCGGGGTATTTCGGCACCCAGCGCAAAGAAGGGCGGCGGCGGAGGAGGCGGCAGGAATCAAAATCGCACCAGATGCCGCCGGAGCGTTCGAGCCGGGAAGGGGCCCAGACGAGGCGGAAGCGGGGCTCGCCGAAGGGGGTGCGTCCGTAGCGGCGGAGGAGCAGCGCCTGCGCCCAGGGGGGAGCGAGACGGCCGCGAATGTCATCACGAAACATACAGGAAACACAATCAGCCGGCAGCCAGCAGGGCCAGCGAAGCGATCGCTGCAATGCCCGCGGCCAAGCCTGAGCAAGGTTGTAACGGCAGAAGCCGCGTCGTTTTTAAACACTCACGCGGCGGCGATGCAGCCGCCGGCGAGGAGCGAAGACGGTTATTGCATACGGTATTGGACGATGATGGTCAAATTCGCCGGGTTGATAGTGCAGCCGGCAGCGGCGGTGGAAACACTCAGTGCCAGGGACGCACCGGCGGAGTAGTTTTGGCTGATGGGGCCGGAATCGGCGGCGGCGGCGGCAATGGCGAGGCCCAGGGGAGAGGCGCCATCGGTAAGCTGGACGACGGCATTGGTGGTGCAGCCGGCGGGGGCGGTCTGGGCCTGAGCCTGGAGGCGAGTGACGGTAATCGCCTTGTCGGGGATCCAGTCGGCGGCGGTGAGGGTAGAAGTCAAGGCCGGGACGAAGGCGGAGTAAAGGATGCGCGGGGAGGAGGAAATGGTTTCCCCGCCAATGGCCGGAGCGGTCAAGGCCGGCGAGGAAAGAGCCGGCGAAATTGCCAGCACCACATGACCGCTGCCGGTGATGCCATCGCTCAGATCGGCGGCCGCGGGCTGGCTGAGGGAGGGGACGCCGGCGGTGGAGATGGCGGCGAGCCACTGATGCGCGACCGGCGCGGCCGATTCGATGCAGCCCGGGGTGGCCGAGTTGGGGGCGGGGCACTGCGCCGACGCCAGCACGCCGGAAATATCCGAAAACGCCGGCTGGGCCAGGTGCTGCACGCCGCCGCTGTCGGCATAGCTCACCCATTCGTGAGCGGCGGCAGAAGCCAGCGGCACGACAGTATTGCTGGCCGCGCCGGCGGGGGTGCTGACCGTCTGTCCGCCGGCGTTGGTCCAGCTATTCGGGATTTTGAAAGAAGAGGAATTGGCGGCGTTGAAAGCCCCCCAGAAATTGGCACCCTGCAAGACCGTGGCGCCGCCATTCGTATAGGTGGAGCAGCCAATACAGGAAAAATTCGCAGGAGCACTATTGGTCGCGCTTGATTCAATCGGCAGGTTGCGCGGCGTGGCGGCCCAACCACCGCCCGCAAATCTGGTTTGATCGTTGCCGAACAGAACGCCGTTAAATACTTCATTGGCACTGCCAATTTCGATATTGCAGGTGGTGGCAGAATACCCGCACAAAATAAAGGACGAGGCGGACATCGGCGCCTGCAGCCAGGCGGCGTACCCATCGTCGCCGGGGTGGGGCATCCAGCGCGAGCCTTTGATATTCAGCACGCCGGAGGGCGAGTTCGGCTCATAAAAAGCGTACTGCACATTCTCCAGCACATCGGCATCAATGGACAGCGTGCCACTGCCATTCCCAAAATCGGCGTCGGTATACCAGCCAAAATCATTAAACTCCTCGTTGGTGTTTTTGAATTTGATGCTTCCCACCCCATGAATATAGTTGGCAAAGACCGACGCCGTATCCAGGGTTTTACTTTGGATTTCATTATAAGTTTCACCATTCCCGCCCCAATAGAAACCCATATAAGAAAACCAATGGCAATCAATATCATGGAGAGTCTCAAGCTCACCATTTCCAACCGTCTCGAAGGGCTCCATAGCAATGCAGCCACCGCCGCCCTGTAAATTGCCATAACTGACAAAAGCCAAATTATCCAGCACAACCTGCTTGGTATTCAAGGCTCCCGGACTGCCCAAATCATCCACCATTACGCCCCAGGCGGGCGAGCTTGGCGAGACGAATTCAAAATTGCTCAGGCGCGCTTTAAAGACATAATTCATCTCGGCAGCGTAACCTCCCGCTCCGCCGACGTAAGCGATAACCGGCGAGTACTGAGAGCGCCCGATCAAATTCCAGCCCCATTGGTTGTAGATATTAAAGTCATTCGCGCCGATCTGGTAAACCGCGCCCAAACCGCCCTGGACGGTCCCGCCGCCGAGGGTGCCATTGCCCGAGGGACTGGCCGCCACCGACTTAATCGCCGCCAGCAGCGCCGCCGAATCATCGTGGTGAAGCAAGAACGATCCGGTTTGCCGGGCGGGGGTCGAGAGCGTAATCGTCGAGCCGCTTACCGAGCTGATCGTGCCTTGCAAATCATCGCCGGTTGCCCCAGCTTGCAGGGCCGTCCCGTACAGCTCATCCCGGCCAAAGCTCTCACCCACGTCCCAATAGACATTCGTGATCGCCGGCATCACGGCATTCAATACCGGCGTGCACGATGCCGTATAGCACGAGTAAATCAAATAGGCGCTGGGCGAGCCGTTTTTCGTAATGGCAAGATGGATGCTGTTGTTGGTATCCAAATGCCCGGGGACATTAGCAGTGATCGTAACCGGGCTGGAGGGCGGTCCGGCGCCGCCATTGGCATCCACTTCCGCGACTTCGTAGGTCGCCGTGTTCCCGCTGCACGACGTATTCAGCGCGGTTGCGTGATCGGGATAGATCGCGCCCGAGCCGATCCGGCAGCCGGTGGTTGCATCCGACAGCGAAGCCAAAGGCTCCGGGTTTTCCGAGTAGGTGTAAGGAACGGCCGTGAAGGTGGGCGCCAACAAGGCGCTGGTTGCGCCGGCATGCGGAATGTCGAAGCCTTGTCCGGCAGAAAAATCGCAAACGGCAGCGGCAGTGGTAATGATATTGGCGCAACTTCCCAAGGTCGCGGTCGAACTTCCGGCCGTCGTGGTAACGGTTCCTTCCACCGCCGAGCCGGCGGCGCCGAACCAGGCCGGATTGACCAGATTATCGTTCAGGTTTACGGAGCCACCGCCGGACAGATCGAAAATTTTCCAGTCTCCGGCGCGCACGTAGCCGGCAAAGGAAAAGCCAGCGAGCCTGATGAGGGCGCCCGCATCCACCTGCACCACGCAAGCCGGGGGGATGACGGTGTTGACCGTCAGCGTTTCGACATCGCCCTGGGGAAGCTCGACGATCTGACCGGCGGGGGCGGCTTTGAGGCAGGACGAATAGACGCCGCCATTCTGCGCGGCATCGAGCACGCCGTTAACCGATTGCAGGGTCAGGGCGGCGTCGGCGGCATTGAGATTCAACTGCGGGGCAAAGGCAGAGCCATTCCAGGCATACCAAATCTGGCGGCCATTGCGGTCATCTTCGAGCAGGACGCCGGCGGCGCCGGCGGCGGCGGCGATCTGAGCGGAAGCGCCGGTCCAGGCGGGATCGGCGATGACCGTGCCGCCGCCATGGCTATTCACCAGATCAATGGCTTCCTGCAGGCCGGCGGTGCCGCTGACGACCTGGAGATGGGCATCGTGGGCGAATTGGAAGTTCGCGGTGGCGGTGCAGGCCTGGCCGGAGAGCGAGGAGCAGGAGACGCTGGTGAGGGTGACGGTTTCGGTGGAGGCGCCATCCTGGATGGTGACGGGCAAGCCCGGCTGCCAGGGGGTGTACTGGGTCGAATCGGGCAAGACGATATAGGAAAGATCGAAGGTGATGACGCCCGAGCCGCCGGCAGTGGACTGGACGGTGGCGCCAATGCGCCAATTGAACTGGCTGGCAATGGCCTGACCGGCGATCAAAGGTTTGACGAAATCGGTTTGCGCGGCGAGCGGGGCGGCGGCCAGGCAGAACGCGGCGAGGCAGGCGAGGAGGGATTTCATAGCGGCAACCTTTTTTCGAGCTTGGAGGGGTGTTCCAGCACGCAGCCGAGCTGGGCCCGGCGCGCGGCCAGGCGGGCGGGAAGGGCAGCAGCGGGGCGGGGAGACAAGCGAATTCCCGCGGCCACCAGGGCAGACAGCTCGGCAACCGGGATGCCGGCCAAGGCGGCGACATAGCCAGATTTTTTCGCGAGGCCGATTTCGGCGCGCACGGCGCGCAATTGAGCGGCGCGGTCGTGAGGCCGGGATTCGAGCCGCAGCATAGCGTAAAAGAAAGAGAACGTTGCAGACGGATCCGCAGGAGAACGCGGCATAAGAACTCTCAATCCAGACAGCAGCGATGCGCCGGCCGCGCTTGCAGGCGGCCGGCAGCAGGCGCAAGCCGAAGCGACGCCCGAAGCGCCAAAAAACGGGGCCGCGGCAAAGCGGCCAGGCGGCGGCCCCGAATGCAGTCGTTCAAAAAAGCAACGGTCTTGATTTCCAGATCAGTAGCCGGCGGGCAGGGCCAGGTTGGTGACCGAGCTGACGGCCTTGGGGTTATCCACGAAGAACTGGACGCCGGTGACGAGATAGAACAGATAGCTGGCGGCCAGACCGCCGGAAGCGCCGTAAACGGGGAAGACGGTGGAGCCGCCGATTTCATAGAAGTCAATCGGCAACCATTCGACGCGGCCCCAGGTTTCGAGGTTGATCAGGTCGAGGCGGGTGGTATCGGCGTGGATGTTTTCCTTGACGCGGACGCCGCCCATGGTTTTGTTTTTGAACAGCAGATCGAGGTCCTGATTGGCGCCGCCTTTTTCGATTTCGCTGATGACGAAGCCGAGTTCCTCGTAGGCGGCCACCTGCGCCGGGTGTCCATGCCAGATGAGGCTGCCGAGGCTGTCGAGGCCGAGCGACTGGCGGATCTGGTTAAAGGCCAGGCGGATGGGAGGGAGGGTGAGGGCGGCGTTATTGGCATTGACGCCGTTGGCGACGGCATAGGCATTGGCGCGGCTGATGCCCATCCAGGTGCCGGCGGTGGCGGTGTTGTGGTGGTAAGGGATGCCGTAGAGGAAGGTGGGATTGGCGCCGGAGACGCCATCCACGACCAGTTGGTCGCCGGCGACCGTGCCGGCGGGGACGGCATTGACGACGATGCTTTGCGCCTGGCCGAGGCCTTTGGCGACGGAGCTGATGACGGCGGAGCCGCGGTTGGTGGCCAAGGTCGAGTCGTAGACCTGCACGCTCATGTTTTCGCGCAGCAGGCGGGCGCCGTAAGGAGTATTGGTTAAGGTCAGGGTCGAGCCGTTGATGGCGGAGACGGCGCCGAAGACACCATTGCCGGCGGTCTGCAGGGCGGCATCGAGGTCGTGGCGAAACTGCTTCATGGCGTCAGCGACGTTGCGCTTGGCGGCGTTTTCAATGGCCTTGTCGGAAGCATCGGTGGCGTACTCGACCAACTTGGTGATCTCGACCGCCATGCGGATGCCGACGGGAGTGATTTGAGCGTAGTCGTAGGCGGTGCCGGAGCCGCGTCCCAGATCGCCGCCGTCGAAGGAGGCGTAGCCGAAGGAGCCGCCGGGCTGGACCTGGAGCGGGATGCGGGCGGTGCGGGTAGAGACGCGGTCCACTTCGCGTTTTTGGATGAGGGAGAAGAAGGTGTCGTCGCGCTCGTAGAGCACCGGCAGCTTGGGCCGGACCTTTTCGAGCTGCAGGGCGACCACCTGAGAGTTTTGCAAAGGCATAAGCGTGTACTCAGTACCAAGCAGCACTGACGGCGGAGCGCCGGCAGCGGGAAATAGACAACATTCGGCAAGGCCCGCAGAGCGGGACGGCCGCGGTCGGGGAAAAAGATAAACCAACAGCCAGCAGCGAACCGCGATCAGAGATCCAGGATTTCGCGGTCGGAGAGGCGGCGGCCGAGGGCGCGCTCGGCGCCGCGGATGCGCTCGACATCGGTATGACGGGCGGGGTTCGGATCGCCGCCGGCGCTTTTGACCTCGACTTTGGCGCGCTGCCCGGCGACTTTGGCGAGGCGCTGCTGCTGCGCCTCGCGCAGCCCGGCGAGGGCGTGGCGGAGGACCTGCTGGGCGACGGGGGCGAGATGGGCGCGGGCCTGGGCGCGGGCGGCGGCGAGGATACGGGCGCGGGTATCGGGCGGGGCGGCGGCGCCGGCGGCGGACTGCGCCTGCGCGGCGCGGAGCAGGGTTTGGATGCGGTGCTGATAGGCGCCATCGGCGGCGGCGCGTTGGTTGATGCCGTCGAGCACGTCATCCACGACCTTGGATTTCAAGTAGGCGGGCAGAGCGGCGGGAGCCAGCGTCTGTTCGATCTCGGCGCGAACGGATTGGGCGACATCGCCGGCCAGACCCTCATGCCAGGCGCGCCACTGCTCGCGCCCGCTGGATTCGAGGCGGTGCTCCAGGGCCTCGAGGCGTTCGAGGCGAGCGCGGACATCGGGAGGGAGGGAGGGAGCGGCTCCGGACTCGCCTGGCGGGATGGGAGAAAGAGGGGAATTGCCGGAGACAGGCGAGGAAGATGCCGGAGCCGCGGAGGGATCGAGTGCGGCGCGCGCGGAGGCAGGCGGGGCCGCGGAAGGATTGCCGGCCAGGGAGGCCAGGCGGGAGCGGAGGGTCTGAAGGGCGGAGGACAACTCACGGTCAGCGGACTCGGCGGCGTGATGGTCGAGCGCCGAGAACAGGGAATCGCGCCAGGCGGAGGCGAGGCGGTCGTACGCGCCGGTGGAGACGGGATCGCCGGCGGCGTCGCGCATCAACTCGCCGGATTCGGGGTCGCGCAGGAACTGATTGTGATAGAGCCGGAACAAGAGCTCCCGGGCGGCTTCGGGCTGATCGGAGTAAAACAGGCGATCGAATCCGGACAGGGTTTCAGACTGATCGGCGGCGTAGCGAGCGGCCTGAAGCGAGGGGAAAAGGCTGCGCCACGATTGAAACTCGGCACTCTGGCGCAGGGCGGATTCGATGGCCGGCTGCAATTCGGGATGGCGGGCGAGCGCCTGCTGCAATGCGGCATCGTCGGCCAGGGCGGAAGAGAAGGGCGCGAGCGGGTCGGGCACTGCGATGGCGGAAGCGGCATCGGCGGGGGCTGAGCCGGGGCCAGAGGCTGCGCCCGACGAGGCGGCGGCGGCGGGCGGTTCAGCGGCAACCGCCGGACCGGCGACAGCCGGCGTTTCAGGCGGAGCGCCCGAAGGCGGAGCCGGATCGGCCGGCAGAGCGGAATCGGGAATGGTTTCCGCAGCCGGCGGGACAGCAGCGGCCGGCGCTTCGGGGGCGGAGAGCAATTCAAGGTCGGAAGCGGAAGCAGGGGTCATGATTTCCTCAAATCAGCGGTCAGCCGACGGTGGAACATTCAACGGCAGCAAATCAGGGATGCGAAGGCGGCATAGGTTTCCGCTGGCGATCAGGGGGCGCGGCGCGTTGCCGGATGGAATGAAGGGCAGCGGCGGGAGGAGGGCCGGCCGCTGCGGCAGACGAGAAATCGCGCTGGTGCTGGAGCAGGTGGGCCATGGCATTGGCGTAGCCGGCGGGATTGGCTTGCTTGGCCGAGATGCCGTCATCGGAGACGGCCCATTCGCGCAAGGTTTGGAGGTGAACGGCATGATCGTCCACGAGCGGGTCGGTGGGCACGGTGGGGAGCCAGACGCTGCGGGCGGAATCGAAAACGGGCTCGGAGCGAAGCAGCAGATCAAGCTCGCGGAACTGCTTGGAGCGATTATCGTCTTCAGGGAGGATGAAACCGGGGGCGCCGAGATAGTTTTTGACCTGCTCGGCATTGAGCGGATGGGCGAGCAGGTTTTGAATATAAGGATCGGAGGATTGCAGGAGCTGCAGCACATTCTGGCGGATGTCGGACCAGGAGACGGGGAAGGCGTCGGCCTCGGGATGGACGGTGACGTTGCCCTGCAAGTCGCCAAGGTGTATGAAGCGGGAAGCGAAATCGCCGGAGCGATGGAAGAGTACCTGTTCGACATCCTGGGTCCGGTTGCAGCGAAAGACGTTGACGGCGGCGAGCATGAGATCGGCGTGAAACTGTTTGATCTGGCGCCAGAAGAGAGAGAGGCGGCCGAGGGCCTGCTGGCGAGCCATGCCGTAGCCGGTGGCGGTGGAAACATCCTGCATGGAGCCGCCGAAGACGGCGGGGAAGGCGCCGGTGAGGAACTGGGCTAGCTCGACCAGATTCTGGCCCTGGGCATAGATGCTGGGATCGAGGCCGATGCGGGGCTGGAAGATGAGATCGGCGAGCGGCTTGCCGCCATTGGCTTCGATAACAACCGGGGTATAGCTGGCCGGCTCCATGCGCTTGTTGGCCAGCGCCTGGCCGTTGATATAGCGAGCGTCATAGAGGATGGGCGGAGCGGCGCCGTACTCGACATGCTCGGCCTGAATATTGGCCAGATCGTTGACGCGTTTTTGGATGCTGACGATGGAGGCGCCGATGGGCTCGGTGTACATGCCGGCGCCGGGCATGGCGCGGCAGATGCGCCAATGATCGTCGAGGCGCTCGGGGCGGGCTTCGAGGAAGACGTCGCCGGCGAAGGCGACCATGCAACCTTCCGGAAAAAGTTCGAGCAGGCGGCGGCGAATATCGGGATCGGTGTGCGCCCAGAAGGCCCAGGGGCGGAGCCAGCAACGCTTATACGTAACCAGGGAGGAGTAGGGCAGCGAGCCGGCGGGAGCGCCGGGGGGCTCGAGCAGGGCGAGACGGGAGAGGCGCTCGTAAGTTTCTCCAGCACCGGCGTTGCCGGCGGAGATGCGCTCGGCGGCGGCAGGATAGGCAGCGCGGAGCGCGGCCACATGCTGTTCTTCGGCGAGGATGAGATAGCCGGACTGGCGCAGTTCGCCGGCGAAGGGCATGACTTTCAAGTTCAACCCGCCGTAAACGGAGATGCGCTCCTGGCCGTTGGGGACGGATTGAAAGCCGGTGACAACGGGGACATCCATGAACTCGTCCGGATGCCAGGCGGCGGCGTCGAGAGGTTCGCCGCAGGCGGAACAAGCGGGCAGCGAAGGCGGACCGGCCAGCGGCCCGGCGGCGGCGAAGGCGCCGGGACCGGCGGCGGCGGCGGTGGTGGAGGAGACCCAGGCGGAATAGGAAGAGCTGCGGCCGGCAACGGAATCCGCAGCGGGAGAAGCGGGAAGCGGCGGGGCAGATAGGAGAGCGGGCGCGGAGTCAGAGGCCGCGGGCGAGGGCGGGGGCACGGACCAGCCCGGAAGATCTACGGTTGAGGCGCCGGCGGGAGCGGAGGCGGGCGAAGGAGCATACGGCCCGGCAGCCGCGTCGCCGGGCACGTCACCGGCCGTGTCGCCGTTCGCGTCGCCGGGCGCGTCGCCGGGCGTATCGCCGGGCGCGGGCGAGGGGATTTCGAAGCCGCAAGCGGGGCAGAGATACCCGGCGGCCAGCACCCGGGTGGGAGTCATGGCGTAGGCGGGTTCGGGGTGGGTGCCGAATTCCTCATCCACGACATAGCGCACGTAAGCGCCAAACATGCCCTGGGTCCAGAGCAGATAGGCTTCGCGGATGGTGAGCAGGTCAATATGGTTATTGCGCTCGATCAGCTCGGCGACCAAAGCGGCGGCTCGGGCGGTGGCGATATCGGATTCATTGAGGGTGGAGACGGGCTGGAAGCGCACGCGGGGGATGCGCTGGGAGATGGCGGCAATGACCGACAAACCGAAGGCCTGATAGATGTTGGTGACGTAATCGTAGCGGGGCAGATCGGCGGCGGCGCCGCGCTCCAGCGCCTGCTCGAAGGGGGTGTGCCAGCGGAAATCGCGTTCGCCCCAATACAGATTCTGGTTGCCGCGCCAGAATTCCTCGGCTTCGCGGAAGCGGCGCACATATTGGCGGCGGACGGCGTCGCATTCGAGCTCGTACTGGAGCACCAGATCGCGCAAGGCGGACTGCAGGCCGGCGTCCATCCCGGCCGCGGGCGGGGAAGTGGCGGAGGAGGGCGGGGCCGAAGCCAGCGCCGAAGGGGAGGGTTCCTGGCCACTGTCCGCGCCCAGCGGCAGAGACGAGAGCAACGAATTGGGAAGCGAAGACATAAGAACTCAGAACCGACGGATCGAGACTTCACCGCAGCGGCGAGGCGGCGGCAGGCCTGGGGCCCGATTCGAGCGTGATGGACTGCCAGGAAGCCGCGCCGGCGGGCGGATTATTTTTTCGCCGGCGCGCCGACGGTCGCCTGCTGCATAAGGTGAAAGAGCAGTTGGATATCGGCGATGACTTTCTGATCGAATTGCACGTTCAGTCCGCCGGCGGCGATGGCCTGGCCGGCGTCCTGAAAAGCGGAGAGGACGTTGCCGGCGATGGCTTCCAGGGCGGATTGCACGGCGACGGCCTGCGGACCGAGCAGGCCGGCGAGAGCGAGGGCGAGCGGGGTCTGGAGGGCCTTGCCGGCTTCCTGCACCAGGGATTCCGCCCTGGGCAGGCCGATGTGCAGCAGCCAGGCAAAGATATGGCCGACGGAGTGGAAGACTTTACCGAAGAAGTTCATAACGGCTCCTTTGCGATCGGGCAATCAGGCTTTGAGGCCGGCGATGGACATATCCGGGAAGAGGCGGTGGGCCTTGCGGCGGATGCCGGCGAGTTCCTCGGGCGGGACATGATGCAAGCGGGCGAGGGCGAGGGCGAGCGCGGCATGGCGGCGGTCGGGCATGGGATATTTGCGCCCGGGGAGTCCGAAATCGGACTCGGGCAGGCGGCGGCGAGCGGCAGCGGTGAGTTTCATAAACATTCAGGAGACGGCCGAGCCGGCGGCCGGCGGGGCCGCGGCGGGCGTAGCGGAAGCGGAGGGAGCGGAAGCGCCGGCGGCGGGCGCAAGCGCGGCGGCCGGAGGCAAGGAAAGGGAGCGGCGCTGCTGATAGTGGCGCCAGATACGGGCGACGTAATCCAGAATCTGGCGGTAGTCGGGAGTATGCCAGGCGCCGCCGTAGAAGAGGCGGACGTCGGGGAAGACGCGGGCGAGGTCGTCCCAGCAGGCGGGATTGAGGCCGCGGCGCAGGGCCAGGGCCTGGGCGTGGAGCACGGCGCCGAGCCCGCCATTGTAGGCAGCCAGGGCAAAGCGCAGGCGCTCATCCGGATCTTCGTGCTGAAAGGCATCCCGCAGCTCGGCCAGGAAGCGGGAGCCGAGGCGGACATTGGTTTCCGGATCGAGCAACTGCGCGCGGGAGAAGTGCGGGAAGGTAGCGGGCATGAGCTGCATCAGGCCGAGCGCACCACAGGAAGAGACGGAGGCGGGATCGAAATCGCTTTCCTGCTCGATTTGCGAGTACAGCAGCCATCCATCAAGCCCGGTATCGGCGGCGGCACGGGTGAGCAGCGGGAAGAGGACATCATCGGCAATGCGCATAGAAAACCTCAGGAATGGCGGGGAGGGAAGCGGCGGCGGCGCCACTCGGAGAGGAGCTGCCGCTCGTCGAGGCCGAGGTGGTTGAAGACGGCGAGCCAGAGCACGTCCACTTTTTGGCTGAGGCGGCCGAAGGCGTACATCAGGCCAAAAAGGCTGGCGAGCCCGGGCAGGGCGCCGGCGAGGAAATCGTACCAGGGCATCCAAAGTCCTCAACTTTCCAACTCGAGCAGACGCACGAGGGTGGGCGTCGCGGTGGCGGAAGTGAGCTGGCAGTAGGTATCCGCGGGGCGGAAATTGGCCGCGCCGGGTTGGCCCTGCTGCGGCAGTCCGAGCGTTCCGTCGCGGCCGGGGCCCTTCAGCTCGATGGGTTGCGCCGAGTAAGGGTAGGCGTCGTTGACGGCGAAGTTGTCGGCGGGGAGCTGCACAATCAACCCCTGCGGCGCGACGGAGCCGTCTTCCATGATTTCGACACGGCGGGCGGGGATGCCGGAGGTGAGGGCCACCGGGACAAAACCGGCGGCGGGGACATGAATCAGCGAGGATTTTGGCATTTTCGTTTCCCTGTCTTTCCAACAAAGCGGGCACGGGCGCGCGACGAGGGAGCCGGCGGCGGTTTCGCCCCCAGACCGGCGGGAGTGACAACCGCACGGTCCACCGCCGCGGCTCAACCCCGCCCTGCCCGGCGACCCAGGCGGCGGGAAAGCGGCGCGCGAAGCCTTCCCTTCACGTGGAAGCGAGGCCAGGCGCCGATTCGCCGCGCTGAGCGCGAGCAAAGGCTTGAGCTTCGAGAAACTCCATTTCGCGCCGCCAGTCGCGCAGGCGGCGAATGGGGCGCAATTCGGCGGCCGCGGGCGGGCGCGGACGCGGCTGAAAGACGGGCTCGGCGCCGGCGGCGGCGAGCGAGGCGTCGGTGAGGCGGCGCAGATCGCGGCGGGCTTCGCCGCAGAGCATCCGCCAATCGTTGCAGGCGCGGCGCAGGCAAGCCAGTTCGGCTTCGCGGGCAGCCAGGCGCTGGCGCAGGTCGGCCAGTTCAGCGCGGCGGCGAAAGGCGAAGGCGAGGCAATGAGACCAGTTCATGACGGCACTCTCACGCGGCGGAAGCCAGCGGACGCAAGCTGGCCTGGGGGAAGGGCCGCAAACGCGGCGAAAGCAACAGGTCGCGAGCGGTGATGCGGCGGCGGCTGCGTCCGGGGGCGCGCAGCAGCGGCGTGCCGGCCGCCTCGAAGGCGGCGGCGATCAGCTCGGCGCCGGACCAGGAGCCGGCGGCACGCCAGTGGCGGCGCGGCCAGCCCAAGACCGCGCCCCAGTCGAAGGGCTTGCCGAGCTGGCGGCGCAGGAAGCGGTAAACGGGGGCGGCCGGCACCATCACCCGATAGCGCTCGACGCGGCGGTAACCACCGGCGGGGTGGGAATGCAGACAGACGCCGCGCGGAGGCAGCGAGCCGATGAGACAGGCGTCGGCGAAGACGACCTCCACGCGGCTAGCCCAGGAGCGGGTAAGAAAGCCAATGGCACGCGATTCCCAGTCGAAGGTGGAGCTGAATTGCAGGGTGATCATGGCGAAAAATCCTCAACGCGCAGCCAGCGAACAGCGAGTCAATGCGAAGTCATCTCCAGGGTCAAATTCAAATTGGCGGGGCGGGTGGCATGGTCGTCGGCGGCGAGCTGCAAGGTCAGCGGGAGACCAGAGCTGAAATTACAAACGCCGGCAGGAGTGCCGCTGGAGGAAAACACCTGGGCGGCGGGCAGCAGGGCGGCGAAAGTGCAGGTATTGACGCCGTCGGTTATGGCGAGCGAGACGCCATTGGTTCCCCCCGAACCGGGCAGGGAAGCGAACAGGCTGATACGGGTGAGCGCGATGGCGACATTCGGAGTCCACTGATCGAGGACGGTGACCGGCGCGGGCAGCGTGCCGGGCAAGGCGAGCGTCAACAGCCCCGGGCCGACGTTGGAAGAACCGGAAAGCGGATAGCCGTTCAGCAGCAGCGGCGAATTGACACTTTGCGGCATGGAGGAGGAAGGGTTGCTGAGAATCGGCATGGGAAACAGCAGGGCGGGGCTGGAGCTGAGCGGCACGATTTGAGAAACATCGAGGACGGCGCCGCTCAAATACCAGCTTTGCGGAAAGCCGGCAATCTCATTGCCGTCCGCGTCGGTCAGATTGACCAGATAATAAGTGGGCGCGGGGACGGTGTCGTCGTTGAAATTCAACGTACAAAGCGAGGCGTTTTGCGCGGGCGGCGCCGCGCCGGCGGCCAGCGGGGAGGATTGCGTGTAGGCGATCAGCGCGCCGGAGTATTGCCGGGTTTCGGCGCCGGCAGCGGCGCCGATATAAATGGCGTAGCCGTTGGCCGAGAACGGCGGGTTCGCCGGGGGCTGGAATTCCAGCTTGCCGGGCGAGGTCAGTTCGAGCTGCAATTCCGGGCTGGGGAGGGACTCGCCGGAAGGCGAGAGCCAAGTCCATTGAATGAAGTACAGGCCGGCAGGAAGCGAACCGACGCCGGGCTGGGCTTGAGCGGAAACGAGCACGGTGGGGTCGGGCAGTCCAACCAGCGAACCGTCGGTGGTGGTGTAGCAGGCGACACTTTTCGGCGCCAGGATGTAGCTGCCAGGCACGACCGCGGCCTGGCTGAGAGTCAAGGTCAAGGTGGCGCCGGCGAGGGGATGCGAGGTCATGGGCAGGACGATGTGTCCGACCAAAGTGCCGGCGGCCAGCGGCAGGGAGAGCCACCAGGGCAGCAGGCAACGACGCAAAAGCGAGGCAAAGCTAGGCATGTTCTTGCAACCATTCGGGCACGATATGGAAGTCTTCCATGCCGGCGAGCGCCGGCATGGAAGCGAGATAATGAAGCGGCTGAAGGCGCAGGTACAAGGGCGCGCCGGCGCGCATCCACTTGCATAAGTGGCGGCGAATGCCGGAGGGATTGAGGCTGAGCTGCTCGCAGAGCCAGCGAAAGCTAAAGGCTTCGCGAGAGTGGCTGAAGAACCAGGCGCGGGCGTCGTCGTAATCTTCGGGGGCGACGTCTTCGAAGAGGCGGAAGAGATCGCCGATGGCGCGCTGCAGCACGGCGATCAACAGCCAGCGCTCGCGGCGGTAGCGGAGCTGAAGGCTGCGCTCGCGGGCATCCAGGGCGATTTCGGGAGCGATCCAGATTTGACGCAAAGCTGCAGACATAAAGGTCACCGCAAATCGCCGGACGCCGCCTGGTTGATCAGGCAGCCGTTCATGCGGACATTACCCAGATGGCGGAAGGAGCGAAGCTCGCCGGGCAATTCGAAATGGCTGAAGCTGCCCCAGCGAAAGATTTGGCCTTCTTCGCCGGGCCGGGAGGTCATTTTGAGGCGGCCGCATTCCAACCAGGCCGCCGCGCCACTTTGGACCAGGGATTCGGCGCAGCGCTGAGAGATGCGGCGATCGGTATTGGCAATGATGATTTTCATGGGCCTCTTCAGGGACACTTCCGCGCCGCGGGGGCTCAGCCCTAGGGCCATGACAGAACCCGTTCGGTGAGTCCGCCAGGCTGCGCGGGGTCCGGCTGCCGACTTAATAACTGCCGGCGGCCGTTCCTCAGTGACTCACATGTCAGTTATAGCATAATGATACTTATCGGCGACTGCGCCGGCATGGCAGAGCTAGATAAGTTATGTAAGATCAACTTGATAAGTAAAAAGGATGGACTGAGCGGGCATTACCCGATTTTAAAACCATGCGCCTAAAGTATAGTAAGGACAAGGTTTATTCCAACGCCCCAAAAGGAGTACAAAATTCGCGGTTTTATGCGGATAAATCTTTGGCCATCAATCGGATGCGGATCTTCGCGGCAGATTGTGGCAATTTTGTCATAACTTTGTAATAAAAATAGGCAAATAAATTCTAAAGTTTGACAAGATTGGCGGGGGTGCAAATGGAAATCAATAACATACGGGATCGAAACCAAAAGTATGGCTTAGGCGAGCCACTCGCAGCAGTCATCGAGGCGGGACCAGGCGGGAGAACCAGGGCGAAGTGCGAGAAAATTTCAATGACTTAGCCGAGGAAGCCGGCAAGTCCGTCAAAAAAGTTTAGATTCAGGCCGAAAGCACAATTGCGAAGATTAAAAAATTCTCATCGAAAGGCGAAAGGCGGGGCGGCGTGGCGGGGGGCGGGCTAAGGAGCGCAGCGGGCGCAGAGCCGCTGATAATCGTCGGGGGTGTCAATATCCAGCAGGATGCCGGGATCGGCGACGGGCAGGCTGAGGGTGGAGTCGGCGAAGCCGGCCTGGAGCTGACGCGCGTTGGCGTCCGCGGGGGCGGCGGTGATGGCGGGCAGGACGCGGCTGCCATAGAGCACCGGATGCCCGTGGCGTCCATCGTAGAGCGGCTTGATGACCGCGGGGGCGGAGAGTTCGGGCAGATAGGCGGCGGCCAGGGCGGCGGCGGTGGCGGGTGAAAAGGCGGGGTGGTCCACGGGGCAGACCAGCACGGCGTCAAAACTGCCCAGCGCCAGCAGCGCGCGGATGCCGGCCTGCAGCGAGCTAAACTGGCCGCAGGCCCAGTCGGGGTTGAAGATCCAGCGCAGGAAGGGGGAAGCGGAAGCCGGGCGGGCGGCGGCGATGGCGGGGGCATCGGGACCGAGCACGACCAGCAGCGGATCGCAGACGCGGGCGAGCGAAGCGGCGCAGCGATCGAGGAAGGATTGTCCGCCGGGTTGCGGCCAGGCGAGCAGCGCCTTGGGGCGCTGCATACGGCTGGAGGCGCCGGCCGCCAGAATGACGCCGGCGAAGTGGGCGAAGGGGGGAATGGCGCGCAGCTCGGAGGGTATTGCCGACATATCAGGATTCAGCAGAATGCGGCGGCGGGGCAGGCAGGGCGGGGGAGGGGAGGCGATCGGCGATCCGCTGCGAGAGCGGCTGCAGGCGATCGAGCGGCGCGCGGCGGCGGACGGCAATCATTTCCGCCAGCGTGGCAATGGCGATTTCACCCGGGGTGATGGCGCCCAGGGACAAGCCGAGCGGGGCATAGACCTGGGCGAGGCGGCTGCGGGGCACGCCTTCGGCTTCGAGTTCGCGATAAACGGCCAGCACTTTGCGGCGCGAGCCGATCATGCCGATATAGCGCGCCGGAGTGTCCAAGGCCCAGCGCAGCACGCGCAGGTCGCTTTTATGGCCGCGGGTGACGATGAGCAGGTAAGCCTGGGCGGGGACGGCGAGGGTGGGGAGCAATTGATCGAACTCGCCGACGTGCAGGGCGGCGGCCTCGGGGAAGCGTTCGCGGCTGGCGAAGCCGGCGCGGTCGTCCACGACGACGACTTCGAAGCCGGCGAGGGCGGCGGCGCGGGCGAGGGCGAGCGAGACATGTCCGGCGCCGAAGAGCATGGCGACCGGGGCGGCGAGGATGGGCTCGACGAAGACTTCGAGGGTACCGCCGCAGATCAGACCCTGATCGTGGGCGGCATCGTGGTTCAGGTGAAAGGTCAAGCGGCGAGGCTGTTCCTCACGCAGCACTTCGCGCGCCGCCTGCCAGACCTCCGCCTCGACGCAGCCGCCGCCGATGGTGCCGAGTTGCGAGCCGTCATCGCGCACCAGCAGCTTGGCGCACTCGTAGGCGGGAATCGAGCCGCGCACCTGGATGATGGTGGCCAGGGCGGCGCCGCGGCCGGCGGCGCGCAAGCGAACGATTTCCTGGTAGATGTCGTCCGGCATGGCAGGGCCGCGCCGGCCCGCGCGGGCAGCGCGGCTAGGGTCATTGTAGCGGCAGTCCGCGGGCGGCGGCCAGCCGCGGGCGGGTTCCGCGCTCCGAGGCATTCAAGGCCGCGGCGGGGGGACGGCGGGCGGGGCCACGCGGTAGTATAGATATTTCCCCCCGGCGCGAGGCCTCCCGCCTGCGCGCAAGCGGGGGCGCACCCCACCCATGGATCAACACTTGTCGCAGCTCATTCATTCAATTGCAGGCGGCATTGCGCCAATGCACGCGACGACGATTTTGTGCGTGCGGCGGGGGGACCGGGTGGTGATGGCAAGCGACGGGCAGGTGACGCTGGGCGAGGGCGTGATCAAGCACCACGCGCGCAAGCTGCGCCGGCTGTATCATGAGCGCGTCATCGCCGGCTTTGCCGGCTCGACCGCGGACGCGCTTTCGCTGGTGGACCGCTTTGAATCCAAGCTGGAACAGTTTCACGGCAATCTGAGCCGGGCGGCGGTGGAACTGGCCAAGGACTGGCGTACGGACCGCATCCTGCGCCACCTGGAAGCGATGATGATCATCGCCGACGAAACCGACACGTATCTGCTCAGCGGGCAAGGCGACGTGATCGAGCCCGACGACGGGGTCTGCGCCATCGGCTCGGGCAGCCCATACGCGCTGGCGGCGGCGCGGGCGCTGCTGCGGCACACCGAGCTGGGGGCGATGGAGATCGTGCGCGAGGCGATGGCGGTGGCGGCGCAGAGCTGTATTTACACCAACAGCGAGTTTTTCAGCGAGGAACTGGCATCGAAACCGCGCGCGGGCAAACCCGGCCCGGAGGCCAGCTAAAAAAATGGCTTTATATCTGCCCGCAGCCCAGGAGAGCGCTCCGGCGCTGGACGAGATGACGCCGCGCGAAATCGTAGCCGAGCTGGACAAGCACGTGATCGGCCAGACGGCGGCCAAGCGCGCGGTGGCGATCGCGCTGCGCAACCGCATGCGGCGGCGCAAGCTGGCGCCGGAGATCGCGGAAGAGATCATGCCCAAGAACATCATCATGATCGGTCCGACCGGGGTGGGCAAAACCGAGATTGCGCGCCGGCTGGCACGGCTGGCCAACTCGCCGTTTTTGAAGGTGGAAGCTTCGAAGTTCACCGAAGTCGGCTACGTCGGGCGCGACGTCGAGAGCATGATTCGCGACCTGGTCGAGATCGCGGTGGACATGGTGCGCGAAGAAAAGCTGGAGGAGATCGAAGACAAAGCGGAGCAGGGGGCGGAGGAGCGGCTGCTCGACCTGCTGCTGCCGGCGCCGGGGACTCCGGCCGCCGGCGCGGCGGATGGTGCGGCCGCGGCGCCCGCACCGGCAGCGGGCGGCGAGGCACGGCAGCGCACCCGCGACAAGCTGCGCCAGCAGTTGCGCGAGGGCCAGCTTGACGACCGCACGGTGGAGATCGAGGTGCGGGAAAAAAACGTGCCCAGCTTCGAGATCATTACCAATCAGGGCGTCGAGGAAATGGACATCAACCTGCGCGACATGCTGCCCAACCTGTTCGGCGGCAAGAGCAAGCGGCGCAGCATGCGGGTGAGCGATGCGCTCGATTATCTGGTGCAGGAAGAGGAACAACGGCTGCTGGATATGGACCAGGTCACGCGCACCGCGGTCGAGCGGGTGGAACAGAGCGGGATCATCTTTCTGGACGAGATCGACAAGATCGCCGGGCGCGAGGCAGGCAGCGGTCCCGACGTCAGCCGGGAAGGGGTGCAGCGCGACATTCTGCCGATCGTCGAGGGCACGACGGTCAACACGCGCTACGGCATGGTGCGCACCGACCATATCCTGTTCATCGCCGCGGGGGCGTTCCACGTTTCCAAGCCGAGCGACCTGATTCCGGAACTGCAAGGCCGGTTTCCGATCCGGGTGGAGCTGGATTCGCTCTCGGTGGAGGATTTCGTCAAGGTGCTGACCGAGCCCAAGAACGCGCTGACCAAGCAATATACCGCGCTGCTGGAGACCGAAGGCGTACACCTGCGCTTCACCGATGCGGCGCTGCTGGAAATCGCCACCATTTCGGCCCAGGTCAACCAGGCGACGGAAAACATCGGAGCGCGCCGGCTGCACACGATCATGGAGCGGCTGCTGGACGAGATTTCTTTCACTGCCTCCGAGACGCAGGTGAAAGAGATGGAAATTGACGAAGCCTACGTGCGCAGCCAACTGGAAACGATCGTCCGCGACCAGGACCTGACACGCTACATTCTCTAACGCACCGGGACAAGCATTTGCGCAACCTGCGACTCAGGCCGGCGGCGGGCGCGCGAAGCCGGCGGCAGCGCCGGCAGGGGATGATTTGCGCCGCCGCGATGTTACTGCTGTCCGGCTGCGGCCAAATTGGGGCGCCGCTACCGCCCAGCGCCAACCTGCCCATGCCCGCCAGCAATTTTCGCGCCCAGCGGCGGGGCGAGCAGGTGCAATTGCGCTGGACGACGCCACGCCGGACCAGCGATGGGCTGCCAATATCCGGAGCGGTGCAGGTACGCCTGTGTATCTGGCCGGCGAAACTGCCGCAGGCTGCGCCGCTGCCGGGTCTGACGTGTCCCGCGTGGCAGGCGCTGTTTCCTGCGGGCGCGCCCGGCGACCTGCCGCAAGGGTTGAAGCTGCCGCTGGCGCGGATCACGCCCGCTGAGCCAGTGGCAGCCGTGCGCCTGGCTATTGCCTTCGCCAACCGCAATGGACGCGCGGCGGGGTGGTCGAATTGGCAACTGGTTTCGCTGCTGCCGGTAAGTCCGCCGCCGCGCGGATTGCAGGCGCAACGGCGCAGCGACGGGATCGAATTGAGCTGGCAAGCGCCACAGCCGGCGCCCTCGGGCGGGGTGCGGCTGTACCGTCGAGAGTGGGAGACGCAACCCCGGCGGGGGAAAGGGAAAGCGGCGCCCGCCGCTCCGACCTGGCAACCGGTGCTCGATCTGCCGGGCACGCAGACGTCCTATCTGGACCGCGAAGTTCGCCCGGGCTGGGTATATCAATACACGCTGCGCAGCCTGGCGGGCGATGGCGCGCTGCAAGCAGTCAGTGCGGAAGCGAAGCCGGCGATGGTACAAACGCAGCCGTGGATACCCCTGCCGCCGCCGGCCGGGCTGGTGGCGGTGTTGGGGCTGGGCGCGCGCCCTGCGGTGCAGCTTTCCTGGCAGCCGGTTGAGTCCGAGCGGCTGGCGGGATACATCCTGTACCGGCAGCGCCTGGCCAGCGCGTCCGAGGGCGCGAGGGCGCATGGCTGGCAACGGGTCAATGCCGAGCTGCTGCTGACGCCGGCAGGGGAAGACCGCGCAGCCTGGTCGGGAAACCGGGCAGTGCGTTATGCCGTCAGCGCGGTGGACCAGGCGGGCAGAGCCGGGCAGCGGTCGGCGCCGGTGGTGATAACGCTGCCGGCGGGGAACGGCGCCGGCGGCGGATAGCGGAAGGGCCGGACCACGGCGGCTGCGGGCATGGACGGCAGCCGCGGGAATGGACGGAGGCTGCGAAAATGGCAGCCGCAGTGGGAACCGGCGGCCAAGCGCCGGCGGCGAGCAGTTTTCCCAAGCGGGCGGAGGCTGGCCGGCGGTCAGACTTCCATGATGACCGGCAGGATCAGCGGGCGCTTGTTGGTTTCCTTCTGGAGGTAGCGGCGAAGCTCGACGCGGATTTTTTCCTTGATCACGCTCCAATCCTCGAGCTCTTCCAGGTTGGACGCCAGCACCGTGCGTTCGACCACGGACCGGGCGCCGGCAACGACGCCATCCTGGTCCGGGTCCATGAAGCCGCTGGTGATGATCTGGGGCACGTTTTGCAGCCGTCCGCTCACTTTATTGATCGCCAGCACCGGCAGGACAATGCCTTCCTCGGCGAGATGGCGGCGGTCGCGGACGATATGCTCTTCGGCAACTTCGTCGCCGCTGCCGGAGTCAATCAGCACGCGGCCGACCGGGACTTTTCCGGCGGAGCGCGCCTGCTCGCCTTCCAGTTCGAGAATTGCGCCATCTTCGATGACATGGTCCTGCATGCCGGGGATACGCAGGCTGCGGGCCAGTTTGGCATGCAGCGAGAGCTGGCGGTATTCGCCGTGCACGGGGATGAAATGGCGCGGGCGCACCAGGTTGATCAGCAGCTTCAATTCTTCCTGGCTGGCGTGGCCGGAGACGTGCACGGGAGGGAAATCCTCACCGGGATAGATCACCTGGGCGCCGAGCTTGAACAGGTGATTGATCATGCGAAAGATAGCTTTTTCGTTGCCGGGAATGATGCGGGAGGAGAGCACCACGGTATCCCCGGCGTCGAGCTCGAAATGGCGGTGGTTGCGGACGGCGACGCGGGCCAGGGCCGACATGGGCTCGGCCTGACTGCCGGCGATCACCACGCATACCTGCTCGCGCGGACAGGCGCGCAAATCCTGCGGGCGCACCAGCAGGCGGTCGGGGATGCGCAGGTAGCCGAGCTGATGGGCGATTTCGCTGGTGTTTTCCATGCTGCGCCCGATAAAGCAGACGCGGCGGCCGTATTCGGCGGCCAATTCGACCGCCAACTGGATGCGGTGAATCGAGCTGGTGAAGCAGCAGATCAGGACGCGCTGGCTGGCTTCGGCAAATACCTGATCGAAGCGTTCCCGCACCGCCAGCTCGCTGCCGGTATGGCCGCGCCGTTCGACATTGGTGGAATCCGACAGCAGCGCAAGCACGCCGCGCGCGCCGTATTCGGCAAATTTGTGCAGGTCGAAGGGGCGGTTGTCGGTGGGGCTGGGATCGATTTTAAAGTCGCCGGTATGAATCACCACGCCGGCGGGCGTGGTGATGGCCACCGCGCAGGCGCCGACGATGCTGTGGGTGACGTGGATATATTCGATGGTGAACGGGCCCAGGCGGAAGGGCTCGCCGGGCTGCACCACCAGGCGGCGGGTTTCCTCGAGCAAGCCGTATTCGCGCAACCGCGACTCGACCATCGCCAGGGTAAATTCGCTGCCGTACACCGGCGCGGCCAGCAGGTCCAGCAGGTAAGGCAAGGCGCCAATGTGATCTTCGTGGGCGTGGGTCAGCAGCACGGCGCGGATTTGGGCGCGGTTTTCCAGCAGCCAGGTGATGTCGGGCACGACGATGTCAATCCCCAGCAACTCGGGTTCGGGAAACATCAACCCGGCGTCAATGATCACGAGGTCGCCGCCATAACGCAGCACCATCATGTTCAGCCCGAATTCGCCCAGCCCACCGAGCGGGATCAATTGCAGGGAATGCGGCACGCAATCATTGTAACAACTGGCGCCGCCGCCGAACTTGCTGCGGCGGCCGGCGATACGCCGGCCCCAGCCCTGGCGGGAGCCGCCGGCGCGGAGCTTCGATTACAATCAGAGGGTCATGAAGCGTCAACTTTGTCGCGTTGGACTGGGATGGCTGCTGGCCGCAGCAGCGGCGGGGGCCCAGGCGCCGGCGGCTCCGCCGCGGGCGGCGGGCGGTGCAGCGCCGCAGCAGGCGATCAGCATGCTGGCATCCAAGATCTATATCAGTCCCGATGCGGGCTCCACTCCGATCGGCCAGATTTTGCCCGGAGACGATGTCGCCTTGATGGGCGTCAACGGCGATTTCGCGCACGTTTTCGTGCACGTTTCCGGATGGGTGCCAAACCGCGGGCTGCTGCCGCTGCATACGCCCGGCGCCGACCGTGTGCTGATGGGCGCCGCCATTCACCTGGAACAAGAAGCTCGGAAATATGCCGGCGAGGACCAGGAAGCGAAAAACGCGGCGCGGCTGTTCTACCGCATCACCGACGACTTTCCAACCAGCCCGCTGGTACCGGAAGCGACGTTTCGTGCCGGCCGCATCGCTTGGCAGTTGAACCTGAACCAATACGGCACCCCGAGCGGGGAATACAACTACATGCTGCGCGGGCGGCTGCTGGAGCGCGTCCTGCACAAATACCCGAAAACGCCGTGGGCGGCGGAGGCAGCCTTTTTGCTATTGCGCAAGAAATTAACCTGCAACAACTGGATGGCCAAACCCAGTTGTATTGAAAAAGAAGGCAATGTCTATCGTTCGTATGTCGAACATTTCCGCAGCGGCCCGCGAACCGCCGAGGCGATGTACCAGGTGGCCGAGCATGATTCCGCCGCCTGGTGGGTGTATAGCCGGCCGGGCAAAAAACAGAACCTGGGCAAGTCGCGTTCCGCGATGAAAAAAGCAGGGAAGTGGATAGCCCGGCTGCAACAGCAATATCCCGACAGCGATTGGGCGCGTGAAGCCGTGTTTCTAAATTATGAAATGCAAAATGGGCTGCGCCCGCAAGGCTTGGGATTGAGATAGAGCAGGCTGGCCGGAGGACTGCCTGGCGGCCGGGCGCCGGCTCCGTGGATGCTGAATTCCAGCGGTCTGCGCCGCGCCCGCGCTTTTCCAGGGCTAAATTAAATTTTCATCAAAGACGCTCAGGCATGGTAACGTGCCACACAAACCGCGTTATTCATGACCTGGCTGGCTCCAATTCGACCGGTTATCCTCACTCCAGGAAACGAATATGCGGGCTGAGCCGGCCATACTTGCTTCCTCTCCGGCGCCAGGTGCGATCGCCGATGCCAGCCGCCGGTTGGGGCTGTCTCCGGCGGGAGCCCGCTGGCTGTTAACACAACAAGGCGGCAATTGGGAGAGCCTGGAAAAATTTTTAAATCCCTCCATTGCGCAATTGTATTCCCCCTGGCTTTTACCGGACATGCAGCCGGCGGTGGCGAGGCTGCAAAAAGCGCTGCGCCAGCGCGAGGGCATTTTGATTTATGGCGATTACGACGTTGACGGAACCACTGCGGCGACCGTCTTGCGCGTCATGCTGCAACGCCTGGGAGCGCAACCGCAATGCTACATTCCGCACCGCCTGAACGAAGGCTATGGATTACGCGCCGAAGTGCTGGAAAAGGCGGCGTCCGACGGCATTCGCGTCGTGATTACTGTCGATAATGGCATTCGGGCGCATGCCGAATTGGAGCGCGCCCGGCAACTGCCGTTAGACGTGATCGTTACCGACCACCACCCACCCGCCGGCGATTTGCCTCCGGCGACAGCGGTGGTGAACCCGATGCGCCGTGACAGTGGGTATCCCGAGGCGGTTTTGTGCGGGGCCGGATTGGCATTCAAGCTGGGTCAGGCTCTAATGGAAGCGGAAGGCAGACTGGCGCCGGGGACCTACCCGGCCTGGCTGGTGTCTTTTTTTAAGCTGCTGGCGCTGGGAACGATTGCCGATCATGTCCCGCTGACGGGTGAGAACCGAGTTTTCGTGCGGCTTGGCCTGGATGGCTTAACCAAACCTTCAAATCCGGGCTTGCGCGCTCTCCTGGAGCAAGCCTTGCCGGGACACTGCCCTATCCGCGCCGCCGATGTCGCTTTCCGCCTGGCGCCACGCCTGAATGCCGCCGGCAGGATGGATCATGCAGAAGCGGTTTTGCGGCTTTTCTCCGCGGATACAGCCTCCGCCGGCCAGATCGCATTACAACTTGATCAGTGGAATCAGCGCCGGCAGGCATGTGAAAACGCCATTCTGGAAGCCATCGCGCAACAGGCGCAAGCTGAGCCTGAGCGGTTGACTGTACCGGTGCTGCTTTTCGAGGGCGAAGGCTGGCATCGCGGCGTGCTCGGCAGTGTAGCGGCGCGCCTGCAGCGCCAATACCGGCATCCGGCGCTGGTCATGGCGCATGAAGATGGCAGGGCCCATGCATCCGGGCGGTCCATGCGAGGCTTCAATTTGTTAGCCAGCCTGGAGCCCTGCGCGAATTTATTTACTCATTTCGGCGGCCATGCTCAAGCCGTGGGCCTAACAATGGAGACGCGCCGGGTCGCGGACTTGCGCCAGTACTTAAGAGAAGTAAAGTTGACGGTGCTTGACGAAGCGCCCGCTGCCCCACCGTTCCAGCTTGACCTCGATGAAGTGCTGCCGTTTTCACAAGACCTGGATCGTCTGGGGCCTTTTGGCGCCGGCAACCCAGAGCCTCAATGCTTTACCCCGGGTGTACTGCTTTTGCGCCCAGTGCAATGGTTGAAATCGAAACACTTGAAATTATGGGTTGGCGCCAAAGGCCAGGCATTCGAATGCCTGGCATGGAACGCCGCTGAGCGAAAGGTATGCGCGGACGGGCAAACCACGCGCCTAGCGAATTTGAATCCAGGCCAACGGCTGGATTTAAACTATCGCCTGGAATTGCCAAATAGCCGCGGCGGCAGGTTGCAATGGGTTTTGCTCTATAGCGAGCCATGACCCGATTTATAGCTAAGTCTTTATTTTTCTTAAAGATGCTACGCCTTAAAAATAAGTATTGCATTGTACGAATGCATCATTTACAATAACCATGCGTTTGAATTGTCTGCCGTCCGCCCGTTGACAGTCTCGCACGGTTCAATGTCTGACCGCTCTGATCCTGCCTCGATCGCGCACAGCCTGCAAGTCAAATAGCCCGATAGTTACGAGGACCTGATTGAAAAACATATTTGTTGGCAACCTGTCGTTTTCGACAACGGAAGAAGAACTGCGCCAGGCGTTCGAGGCGCACGGGACGGTGGACCGGGTGAGCATCATCACGGATCGCGATACCGGCCGTTCACGCGGTTTTGGTTTCGTCGAGATGAGCGATGACGCCCAGGCGGACAAAGCCATTGCTGCTCTGGACGGCTCCGAAATCGGCGGCCGCGCCCTGAAAGTCAATGTGGCGCGTCCGAAAGAAGGCAATGGCGGCGGCTTTAGCCGCGGCGGCGCACGGGAAAGTCGCGGCGGTCGCGAGCATCGCAGCCCGCGCTGGTAATTCGATTTAGAACTTGAGGCTGTTAAAGCGCGCTTCGGCCCGCACAGGGCCAGGCGCGTTTTTTTTCTAAAACAGCAAACCTTGCGCCAGCAGTAGAGTTAAGGCGCGATTAGGTCGAAAATATTATGGTCTTGGCCTAAATCGCGGGCAGCGGGAGTCAGCAGGGTTTTAGGCCCGATTGCCAGCCGGGTTCCTTTCCGCAGAGCGTCGCGAACGTCGGCTTCGCAAACGAAATCGAGCGGCTGGCGCGTAGCCGGCGCGGGCTTGTCCGCGCGATCGGTTGCGGCATTGGAGGCAACACCGGCATCGGTCGCAGCGGATGGCATGGGCGCGGCCAGCGCGGGTGGATTGGATGCCGCCGGCGGCTTGAGGCCTTTCTCGGTCAGGAAGCGATCCACAATACGGCGAATTTCTCCGCGATCCACGGCCGCCGAAGAAGGCTGGGCCGGCGCGGGGCTCTCGACCGCAACCTGCCGGCAGGCGCATGCGGCAGCGGCCGGCGCGGAAGCGCCCGCCGTGACCGGCGGGATTTTAGCGGAGGCACCGTCCGTCTGCTGTTCGTAGGCAATCCGCTTCAGATTAATCAGGTGCTGGGGACCGATGTTGTCGGAGGTGATGTTGCCGCCAGCGGCGCCGCAGCCCAGGGTCATGGCCGGAAACAGCCGGGTGGTAGCGCCAATCGAGCCTTGGGGCGCGGGACTGTTGACCACGATTCGAAAAGCGGGCATGCGTTCCCCATACTCGCGGATCACCACATCGTCCTGGGCATGAATGACGCAGGTATGCCCCAGCCCGCCAAAATGCAGCAGGTTGCGGCAAAGCTGGTAAGCCGCTTCCCGGTCCTGCACGAAATACAGCGCTAGCACGGGAGATAATTTTTCCGCCGATAACGGGTGTTCGCGGCCCATGCCCGGCAGTTCGGCAATCAAAACTCGAGTATCCGGAGCCACAGCGATGCCGGATAGTTCGCCCAGCTTTTGCGGCGATTGTCCCACGCAGCGAGGGTTGACGGTAAATGAATCCGGCAGGATGAGCACCCGGCCGAGCTTTTGAATTTCCTCCGGACTTAAAAATTGCGCCCGCTGTTTGCGTAACTCGGCCAACACCGGTTCACGCAATGCATGCTCAGCGACCAGCGCCTGCTCGGAAGAGCAGATCGTGCCCCAATCGAAGGTTTTACCGGCAACCACGTCGGCAACGGCTTTTTCCAACCGGGCGGAGCGATCAATAAATGCGGGCACATTGCCGGGACCGACTCCGAACGCCGGCTTGCCGGAACTATAGGCTGCCTTTACGATACCCATGCCGCCAGTGGCAAGAATTACACTGGTGCGCCGGTGGCGCATCAATTCCTGGGTGCCGGCCATGGTAGGCTGCCCGAAGCAGCAGATCAGGTCCTCAGGCGCGCCTTGGGCCCGGGCCGCCTGCGCCATGATGCCTACCGTTTCGCATATACACCGCATGGCCGACGGATGCGGGCTGATTACGATGCTATTGCCGGATTTGATCGCGATCAGAATCTTGTAAATCGCCGTGCTGGTGGGATTGGTCGAAGGCAGAATGGCTGCCACTACCCCCACCGAGGTGGCAATTTCGATTATGCCCTCGTCTTTTTTCTCGTTGACGATTCCAATCGTTTTTAAATCGCGGATGGCGGAAAACACGCGCTGCGCAGCAAACAGATTTTTCTGGAGTTTGTCTTCCGCCCGTCCGTAACCGGTTTCTTCCACCGCCATCCGGGCCAAGCGTTCCGCATGCTGGCCAGCCGCGGCGGCCATGGCGGTCACGATCGCGTCAACTTGGGCTTGGGAATAGCTGCGAAAGCCGAGGCAGGCGCGGTGCGCGCGTTCGGCCAAGTCGCGGGCCTCTTGAATGGATTGGAGGTCTTTATCCATGCCGGACGTAAAACGTAAGGTGAAAAAGCGCGAATTTCATCCGCCGGTCCACATTGGGCCGGCGCGCAACTCCGCGCGGGAAAGCTCGACGGATTACTTCTTTTCCGCCGGGGCAGCACCTTTATTGGGCAGGATACGCTCGACTTCCGAATGCGGCCGCGGAATCACGTGCACGCTGACCAATTCACCCACGCGCCGCGCCGCCGCCGCGCCGGCATCGGTGGCGGCCTTCACCGCGCCGACATCGCCGCGTACCATGACGGTGACATAGCCGGCGCCGATATATTCGCGCCCGATCAGGATTACGTTTGCGGCTTTGACCATTGCATCGGCGGCTTCAATCGAGCCGACCAGACCTTTCGTTTCTACCATGCCTAAGGCTTCCATATCAGGATTCTCCTCGGCCGGCATCCCGGCAATTCTCCTTTTTAGCATTGCCTGACGATCTGGCCAAGCATTTTCTCCCGCTATGCGGGAAGAATTGTCTAGACTGATATGTTTCCTGCCGTCCGCCTATGGCCGCATTCGACGAACTCGATTTGCATGGCGTACCGCCCGACGCCGGCCGGGTGGGCTATCTTTTGCGCGAGGCTCTGGAGCAAGCCCGTCGGAAACACCTGGGCTTGCGCATTATACATGGGCGCGGCGAAGGCATCATGGCCGCGCTGGTCGCCGATACGCTGACGGCATGGGGAGTCGAGCATCAACGCGGCGTACTGAATCCCGGGGAAACCCGCGTCGAAGCGCGCGATTTACAGCGCAGCCGCGGATACTGAGGCCGGCCATCAGGATCGCCGCGCTGGCGGCAGCGGGCGTTGCACCCAATGCCCTTCGGCCTGGCGCTGGCGCAGCCAGCGCTGGTTTTCTTCCTCTTCCTCGGTCAATCCCAGCCGGGCAAGTACCGCCGGCGGCGCGCCTCCATTCCACTCTGGTATCATCTGATTGCCAAGATAGGGAAGATCCTTGACGCCCATCGGGCTGGAATAAAATCCCCCCAGCACCAAATTGCGCAACCGGTTGAAAAAAGCCACCGCGTGGGAATCCTCCGGCGCAGCAGAATGCGGCCAAGCCATGCGGTCGATCATTTTTTTTTGCTCGGCCGTGGAACAACGGCTGAAGTCATGCTTGTACAAACGATTGCATTCCAGATCGAGCCAGGCCAGACCGCCGCGTATTTCGGCGCTCAGCCAGTCGCCTTGAAATGCGAGCCAGTCGTCAATAAAGGCCGGTACGCCGGCCTGGCTGGCGCTGCCACTGCGTTCATCTGCCGGCAAAATCCAATCGCTCAGCAGGGCAATAGTGTCGAATTCCTGCCGGTTAAGCGACTTGAGCTGAGGCGCGGCAGTGGCGGAGGCGGAGGCGGGCGCCTGGGCGGCGGCAGTTTCGGCCGCTGCTGCCGCAGGCAATATCGAAGCCGCCGGTCCGAGCCCGATGATTTTCAGCAACTCGCGCCTTCGCAGGCCGGCGCCCGGCTCGGCGGAAGGTTGGGATTTCCTGGATGGCATATTTTCCTCCCTACGCCGTCTCAGGCGAGGTTACCTTTGCGCATTTCGCTGGCCAGGCGCTCGGCGGTCCGCCATGCCAGCGCCATGATGGTCAAGGTTGGATTTTTGTCGGCGTTGCTTACCAGTGGCGCCCCGTCGGTGACGAACAGGTTTTTGCAATCCCAGGCCTGGCACCAAGCATTCAGGGGGGCGGTGCGGGGATCGAGGCCGCAGCGCACCGTTCCCACCTCGTGTATGATTTCCCCGCCGCGCGAGATGCCCCAATCCGGCCCGCGGGACGAGTAGGTGACTTTCCCCCCGGCGGTTTCAATCAGCTCCTGGAAGGTCTGCTGCATGTGCCGCGCCTGCTGAATCTCATGCTCGCTCCATTGCCAATGGAAGCGCAGCACGGGGATCCCCCATTCATCCACCGTCGTGCGGTCGATCTCGCAATAGCTGTTTTCGTTGGGGATCATCTCGCCGCGACCGGAAAACCCGATGAATGCGCCAAACCATTTCCTCACGCCGCGTTTGAGCTGCAGTCCATAGCCTCCGCCCAAGTACCGCTCGCTGCCGCCGAACGAATCGGGGCCGGGCATGCCGCGCCCGCCGCCCACTTCAATGTGATAGCCGCGCGGAAAGTTCATCTGGTGGCGCAATTGTTTTTCATAATTCCACCACGGCATGTACACATGCATGCCGCCGACGCCATCTTCGTTAAAGGGCGGCAAGCCGGTCAGTTGCGGCAGATAACCGCCGACGTCCGAGCCGACGGTGTCCATCAGATACTTGCCAACCAATCCATGGCGGTTGGCCAAACCATCGGGGTGCTGCGGGCTGCGCGAATTCAACAACAGGCGCGCAGTTTCACAGGCGCTGGCCGCCAGCACGACCACCTTGGAGTGTACCTGCACCTCGCTCCGGGTCTTTTTGTCGATATAAGAAATGCCGCGTGCCCGGCCATTGCGCCCGATCAGCACTTCACGCGCCATGGCTCCGGTCCGGATCTCCAGCAATTGCGTTGCTTGCGCCGGAGGCAGCAGCACGGTGGGCGAGGAAAAATTCGAGCCGGTAGCGCAGCTACGCCCGCACTGTCCACAATATCCGCACGCGATGCGTCCGTTCAGCGGACGGGTCAGGATCGAGAGCCGCGAAGGGATGCAGGGGATATTCAGCTTCCGCGCCGCGCGCTGGATGATCAACTCATGCGCCCTCGGTTTCGGCGGCGGCAGGAATTTCCCATCCGGCGCATTTTCCATGTTTTCGTGCGAGCCGAAGACTCCGATCAACTCTTCGGTGCGGTCGTAGTAGGGAGCAAGATCCTGATAGGAAATGGGCCAGTCGAACCCCAACCCGTCGCGCGTATACGGCTTGAAGTCATAGGGCCCCCAACGTAAAGAAATGCGTCCCCAATGATTGGTGCGCCCGCCCAGCATGCGCGCCCGCCACCACATGAACTTCTGGCCCGGGGTCACGCTGTAAGGCTCGCCCTTTAACTGCCAGCCGCCGACGCAGGCATCGAAATAACCGAAGGGATGTTCCGGCGTGCTGGCGCCTCGGTGCGGCGCCTGCCACGGCCACATCATCATCGTCGAGTCTTTTGCCGTATCGAACCAATCGCCGGCTTCCAGCATGAGGCAGCGCGCGCCGGCGCGCGTCAAAATGTAGGCCGCCATGCCGCCTCCGGCGCCGGAGCCCACGATGATGACGTCATATTCTTTTGGACTGGGAATCACATTCGCCATAGATCAATTTCCGAGCAGCAGTTCTTGGAACTTTATCATGAACAGCCCGCGATCAAGTCCGCAGCGGCCAGTTCAATAGATCTTCTTGCCCAGCGCGCTCAGGATCAGCTCTACCGCCAGTTCTGCCGTGCGGTTGCGCTCATCCAAGACCGGATTGATTTCCACCACCTGAAGGGCGGCGAGATTGAGGCTGTCGGCGAGAATCTCCATCGCCAGATGCGCCTCGCGATAAGTAGCCCCGCCCCGAACCGGGGTGCCGACTCCCGGAGCGTACAGCGCATCGACGAAGTCCATGTCGAGGGATGCGACCAGGCCCGCCGTGCCATTGCTGGCCATGGCGACTGCTTCCTCCATCACCGCACGCAATCCGCGCTCGTCCAGGTCGCGCATGGTGAATACTTTGAGCCCCAGGCGGCGCAGCAGCAGCTTTTCGCCCGGATCAAGTTCGTGGACGCCAACCAAGACGGCATTCTCCGGCTTCACCATCGGGCTATAGCCGTTTAACTGCGTCAATTCGCTCGGGCCCTCACCCAGAAGGCAGGCCAGCGCCATGCCGTGGATGTTGCCGCTGGGCGTGGTTTCAGGGGTATTGCAATCGCCGTGCGCATCCAGCCAGATGAGCCCGATCGACTGGCCACGTTGGCGAAAAAATGCGCTCACGCCAGCCGTCGCGCCGATGGCAACTGAATGATCGCCACCCAACACCAAGGGGAAATCTCCGGCCTGTAAAGCTTGTTGAATCCAGTCCGATTGCATACGGCAACTGGCGGCGATGGGACGCAGGTACTTGACGCTGGGATTGCCCAGATCTTCCAGGCGAGCCGGCGCGACGGCAACATTTCCGGCATCCTCGGCGGATAGGCCCAATTGAGCGATGCGCGTGATCAAGCCTGCGACCCGCAGCGCGGCGGGGCCCATTTCCACGCCGCGGCGGTCCTGGCCCAGATCGATCGGCGCCCCGATGACGCGAATGCAGTTGGGCATGGCCGCCTCAGGGAGTGATGCGATAGATGGTGCGCGGGAAAGGAATCGTTTCGCGAATATGCTCAAGTCCGCATATCCAGGCCACGACCCTTTCAATGCCCATCCCGAAACCGCCGTGCGGCACACTTCCCCAGCGGCGCAGGTCCAGATACCAGCGAAAATCTTTTTCCGCCAGATGATTTTCTTCGAGGCGCCGGCGCAGCAGTTCCAGATCGTGTATGCGCTGGCTGCCGCCGACAATTTCGCCATATCCTTCCGGAGCCAGCATATCCACGCATAGCGCGACCTCAGGCCGTTCCGGATCCGGCTGCATATAAAAGGCTTTGGCGGCAGCCGGATAGCGATGCACCATCACCGGCCGGTCGAACTGTTTCGACAATAGCGTTTCGTCCGCGCCACCCAGATCGTCACCCCATTGCATCGTACTGCCGGCCGCCTGCAACCGGCACACCGCGTCATCATAGCTCAGCCGGGGGAAGGGAAGCTGGACGGCTTCCAGGGGCGTTGAATCGCGTTCCAGCACTTTCAAGGCCGGGCGGCTGTTTTCCAACACGCGCGAGATAATCGCCGCGACCAGGCGCTCGGCAAGATGCATCAAGTCATCCAACTGGGCAAAAGCTACTTCCGGTTCGACCATCCAGAACTCGGTGAGGTGCCGCCGGGTTTTGCTTTTTTCCGCCCGGAACGTCGGGCCAAAACAATACGTTTTGCCTAACGCCAGCGCCGCGGCTTCGGCGTAGAGCTGCCCGGATTGGGTCAGGTAAGCTTTTTCTCCGAAATATTCCACTTCAAATAGCGTGCTGGTGCCTTCACAGGCCGAAGGCGTCAGAATCGGCGCGTCGGCCAGCACAAAGCCCTCGCCATCGAAGAAGTCCCGTACCGCTCGAATTACCTGATGACGCACATGCAATATCGCCGTCTGCCGCTGGCTTCGAAGCCAAAGATGGCGGTGGTCCATGAGGAAGTCGATTCCGTGCTCTTTGGGCGTAATCGGGTAAGGGTCCGACGCCGGCACGAGTTGCAGCACCGAGATTTCGCGCAGGTCGAGTTCCACCCCTCCGGGGGCGCGTGCGTCGGCTCGTATCGCGCCGCGCACCTCGACCGACGACTCCTGTGTCAATTCGCGAACTTGGGCGAATAGTTCCGGCGGGACATTTTTCTGAAACACAACGGCCTGCAGCAAACCGCTGCCGTCGCGCAAGATGGGAAACAGCAGCTTGCCGCTCTCGCGCAAGTTATAGACCCAGCCGCGAACCCTGACTTCTTCGCCGATGTGTTCGCCAAGCCTGGCAATTGCCACCACCGGAGCGGCGCTCACTGAAGCTTCTGCCATGTCTGACATTGTAAGCGGGGTAGGGCGGCGCAGTCTCAGTTCCGCGCGAATGCAGGCCAAACCGAAGCGGAAGGCGCCATAACCGCCGCGTGATTAGAGTCTTGCCCGTAACTGTGCAATCGCCTGACGCAGCCGTTCGAAGGTGGTTTCGCTTTCCGGCGTGTCGCGAAGCTCGAGCAGCCAGGGTAAGCCCCGAGCTTGCGCCATGCGCGGCAATAATTGGTCGAAAGGCAAGGTGCCTTCGCCCGGCCACAAATGCTCATCGCGCTCGCCATGATTGTCGTGCAAGTGGGTGGAAAGAGTCCGCGCCGCCACCATCTCGAAGCTCTCCAGCGCGCTTCCGCCTCCGTAATTTTCTATGGGCAAGTGAGCGTGACCGGCGTCGAAACAAATTCCGACGTCATCCAAGCGATTTTGCCGCAGGAATTGCAATAAACGCGCCGGTGTCGAAAGTCCATTGGGGATGTTTTCCACCAGCAGATGCACCCCCAAGGCTTTGGCCTTGACGCGCAGCCGGCTCAATTGCGCGCAGGCGGCTTCGGACCGCGCCTCGCTATCGGGCTCGCCGCCGATGCCGAGGTGCAGCACCAGGTAGCGAAACGGTGCTAATTCCGCGAAGGCCAGCGCGCGCTCGGTTTCTTCCAACGACCGCACCGCCTGCCGGTGATCGGGATTGGCCAGGTTCAACGGCGGTTCGCCGGATCGTCCCCAGCAGTCGTCGCTATACATGGGAGCGTGCAGCGAGTGCAGGCGTCCGGGATTCTGCCGGAACCAGGCGGCCAGAGATTCCATCTCGCCTCGATTGGTGTAGTCGAAGCTCTGCCGGGCGCAAAATATTTCAAACCCTTCCGCTCCAGCATGAAGCATCCGATCAAACAGCGCCGTATGCAGGCGCCGGTTGGAGAACAAATGAGTAGAAACTAAAATTGGCACTTGCCTCCATCCTTTCGGTGTAGACTGGCGCGCAGGCTTGGTTCTGCCGGCACGGGCGTCAATAGGCGCCGGCCGACCCCGTACGGCGATTGTCGCTAACCGCCGCTAAAGTGCCGGAACGTCCCACTCCGATCGCCTCGCCATCGCACCAATCCGGCTGCAGTTTCAGAACATAACCCATCGCCTGCAGCCGCCGGCGCGTATCGGATGAAAATCCATATTGTTCCAGATCAACCACATCGGGCATCCATTGTTGATGAAATCGGGCCGCGGCGACTGCATTGCGCAGGGGCAGATGAAAGTCGATGCGGTTGGAGATGATTTCGTAAACCGTCGTGATAATCCGCGGTCCGCCGGGGGAACCCAAAACCATGTACAACCGGTGATGCTGCGTCACAATCGTGGGCACCATGGATGACAATGGCCGCTTATAGGGCTCGATTTGATTCACCCTGCCTTGAATCAATCCGAACATATTCGGCACCCCCGGCTTGGAGGTGAAATCGTCCATCTCGTCGTTCAATAAAAAACCCAATCGTGGATCGGTTACTCCGGAGCCGAACCAATTATTGAGGGTATAGGTGACCGCCACCGCATTACCCGCCTGGTCCACGACTGAGTAACTGGTGGTCTGCGTGGATTCGAATCCGGGCAGCGGGCCGGCGCCGACTTCGGCGCTGCGGCTGGCCAGGTTGGGGCGAAAGCTTGCCCAGCGTTGCCGGGCCCACGACCGTCTCAGCAGTTGACGCACTGGCAGACGTTCGAAATCGGGATCGCCCAGGTAAACGGCCCGATCAGCGAAGGCGCGGCGCATGGCTTCAATCTGATAATGCAGGCTGAGCGCGGATTGAAATCCATATCGCCAGAACCGGGTCGGCTCCAGCATGTGCAGCATCTCCAAGATACAGACCCCGCCGGAAGAAGGCGGTGGCGAAGTCAAAATCGTGTATCCGCGATAATGTCCATATAGCGGTGTACGCCATCGTGCGCGATAGCGCGCCAGATCCGCGGCAGTAATCAAGCCGCCGTGGCGCTGAAGGTACGATGCCAACTCGCGCGCCATCGCACCATGGTAAAAAACGCGCGCGCCTCCGGCGGCAATGGCGCGCAGCGTAGCGGCCAGATGCGGCTGTCGGAAGACTTCTCCATCCAAATAAAATTTGCCGTTCCGCTGAAATGTTCGCCGCGATCCGTTAAAGCGACCGAGATAAGGGCTATGCAGATCTTGGGCTTGAGTATACGACAACCGGTACCCGCCGGCTGCGAGCCGTATCGCCGGCGCCATATCTGCTGCCAGGCTTAATTTTCCAAGCCGCCGGCGGGCCATGGTCAAGCCGGCTACGCTGCCCGGAATACCGATGGCCCGAAAACCGACAATGCTCGAGTTCAGAATGTAGTTTCCGTTCTTATCCAAATACATTTTGGGACCAGCCTTGCCTGGCGCCTCTTCCCGAAAATCGAGAAAATAGGCATGCCCATCGGCCATGCGGATCAGCATGAAGCCACCGCCGCCAATATTGCCGGCGGCCGGGTGCGTAACGGCCAATGCGAAGCCCACTGCTACGGCGGCATCTACGGCATTCCCTCCGCTTTTCAAAATCCCAATCCCAGCCTGAGTTGCGTGCCGCTCAGCGCTGGTCACCGCCCCTTGATGTCCCCAAGCCAGGTTTTGCCCTGAAGCCAGGGAGCCCCCGCAAAGCGTCCATGCCACTAGCGCGATTGAAAACAAGCGATCGGATTGCATGCCAGGAGATTGGCTGAAAGGGAAGGGTTCTGCAACGTAATAAAAAGCACCTTTAGTTTCCATTAATTGTAGTGCAGCTTTGATACACTGGCACAATATGCAGTATCGAAAAATATTAAAACCCCTTGTGTTGTATTTAAGAACGCGGTATCAAGATGTCTGAGGTGCTTGGTTGTGCCTGCTTCCGCCACTGGAGATTTAATACAACTACGGCTTTCCCGGCCGCGCATGCTGCGCATATTGGGCATTTCGGCCCAAAAGTTGAACTACTGGGAAAGACAAGGTTTGATCCCCTATCGGCTGACGTATGAGGGCTGCGAACTGATGGCATTGCGTCAATTGAAGCAGCTTACGCGTGAGCGCGTCCCGGCGCGAGCGATACGGGAAAGCCTGCAGGCGCTGTGCCGTCAGGGGCTGGATATGGACCAGGCTTGGGCACAATTGCGAGCCGAGCCACGCTGCCGCAGCTTGCTGCAGATTCAGACTGCTGGCCAGATCATCGAAATCGAGAGCGGCCAAATGCGGCTGCCATTACTTCCGCAGCGTCCGGCGCGCATGATCGAATTCCGGCTGCCGCCGCAACAGCGCATCGCAGAGGCGGAAATGTGGTTCAATTACGCCGTATCGCTGGAAGACAGGCCTGGTGAGCGCGAACAGGCTGCTGTCGCGTACCTTAAATGTTTAGAACTGGAGCCGGGCTTCGCCAGCGCGGCCATTAATCTCGGAACACTGCATTATCATCGCGGTGAGTTTAGCGAGGCGGAGGGTTATTATCGCCGCGCGCTGGAGATTCATCCCGACTATGCGCTTGCCTTTTTCGATTTGGGCAATGTGCTGGACGAAACTAACCGGCCGGCGGAAGCGATTGCGGCTTATTCGCAAGCAGTGAGGCTTTCTGCCAACTACGCCGATGCGCACTATAATCTGGCGCTGGCGCTGGAAAAATCCGGACAGCGGCGCAAGGCGCTGGGGCATTGGCGCCGCTACCTTCAGATTGACGGCTTCGGCCCCTGGGCCGAACACGCCCGCCGCCAGATTCAGCGCTCGCTGTTGAAGGAAAATCTCAAGCTGGTGAAGTGAAAAGCAGTCGTTTGAGTTCGGCTTCGTCAATAATCGCGACACCCAGTTGGCGGGCTTTTTCCAGCTTGGATCCCGGATCCTGGCCGGCCACAACATAACGGGTCTTTTTGCTGACCGCAGAAGTAACCCTCCCGCCCGCGGCTTCGATCGCGGCCGCGGCCTGCTCGCGCGTCCATTGCGGAAGCGTGCCGGTCAGCACAAAAGTCAGCCCTGCCAGCGGTTGTTCCTGCGGCCTGGGAGGCTGTTTGCTTTGCATCTGCAGGCCCGCTTTTTTCAAACGGGCAATCAACTCCCGGTTGGCTTTTTCGCTGAAGAATTCCTGGATTGAACTCGCAATCTTCGGTCCAATTTCTTCGATCGCCTGTAAGGGCTCCTCTCCGGCATGCATCAGGGCATCCATGCTGCCAAAGCGCTCCGCCAGCAGTCGCGCGGTGCGCTCGCCCACATGGCGTATCCCCAGGCTCAAAATGACCCGGTCGAGTCCGCGCTCCCGGCTGGCGGCAATCTGTTTCAGCAGATTATCGGCGGATTTCTCTCCCATATGCTCCAGCGACTTCAACTGATCTAGAGTCAAATCGTAAATATCCGCAATTGCGCGCACGCCTAACTGCTCGACCAGTTGGTCTACCAGCGCCGGTCCGAGTCCGTCAATATCCATCACCCCGCGGCGCGCAAAATGGAGCAGGGATTCCTTCAGCTTTGCCGGACAATCGGCGTTGACGCACCTCCAGACGACTTCTCCTGGTTCACGATGAACTTTGGAATGGCAAACCGGGCATTCCCGGGGCATCTGGAATTCGCGTGCGTTTTGGGGCCGTTTATCGGGCACGGTTTCCAGCACCTGGGGAATGACGTCACCGCTGCGTTCGATTTTTACCCAGTCGCCAATTCGCAGCCCCAGCCGCTCAATCTCATCCTGGTTATGCAGGCTGGCGCGCGCCACCATGACCCCGCCCACGGCCACTGGCTTGAGCACCGCCACCGGGGTCAGCGCGCCCGTTCGTCCAACCTGCACCTCGATATCCAGCAGTTCTGTCTCGGCCTGGCGCGCGGCGTATTTGTAGGCGATGGCCCAGCGCGGAAATTTATTGGTATAACCCAGTTTCCGCTGCGCCTCGACCTCGTCGAGTTTGAGCACAGCGCCATCAATTTCGAATTTCAACTGCTCCCGCCGCGGCTCCCAGTTTTGAATGTACTGCAGCGCCTCGCCCGCCCCATGGCAGACTTTCCAATCCGGGTTCACTTTGAAGCCGAGCCTTCGCAGGTGTTCCAGCGTTAACGATTGACGCGGCAGCATGGGTTGTCCGCCGGCCAGCAGGTAATAAGCAAAAAATTCCAGCCGCCGCGACGCGGTAATCCGGCTATCGAGTACCCGCAGCGATCCCGCGGCGGCGTTGCGTGGATTGGCGAAGAGGCTTAGCCCAGCGCGTTCTCGCTCGCGATTGAGGATTTCGAAGGCCGCGCGCGGCATCACCACTTCTCCCCGCACTTCGAACTCCTCCGGCATTTTTTCGCGGCGTGATTGCGTTTCGAGCGGCAGCGAGCGGATGGTGCGCAAGTTTTCGGTGACGTCTTCGCCGTATTCGCCGTCGCCGCGCGTCAACCCCAGATAAAACTTTCCTTTGCGGTAGCGCGCCACCGTGCTTAGACCGTCCAGTTTGAGTTCCACGACGTAATGAACCCGCTCGGCGCCAAGTCCCTCACGCACCCGGCGATCGAAGGCGAGCAGGTCATCTTCCGAATATGCATTGTCGAGGCTGCGAAGGGGCGAGGAATGACGATGCTTTACGAAGCCTTCGCGCGGCTGCCCTCCGACCCGCTGCGTGGGCGAGTCGGGTTCGACGAGGTCCGGGTGTTGCGCCTCCAAGGCGCGCAGCCGGCGCATTTTCGCATCGAACTCCTGATCGCTGATCTGCGGCTGGTCGAGCACGTAGTAGAGGTATTCATGTCGCTGCAATTCCCGGCGCAGGCGATGAACTTCCTTTTTGGGGGATTCTTCCGGCGGAGTCATGGCTTGCATTATAAAATGAGCAGTTCAGGCGGCTGACACATGGATAATCTGACGCATTCCCTTGTCGGCGTGGCGTTATCGCGGGTCTTTTTCAAAGATAAGGCGCCATTGGCAACCACGATGCTGGTATTGGCCGCCAACGCTCCCGATGTGGACGCTTTCGTCGCCGGGCGCGGTATCGACTACCTTGCCTGGCACCGCAATCTCACCCATTCTCTGTTGTTTCTTCCCGTCTGGATAGCCATCGTGGCGCTGGTATGGCGCAGCCTGGCGCGCTTGCGGCAGCGGCGCGGACAAACCTGGAATCGAGAGCGCGGCGCCTGGCAGTCTGCGCCCGAAAATCAGGCCCTAAAAGAACTCGGCGCTGCCGCCACTCGCTCCGGGCCGGGTTTGCCTAACCCTGTGCCGTGGCGTCTGGCGCTGTGGGCTGGATTTTTAGGTGTCGGTTCGCACCTCTTGCTGGATTGGACAAATTCCTACGGCATTCGCCTCTTCTCACCCCTCAGCATGCGCTGGTTTGCGCTCGATTGGATGCCGATTTTGGATCCCTGGCTATGGCTCATACTCCTAGTTTTCTTATTGTTGCCCATGGTGTTGGGGCTGGTGAGCAGGGAAATGGGCGCCCGCCCCAATCGGCATCGCACTGGCGCTGCAGTCGCCCTGATCGCGATGCTAGCCTGGTGGGGATTCCGCGCCGAGATGCACGCCCGAGCCCTTCTCGCCGTCAAGCGCGGCCCTATTCCTGCCGCGGCCGGACGCGGCTCCGCGGCCATCCCGGAATTCTCCAATCCGCTGTTTTGGCGAGGCATTGTCAGCCTGCCCGATCGTTATTACGTAGGCGAGGTGGATTCACCTGAGGAAAGCTGGCAGAAAGCGCCCCAGATCGTCTATAAAACCGAGCCGACTCCCGCCATGCAGGCAGCTGAACGCAGCCGCAGCGGGCGCATCTTTCTTGACTTTGCCCGCTTCCCCCTGGCCGGCGCTCTCCATACCGGGGATCTCACCGAAGTCTGGATCACCGATCTGCGTTTCGGCTACCACGGCGCGCCGCCCCGAATGGGGCTGCGCGTCTGGCTGGACCCGAAACTGCACGTCGTGCGCTCTCGTTTCGGGTTCAGCCGGCCGGGCGTGCGGCCTGGATAGTTTAAGGAGGTACAGCTACTGCGCGCTCAGTTGATTGAAGGCGCGGGTCAAGCGGGCTTTGTATCGCCCAGCGGCATTGCGGTGCAGCACTCCCTTCTGGATGCTACGGTCGATTGCGCTCATCGTAGCGAGCAGCAGGGAATCGGCGGCGCCACGATTGCCGCTGGCCAGCGCCTGTTCCAGCCGCTTAATCGAACTGCGCAGACGGCTGGCATTGGCCCGGTTACGGGTTGTGCGGCGCCGGGTCTGGCGGACGCGCTTCAGTGCGGATGCATGATTGGCCATGCGGTCGTGGCCGGAATTTCCAACTTTCCCGGCGAATGCTCCTTAAAAATTACCAACTTACTTAGTTTAAAGTCTCCTTGCAGGTCTGTCAAAAGCGCCGCCCGATCGGCGCTTGCGTCCAGTCCGCATGATATGATTGAAAAAAATGTACGCTTTTCCAGGACCCGCGATTCCGAGCCTGCCCCGTAAAGTTTCATGAAGCGAACGCTTGAATACAGCCGTGATATCGAAGTCCTGTTTGGCCCGCTGGATGAAAATCTCCGCATGCTGGAAACCAGCCTGGGCATTACCGTGCAATTGCTGGCCGACGGCATTGAATTGCAGGGCGACCCCTCGGGTCTGGACCGCATGGAAGCCATCCTCGGCGACTACCGCCAGCTTCGGCAGGAAGGCATGCAATTCGATAATGGCGATCTGCACGATTTGCTGCGCGTTATTGCCGCCGACCGCAACCTCAGCCTGCTGAGCCTGGCTCGCAGCGGCCAACAGCGAAATTTTGGTAAAAAAGCCGTTCAGCCCAAGTCGTTGAACCAGCGCCTGTACCTGGAAGCCATCAGCCGCCAGGATATGGTCTTTGGAGTAGGACCGGCGGGCACAGGGAAAACCTATCTTGCCGTCGCGATGGCGGTTTCCGCGCTGTTGAATAAGGAAATCAACCGCATCATTCTGGCGCGCCCAGCCGTGGAAGCCGGTGAGCGTCTTGGTTTTCTGCCCGGCACCTTGCAGGAAAAGGTCGATCCCTACCTTCGTCCTCTCTATGATGCGCTTTATGACCTGCTGGACGCCGAAAAGGTGGATCGCCTGCTGGAACGCAACACCATCGAAATCGCGCCTATCGCCTTCATGCGCGGCCGCACTTTGAACGATGCCTTCATCATCCTGGACGAGGCGCAAAACACCACTCAGGAACAAATGAAGATGTTCCTCACCCGCATGGGCTTCCGCTCCAAAACTGTCATCACGGGCGACATCACTCAGATCGACCTGCCCAGCGGGCGGGCCAGTGGACTGCTGCAGGCCATACGCATTCTGAACGGGATTTCCGGCATTGGCATCGTTTATCTGAACGAACACGACGTCGTGCGCCATAATCTGGTGCAGCAGATCATTCGCGCTTACGAGGAAGAGAAGAACCCGGAACTCCGGGCAGCGCAACAACTTTCGCTTTTGCCCGCAGCCGAGCCGGAATCCCCGCCTCCGCCGCGAATACCCGCGCCGGAAGCCGAACCGGAGCCGGCCGGATTGGAACATTAATGCCCGGCGGAGAGGCTGCCCGCTCACGCGCCGCCAGGCCTGTCCCTCTTCCGGCGGATTTGCAAGACTGGCTGCGGCGCCTACCCCGCCGTTGCGGCATCCAGGGAGATTTCGGCTTTGCATTGGTTTCCAACCGCCGCATGCGGAGTTGGAACCGGACTTACCGCGGTTGCGATCGCACGACTGATGTGCTGTCCTTTCCCAGCGGGGAAGCAGAGTACCTGGGCGACATTGCCGTGTCGCGCGAAACCGCCGCACGCCAGGCGCGGGCTCGCGGGCATGCCTTCGAAATAGAATTGCGCATCCTGGCGTTGCATGGATTGTTGCACCTAGCCGGCGAGGATCACGAGACCGATCAAGGCGAAATGGCGGCGCGTGAAGACCGGCTGCGGCGGCGGCTAGGCTTACCCTCCGGTCTGATCGCACGCGCCGTGATAAGCTCGTCTCATGACAAGATCCCGGGCCAAACGGGCGCATTGCCCCGCATGCGGCGCCGCCCTGGAAATGGATTTGGAAAGCGGCGCGCTGCGGCTGGAAGCCAGCGCCGAGCCCGCGCCGGAGCTCGATCTGGGCCAGGCGGCCAGCCTGCTGCGCCGCCAGCAGCAGGAGCGCGAACAACGCTTCGAACGCGCTCGCTCCGATCAACGCCAGGCCGGCGAGCGGCTCGCCCGAAAATTCGAAGAGGGATTGCGCCGCGCCCGCGACGATGACTCGCCTCCGCCCGTGCGCGATCTCGATCTGGACTGACCTTCCTGGTCCAACGCCCCCAGGCGGTATCCGCCCGCAAACGCTTGACAAGACGGACATGGAAGGTTAAGCTGAAATTCCGCATAGATACCGCGCGTTGTGGACGCGGCTATCCGTTAAAACCCCCGTTTTGGAAGTTGTGAGCGGCCGGCGCCGCTGTGGTTGTCTATCATCCGCCTGATCTAACCCTATGACCATTGCCGAACTGAAGGAAAAGAACATTGCCGAGTTGACTCGAATCGCCCGCACCCTCGAATTACCGGGTGCCAGCGGGATGCGCAAGCAGGACCTGATCTTCAAAATTCTGCAGGCGCAAAGCGAGAAGGAAGGCCATATCTTCGCCGAGGGCGTCCTGGAAATCCTGCCCGACGGCTACGGCTTCCTGCGCTCACCCGACTATAATTACCTCCCCGGTCCCGACGATATTTACGTATCCCCCTCCCAAATTCGCCGCTTCGACCTGCGCACCGGGGATACCGTATCCGGCCAGGTGCGATCGCCGCATGAGGGTGAAAAATACTTTGCCCTCGTCAAAATCGAGGCCATCAACTTCGAAGCGCCTGAGGAGGCGCGCAATAAAATCCTTTTCGACAACCTCACCCCGCTTTATCCCAGCGAACGGGTGCGGCTCGAAACCGTACGGGAAAACGTCAGCGGCCGCATCATGGACCTGTTGACCCCGGTGGGCAAAGGCCAGCGCGGGCTGATTGTCGCTCCGCCGCGCACCGGGAAAACCATGCTGTTACAGTCCATCGCCAACTCGATTACCGCCAATCATCCGGAAATCGTGTTGATCGTGCTGCTGATTGACGAGCGGCCGGAAGAAGTTACGGACATGCAGCGCACCGTCAAAGGCGAAGTCATCAGTTCCACCTTCGACGAGCCGGCTACCCGTCACGTCCAGGTGGCCGAGATGGTCATCGAGAAAGCCAAGCGCCTGGTCGAGCACAAGCGCGACGTGGTCATTCTGCTCGATTCCATCACGCGGCTGGCCCGCGCCTACAACACCGTTGTTCCGCCTTCCGGCAAAGTGCTTTCCGGCGGCGTGGATTCCAATGCATTGCAGCGGCCCAAACGCTTCTTCGGCGCGGCGCGCAATATCGAGGAAGGCGGCTCGCTGACCATCATCGCCACCGCCCTGATTGAAACCGGCAGCCGCATGGACGACGTCATTTTCGAAGAATTCAAAGGCACCGGGAACATGGAAATTATCCTCGACCGGAAGCTGGTGGATAAGCGCGTCTTTCCCGCTATCGACATTCAGCGCTCCGGAACCCGCAAGGAAGAGCTGCTCATACCCAAAGACGATCTCAACCGCATCTGGGTATTGCGCAAGGTGCTGAATCCGCTGTCGGTTACCGAATCCATGGAACTTTTGCGGGATAAGCTGTTGAAGACCAAGGCCAACGCCGAATTTCTTGGCGCCATGAATACGCTCTAATGTTGATTGCCGCCCTTCGACGGCGGACGCCACGATGATGAGCACCGATCCGGAGCGCTCGATCCTTAGCTTGGATCTCGACCCGGGTTCACCGTTGTTTCAAAAAAATCTACGCAGCATGCGCGCCCGGATTGACGCCTGGCGCGCGTTAGAAGCCGAAGCGCGGGCCGGCGGAGGGGCCGAGGCCCTTGAGCGCCAGCATGCTCGCGGCCGTCTTGGTGTGCGCGAGCGTCTTGACGCGCTGCTCGACCGCGATACCGCCTGGCACGAACTCGGCGCCCTCGCCGCCTATGGCATGTATGCGGAATGGGGCGGCGCGCCCGCCGCCGGTGTGGTCTGCGGGGTGGGCAAAATCTCCGGCCGGCTGGCCATGGTGATCGCCAACGATGCCACCGTCAAGGCCGGCGCTTTTTTCCCGCTGACCGCGAAAAAGGTCATTCGCGCCCAAACCATCGCGCTCGATAATCGCCTCCCGGTAGTTTACCTGGTCGATTCCGCCGGTATTTTCCTGCCACTACAGGAAGATGTGTTTCCCGATACCGACGATTTCGGCCGGGTCTTTCGCAATAATGCCGTGCTCTCCGCGCGCGGCATCCCGCAGATCGCCGCAATTATGGGCAGTTGTGTCGCCGGCGGCGCCTATCTGCCGGTGATGTGCGACACCGTACTTATGACTGAGGGCAGCGGATTGTACCTGGCCGGTCCGGCCCTGGTGCAGGCCGCGATCGGTCAGAAAGTCGCCGGCGAGGAGCTCGGCGGCGCCTCCATGCACGCCGCCATCAGCGGCACGGTGGATTTCAAGGAAACCGACGACGCCGCCTGCCTGCGCCGCATACGCGCTTTGATGGCGCAACTCGGAGCGTCCAGCCCTGCTCCTTTCGACCGCATTGCAGCCCGGCCGCCGCGTTATCCGGCGGATTGGCTGGAAGGCATCTTTGCCGCCGAGCCACAGGCTCAATATGATGTCCGCGATCTGCTCGCCTGCATGCTCGACGACAGCCGCTTTGATGAATATCGGGCTGAGTTTGGCCGTACCTTGGTCTGCGGCTATGGACGCCTGGCGGGCTTCGCGGTCGGCATTGTCGCCAACCAGCGGATTCATATCCGCCGTCCTGACGGCAGGGTGGAATTCGGCGGCGTCGTTTACTCCGACAGTGCAATAAAAGCGGCGCGCTTCATTCTCGATTGCAATCAATCGCTGATTCCCATCGTTTTTTTGCACGACGTCAGCGGCTTTATGGTCGGCCGCGAGGCGGAATCCGAAGGCATTATTCGCGCCGGGGCCAAAATGGTGAATGCCGTCTCTAATTCTGTCGTGCCGAAAATCAGCGTCATTCTTGGCGGCAGCTTCGGCGCCGGGCATTATGCCATGTGCGGCAAAGCCTACGATCCGCGCTGGCTGCTGGCGTGGCCAAGCGCCCGTTACGCTGTCATGGGCGCGGAACAGGCGGCGCAGACGCTGCTCGAAGTACGGGTGCGCCAGCGCAAAAGCCAGGCCGTTTCGCCGGCGGAGCGGGAGCGCCTGCTGCAGGAAATCCAAACGGCTTACACCGGCCAGATGGCCCCCGAATATGGCGCCGCCCGTTTGTGGATTGACCGCATCGTCGAGCCGCGCGTGACCCGCAGCGCGCTAGTTTTGGCGCTGGAAGCCGCTGCGCTGAATCCCGAAGTGCCGCCGCTGCGCACCGGTGTTTTGCAAACTTAAACTGCCAACCTTATGCATGCCGCGGTCAAGCTGATCGAATGCCCACGCGACGCGCTGCAAGGCTGCCCGCGCATCATTCCGGCAGCAGATAAAGCCGAGTTGATCCGGCTTTTGCTCGAAGCCGGCTTCCGCCATCTCGATTGTGTCAGTTTCGTATCGCCCCAAGCCGTTCCGCAGATGGCAGATTCGGAGGCCGTGCTGCGTAAGCTAACGCCCGAAATCGAGAAATTCGCGCGGCGCGGCGAGCCGCTGGAATTGATCGGAATCGTGCTGAACCGGCGCGGTGCGGAACGCGGGCTTGACACCGTAGTGACCACATTTGGCTTTCCATTTTCCCTTTCGCCTGAATTCCAGCGCCGCAATGCCCGCCAGACTCAGGAACAAGCGTTGGCGGCGCTATTGGAAATAAAGTCCTTGGCCGATGAGAGCGGGCGCAAGCTGGCCGTGTACCTTTCCATGGCGTTTGGCAACCCCTATGGCGATCCCGACAGCACGGAGACCATGCTGCGGGCGCTTGATCGTCTCGCCAGCCTGGGCGTAGGGGAAATTGCCCTGGCCGATACCGCCGGCCGGACGGCGACTGAGGCCATTGTCGAACGCTACGCTGCGGCCCGGAAACGCTTTCCGCAGCTTGAACTGGGGCTGCATTTGCATTCCCGTCCGGAGCGGGCAATTGAGAAAATTCAGCGGGCTTTTGCCGCTGGCTGCCGCCGCTTCGATACCGCCCTGGGCGGCATGGGCGGATGCCCTTTTGCGGGCGATCGCCTGGTGGGCAATATCGCCACCGAAGCCGCGCTCCAGGCATTACGCGCCGAAGGGATTCCTATCCACTTAAATCCAAAGTACTTAGCTGAGGCGCAGGCCTGCATGAACCGGCTTCGCCGGCAGTATTGTGAAGAGTCTTCGACAGTTCCGGCCGCAGAAAATGATATTTCAATGAATCAGTCTTAACTCACTTGAATCCAGCATCTCTCTGCCGTTAATATTTCGCTTCCGGGTATGACAGCAGCCTGTGTCGCAAACCTGGCGGAATCAGTTCGCATGAAAAGCTCGGATTCAGGAGAGAACTTCGATGCTTGGCAACATTTCAGGTCGTTTCACTTTCGGTCGTGTGGTCGGCTGTATCGGCTTGGTGCTTGGCCTGCTGGGGCTAACGCTGCCAGCCCAGATGACGGTCGGGAACATTAATGGGACGGTGCTGGATGCTTCCGGCGGAGCAGTCGCTGGAACGCAAATCAGCCTACTCAACGTGAATACGGGTCTCGTGCGGCAGACGCAGACCAATTCCCGCGGCAATTTCATCTTTTATGGCCTGCCGATCGGCACGTATCAGATCACTTTCAGCAAGAATGGATTTAAAAAAGTCGTTCATTCCGACATCCTGGTCCTGGCCAATCGAACCGCCACCGTGCCGGTAACGCTCCAGCCGGGCAGCATCAATACTACCGTCACGGTTACGGCGACCCCCCTGCTCAATCGCGTCAACACGACGAACGGCTACATCCTCAGCTCCAATACCATCCAGACCATACCCTTAGGCACCGGAAGCTTTACTCAACTCGCTACGCTCAGCCCCGGCGTCAATGCCGACCTACTGAGCGGATCGGGCACCAATGCCGGAATGGGGAACCAGGAGATTTGGGCCAACGGGCAGCGCGATACCAGCAACAGCATCAGTTTCAATGGCGTCAACGCCAACAATCTTTTCAACGGCAAATCGTCCAGCTCGGTTGGCGAAGCGCGTTTCACCTTCAATACCGGCGAGCACTTCCTGCCCGGCGGACAAATTCAGACGAATACGTCCGTCTATGACGCCATCGGCCAGGGATTACCCACGCCGCCGCCGGAAACGATCGAAGAACTACGCGTCAACAGTTCGATGTACGACGCGGCCGAAGGCGCCAACAGCGGCGCCCATGTCGCCATCCTGACCCGCGCCGGAACCAACCACTATCACGGCCAATTGTATTGGTATCGCCAATCCAGCGCATGGAACGCGGCGCCCTTTTTCTACAACGCCGATCCCTCCATTCCGCAAAGCCAGAAAGTGCCTGAATTGCATCGGAACGTGCTCGGCGCCACTTTGGGCGGCCCGCTGATCCATAACAAGGTGTTCTTTTTCGGTTCTTTTCAGGGGGTGCGCACCAAAGATCAATTGAACGGGACCTCGTATTTGACCGTGCCGCTGAACCTGACAAACGATCGCAGCCAGGCGACGCTGGAATCCGAATTCGGGGTTACGCAGATCAATCCGGTTGCCTTGAAGCTGATGAACACCAAGGTGAACGGGCAGTATCTGATCCCGACGCCGAGCATCACCGACGCCAACACGGCCTCCAATCTGGGCTACGATGCCATCGTTTACGGAACGCCCAAATTTTCCGCCAACCAGGCCAATGCCAATCTGGATTTCAACCTCAGCCGTAACGACCATATGGCGGAAAAGTACTATTACCAGAGCGATCCCACCGATTCGCCATTCGCGGTGAGCGGCCTGCTCGGCTTCCCGCAGCGGTTGCAGGCGGGGAGCCAGGTATTTTCGCTGGAAAACACCCAAGTCATGGGGCCAACCGTCACCTGGTCGCAGAAAGTCGGCTTCATTCGCGAGCTGGCATACGCGAAAATCCAGCAACAATTCAGCCCTGGCGACTTCGGCATCAACATGTTCGGCAACCCGCTATTTCCGGGCATTACCATCCGCACTGCCGATCCGTCCATTGGGAACGGTTTTCGATTCGGGTCCGCCGGCAACTTCACCAACGGCGGGGTTTACCAGAATCAATACACCTATTCCACCAACCTGAACTGGGTGCTGGGATCGCATAACCTCGCCTTCGGCTTCGACTACAACTACAACCAGCTCAACATCATCAACCGCTCGAACGCGGCGGCGCAGATATCCATTTCAAATTTTGCGGATTTCCTCCAGGGCAAGATCCGCTCCACCAATCTGCTGCAAGGGTCCACCAATCGCTATTACCGCGCCAAAGAAGCGGGCGCCTACGTGCAAGACACCTGGCAGCTCACGCCGCGGCTGACGCTGAACTACGGCTTGCGCTACGACTACGACGGCCCGTTGTCGGAGGAGCATGGGCTGCTGACCAATTTCGACCCCTCGCGCTACAAATACGATGCCGCTAGCGATACAGTCGTCAACGACGGCCTGGTGGTCGCCGGCAACAATGCCGTCTATGCCACCCCCGGCGTCAGCGACTCGACCCTGACGCAAAACCAGTGGGGTTTTGCCCCGCGCATCGGTCTGGCCTGGACGCCGGGCTTCAATCACAATCTGGTTTTGCGCGCCGGTTACGGCATGTATTACGACCGCGGCGAGTTCTTCACCGAATTCTCGCCCGGCGCAGGCTACGGCATCAGCGGTCCGTTGGGCGTGACCCAGGAACTTCCCTTCGTCGTTCCGTTCAGAAGTCCCAGCGGCTCGACCCTCTCCGATCCGCTCGGCCCCACCGCGCCCAACGTGGCCACGGGGAATCCGGCTTTGTTTGCGCAGACCATTCCCAACCTGACCGCGACAGCCGGCTGCCCCGCCGGCGAAATGCCCGGCCCGCTCGGCTGCGGACCGAATAACGACGTGCCCGACACCGCCGACGGCGGCGCCATGGCCGCGCAAATCGGCGGCTACGACATGAGCAACAAGCTGCCCTATTCGGAGAACTGGACGCTCGATGCCCAGTGGCAGCCCTCGAACAATCTCGTCCTGACCCTCGGGTACACCGGCAATCATGGCGTGCACGAAGTTCTGCCGATTCCCATCAATCAGCCGCAGATCGCCACTCCGTCGCATCCGGTGAATGGCCAGACCTACAGCTACGGCTTCAATCCCTGCAATCCCAACGACCCGAATTGCAGCCAGTGGGGGCCGTATGGCACGCCCTGGGGCGGCCTGGTCACCGAGCCCTACAGCAATTACAACAGCAGCTATGATGGCGGCAACGTGGACCTGCGGGTCCCCTACATCGGCTACAGCCCCAACCTGGCGCTGTGGGAAGCGGAAGGCATTTCCCACTACAACGCCCTGGAATTCTCGGTCAATAAGCGTCTCTCGCACGGCTTACAGATCAAGGGCTCCTACACCTGGTCGCATGTGCTGGACGAAGGCAGCGGCCTGGGCCTGTTCTATAACGGCAACGATCCGAACAATCCGCGCACGGCCTATGGCACCGCCGGGTTCGATCGCACCCATGTATTCGCCTTCAGCTACATGTATGCGCTGCCCCGGGCCGTCGCCAACGATACTTCCTTCGCCGGCCGGGTGCTCAACGGCTGGGGATTGAGCGGCGTCACCGTGCTGGAAAGCGGCATGCCCTATAGCGTCTGGGATTATTCCGGCGGGGCGGCTTCGCTCTACTACAGCTCCAACGACGTGATCACCAACCCATTAATTCCAATTGCCTCGGGCAAAGGCGTGGAGACCGCGCAACAGACGCAGAACGGTTTGCCGGGTCTCAATCCCAATGCCTTCGCCCCGCCGCTCGTGCAACCGGGGCAAGACGGAGTGCCTCCCTGCGGGCCCACGCAGGACGGATTTGGCAACTATTGCGATAGCGTGGAAACCGGCTATGGCGCGGCCGGGCGGAACAATTTCCGCGGGCCCTTCCAATCGCGCTTCGACATGTCGCTGTTTAAAAACATCCGCCTCTCGGAACGCTTTACCCTGAAGTATCAAGCCGATTTCTTCAACCTATTCAACACTCCCAGCTTCGACGCGCCCAACAACAATTCGGAACTCAACGCCAGCTACAGCGATTTTCCTGCCTTCTCGCAGGTTTCAGGCTTTGGCGTGATTCAGAACACCCTGGGCAGCCCGCGGTTTATACAGATGTCGCTACATTTGAGCTTTTAACGGCCACTACCATTTCTCCCGGGACGGAGGCTCCGTCCCGGGAGAAAAACTGTAGATTTCAATGCGGCACGGCCGCTGTTGCAGCTTAGGCGCTGACGCTATCGCAATGGACCGGCCGAACCCGGACACATTGCGAAACGTATAAATGCCGGAAATTCTTAGCCGTTAACTGGCGCGGGACCTTGAAGGCACCCCGCGCTTCGGCCTGCGTTCTCGGACAGAAAAGCTGTCCGACTTGGACGTCAACGCTTACTGAATGCTAAATCCGATGGCCGGGCGGAAGCGGCGCATTCGCCGCCGTCCGCTTTGATACACTAGGGAAGATTTCCGTGCATTTCCCCCGCCGCATCTTCCGCTGGATGGCAGGAAGCCTGCTGTCCGCCAGTCTTGGCATCGCGCTTGGGGCGCAGGCGATTCCGCCGCCCGGCGCATCCGCAGGCATACGCACCAACATACAGTTGGACTCCAACCCGGCGCTATTCACCGTGTTGGCGGCGATCAATGTCGCCGGCTACCGGACCGGGTTGCATGCCCCCGGAGCCAGCCCGTTGCGCGACCGGCTGCGCCGCCAACTGCTGGCCAAGAATCTACCGATCTATGGCGAGCTGCGCATGTTTTACCAGGCGCATGAGCTTGCCAATCCCGCCTTGAACCTGGCGCAATACATTTCGTTATCCATGTTTTTAGGACCGCCGCCGAACCTGCGCCTGACCGTGCCGGCCACCAATCTGCCGCCGGACGCGGCCGCGCTGACCGGCTTGCTGCCGTTGCTGCGCCGTTTCTACAGGCAAGCCGGTTTAGCCGGGTACTGGGGGCAATACGCCCGCTATTACCGCCAGGCGATCGAAGCCTATTCGCCGGTGACCCGGCAGGCGATCGCCCAAGTGGATAATTATCTGCGGCTATCGCAAACCTATCTCGGGCGCAGTCTGTACATCTTTCCCGAGTTTCTGGCATCGCCGGTGGAGACGCATGCGAGGAATTTTTTGGGCAATTACTTCATCGTGGTCGGCCTGAACCCGGCGGCCGAGATGCGCGACATCCAGCACACCTATTTGCATTACGTGCTCGATCCGCTAGTGCGCAAATATCCGGCGGCGATTGACGAGATCATGCCCCTGATGCCGCTGGCGCGCCAGGCGCCGGCGCTAGGCGAGCAATTCCGCCGCAGCCCGTCGTTGTTTTACGACGAGAGCTGGGTGCGCGCGGTGGAAACCCGGCTGGACGGGGGCACACCGGCCCAGCAATGGAGCCGCATACAACGCGACCAGGCCCAGGGCTTTCTGCTGTGCGGCTTCTTTTTCCGCGAACTGGAGCAACATTACGAGCGCGACGTGGTGAATTTCAGCGAATTCTATCCAAGCGCAGCCTTCACCATTCCCGTCCGCACGATTGCCGGCGAGGTCAAAAAAGGGAAAATCCGTTTTGCCGCCGCGCCGGCACCGCCGCCGCCGCCGCGGCCGCATCCGGCGCTGAGCCTGCTGGCGCGCGGCGAAGACCTGATTGCCTCCGGAGAGATAGCCGAAGCCGGGAAGCTGGCGCGCGACAGCCTGGCCTCCGGCTCAAGTCCGAGAGCGGAAGCCGAGTACCTGCTGGCGGAAATTGCCGCCCGCCAGGGACATCCGCAAGCGGCGCAGCGGCATTTCGAAAACGCCCTGGCCACGGCGTCCTATTCGGAAACGCACATCCGGACCTGGGCGAATATTTACCTGGGACGCATTTTCGACCTGGAACATCAACGCGCGCAGGCCATCGCACATTATCAGGCGGCACTGGCGACCGCCGCCACCCCTGCGGCCCGGCAGATTGCGCAACAAGGCGTACGGCAGGCCTTTGTTCCCCCGCCACCCCATCCGGATTCGCAATAGCCATCTTTCACTTCTTTATGAGAATTCAACCTGCACTGCCCACACTGCTCGTTCTGGTTTTCGCCGCCGGCCTGGCGGCGCAAACGGCGGCCGCGCCCGCCGCACCCGCGCCGGCGGCGCCAACGGCGGCGAATCCGAACCCCGCTCCAGCCAACGCCCGCCCCAGCCTGGCCGGGCCGCCGCCGCCGCAACTGGTGGCCGCGCGCAATCTGGTGATGGAGATGCAAAACGCGAAGCTGGAGCCGACGCGAATTTCGCAGGACATTGATGCATTCGCGGCGCAACATCCGCACAATCCCTATCTGGGGGGCGTTTATTTTCTCGCGATGCAATACTTTCGCCAGCGCAGCCTATTCGCGCAGGAAATCGGCTACGGCGAGCGCGTCCTCCAGCGGGAACCGCATCAACTAGTCGCCCTGATGCAACTGGCGACGGTGATTCCGATGGTGGTGCGGCCGAGCGACCTGAATCGCGACCAGATGCTGAACAATGCCGCATCCTATGCCCGGCGGGCGATGGCGGAAGTTGCGAAGCTGAAGCCGGGCATGGGCAAGCCGCCGATGACGGCCGCCCAGGTCGCGGGCTGGCAAAAATTGATTCATGCCACGGCGGAAAGCGCCTTCGGCCGGATTGATTCGGTTCGCGGCCAATCGGCGAAGGCGATCGGCTATTTTCAGCAAGCGGTCGCGCTCGAAACCGGCATCAGCGCGGCCAACGATTATTTCCGCATGGGCCTGGAGCAGGCCAAGCTGCACCAGTATTCCGAGGCGCTGGCATCGCTGCACAAAGCCGCGGCGCTGGCCCCGCAAGACGCCGGACTGCAGACGCAGTTACGCGCCGAAATGGGGGCGGTGCGGCGGAGCATGCAACCGCCGCCGGCCGCGCCCACGCAGCCGCCCGCGGCGCCGGCGACAGCGCACTCCGCGCCAACAACGCCGCACTGATCGAACATGACAGCACGCCGCCGTCCTGCGCCCGCGCAACCCTCTCCGGCGGACTCCGCTCACGATGCGATTTCGCGCCTGCAGGAGCGCATTGGATATCGCTTTCACCAGCCGCGCTGGCTGCTGCAGGCTTTAACCCATCGTTCCTGGAGCACGCAAACCACAACCGCAGGCGAACGGGAAGACAATGAACTGCTCGAGTTTCTGGGGGATGCGGTGCTGGGCCTGCGCGCCAGCGAGCGCCTGCTGCAGGCCTATCCGGAGAGCAGCGAAGGCCAGCTCAGCCGGTTGCGCGCCTGGATCGTCAGCTCCCGCTATCTCGCCCAAATGGCGGAGCGCCTGGATCTGGGCGCGTACCTGCGGCTGAGTCCAAATGAGGAACGGGTCGGCGGGCGGGGGAAGCTGCGCCTGCTGGCGAATGCCCTGGAAGCCATGATTGGCGCGATCCAGCGCGACAGCGGCTATTCATCGGCCGCCGCTTTCATTGACCATTTCGTGCTGCCCTCGCTCGACGCGCTGCAGATCGGGCAACTGCATGAGTTCGCCTACAAATCCGCCCTGCAGGAATGGGCGCATGCGCAGGGCCATCCCTTGCCGCATTACCAGGTAGTTTCGGCCAGCGGCCCGGAGCACGGGAAAACCTTCCACGTCGAGGTGGCGATCGAGGGAATCTACCGCGGCGAAGGGCGAGGCGCGACGAAGAAGGCGGCCGAGCAGGCTGCGGCCCAGGGCGCGCTCCACCATTTCGACCTGCTATCGGGCAGGCGCGCGTAGCGGGCCGATGATGGCAGACGGCGATGGAATCGGCTAGGATGAGGCCACGATGCTACGCCCTTTCAAGGGACTCTGGGCGCGCGACCTGCTGCTGGGCCTGGTGCTGGCGCCGCTGCTGGTGGTGACCTGCTATCAGCCGGTTCGAGTCGCCGGCGACAGCATGCAACCCTGCCTGGCGAATCACGAACGGCTGCTGATCAACCATTTTCTCTATCGCGTCACTCCCATACGGCGCGGCGACGTGGTGGTATTTTACTTTCCCTTGAATCCCCGCACCTGCTTTATCAAGCGGGTGATCGGCCTGCCCGGCGATTGGGTGCGGATACGGCGAGGGGTGGTGTACGTCAACTCGCGGCGGCTATCGGAGCCGTATTTGCGCGGCGGCTGGCGCGGCCGCGCCGATTACCCGCGGACGCGCATACCCGCGGGCGATTTTTTCGTGTTAGGCGATCATCGCACCGCTTCCGACGACAGCCGCGATTGGGGGATGGTGCCGGAGCGCCTGATCGTAGGCAAAGCGGTGTTCTGCTATTGGCCGCCGAGCAAGCTGGGACTGGTGCATTAATCTCAGCGCGGAGGGCGATGGTAGAGCAGGGCATACAGGCGGGCGTTGCTGAGCACGGTCTGCACATAATGGCGGGTTTGCACGTAAGGAATGGATTCGATGAAACGGGCTTCGGAGCCGGGGCGGCCGGCGGCCAGCCAGCTATCTACGGCATGCGGCCCGGCGTTGTAGGCGGCGAGCATATAAACCAGGCTGCGGTGGAAATGCCGGCGCAGGGCAGCCAATTCCGCCGCACCGAGCTGCAGGTTCAAGCCCGGCGTAAACAGGTCCGCAGCGCGTAGCCGCCGGCGGCCCACCAGGCGCTCGTGCGCCTGGGCGGTAGCCAACTCAAGCTGCATCAGCCCACGCGCATGCGCATAGGAAAGGGAGCGCGGGTTGAAACCCGATTCCTGGCGGATCAGGCCCAACAGCAGCGGGACTGAGAAACCAAAGCGGCGGGCGGCACGCGCGGTCGGCCCGGGAAAGGGGAAGGGATAGAGCCGGCGCCACAGCGGCAGGGGCAACTGCGCCAGCGACAAGCGTTCGGCCGGCGGCAGCACCTGCTGGAGGTCCGCAATCGAGGCGGCATAGTTACGGTTTTGCGCCTCCCAGGCGGATAAGGTTTCAGCCAGCAGCAACGAGCGGGGAAAGCGCCAGAACTGCGGCAGCAGCAAGCGAATGGCGAGATGCGGAAGCCAGATGGCGGCGAGCCAATGACTGCGCCGCCAGGCGCGCAATGCAGAAGCGGGCAGCGGCGCCGGCGGGGGCACGGAAGCGGGCCGTACCAGGCGGTAAAAGAAGCGCGGCAGATGTTGAAGCCGCCGGCGGCGCAGGCGCGACGCCCGCCGCGCGGCCAAGCGGCCGAAATAGGTTTGCGGGTAACGCGACATCGCGGCGCGGAAGCATTCCGCGGCGAGGCCCAAACGGCCCTGCCGCTGGGAGATGCGGCCGAGCCAATAGAGCGCATCGCCGGCGTCGCGGGCGCGGGGATAGAGAAGCAGATAACGCTCAAGCCGCAGACGCGCGGAAGGCTGACGCAGGCGGTAGGCCAGCCAGGCGGAGCGCCAGGCGGCGGAGGCGGCGAAGGAGGAATGAGGGAAGCGGGCGGCGTAGGCATCGAACCAGTGTTGGGCGCCAAGCAGGGAATGCTGGTTCAACTCGGTATCCGCGACCAAAACGAGCGCGCGGGAGTAGAGCCGAAGCGCGGCGCGATCCCGAGCCAGGCGGCGCAACTCATTTTCCGCCGCCGCCATTTGGTTCCGGCGCAAATCCAGGCGCAGTTGGAACCAAGCAGCTTGAGCGCGAAAGCCACTTTGGGCGAGCGCCGGCAGGAGGCGCCCGACAGCAGCATTCCGGCGCAGGGCGAAGTCGGTTTCGACAAGCGGCAGGAGGAAGCGGGACTGCGCCGCCGCCGGCGCCAGCGCCTGCGCCTGGCGGAACGCCGCAGCCGCGTCCGAGGCCCGCCCGCTGCGCAACAGCCGGAGGCCGCGCTGGAAATAGAGCTGCCAGCCGGGCCGGGGCCCTGGGAGATGCGGCCAGAGGGCGGCCAAGCGCCGGCCGGCCAGCGAAGCCGCGGCAGAGGCCGGCGAATCGAAATAGACGCGCTCATACGCCGCCACGGCTTGCGGGACGCGAGCCAGGGCCTCATCGGCTTCACCGCGCCAGAATTCCAGTTGCGGGGAATACGGCAGCGCCCGCACGAGCTGAAGCACCACCGGCCAGTTGCCAATCTGCTCCGCGGCCTGAACCGCGGCCAGCAGGGCAGCGCGGCGCAGGGGACTGGAGCGCTCACCTTGGAGAAAGCCCAACAGCGGTTGCAGAGCCGCGGCCGGCTGGCTATGGCGCAGCAATTCGCGGCCTTGCTCAAAGCGGGCAACATCTTCAAGCGGGGCATACTGGCGGGCGGCTTGAAAACCGGCTGCCGCCTGGGGCAGCAGATTGCGCCGGGCTGCTCCAACCGCCAGGGCGAGGCTGGCCAAGGCGCGGCGGCGAGGGCTGCGGCTGCGGAGCGCACACCGGCGAAGCGCCGCGGAGGCGGCGGGCTCGGCCCCGGCACTTCGCAGCCAGGCATGGGCATTGGCGGATAGAAGACGGCAGGGGGATTGGGCGCGCGTCATGCCCGCCATCGCCACTACAAACAGCAATACACAACAGCAGCGAACCATGGGAATAGAATACGGGTTGCCGGGTGCGGTCAAGGTTGGTCAACGTTGCCGAGCGGCCTGAATCCACGTCCGCCGAGGCACATTGAATAAAGTGTTACAATAACAACGATTAGCAAAGGGGGCGTCCCGGTTTCGACGGGAGTGGATGAGGACGAGAGGCGTGTCGGGCGCCATGCACCCGCAAGCGCATGGAAACCCTGAAATGCCAATCAACAACTGGCATACGCTGCTTAATTTTTAAGCAACGCGTTCACTGCGGCGAGCCCATAAGCCGCAACTGAGCGTCATCTTAGTGGGCTGGCCGGCGGCGCGGGCCTGGGCGCAGCAGGGCGAGATCCACAGGCTGGCTGAATCCGATTCTTGTTCGTTCTAATTGGAGACGGCGAGACACGCGGAACGGACTACACACGTAGGCTCTGGTCTGGCAGCACTCTCGGACGTGGGTTCAACTCCCACCGCCTCCACCAAAACACATTCCTACATAGACTTAAGATCCGGCGCGGCGCGCCGGCAGCATACACTCGCAGTTGTTGAGGGAAAACGATAAAAAAGATGTACAAGATGACCCTATCGATAGTAAGCCCTGATGCGCCAATCAGATATACAGTGCCATCTCTGATTTAGAGATGCCCCTGAGTTGACCCTGGATTTCCGAAAGGAGAACAACGCCAAGGAAGTATGAGGGGGAAATACAAAAAAGATGGCACAGATGACCCTATTGCAGTTAAGGGCATTATTGTCAGCAATATAGTCAGTGCCATCTGCTAATTCAAGATGCCCCTGAGATGACCCTGGATGACCCTGATTGACCGGTGCCTGTTCGCGCGCGGGCCAGCGTTCAACCTCGTTGGCAATCCCGCGCGTAACGGCTGCGGCAATGGATACGACGAATTGTCAAAGAGCGCGCCGGCTTAAGACGGCTAATTCGAGTCTTCTGACTCTAAAGCCCCATTATAGCATGGCAATCCAAAGATGAGCTTTTTATTTATAAGTTAAGATATATCAATTACATAAATGCTACATAAGGCGAACAATAAACGAAAGTCAATTTCAGCCAGTATTTTCGAGGAGAAAATTCATAATAAATGAAAAAACGCATATTAAAAAATAAAACGTTACCTCGATAAATATTTTCCGAGGGATTGCTATAGTTTACAGACACACTCCGGAACGGCTTCCACACGGGTGTTTACTAACTTATAAAACCCGATCAAAACGCCGCCTCATGCGGGGCGCCCGGTTATTTAGCGACGGGAAGGCCGGCGCGCTGCCAGGCGAGCAGTCCACTCTGGTACACCTTCACCCTGGCCGGGCTGAAACCGCGAGCCAGCAGGATGCGGGCGGCAGCGCGGCTGAAAGCGCAGGCGTCTTCGCCTACGCCGGCGCCGCTTTCGTACAGGACGATGGTTTTGGACCGGGGAAGGCGGGCGCTGCGGGCGGCGAAATCTTCAATCGGGATATTGACGGCACCGGGGATATGGCCGCGGGCGAAATCCGAAGCCATGCGAACGTCTATAAACAAAGGCCGGGCAGTGGATTGGTAGAGAATTTTCGCTTCCGGGGTATGGATCATGACCGGCTTTACGAGTTTGGCCTCGTTCACATTGCAGGTCAGCGGATCGGCATTGGCGAACAAATTACCGCCGAAACCGGAGCCGGACGGTGACGGGAGAGAAGCCGGGGACTGAGCCGCAGGCGGCTGGCCGGCGGCGGGGGCAAGGGGCGGCGGCGGAGCGGATGCGCCAACGGAGGGGTGAATTTGAGCCTCAGAGCCAGGCGATTGCCCGCTAAGTCCTTGTTCTATGAGGCGCTGCAGTTGAGCATAGCGGGGCGGGCCGATGAGGGCGCGGCGGTTGATGAAAAAAGTAGGCGTGCCGCGCACGCCCAGGGCAGTGCCATCGGCAACATCCTGCCGGACGCGCGCGGCCATGCGGCCGCTATCCAGGCAGGCGTCGAATGCGGCCGGCTGAAGTTGCAACTGGCGGGCGTAATTTTTGAGCGCTTTGGGGGTCAGATCATATTGGCGTTGATAAAAAAGCCGCTCGGCTTGCCAGAATTTACCTTGCGCGGCGGCGCACAAGCTGGCTTCGGCGGCTTTTTCCGCCCAGGGATGCACAGCATTCAGCGGGAACTGGCGGAAGACGAAGCGGATTTTTCCACCATACTGCGCCAGCATGCGGTTGACATTGACCTGCGCCAGATAGCACATCGGGCATTCAAAATCGGCAAACTCGACCACCATCACGCGGGCGCGAGGATTGCCCAGTGTCGGGCTATCGGGCCGGACCAATAATTCACGCTGCCGGGGACCGCGCAGGAGGGGCGGGGGAGCCAACTCGCCGGCGTGCATGAGATGCAGGAATAAAGGGGCGCCGACGGCAGCCAGGAGCAGGAAGACGCCGAGATGGACCCAGGCCTCGCGGCGCGAAGGGCCGGAAGGCTGCGGACGCTGGAGCACGCCGTAGGCGGTGACGAGGAAGATCAAGCTGGCCACGGCCGCCGAGCTCAGGCACCATTCGCACCAGTGGTGCAGGACAAAGGCCTCGATGCCGGTCAGGCCGAGGGAGACGAGGAAGCCGACGGTGGCGGCCGCCAGCAGCAGGGCTTGCCAGCGCCGGCGGGGTTTCTCCGACGCGGCGCTTTCAGCCAGCACCAGCAATGCGATGGCGAGGTAGAGGGCCACGCCATAAAAAGGGGTGGGGACGCCGAGGATATGAGCATAGGAGCTGGCGCGCACGAAGTCGCAGCCGGTGCCGAGGCAAAGCATGGGGCGCGAGGGGGAAGCATAGACCCAGCTCAAATAAAGGCTGATAAAAAGTCCGGCGAGGGCCAATGCCAGGGTCAAGGGACGGCGCATGGCGTACATTATAGGGCGCAATGCGCGCGCGGCCACGATGCCGATGCTGGACGAAGCGATAAGCGTCGCTGGGCTTCGTTGTTTTGTCATGCTTTAAGCAAAACCTGCGGTTTTGCTATTGGCTCGGCAATCCTCATGTACGTCCATGTACACCAGGTCGCCTCGCGGCATTGCTAAAAACAATTTCTGCGAAATTGCTATTGCGCCTCGCTCCGCTCGCGACTTCTCCTTTCGCAAAACCTTCGGTTTTGCTTGGCTTCGCCTTGGCGTTACTGAATCGCGGAGGGTCGGGACCTGACAGGAAATCCCGACTTTCCCACTCGACCTCGGCATATCTAACTCCCATCGGTGGAC